>CAZZPE010000005.1:0-83336 GCA_964655855.1 uncultured Bifidobacteriaceae bacterium
AATAAAAAACTCTGATCGCGGGGTGGAGCAGCCCGGTAGCTCGTCAGGCTCATAACCTGAAGGTCGTAGGTTCAAATCCTACCCCCGCAACCAATTTCAAACCTTTGACACTTTGCGGCCAATCCTTATTCTTGGCCCGTGCGCACTGTTCACGTTCCACTAGGCAATCGCAGCTACGACATCAAAATCGCGCCGGGCTTGATTGACCGGGTCGGCGGCGAATGCGCGCGACTCAAACTCACCGCGCGCTGCGCCATTGTCACGGACGCCAACGTCGGCAAACGGTATGCCAGGGCTGTTTTCAATTCCCTCGCTGCGGCGGGCTTTGCGCCGTCGCTGACAATTGTCCAGCCGGGCGAAACCGCCAAAAGTTTGAAAACGGTCCAGTCCTGTTACGACAATCTCGCGGCGCAGCGGATCGAACGTAAATCCTTCATCGTGGCCCTCGGCGGCGGCGTGGTTGGCGACCTGGCGGGTTTTCTGGCGGCGACCTATCTGCGCGGCATCGCGTTCGTGCAGGTGCCGACGACGCTGCTCTCACAGGTGGACAGCTCCGTCGGCGGCAAGGTTGGCGTCAATTTGAAGGCGGGCAAAAATCTCGTCGGCGCATTTTATCAGCCGAAGCTGGTGCTGTGTGATTTGGACGCGCTGAAAACGCTGCCCGAACGCGAATTCCGCGCCGGTTTCGCCGAGGTCATCAAATACGGCATCCTCTACGATGCGAAATTGTTCGCGCAGCTCGAGCGCCATTTGCCGAAAATCCTCAAGCGCGACCAGGCCATCCTCTCGCCGGTGATTGCGCGCTGCTGCGAAATCAAGGCGAAGGTTGTCGGCAAGGACGAAACCGAGGGCGGACTGCGCGCCATTCTGAATTTCGGCCACACCATCGGCCACGCCATCGAAAATATTTCCGGCTACGGAACGTATTTGCACGGCGAGGCGATTTCCATCGGTCAGGTCGCCGCAGCAAAATTGTCCCGCAAAATCCTCGGTTTGCCGGAACGCGACGTTGAGCGGATTGAGCATCTTTTCCGCAACGCCGGCCTGCCGGTGCAAATCGGACTGGATTCCCGAAAGCGCCAAAAGCTGCTGGACGCCATGCGCCTCGACAAAAAGGTCAGCGGCGGCGAAATCAAATTTGTCCTTGCTGAAAAAATCGGTAAAGTGAGATGGAATCAGCGCGTTCCTGAAGATTTGATTCGCGGCGTGCTTGATGAAATTTCAAACTGAAAAATCAAGATGGTTCTGGTCATAGACAATTACGATTCGTTCACCTACAACCTCGTCCAGTATCTCGGCGAACTGGGCGCGGATTTGCAGGTCCGGCGCAACGATGAAATCACGCTCGACGCCATCCGCGCGTTGAAGCCGGAGCGCATTCTGGTGTCGCCCGGCCCGTGCTCGCCGCGCGAATCCGGCCTTTCGAACGACGTCATCCGCACATTTTCGAAGGAGGGCATTCCCATTTTTGGCGTCTGCCTTGGCCATCAATGCATCGGCCACACGTTCGGCGCCGAGGTTGTCGTGAATTACCGCATGATGCACGGCAAAACCTCCCCGATCAGGCACAACGGAAAGGATTTGTTCGAGGGAATGCCAAATCCCTTCACCGCCACGCGCTACCATTCACTCGTCATCAAACGCGACACGGTGCCGGACTGCCTCGAAATCACCGCCGAGAGCGACGAGGCTGAAATCATGGGTGTGCGGCACCGGACGCTGCCGATTTGGGGCGTGCAATTCCATCCCGAAAGCATCCTCACGGAAAACGGCCGGCAGATCATGCGGAATTTTCTCAAGTTGAAGTAACCGGGGTCCGCGTTATACTCAAGGCTCATGCAAATAATTTTGCTCAAATCGAAAATCCACCGCGCCACGGTGACGGGCGGCAACGTTGAATACGAAGGCAGCCTCACGATTGCCGCCGACCTGATGGAAAAATGCGGCCTGCAGGAATATGAAAAAATCCTCTGCGGCAACATGGCCAACGGTGAACGGTTTGAAACCTATGCCATCAAGGGCAAACGCGGCTCCGGCGCAATCATCCTGAACGGCGCGGTTTCGCATCTCGGCAAGAAGGGTGATTTGCTGACCATCATGAATTTCGCCGTCTTCAGCCAAAAAGAAGCCCGGAATTGGAAACCGCTTGTCGTCGTTCTGGGCAAAAAAAACCGCGTCGAAACCATCAAACGCGGCGTGACCGCTTCTTGAAGTTCACGGACCGGCGATTTGTGCGGACGGCGCGTCCGGAAAAGCGGCCCGGCCCTTGACGCTTTCGGCGGAACCCCGCATGGTGGACTGCAAACCGGCGAGCATCGGAAACTGCTTCATGTCTTTCACCAGCACCACCGCCGTGTCGTCGGAGTAGACCGGCTGCCAGCCGCAGTCTTTCCACAGCATCACTGCCCCGGCCATTTTCGGCGGCAGCAGGGCAAAATCGGCCTGCTCCAGATTCAGCGCGGGCTGACGGAACGGCTCGGCGTTGTAGAAATTCCAGTTCGCGTCAAAAACTCCGCGCGGATAGCAGGTGTCCAGCCGGCCATCAATCGAAACGCGGCTGTCCGGCAACTCCCAGATGCACTCTTCGCCCCAGTCAAAGAACGAGATCAGGTTGCCGTGCAGCCTATGCTGCTGGATGAATTCCAGCGCGGCAACGGGAAATTCCTTGCGCGGAACTTCCATTGTCCACGCCCGCTCCTTGTGCAGCGTGCCGGCGGAAAAAAGAATTCCCATCGAGGTGATGGCGAGCAATGCCGTGGCAGACTTTTGCACGGAAATGTTGCGGAACAGTTCCGTCAATCGCGCGAAGGAATTCCTGAAACGTTCCAGCGCGTCTGCGAGGTGTGGCGGCGCGAAGGCGATCGCTGCGATGCAAAACAGCGGCGTGTGGCGCGCGGAACGGAACGCCATGAAGCCGAGAGCGCCGGTCACGGCCAGTTCCCACAGCGCGACCGGGCGGCGCGAAAATAGAAATCCAGCGGCGGCGATGGCGACGCATAGGAAAAAGGCCGCGTGGTCGCCATTGAATTGGACAGGATTCCATTCCGCGATTTGTGGGCGCAGCCACATCACGCTTTCGGCGAGCCAGCGGACGAGTTCAAAGCCATAGGGATTCACCAGCAGAGCCGCCGCAGAAGCCACGCAGGAAATTGCCAGCACCACGATGACACCGGCCGGCGCGGGTGCGGCGATGCGCCGGCGGAGAAATTCCGGCGCAATCCGGCTGCAAAATCCCTGCGCCATTGTGGCGGCGGCGGCGACGAACAGCAAAACAATGCCGGCAAGCGCACCGCCATGCGTGTTGATCCACACGGCAAAAAGCGGCGGCAGCGCAAACGCCCAGCGCCGGCGTCCGCGATGAATTGCGGCGAGAATCCACAGCTCGGCGGCGAGCGCGAGCGCGGTGAAGATTTGCGGGCGCGCGGCGAAGCCGTAGGAAATCTCCACGACTGCCAGCGCGCCGAAAGCCCACGCGATCAGACGCGTTCTGGATTTCATTTGCCTGCCCGCGACCGACAATGCGATGCCGAAGGTGAGCAGGCCCACGGCCATTTTCAACAGCAGCAGCCCCGTGCCGCCGAGCGCGCGGTGCGCGAGCGCGAGCGCGACCTCGGCGATGATTTCGTGGTTGATCCACGGCTGGCCGTTGGCGGTCCACGAATACGGTTCGGTGCGCGCGAGATGGCCGGTGTGCAGAAATTCCTGTCCAAAGAGGACGTGGCCCCAGAGGTCAATGTCGGCGGTGTTTTCGGAGAACTGGAAAATGGCGAGGCAGATCACGCACACGACAAACATCCGCTGCAAAAGGGAGTTTTCCCTTGATGGCGTGTTTTCGTGTCGCGGCATGACCGGAAAATACCCGTTGCCGCGCGCGACAAAAGATTTTTGTTTGACGCCACCGGCGAAAGCGAAAGGCCGCGCCGGTTTTTACCAGCGCGGCCTCTGAACTTGAAACCGTTTCCGGCCTAGTAATTCTTCGCGACGGCGTTCCAATCAATCACGTTCCAGATTGCCTTGAGATAATCCGCGCGCTTGTTTTGGTATTTCAGGTAATAAGCGTGTTCCCAGACATCCACGACCAGCAGCGGCTTGCCTTCGATGCCGGAAATGGCCTTGCCCATGAGCGGATTGTCCTGGTTTGGCGTCGAAGCGATCTCCAGCTTGCCGGCGTGCGAGATGAGCCACACCCAGCCACTGCCAAAACGCCCGATGCCCGCCGCTTCGAACTTCGCCTGAAAATCGGCGAACGAGCCGAACGTGGTCTTGATGGCGTCGCCGAGCCTGCCGGTGGGAGCGCCTCCGGCATGGGGCGCGAGCAGCTTCCAGAAGAAAGAGTGGTTCCAAACGCCGCCGCCGTTGTTGCGAACCGGAGTGCGAAGGTTGTCCGGCACGGACGCGAGGTCGCCGATGAGCGCATCCAGAGATTTGGCCTCCAGGGCGGCGTTGCCGGCGATGGCTTTGTTGAGATTGTCCACATAAGCCTTGTGATGGCGGTCGTGATGGATTTCCATCGTCAGCGCGTCAATGTGTGGTTCCAGAGCCTCCTTGGGATAGGGCAGGGGCGGTAGTTCATGTGCCATAATTTATAGTTCCTTTCTCTTGTTGCGTTAACCTTGGGAGACAAAGTGCTTCAACACTGGATGAAAATCAAGCGCGGACAAATGCATCTTTCGTTGAGGTAGCCATCCTCGCTTGTCTTCGTGCATCACCCAGTCCACCGATTGCAAAAGTGCGCGGATGTGTGTTCCATTTCAAGGCTTGGAAGGAGGTTGGGCATTCGTTGGCGTCGTCGCCGGGGTTGTCACCTGCACGACCGGCGGTTTCCACGGCGTATAATCGGCGGGCAGTTCAAACAGCGAGGCGTCCACGGGTTCCACCCTGGCCGAGATGAGGGTGATGGTGACTTTGCGGCCGCCCGCGGCATTTTCGGTTTTCACGACCATGCCCGGAAGGGCGCTTAATTCCGGTTGCGCGCCCTTGTGCGGGCCGGAAGCGTTGAACCGGTCCAGCCTGGCGAGTTCGGTCCTGATGGATTTGTAATCGGGAAAGTTCGTGGCCACCCACAGGGTCTCGGTGAGGCCGTTGGGGCCGGACCATGTGTAAATCTCCGTGTCATAACCGCCCACGTTTGCGGTCTTGCCGGTGTCCACAGCCCTGGCGGGCGGGCGGTCCACCGCATTGGTGCCGTGCGAGGCGGTTGTTTCCGCCTCCATTTGTTGACGGATCTGCGCGCCGGACTTTTTCAAAAATGTTTTCCCCTGGGGAAACAGGGTGATGGAATCGCGCGTGTTCAAATAAATGATCACGCTGAAGATGTAACCGTCGCTGTCACGCTGGTCCATGCGCATCTGGTCGCCATGCACCTTCAAGACCATGTGGTCAGTGATATTTGTGATGCCGGATTGCTGTTCCATGACCAAATCTGCCCGCGCTGCCGCGAGCAAGGCAAAAAGGGCGGCGAAAATGAGGATGGATTTTTTCACGCGCGCCCATCCGCCCGGCTGCACACGGCTAATCCGCTTTCCCGATACTGTTGCCACTGTCATAGATTTGCCCAAGCCAGGATTACAAACTTATGCTTGTCTTTTGTGTCAACCCTTTTGCGCTTCCTTCGCCCAAGTGTCCCGGAGCGTGATGGTGCGGTTGAAGATCAGTTTCTCCCCGCTGTCCTTGTCCAACGTGAAATAGGCGAGGCGCTCGAATTGATAGCGCAGTTCCGGTTCGGCATCGTCCAGGCTCGGCTCGCATTTGGCCGTGACCACTTCCAATGAGTGCGGATTGAGGACGGATTTGAAGTCGCGCCCGTCCTTCTCCGGTTCGGCTTCGGTAAAGAGCCGGTCGTAAAGGCGCACTTCGGCGTCAACCGCGTGCGCGGCGCTCACCCAATGAATTGTGCCCTTCACCTTGCGACCAGCCGTCGCGCCGCCCATCTTGCTGTCGATGTCGGCGGTGCAGCGGAGTTCGGTGATGTTGCCGTTGGCGTCCTTCATCACTTCGTCGCATTTGATGATGTAGGCGTATTTGAGCCGGACTTCGCCGCCGGGTTTGAGCCGGAAGAATTTCGGCGGCGGCACTTCCTTGAAATCGTCCTGCTCGATGAACAGTTCGCGGCTGAACGGAATCTTCCGCCTGCCGGCGCTCTCGTCCTCGGGATTGTTGACGGCGTCCAGTTCCTCGGTCTTGCCTTCGGGAAAGTTGGTGATGACGACCTTGATGGGGCGCAGCACGGCGAGCCGGCGCAGGGAGCGCTTGTTCAAGTCCTCGCGGATGGCGTGTTCGAGCACGGCCACGTCGGTGATGCCGTTGTATTTGGTGATGCCGATGTTGTAGGCGAAGTTGCGCAGAGCTTCGGGCATGACGCCGCGGCGGCGGATGCCGGAAATCGTGGGCATGCGCGGGTCGTCCCAGCCGGAAACGAGGTTTTCGTTCACGAGCTGCATGAGCTTGCGTTTGCTCATGATGGTGTAGCCGAGCGAGAGGCGGGCGAATTCGTATTGATGCGGCAGCGGGCACGGCAAATCCAGGCTTTCGAGAACCCAGTCGTAAAGCGGGCGGTGGACCTCGAATTCCAAAGTGCAAATCGAGTGCGTGATGCCTTCGATGTAATCGCTCAAGCAATGGGCGAAGTCATACATTGGGTAGATGCACCATTTGCCGCCGGTGTGATGATGTTCGGCGTGGCGGATGCGGTAGAGCAGGGGATCGCGCATCCAGATGTTCGGCGCAGCGACGTCAATTTTCGCACGGAGCGAGCGTTTGCCATCGGGAAATTCGCCGGCCTTCATGCGCTGGAACAAATCAAGGTTTTCCTCCACGCTGCGATCTCGGAATGGAGAGGGTTTGGCGTTGCGGCGGTATTCGTCGGTTTCGTCGGGCGTTAAATCGCAGACGAAGGCCCTGCCTTTTTTGACGAGGGCGACGGCGTATTCGTAAATCTGGTCAAAGTAGTCGGAGGCGTAGAAGGGTTCGACGGCCGGAGGTTGAGAACCTGGAGCTGAATGCGGAGCATGACCGAGGTAAAAGTCCGGCCTGCCGTTGCTGGTGACGGCTTCGGGCGTCTTGCCCTTCGGTTTCAAGCCGAGCCTGTCGTCGGCCCATGCGGAGATGAGCCAGTTTACATCCTCCTGAATTGAATCCACGTATTCGACATCTTCCTTGGTGGGGTTGGTGTCGTCCATGCGGAGGTTGCAGATGCCGCCGAATTCGCGGGCGATGCCGAAGTTCAGGCAGATGCTTTTGGCGTGGCCGATGTGCAGGTAGCCGTTCGGCTCCGGCGGGAAGCGCGTGTGGATGCGCGGATATTTATTTTCTGCGACGTGCTTCGCGACGATGTCGCGGATGAAATCGGACGGTGCCGGAGGCGGAGTGGCCGGGACAACGTTGTTTTGCATGCTCATACTGGTTTGAAAAATATCAAAGCAGCGCGCCGTTGAATAGTAAATTGGCCGGAGCAGGCGAAAATGCCGCGCAAGATTCTAGCCGGCCGGCTCTTGGTTCGCGACATTGGGATGCAAAACCTCATGGATGGCAGCGAGCATTTTATCGGCGGAATACGGTTTGGGAAGAAAGGCGCGGATTGTCGGGCTGTTGATCTGGCCTTCGCTGGTCAAGCCGCTGGCGGCGATGATTTTGATTTCCGGATTGATCTGGACCAGCGCCCGAATGGTTGCCGGGCCGTCCATGACAGGCATCATCATGTCCACCACCACGAGGGCGATTTCATCTTTCTGCCGGGAATAGCAGGCGACGGCTTCCGCGCCGTTGCCGGCGGTGATGGCGCGATAGCCGAAAATGTTCAGGGTCTGCCGGGTGATGTTGCGGATGGGGGCTTCGTCATCCACGACCAGAATGAGTTCGTTGTTGCCGCGAACAAGTCCGGCGGTCCTGCCCTGAACGGCGTCATGTTGGACGGCGTGATGGGCCGGCAGATAGACATTGAAGCAGGAGCCGTGGTTAGGGCTGCTCTCGACATTGATGCAGCCGCCGTGGCTTTTGATGATGCCGGTGGCGATGGAAAGTCCCAGCCCGGTTCCCTTGCCGACGCTCTTGGTGGTGAAAAACGGGTCGAAAATCCGGTCGCGAATTTCCGGGCTGATGCCGGTGCCGTTGTCGGTGACGCTGAAGACAACATACGAGCCGGGCCGGATGTTTCCGTTTGTCGCGGCGTCGTGCTCATCCAGTTCGACGTCGGCAACGGAGACCGTCAATTCGCCGCCATTGGGCATGGCGTCGCGGGCGTTGATGCAGAGGTTCATCAAGACCTGGTGAATCTGTGTCGCATTGACGGCAATCGTCCGCACATCCGGTGTATTGTGGATTTGCAGGTGAATGGATTTGGGCAAGGTCTCATTCAGGAGCTTCCGGAGTTCCTCCAGCAACCGGCACGGCTGCACGGTGGTGTGGCGTCCATCCGTGCCGCGGGCGAAGGTCAGGATTTGCCTGACCAGGTCGGCGGCGCGCTGGGTGCTGTTGAGAATATTTGCAATCATTTCCCCGCGGTCGGGCGCATCGGGATCCATTTCCAGCAGGCGACCGGACATCAGGATGGGGGCGAGCACATTGTTGAGATCGTGTGCGATGCCGCCGGCAAGAACGCCGATGCTGTCCAGCCGTTGTGAGCGCAGGAATTGCGCCTCCAGCTTTTTTGAATGGGTGATGTCGGTGTTGATGGCCAAAATCGAGCCGGGTTTTCCCTGCGCATCGTGAACCAGCGTCCAGCGGGTCTCCACGATGATTTCCCCGCCGTGCGGGTCGGCATGGGTGAATTCGCCGTGCCACTGATGGTTTTGCAACAACGCCTGTCTGGCCTTTTGGAATTCAGCCGGATTGACGCGCATTTTTTCAAAGGCAATGCCGCCGACGGCTTCTTGGGCCGTCCAGCCGTAAATCCGATGGGCGCTTTGATTCCAATAGAGAATCCGGTCTTCCAAGTCGCTTACGATGATGGCGTCGCTGGCCAGGTCCAGCATCCGCGCCTGCTCCGTGATTTTATCCTGGGCCAGCTTGCTTTCGGTGATGTCCAGCAGCGTTCCCAGCACCGCGGGCTTTCCGCCAAATTCAGTGCGGTTGCCGAGCACTTCGACATCGATGGTGGAGCCGTCCTTGCGCCGGCCGCGAAAAGAGTAATGGGCGGTTGCAGTTTCAGTGTCGATTCGGCGGCGAATTTGTTTCAGGACCAGAGGCAAATCTTCTGGGTGGACCACCTCTGTCATTATTTTATCGGAGGTCATCATTTCCTCCGGGGTGTAACCAAAAATGGCGGCCAGGCGCGGATTGACATAAATAAACCGTTCGTTCTGGATGATGTAGACGCCCACAAGCGACTGCTCGACCAGTGTGCGGAATTGGCGTTCGCTTTGCTTGAGGCTGGCCGTCTGCTGCCGCACTTTCCGGCGCAGCATCAGCACCCAGAGAATGGCCGCTCCGATGCCGGCAGCCATGAGGCCGATGACCGTGAGGGCGTGTTCGACCGTCCACCACGACGGTTCTTCGAGAATTTGAATTTCGCTTTCCGTCGGCACGGCAAGCTGGAACGACTTGGGGACGTGCGCCTCGTCTGACAGCACCCGGTAGTTTCCGGTGACTTGAAGCAGGCTGTCGGGTTGAAGCTGTTGGATCCGTGCCGAAGTTGGCGAGGTGATGCGGGCGTCAAAAATCCGGCTGCCAATCTGGAGCGTCAGCACATCCTCGTCGCCGATTTTGCTGTGATGCAAAAATCGCGCGTCTGCCTGAACCCAACGGTCATGCAAAAACGGGTCCAGGGTTTCTTTCTGCACGAGCTTGTCCGGCGGGGGCATTTGACGGTGGCCAATCACCTTGAAGATGGCATTTTGCAGCACGTCGCCGAAACCTCCCAAACCAGGATAGCCGGACGCGAACACATAGTCGCCTGCCTTCAAATCGCCGGTTGAAGGCACCTCCACCTTAACTCCAGCATCAACGTCCTGGAGAAAAAAGAACGCCGAGCCGCTTGGATGAACACATGTCACGATGCCGGCAACAGTGACCCGATGCTGCAATGTCTCGCTGGGATGAAACTGGTCAAGACTGGCGATGGGTTGGGCTGGCAGGCTCAAGGGATCGAGCGCGCCGGGTTCTTCAACTTTCACTTCATCAAGCGAGGATGCCCACATTGTAAAACCCTTGAATTGGCGCTTGTCATTCGATCCCGAACCGCAGGCTCCCCGGATGCGCACGATGGCATCCAGCAGTTGAACCGGCTCGCGTTCCGCCGGAATATTCACGGGAATTGTGCCGTCGAGATCCCGCAAGTTGAGCTGCGCCATGCCGTTGGACCAGGACATCGAACGCACCACGCCGCGCACTTCGATCCACTGGCTGCCATACTGGCCCGTTGCCAGTTGGAACAGCGTTTCCTGCTTTGCCTCCGGCAGGGGAGCCGAGCCAAGCACCGTCACATTGGAAGCCAGCACGATGGGCGAAAAGTTGCCTGGATCACTTGCCCCTTCAATTTCCACCAAGTCGCCCGGATTCAGATTGGTGGAAATTCCCTCCATCAAAACCGAAATGCCCGCCGAGTTGTCCTGAACGAAAACATAATCCTGGAAATGAGCGTTGACGGTGATGACCGCCCGCAGCCGGACGGGATAATGCCAGGCCGCCCTTTCGGCCGGCAAATCACGAATCTGCCACACGTTGGTCAGCAGGGGCAGTTCGGCCGGCTTGACAAGCAAAGCGGACGCTTCGATGTTCGTGGAACCGCCGGTTGCCAGAGGAGTGGCCACGGCATTCTTCAGGCTGACGGAGTCACCATCGGAAACCGGCTGGCCCTCCAGATCAACCTGCTCCTTGATTTTGGGCAGAACGGCCTGATGCGTTTCCGCGAGAATCGTGTCCGTTTTGTCGTGAACCACAATGTATTCGCCGGGCTGTTCATCCAGCACCGTTCCTCTTATCCGCACCATCGCCCCGCCGGCACCAGCCAGCCCCTCTTTTTTTAGGGAAAGGATCGTTCGCAGCGGAATGGAATTTGAAACGGTGGCCGAAGCCGCAGTTATACCGGCGGAGGTTCTTGTTGCAACAGAAGATGACGGGGTGTTGGTGCTTGAAATTTCCAGATTGCCGGCCGGCTTCTGTCCGCAGCCAGCCACAACGATGGCTGTCAGCACGCAGGAACAAAACAGGCGGAGACTCTTGAAATGTTTCATTTTAACCTGTCCATGTTGAATTCCACACCGACGAGCAGCCGCCCTGACTGGAGCGGAAACAGCGTTTCCACTTCTTCAGCCTCCATTGTCCGGCTCCAGATTAAACGGACAGTGGCTCATCGGTGGTGATCCCGGACAATCTGGCTTTCAAATTTGAGCCGGTCAACGACATTCCAAGTGGCGGCACATGCCGGTTTACGAAAGGTTCTTGTTCTTGGCGCGCGACTCGGTCGTGAGTTTCTTTTTGAATTCAACCAGCGCCGCCTGAAGCTTTGAATCCGCACCCGCGAGGATTTGCACCGCGAGCAGCCCCGCGTTGCGCGCCGCGCCGATGCCGACGGTGGCCACGGGAACACCCGGCGGCATTTGCACGATGGACAGCAGCGAGTCGAGGCCCTTGAGCGATTTGCTTTCGATCGGCACGCCGATGACCGGCAGCGTGGTGAACGCCGCCGTGACGCCCGGCAAGTGCGCCGCGCCGCCCGCGCCAGCGATGATGACTTTCAGTCCGCGCTGAATCGCGGTGGTGGCGTATTCTTCGAGGCCGTGCGGATCGCGATGGGCGGAGATGATTTTGGCTTCGCTGGCGATGCCGAATTCCGCCAGCGCATCGGCGGCGGTTTTCATCGCCGGCCAGTCGGAATCGCTGCCCATCAAAATGCCGACCAGCGGCTGGATTGATTTTTCAGCTTTCATTTGAGCGAAAGCTAGCGAAGTTCGGGGCAAATGTCACCCGAATTGAAGTCGTGCAAATTCGCGCGATCCGTGCCAGATTTTCCGCAGATGACGACCGCGAACAAAATCACGATCCTGCGAATCCTGCTGATTCCGTTTTTCGTCGTTGAAACGCTTTATTACCTGGAAACCGGAAATGAAATCCACCGGCTGGTGGCGCTCCTGTCGTTTGCGGTCACGGCGATTCTGGACGGCGTGGACGGGTATATCGCACGGCACTACAATCAAGTGAGCGAACTGGGGAAAATTCTCGATCCGCTGGCGGACAAATTGCTGCTCGTTTCCGCCATTGTGCTGTTGAGCTTCAACCACACTCCGCGCCTCGGGCAAATTCCTCTCTGGCTCACCGGCACCATCATTGGCCGCGATTTCATGATCTTGCTGGGGATGGTGGTCATCCATCTTACCGTCGGCAAGGTTGCCGTGCGCCCGCGCCTCATCGGCAAAATCGCGACGGTGCTGCAAATGTCCGTGGTTATCTGGATTCTGCTCCTCTGGGACAGGGATTTCGATGCGCGCTGGATCAAGTTCTTGACGGTGGGCGCGGCGGTCTGCACCGGCGTTTCGGGACTGCTTTACATTTGGGACGGGGTGAAGCAGCTTGGTTCACATCCGGCGAGTTCGCCGACAAAAATCTGATTATGGCAAAGGAAATTCAACTGAAATTAAAGGAGGGCGATGTCGCGCCCGATTTCTCGGCGGCGACGAACGGCGGCGGGAAGGTTTCATCCGCCAATTTCAAGGGGAAGAACATCATCCTCTATTTTTATCCGAAGGACGACACGCCCGGCTGCACGAAGGAAGCCTGCGCGTTCCGCGACCATTTTGCCGGATTCAAGAAACGCGGCGCGGTTGTGCTGGGCGTCAGCACCGACCCGGTAAAGTCGCACGACAAGTTCGCGGAGAAATTCAAGCTACCGTTCACGCTGTTGGCCGACGAGGACAAAACGATCGTCCAGGCCTACGGCGTCTGGGGCGAGAAAACCTTCATGGGCCGCAAATACCTGGGCACGCATCGCGTGACGTTCCTCATCGGTCCGGACGGGCGCATCAAAAAAATCTGGCCGCAGGTGAAGCCGGAGGAACATGCGGCGGAAGTGCTCGCGGCGTTGTAGCCGGATTTCAACTCCGTGTTTGACACGCGCGTCCAAATGGAGAAAATTTGTCCGCAGTAGAACAAGTTAACCAATAAACAAGGAAACGATTATGGCAATACCCGTTGGCTCCAAGGCTCCCGACTTCGCTCTGAAATCCAAACAGGCATCCGGCTTGGTGGATGTGAAATTGAGCGACAACTTCGGCAAAAAAAACACCGTGCTGCTCTTTTTCCCGCTCGCCTTCACGAGCGTCTGCACGAAGGAGATGTGCGAAATCAGCGCCGGTTTTGGCGCCTACACCAGCCTGAACGCTGACGTCATCGGCATCAGCGTGGACAGTCCGTTTGCGCTGGAGGCGTGGGCGAAACAGGAACGAATCAGCATCACCCTCGCCAGCGATTTGAACAAGACCACCATCAAGGCTTACAACGTGGTGTTTCCGATGCTCGCGGGCGTGGGCGACACGGCGGCGCGCGCGGCGTTCGTGATTGATAAAAATGGCGTGGTGCAATACAGCGAACAGACGCCGACGCCGAAGGACTTGCCGAACTTCGAGGAGGTCAAGGCGGCGTTGTCGAAATTGATGTAGGTTTTGCGAAAACGCACACGTTCAGGCCGCTCGTTTGGGCGGCCTGAATTGTTCACAGCTTCGGCGGAGCGCCTGCGGAAGTCATCCACTCGCCGATGGGCCGGAGGTTGCCGCATTCCGGGCAGGACGTCGCGGCGTATTGGGTTCCGCAATGCGGGCAGACGCCCTGCGACTCAAAAGTGTCGAAGGCTTTCCGGCATTTGCCGCAGCGCCAGATTTCGCCCTGCGGCGGGGCGGTTTTGCAGACCGGACAGGCAAACCCTTCGCGGCGCGGGGCATTGGCCATCTTCGCCAGCGCGCGCGCCTGCATCAGGCCGCCCCAGCAATTCGTCAGGATGAACGCGCACATGATTCCCATCCAGATGGATCGCACCCAAAAAGCGTATGCAACCAGCCCGGCCACGCCGACAAAACCGATGTAACTGGCAATCATCAAACTGCTGGCCCGGCCAAAAACGAACCAGAGCAGCGACCGCAGAATTTGCCCGCCGTCCAGCGGATAAATCGGCAGCATGTTGAAAACGAGCAGAACCAGGTTGATGTAAAAAAGCGTGAAGATAAAACTGCTGGCGTCTGGATGCGCATCCTCCCAGCCGGCGGATTTCCCGAAGATCATCAAAACCAACAGCAGCGGAAACAAAACGACATTCACCAAAGGCCCGGCAGCGATGCTCCACAGTGTTGCGCCCGGACGCTGTGGCGGCGACACATAGGCCACGCCGCCGAGCACCCACAACACGATGTCGTGAGTTTCCCCGCCAACGGAACGGCACGCCAGTTGATGCCCAAACTCATGGATCAACACGATCAAAAACATGGACAGGCATTCCAATATGCTCCACAGCAGGGACGATTGATCCCGTGTTTGGCTGACAAAATAGGCGACGGCAAGGAACCATGCCCAGTGCAAATAGACGGTGATGCCGAAAAGTTTGAACAGACGAATGGAGCCGCTTCGCGTTGGCATTTTGAGAAGCTGCCAGAGTTGCCGCGCTGCAACAAGTTTTTTGGCCGGATTTCCGTTGCTGTTTTGTCACCGGGCTTTAACCGGCCCGCCATTTGGTTTCGCATGGTGCCATCTTAAACTGTCAGCGTGATACATCGGATTCTGATCGTGGATGACGAGCGCGACTTCATCGAGCTGCTGCAATACCGCCTCGCCGGGCTGGGCTGCGAATTCATCGTGGCAAACGACGGCGTGCAGGCGTTGACCCAGGCGCGGCAGTTCAAGCCCAGCCTCATCCTGCTGGACATCCTGCTGCCCGACCTTGACGGCCTTTCGGTCTGCGAAATCCTGCGCCGCCAGCCGGCCACGAAAAAAATCCCGATCATCTTCATGAGCGCGCTGACGAGCGAGGTGACCCGGCGCACTGTGGCGGTGCAGGCTGACGATTTCTTCACCAAGCCGCTGGACATGGAGCGGCTCCAGCTCCGTATCGCCGATTTAATGGGGCGTGGCTGACGGGCCGGATTTTTGAATCCTGTTCATCCCGTCAATTCCGGCGTAATCTTCGTTGATGGCTGACGACTCGTTCAAGGAATTCGTGCTCGACCAGTTGGCCGCGCTGCCGGAGGTGCGCGCGCGGGCGATGTTCGGCTCATACGGGCTTTATTCCGGCGAGCATTTTTTCGGGATTCTGGACGAGGGACGGCTGTTCTTCAAAACGGACGAGCGGTCGAAGGCGGATTACACGGCGCGTGGCATGGGTCCCATCGCCTATGAATCGAAAGGCCGTCTGGTGACGATGAATTTTTACGAGGTGCCGCCCGACGTTTTGGAGCAGCCGCAGGAACTGGCGGAATGGGCACGCAAGGCCATCGGCGTCGCCGCCAGCTCCAGGAAGCTGAAGCGGGTGAAGCGATGTTGAAGTCCCGGCCGCATTTCCAGATGGCATTTGCAAAATCCCCGGAATTGATAAACAAGTTGTAACTCCGCAATTCTCCTGCCGTCTAACAAGCCAGTGATGCGTATATTTTTCAGGCTGGTTTTGCCGCCGCTCCTTTTAATTCTGACAACGACGATGGCTGGAGCAAATGTTCCCGGCGGCGGCGCGACGGGGCCGGATGTGACGCTGACCGATTCCGGCAGCTCGGTGGTGCTCGCCAACGGAATCATTTCGGCCAAGATTCTCAAATCAAGCGCCTCCATCACTTCGCTCACTTTCAGGAGCAATGAAATGTTGCGGGCGGGCTATTACAGCATGGACGGCGGGAACCACTACCGGATTCCCGCGCGCTGCATTTATTCGGTCAAGACGCGGTCGCCGGAGCTGGTTGACATCGGCATGAAGAGTATCTGGCGCAACGAGGCGCAGGCGTTCGACATTGAGATTCATTATGTGCTCAAGCGCGGCGCGTCGGGGCTTTATTCGTATGCCATCCTGACGCACCCGGCGGATTATCCGGCCACGGGCTACGGCGAATGGCGGATGGTCTGGAAGTTGTCGCCCGATTTGATGGAGAAAATCTACGTGGACGATTTGCGCCGTTGGACGATGCCGGACTCGGAGGATTTCCGGCACGCCACGCCGACGCCCATCAAGGAGATCACCAAAATCAACACCGGCCCGCGCGCGGGAACCTACGATTGCAAATACGATTTCAACGCGAACTACTGGGACCTCGGCTGCTGGGGCCACGCCAGCGACGAAAGCAGGGTCGGCGCGTGGATCGTGCTGGGCGGACATGAGTTTTTCAACGATGGCCCGACGAAGCAGGACTTGACGGCGGCTTCGAGCATCAATCATCTGCACTTCGGGCTGGATCATTACAATGGTCCGGGCGTCAAAGTGGCGGCGGGCGAAAGCTGGCAGAAGATTTACGGGCCATTCCTGCTTTATTGCAATTTCGAGGCCGCCGGTGCCGATGCGTGCTGGGCGGACGCGCAGGCGCAGGCGAGCGTGGAACAACTGGTCTGGCCTTATGCTTGGTTGACGGGCAATCCGGCTTATCCGCTGGCAGCCGAACGCGGCAGCGTCTCGGGGCATCTCGCTGTCCACGACACGTTGAAAACAAATCTCACGGGCGCGAACGCCTGGGTGGGCCTGGCGCAACCGGAAACAAACGGGTGGCAGTTTGAATCCAAACATTACGAGTATTGGGCGAAGGCGGGCATTCACGGGGATTTCAAGCTGTATAACATCCGGCCGGGAACTTACACGCTTTACGCCTTCACCGGTGGCGCGGTCGGGGAATTCTCCAAGCAGGATGTCACGGTTACGACCGGGAAAAACAAATTGGGAGATTTGACCTGGGACGTTCCGCACCACGGTTCGCGAATCGCGTGGGAGATTGGCGTGCCGGACCGCACGGCGAAGGAGTTCGTGCATGGCGACAATTATTTTCACGGCTACGTCTGGACGAACTTCGTGAACGAGTTTTCCAATCCGCTCGATTATTACGTCGGCAAAAGCGACTGGCGGACGGACTGGAATTATGCGCAGACCCGCTACGCCGGACCCGACGGCGCCAATCCCGTGCCGTGGAAGTGGCGGATCCATTTCAATCTGGACGCTGCTCCCACCAGCGCGGCGACCTTGACGCTGGCCATCGCCAGCGCGCAGCGGGCGCGGATTGATGTCTGCGTGAATGACGACAGCAAGGTGCTGGCCACGGTCACGCCTTCCGTCCAGGGCGGCAACGCGCTCCTGCGCGAGGGAATTCACGCCAAGTATTGCGTCGAGTATGTCAGCATCCCGGCGGAAAATTTGAAAGCCGGGGAGAACATCATCTCATTGATCTTCCCGGCAACCCGGGCCGCCGACGCTCATGTGATGTATGACTACTTGAGCCTGGAGCTGCCGTGACGAAGCCCGATCAAGAGGAACGCGCTGGCAAATTCTTTGGAAACTTTTCGCTCGACCCGCCGGGCGTGTTGCCCGAACACTCTGCAATATGTCCGTGAATGACAAAACACCCGGTCCGGTTTCGCCATCCCGGCGGCGCGCACGCCGGCTGCGGATGATCGGCATCATTGTGCTGGTGCTGGGCCTCGGCGGAGCGGGCCTGGTTTATTGGATTGGAACGCACACCGCGAATGTGAACGACGACCCTTCAATGCTGGGGTTCAACCGCGCCGAGCAGCGGCAAATGGGACAGCTCTACGGCAGCCAGGGGCTTTTGATTGAGCAATGGTCCGAAGACCTGAAACAGCCAGGCACGCAGGCTGTCATCATCGCCATGGTTTCAACCTTCGTTGCCGCCGGCTGTCTTTATTTCGCGCGATTGCTGGACGACGACGATGAAGCCGGCTGACGCAATCGCGGCGTCGGCCGTTTTCGGCTTTTCTTCAATCAACGGCCGGGGCAACATCGCATCATGTTGAAACGGCTCCTTGTTTTGATCGCCCTGGCTTCAATCGTAACTTCCGCGCGGGCGGATCTGTTCATGCAGCAGCAGGCCAACTTCGGGAATCCCAGCAACCTCGTCACCATCACGATTCGAATTCACGGGGACAAAATCCGCCAGGATGTCGCCGGCATGGAATCAGGAGACGTGAGCCTGATCAAGGATGCGGACACCGGCGAATCCATCGCCCTGATGCACCGGCAAAAAATATTCACCAGGCCCCGCGCAAAGGCAAAGGACGCCCAAAGCCCGGAGGCCGCGCTGTCAAAACCGCTGGACACCGGCAAGGCCGACTTCGTGGCCGGTTATGACGCGGAGATTTACGCCTGGGCCGCCGACCGGAAACTTTGGAACGACACCAACGGCATGATTGAGACGCTGTGGGTGGTCAAGGCTTATCCAGATTATTTCAAAATCAGATCCGACCTCGCCATTCTTGACCGGGCCAACGTCTCCTTTCCGGGCAGGGGGATGCAGCCCGAAATCAGCGCGCTGCCCGGCATGGTGGTGAAATCCAGATTGATCGTAAAAATAGGCGAGGTTTTGCAGACGATAGACATCAAGTTGATCTCGGCAAGGCAGGAACCGGTGGATCCGTCAATTTTTGAAGTGCCGGGCGACTACAAGGAATGGACCCCGCCACAGCCGTCCGGCCAGCCGACCCCGAAACCGGACAAGTAATGCCGGATAAATTGTTTGGGATATTTATCCCGGCGGGGGAACCGTATTTTGGAAAAGCGCGCCGCCGGAAATAATTTGTCCCCCGGTCTCGTTGCGCTATGATCGGGCGGATGCCAGTCCAGAATCGCATCGTCAAAGTCCAGAAGCGCAACCGCGCTCTTGTGCGGTTCGACGCCGGCCGCATCGTCAGGGCCATGACATATGCGGCGGCGGCCATCGGCGGTTTTCAAACGGATTTTCTGCCGGGCGTGAATGACAAAATCTTTGGCTCACACCTGTCGGACGAGGACATCGCGGCGTTTCTGGCGGACGCGGCCATCGTCTGCCTCAATTCCGACCCGCACCATCTGATTTCCAATTTTCCGCCGACGGTTGAGACGATTCAGGACGAGGTGCTGCATGCGCTGCGCAGTTACGGCTTTCAGAAGACCGCCGACGCCTACGAATGCTACCGCTGGGGACGGCACTGGCTGCGGGAAGGTGCCATCACCAAGGAACAATTCGCCGGCAACGGCTTCCCGCGCGAGCGGATGGCGCAAATCCTCGAATGGAACCGCCGGCACGGCGTGGACACCGTGGCGGGTTTGAACGAGACGATTCGCAGCGGGCGCATCAAGGACGTCATCGCTGCGTCGCTTGCGGCCTATGAAACGTCGCTCGACGAGGCCGCGCAAAAAGTGGTGGCGCGCCTGAACGCCGGCGACAAGCTGCGCATGATGTGGGTGAGCGGGCCAAGCTCCTCCGGCAAGACGACGACGACGGTGAAGTTGACGGAGCGGCTCAAGCGAAACGGCCTGCGGTTTTTGATGCTGAACCTGGACGATTATTTCTGGTCCGCCATTGAGCACCCGACGGACTGGTTGAACGACCGGAATTATGAAACGCCGGAGGCGTTGGACATCCAGCTGTTGAACGAGCATCTTCGCGCGCTGCTGGACGGCAAGACGGTTGAGAAGCCGGTTTATAGTTTCAAGGAAGGCCGGCGCGTCGGAACAAAACCGGTGAAGCTGGAACCGGGCCAGATTTTGCTGCTCGACTGCCTGCATGGATTTTATCCGCCCATTACCGAGGGCATTGACGCCTCCGCGCAGTTCCGGATTTACATCGAGGCGATGAACGTGCTTTACGAGGGCGACGGCGGCACGAAACGGCTGACGCAATTCACCGATGCGCGCCTCATCCGCCGGATGTTGCGCGATGCGAAATACCGCAACCACG
This sequence comes from uncultured Bifidobacteriaceae bacterium, assembly GCA_964655855.1. Taxonomy (GTDB): domain Bacteria; phylum Verrucomicrobiota; class Verrucomicrobiia; order Limisphaerales; family UBA11358; genus UBA11358. The sequence goes on from CAZZPE010000005.1 coordinate 19,836, forward strand.
GCGCGCTCAACACCATTCTGCACTGGCACTACGTCCGCTACGGCGAACTGTTCAGCATCATCCCGCTGATGGGGCTGGCCGACCATGTCGTCAACGGCGGTTTCCCGTTTGATTTGCCCGCGCTCAAGCCATTCTTCATCGGCGATGGCGGGCTGCTGCCCCAGCCGGAGGAATTCGCGCCCTACACCGGATTTCTCGACGCGCGCATCCGCTACGACCGCGCGAAGGCGCTGCTCGAATCGGTGGAAGGCTTCACGCAGGCGCAGGTTTCGGATGGCAGCTTTATTCCCGGCGACGCCGTCATCCGGGAATTCACCGGCGGCAGCACCATCCAGATTCCGCACAACGAGTGAATTGCGCCGTCAATTTTCGGCGTTGCCGAAGAGTTTCCAAAGATGCAGGCTGGCGTGTTTTTACGGTTGACCGGTCGGCGGAAATGATTCAACTCACAACCGGCTTGGTTTCCGTCTTCAGCCTGCCTTGCGGCCAGAAGGGTTTGCGGAAGGCGTCAGTGAAGTCGTAGCCGTTCTGGAAATCGTCGCGCGTGTCCTTGTCGGTCTTGGCAAGCAGGCCGATCTCCACCATGTTGAAAACGATTTCGCCGAAGTCGCGGCAGCTTTTCACGCCCCACTCTTCAAACACGGTCACAACCATCGGACCGAATTGTTCGAGGGCGAACTTGCGGATGCCGTTGAGCAGTTCCTGTCCGCTGACGTGGCGGATGGCGCCGCGGGATTCCTTGCCGGCGAGTTTCTGCGTGAAGTCAAGCGCCTCGCGCACAAACGCATAGGCGTCGCGCGCGAAACGGGCGTCCTTCGCGAGGATTAAATCCACTGCTTCGTCAAAATTGATCTCTTGCATGTCAGGGTTTGGCCAGATGGATTGCTACCGGTGCCGGATGTGCGTTGCGCCAGGTCTTCACGGCCCAGCCGGTCAGCAGCAAGCCCAAAACAACACAGAGAACCAGTTGTTCCTGTTTCGTCAGGCCTTTCATGCGGATAATGTAGCCAGATGCGGGGTTAATCACAAGGACGTCTTGTGGCGGCGGTTCCGTGTCCGGTGCGGAATGCCGGAGCCTTGACGGGGCGCCCCGCGATAAAACCCTAATTTGCGATTTACGATTTGCGATTTAGGCGGCAAACTATGGAAAACGGGTGATTGGTAATCCATAAATCGCAAATCAACAATTGCATGGCAGCCATCGGACGATTTCAGAAGGGCGACGATATTTTTCACGCGAAAGTCGTGGACGGGGAGCTTTTCCGGCTGCACGGTGACGTCTTCGGCGCGCCGTCGTTCGACCGCAAGCCCACTCCGCACAAGGGAGTGAAAACGCTGGTGCCGGTCGTGCCGACGAAAATCATCTGCGTCGGGTTGAATTACGCCGACCACGCGCGCGAGACGGGCAGGGAATTGCCGAAGGAACCGCTGATCTGGTTCAAGGCCACCACGTCGCTGCTGCCGGACGGTGGGAAGATTGAAATTCCGTTTCCGCAACATCGCACGGATTTTGAGGCGGAATTGTGCATCGTCATCGGGCGCAAAATCCGCAACGTCTCGCCCACGCAGGCGCCGCGCTACATCTTCGGCTACACCGCCGCGCAGGACATCAGCGACCGGACGATCCAGAAGGCTGACGGCCAGTGGGCGCGGGCGAAGTCGTTTGACACCTTCACGCCGCTGGGGCCGCTGGTGGAGACGGCGATTGATCCGGCCGGACTGAACATCCAGCTTTTCCAGAACGGCCAATTGCGGCAGAATTCCAACACAAGCCAGCTCATCTTCAAGCCCGCCCAACTCGTCAGCTTCATTTCCACCAACCTCACGCTGCTGCCCGGCGATGTCATTCTCACCGGCACGCCCAGCGGCATCGGGCCGATTCAAAGTGGTGACAAGCTGGAAGTGCGGATTCAGGGCCTTGCGCCGCTGGTGAACACGGTGAAGTGAGAGGGGCGAAGTGAGAAGGACGAGCCTTCAGGCAAAGCTGAAATTTATGAATGATCTCAAGCCGAGAACGAAGAGGTTTGCGTTGGATGTCATTTTATTTTCTCGCGGGCTGCCGCGCGGTGATGAGTTCACGGTTATTAAACGCCAGCTCATTCGTTCGGCAACATCGGTTGCAGCAAACTATCGCGCCACGCAGCGCGCGAAATCGAAGGCTGATTTCATAAATAAAATGGGCACGACGGAAGAAGAAGCCGACGGATCTCTTTTTTGGCTGGAATGCCTGTTTGAATTGGCAACCAGCGAACACGCGGAATTGAACCGTTTATTGAAGGAGGCAAATGAATTGACTGCGATTTTGGTGGCTTCAAGAAAACGGGCGCGCGAATAGAATTGGCAATTCGCCCTTCGCACTTCAAACTTCACACTTTGCTATGCATTGGACACAAACATTGATTCCGACACTCCGCGAAGCCCCGGCTGACGCGGAAATCGTTTCCCATAAACTTTTGCTGCGCGCCGGCCTCATCCGCAAGCTCGCGGGCGGCGTTTATACTTTTCTGCCGCTCGGCCTCCGCGTGCTGCGCAAGGTCGAGCAGATCGTCCGCGAGGAAATGGACAGGGCAGGGGCGATTGAAGTGCTCATGCCGGCGCTCCAGCCGCCGGAAATCTGGGAGGCCAGCGGCCGCGCCGAAACCGCGAGCAATGTGTTGTTCAAGGTCAAGGACAGCTCCGGCCGCCAGTGGTTTTTAAGCCCCACCGCCGAAGAAGTCATCACCACGCTCGCCGCGAACGAAATCAATTCCTACCGCCAGTTGCCGAAGAATTTTTACCAGATCAGCCTGAAATTCCGCGACGAAATCCGCCCGCGCTTCGGGCTGATGCGCGCCAAGGAATTCATCATGAAGGACGCCTATTCGTTCGACACCACGGACGAGGGCGCGATGGCGGCTTACAAGAAAATGTATGACGCCTACACGCGCATCTTCGCGCGATGCGGGCTGAAGGCATTTCCGGTCGAGGCCGACACCGGCGTCATCGGCGGCAACTATTCGCACGAATTCATGGTGCCGGCCGAAACCGGCGAGAACGAGGTGGCGTTTTGCGAGGCCTGCGGCTACGCGGCGAACATCGAAAAGGCGACCAGCGGAATCCCCAAAACGGCGGCGCGCGAAATCGGTGCGGCGATTGAAAAGTTTCCAACGCCCGGCGTTGTGACAATTGAGGCGTTGAGCAAGGAGCCTTACAAGGTTCCGGCGAACCGCCAGATCAAGACCCTGATTTTCATCGCCGACAGCAAGCCCATCATCATTTTGATTCGCGGCGACGACCAGTTGAACGAGACAAAGCTCATGGCGAAGACCGGAGTGGTGGCGGTGCGCCCGGCGAGGCCGGAAGAAATCGTGCCGTTGCTCGGCGCGAAGCCCGGAAGTCTGGGGGCGGTGGCGAAGGTTCCCGCCGATGTAAAAGTTTTTGCCGACGAGCGGTTGCGCGGCGCGAACGACATGACCACCGGCGCGAACGAGGACGGTTTCCATTTGAAGAACGTCTCCATCGAACGCGACATCAAGGTGACGGCGTGGTTTGATTTGCGAACCGTCGGCGCGGGCGAGCCGTGCGTGAAGTGCGGCAAATCCCTGAAAATCCGCCGGGCGATTGAAGTCGGCCACGTTTTCAAGCTCGGCACGAAATACAGCGAGAAACTGAACGCGACGTTCCTCGACGCGGACGGCTCGCGCAAGCCGTCGGTGATGGGCTGCTACGGCATCGGCGTGTCGCGGACGGTGCAGGCGATCATCGAGCAGAGCAACGACAAAGACGGCATCATCTGGCCGTTGAGCGTCGCGCCGTATCGGGTTTGCATCACGCCGTTGAGCGTCGCGCCGGAGAGCGCGGCGATGCAGCTGGCGGAGAAGATTTACGCGGAGCTGTCGGCGCAGGGCGTGGACGTGATTTTGGACGACCGCGACGAGCGGCCCGGCGTGAAGTTCAAGGACTCGGAGCTGGTCGGTTTTCCCATCCGCATCGGCATTGGCGAAAAATCGCTGGCGAAAGGCGAGGTGGAAATCAAGCTGCGTGGCGGAGCGCTGCAAGCCGTGCCGATTGACGGCGCGGTGGCGGCGGTGCTGGCGTTGCTGGAGAAAACGGCGTGAGGCAAATCACGCCGCCGGCTTGGCGGTCTTCGCGGTGGTGGCGTCGAGACAGTCGCGGACTGTTCTGGCGAGTGTGGTGTGCGTGAACGGTTTTTGAAGGAACCGAGCCTGCGACCTCGCGAGCAGTTCCGCACCAATCTCGGTGGAGGAGTAGCCGCTGGTGAAAATGATTTTTAAATCCGGACGGTCGGCCAGCAGCCGCTCGGCGAGATCCACGCCGGAGAGTTTTTCGGGCATCACCAGGTCGGTGAGCAGCAAATCAATTTTGTCGGCGGATTGACGCCACACCTCAATCGCCTCCCTGCCGGAGGACGCCTGCAAAATGTGATAGCCACAGTTCTGGAGGATGTCGTGCGCCATTTCCCGGAGGGTTTCCTCATCCTCGACGATGAGAATGGTTTCGGTGCCGCCCACCACCGGCGCGTCCGAGGCGGTCACTTCATCGGTTGTGGTGGCGTTTTCATCGCCGGCTGGAAAAAACACGTCGAACGCGGAACCTTTGCCCGGTTCGCTGTCCACTTCCAGCCAGCCATCGTGTTGCTTGACGATGCCATAGACGGTCGCCAGACCGAGGCCCGTGCCTTTGCCGACTTCCTTTGTGGTGAAGAAGGGTTCAAAAATGCGACCCAACGTTGCGACATCCATGCCGGTGCCCGTGTCCGCGACGCGCAGGCGCACGAAACGTCCTACGCGGGAATCGGGATGCGTCTCGGCATAGGCGGCATCAACCGTCATGGCCGCGAGGTCGAAGGTCAAGATGCCGCCGTGCGGCATGGCGTCGCGGGCGTTGACGGCGAGGTTCATCACCACCTGTTCCATCATGCTGGCGTCGGCGTGCACGAAGGGGAGTTTCTCCGGCGGGTGGAAGTGCAGCGCGATATTTTCGCCGATGATGCGTTGGACCATTTTGGTCATGTTGCCCACCACCACGCGGAGGTCGAGCAATTTGGGCTGCATCACATTTTTGCGGCTGAACATGAGCAACTGCTGCGTGAGGCCGGCGGCGCGCTCGGCGGCGAAGAAGACGGCCTGCACCGGGTCCACCATCTCGGATGGCAGCGACGGCTTGGCGAGCAGCGCGCTGGAATGACCCTGGATGATGGTGAGCATGTTGTTGAAATCGTGCGCGACGCCGGCGGCGAGCTGGCCGATGGACTCCATTTTTTGCGCCTGGCGCAGTTGTGCCTCGAGGTTCAGCCGTTCGGTGATGTCTTCGGCATAGCAATGGACGACGTGGCTGGCCAGCATCGGATGGAACGACCATGACAATGTGCGACCGCTGATCTTCGCCTCCAGATGCAACCGGCTCCGGGCCGATGCAAGACACTCGCGGATGATTTCGTCGGCATGTTCCGGCAGAACGTCGCGCGGATGATTTTTGTTGATGGCCAGCGCCAGTTTCTGCGCCGCCTCGTTGAAGTATGTCATCGTCCCGTTGGCGGCAAATTCCATCGCAGCATAGGGATTTAACTGCGCAAAAGCGGCAAGTTTTTCGCGCTCCTTGATGCGCTGTTCCAAGGTAGCCGCCATGCGGTCAAAAATTTTCGCAAGTCGGCCCAGTTCGTCCTCCGAGTCCGGCAAACCGGTGCGGGCACCCAGGTCGCCGTCGGCGATTTTTTGGGCCGTCTGCGTCATGGCATGCACCTGCCGGCGGACGAACAGTTCACCGCCCATCCACGCCGCCACCAGCGCCAAAAACCCCACCACAAACCCGCTCATCGGCAGGTCGTAAATATACATGACGAGCAGCGCCGGCAGGGTGAGCAGCAGGACGCTGCCAACCAGCTTCATCCGCACGGTGGAGAATCTGAAAATCTTTCTCATTCGGTCGGTCTTCGATCCGCCGCCAGCATAGTCTTTAATTGGAGGCGCGGAAAGCGATTTCAGACTTCGACCGGCAGCGCTGCGGCGCGGCCCTGGGGCAGGCGGCCCAGATGAAAAATCAGGAAGCCATGGAGAAACTGCCGTAGTTCGCCGGTTTGTGCGCGCGTGAGTTTCAAACGCGAACACTCCTGCCAGTCATGTTCCAACAGCGCCTGGACAATCTTTTTCGCACCCGCCGTCAGGCCTGTTTTTTGCAGGTCGGGATTCAAGCCCAGTTCGCGCAGCAATTTGAGTTCAAACGCAAAAACCAGTTGTGCTGCCGGTTTTTGCCGGCAGAGGGCGTCAAGAAATCTGCGCAGCAGTTCGAACACGCCGGGCAGCGGCGTTTCCGTTTCCGTTGCCTGCTCGATGAGCGCGGCGGCGTAGGCGGCCCGGCTTAGTTTTAAAACATCCTCCCGCAATGCCGCGTGGGTCGCGCGCAAACCGGCTTCGCGCAACGCGTGCAAATCCGAATGGCGGCTGCGGCTGAATGAAAAATCCGCCTCGTAAAACAAATCCAGCTTGCCTTGGAACGGCGATTTGGGTCGGCGCGCGCCCCGGGCAACGGTGGAGATGCGCCCGAATTCCGGCGTGAGCCAGCGGACAATGAGGCTGGTCTCGGTGAGTGGCAGCGTCCGCAAAATCAGGCCGGTGGCGTTTTGAATCATAAACGCGAGGATGGAGAATGAAAGTCGAGGACGTTATGACGATTTCGCGCTTTCCATTGCCCATTTCCATCTTCATGTTTTTGGCGGTGGCGGCGTGTATTCCTGGGAAAGGGCGCCAAGACTGATGATGTATTTGAAGCCGTCGGCCACGCTCATGTCGAGTTTGATGACCTGGTCCGCCGGCACGAGAATCAAAAAACCGCCCGTCGGAATCGGCGTGGTTGGGATGAAGACGCAGACGCAATTCGTGCCGGTTTTTTGCTGCATCTCGCCTTCCTGTTCGCTGGTGATGAAACCAACCGAAAAAATTCCCTCGCGCGGATATTCGACCAGCACGACGGTCTTGAACGAGCTTGTTTTGCTGGAAGAAAACGCCTCGTCCACCTGCCGGATCGTGCCGTAAATTTTGTTCAACACCGGCACGCGCAGCATGACGCCGTCCGCCCATGCGATCATCCGCTTGCCGATGTAATACCGCGCCAGCACGCCGACGACCGACACGATGACGACCGCCAGCAAAAACGCCAGCAGGCTCCAATGCCAGAACATCGGGCCGGACTCGCCGTTTTCATAAATCAACTTCGGGTCGAGAAAATGCGGGAGAAAAAACAGCAGCGTGTCGGTGAAGCTGGAAATGGTGCCGAAAAACCATTTGACCGCCGCCAGCGTGATCACGCCGGGCAGCACAATCACGAGGCCGGTCAAAAAACAGGCGCGCCAGCGCGCAAAAAGCGATTTCTTCACACGGACAGTTTAGAAGCGCCGCCGATTTGCGCGAGGCTAAACTTTTCGGAAAGCCCCGCCAGCCGGCGGTTTTCCTCTCGCTTCATCCTGCGGCGCGCGGCGGCGTGAAGATCGTCGTGGCCCAGCAGGTGTAAAATGCCGTGGACGATGTAGCGGGCGATTTCCGACTGCCAGGCCGTCCTGAACTTCTTCGCCTGCAAAACCGCCTCGTCCACGCAAATGAAAAGTTCCCCGTGCAACTGTTTCCGCTTTCCGCTTTCCGCCTTCTGCTTTTCCAGTTCGGAATAGTCAAACGTGATGACATCTGTCGAACCTTCATGCCGGAGAAAGGTCTCGTTGACCAACGTCATTTCTCGCGCGGCGACGAGGCTGATGCCAAGTTCAGCCTCTGCAATTTTCAAATCCGCCAGCAAAGCCTCCGTGATTGCTTTCAAGAGCCGTAGATTGATTTTTCGCGTCCTCTGGCGGTTGACGATGACGATGTTCATTTGCTTTTCGTCCTGCCACGGTGTTCCTCGTAAGCCGTGATGATGCGCTGCACGAGCGGGTGGCGGACCACGTCGCGCTTGGAGAACTCCACGATGGCGATGCCTTCCGTGTGTTTCAACGCAAGATGCGCTTCCAGCAGCCCGGAGTTTTTGTGCGGCGGCAGGTCAATCTGCGTCTCGTCGCCGGTGATGACCGCCTTGGAGCCGTGGCCGAGCCGCGTGAGAAACATCAGCATTTGCTCCGTCGTGGAATTTTGCGCCTCGTCCAGAATGATGAACGCGCCGTTCAGCGTCCGCCCGCGCATGTAGGCCAGCGGCGCAATTTCAATCGTCCCGCGCTCGGTGTGCTTCGCGATTTCCTCGGCGGGCAGCATGTCATGCAGCGCGTCGTGAAGCGGGCGCAGATACGGCGTGATCTTTTCAAACAAATCGCCCGGCAAAAATCCCAGCGCCTCGCCGGCCTCGACCGCTGGGCGGGTCAGAATGATCCGCGAAACCTTTCCATCGCGCAAAGCCGCGAGCGCGAGCGCCACGGCCAGATAGGTCTTTCCCGTGCCCGCCGGGCCGACGCCGAACGTGATGTCGTGCTTGCGGATGGCGTCGAGGTATTTTTTCTGGCCGACGGTCTTGGCGGTGACGCCCGGTTTTTTTTCGTGCGTCGTCACGCGGTCGCCCACCAGGTTTTTCAACGCCTCCGCGCCTTCGTGCTTCACGATGTTCAGCGCGTTGTTAAACTCGCGGTTCCGCACCAGCGAACCCGCCTTCAGCAGGGTTTCCAGCGACGTGAACAAATTCCTGGCGCGCTCAACCGCGTCCGCTTCGCCTTCCAGCCTGATCCAGCCTTCGCGCGCCGTGGCCTTGACGCCCAGCTCGGTTTCCAGCGATTGCAGATTGCGCGATTCGTGGTTGAAAAGCTGCTGCGCGAAACGCGCGTTCTCGAAATGAAGGGTTTCTGTGGCCACGATTGGATTAAACTCTGCAAATTTCGTATGTGCCGATGTCCAAAGTCATCGGCGCAATCATCCTCGCAAAAAAGACGGCGCGCAAGATCCCTTTGGTGGAATTATTATGGAACCGGCGAAAGATTAAGTTGATTTTGAACATCCAACTCCGATACCTGGATCAAAATCCTTGCGGGTATTACTTTTCATGGCGAGGAACCGCTTTTCAACGAGGTTCCAGCTCAACCATGCAACTGAAAGAGTTGCTGGCGTGGCGAGAATAAAAATGATCCATGGATGCCTTAACGATGCGTTCATTGCCAGAACCTGTTGAATGGGGAACGCATAAAGATAGGTGCCATAGGAAATATCCATCTTATCGGCCCAACTTGAAAGCAATAACTTGGGTCCATATGCAAGCCAGGAAACACAATAACTGCCCATGATTGGAAAAACAACCAACAACCAAGGACTAAATTGACTTGTAACCAACAAAACTATCAGACAGCCGCAAGCAATCGATTTTGAAAATGGTATCTTATCTCGCCAAATCCAAATAGTGACACCCGTCAAAAAACTTACCAAACACTCTTCAGACTGACTGATGCCACCGAACAAGCTTATCGAGTAATGCAGATAAACAAACAGAGCAGCCAAAAAAATTAGGAATCGCTTTTTAAATAAGCAAAATAGCCCAATAATTAAAACAATTAGGTAACAGGAGAATTCGTTAGGAATTGTCCATAACGATTGGTTGGCCATGCCCGGGAATGGATTTCCAGAAAAAATACCTTGATCGACAATGCTGGATTTGGATAGGAACAGAAAGTCTTGCAGCAGTGACACCAACCAGTCATATAAAGAATTTGCAACTTGTTTCCTAAATAAAGGGCAGACAATTAAAACCAGAACCGATGTAAATGACATGGCAACAATAAAACCCGGATAAATTCTCAATACCCGCTTTGTCAAATAATCCTGCATGGACTTGGATCGCAGCCAGCTTGCAGTTACGAGAAATCCACTAATAAAAAAGAACATATCCACAGCCACAGTTCCGAACGACTCTTGCTGGCGAGTCCAAGCCTTTAGCGGCTCATTTCCCCCGTCCCCGTAACCTAGTGCCAATGGAAACGAATGGGAAAAAATTACCATCAGAGCCAGCAGCAACCGCATAATATTGAAATTATTGCTTTTGTGGCTGGCAATCTGGCTTCCGAAACTGGTCATAGTTGAATGGTTGTTATTTAAGGGGCCTAGTTTTCATTCCACAATGATTTTGTTTCAACCTGCAAATCAGCAGCATAACCGCCAGCAACAACTCCTTTGAACCGAACCTGAATTTTCGGCTCCGATCCAACTTTCATGCCGCGCGACTGCAATTCGACCTGTATGGCGCGTTGATAAACTTTTTCAAGAAATCCAAAGCCAAGAACATTATGGACCTCAAATGCCGAACCGATGATCTGTTGCGTCACCGCCTGGGGTGAAAAGTTTTTTTTCGCGGTCTTCATTTATGTTTCATCTGTGTTCATCTGTGGCAAAAAACTACTTCCCCAGTTCCGCCCGTAGTTGCGCCGCCAGCTTGCTCAACGCCTGCGGCAGCACGGTCGTGTTTGCGATGACCGGCATGAAATTTGTATCGCCGTTCCAGCGCGGCACGATGTGGATGTGCAGGTGCTCGACGATGCCCGCGCCCGCGACCTTGCCGAGATTGATGCCGATGTTGAAACCGTCCGGCTTCATCAGTTGCGTCAGCGCGTTCGCGCAGCGGCGCACAAGTTTCCACAAATCGGCAAGCTCCTCATCGGTCAATCCGTTCAAGTCCGCGACTTCCTTGTAAGGCACGACCATCAGGTGGCCGCCGTTGTAGGGATATTTGTTCAGAAGCGCGAAACAGGTGCGGTCGCGCGCAATGACGTAATTGTCCTCGTCGTCGCTGGATTGCGCAATGCTCGTGAAGAGGCTCGTGTCGAGCCTGGGCTTGGGCGCGAGGATGTAGTCAATCCGCCATGGCGCATGCAGTGATTCCATAAAGGGAAATTAACGCGCAAAATCTATGTGAACAAACTCAAAATCGCCGCCGCCGCGCGCCGGCTGGCGCCGAGTTCGCCGAGCGTGGAAACAATCGTGGCGAGCTGCGATTTGATTTTTGCCCGGCGCGATTCGTCCTGCAACAGCTCCAGCGCCGCGCGCGAAAGGTTTTCCGGCGTCGCGGCGTTCTGGATGAATTCCGGGAAGATTTCCTCGTTCGCCAGAATGTTCGGCATCGTCGCCCATTTCACGGTGGCGATGCGCTTGGCGATTTCATAATTGACCCACGACGTTTTATAGAGCGTCACCGACGGCACGCCGAAGAACGCGCATTCCACCGTCACCGTGCCCGTCGAGGCGATGGCGGCATCGGCGGCGGCCAGCGCGTCCGGCAGATTGCCGATCTGAATTTCAAAATCCGCCGGGAGCGCGGCCAGTTTCCCCGCGAATTCCTTCAACGCTTGATTCGGCAAAACCATTGTTGCCTTTGTTGCCGGCAGTTTTTCCCGAATCAAACTCAATGCGCCGAGCAACACCGGCAGATGCCGCTGCAACTCGCTCTTCCGGCTGCCGGGCAAAAGTAAAATCGTTGGTGATATTCCAGCCGCTTTCCGCTTTCCGCTTTCCGCTTTCCCGAATCTTCCAATCATCGGGTGCCCGACAAATTCCACGCGCAGCTTCGGCGCGCGCCGGGCATACCAGGCCTTCTCAAACGGGAAAATGCTCAACAGCAAATCGTAATCCGCCGCCAGCAAATCCGCCCGGCCCGGACGCGAAGCCCAGACCTGCGGCGAGACGAACTGGACAATTTTCGGATTCCATTTCGAGAACGGATTGTCGCGGAGATATTCCCTGACCGCGTGGCCGAAGCGCAGGTTGAAGCCGCCGAAATCCACACCGATGACCACGTCCGGTTTTCGCTCGATGGCGAGCGCGAGCAGTTGGTTAAACAGCCGCCGGAACTTGAAATAATTCTTCAGCACGTCGGAAAAGCCGATGACCGAGTGCTGCGTCAGGTCAAACGCCAGCTCGACTCCGGCGGCGGCCATTTTCGCGCCGCCCGCGCCAAAGAAAACTGGCGAGGATGGAGGATGGAGGATGGAGGATGGAGCGCGCAATGCGGAAACCAGTTCCGCCGCGAGCAAATCCCCGCTCGCCTCGCCGGCGATGAGCATGAATGATTTTGAACTCATTTGCTCTTCTGCACCTGCCGCGTGATTTCAAAGGCCAGATCCAGCGCGCGTTTGGCGGATTCGCCGCTGACGATGGGCGCGTGTTTTTCGCGGACGCAATCCACAAAATCCTGGAGTTCAAGCTTGAGCGGCTCGTCTTTGGCAATCGGCACCGGCTCGCGCACGATGCGCTTGCCGCCGAATTCGCTCACGATGGCGGAGTCCCTGCCGATGCCGAGCTTCGCGGCCAGAACTTTTTTCAGAATCGAGCTTTCTTCCTCGCCGTCGCGGGCGATGCGGTAAATGAATCCCTCCTGCGCGCGGTAATCGAGCGAGATGTAGCTGGGCGTTGCGCCGCCGCTGAAGACGCGGATCTTGCGCATCCGCTCCGGGCTGACGCGGCTGGCGGTGAGGTTGGCGACACAGCCGTTGGCAAAATGCAGCCGCGCGTTGGCGATGTCCTCGCTCCGGCTCAAAACCGGAATGCCCACGGCGTCCACGCTCGTCACCGGCGATTTCACGAACGCGAGCACCACATCCAGATCGTGAATCATCAGATCGAGCACCACGCCGATGTCCGTCGAGCGGGCGGGAAACGGCGAAAGCCGGTGCGTCTCGATGAAGCGCGGTTCGGGCGCGGCGGTTTCGAGATAGTTGAAAATGGGATTGAACCGCTCGACGTGGCCGACTTGCAGGACGCAATTCTTGTTCTGCGCGATTTGAATCAGTTCGGCGGCCTGCGCGGAATTGTCCGTCATCGGCTTCTCGACGAGGACGTGCTTGCCTTCGAGGAGCAGCTGTTTCGCGATGTCAAAATGCGTCGTGGTGGGCGTGACGATGTTGAGCGCGTCGCTGGCGCCGGCGGCCTCGGCGATGGAATTGAAAACGCGCGCGCCGTGCCGGGCCGCGATTTTTTGTGCGGCGTCGGCGTTCGTGTCGAAAACTCCGGTGAATTCCACCAGCCCGGCGGCGGCGAGTTCGGCGTAAATGCGGACATGGTTCTGGCCGAGCGACCCGGTGCCGAGGACGGCGACTTTGACTTTTGCCATGCGCACAGCTTAAAGTTCGAAGCCCATGGTTCAAAGTTCAAAGTTTGCGCGCGTTCTTCAACTTTGGACTTTGGACTTTGGACTTTGGACTGCTAAACTGGCGCCGTGCCAATTTTGGGTTACATCCTCACCGCGCTGGCGGCGTATTTGCTCGGCTCGATTCCGACCGGCTTTCTGGTGGCGAAGGCGAAGGGCGTGGACATCCGCGCCGCCGGCAGCGGCAACATCGGCGCAACCAACGCCATGCGCGTGCTTGGCAAAACGGCGGGGATTTTCGTGCTGCTGCTGGACGCGGCGAAAGGTTTTATTGCATGTTGCCTCGGTGTGTTTATGGCTGTCAATCTTGCGAACCAGCAAAGCGGTTTACATTCTGTTGACAATAACTCCGGCGATGCAGTGTTTAATTCGCTTCCGTATCTTCAAATTGTCGCCGGCATCTTTGCCGTGCTGGGCCACAATTACACCTGCTGGTTGAAGTTCAAGGGCGGCAAGGGCGTGGCGACGACGGCGGGCGTTTATCTGGCGCTCGCGCCGGTGCCGCTGGCGGTTGCTCTGGCGGCGTTCATTCTGGCGTTGCTGGTGACGAGATACGTTTCCGTCGGGTCCATTTCGGCGGCGGTGGCATTGCCCGTGGCAGTTTGGATCATGGCGCCGGATAATTTATTGCTTGGCATTGTCACGACGGCGCTCGGCGCGCTGGCGATTTACAAACACAAATCCAACATCCGGCGGCTTTTGGCGGGAACCGAAAACCGGCTGGGCAAAAAAACGGAGATCAAATGAAAATTACCGTGATGGGAGCGGGTGCGTGGGGAACGGCGCTGGCCAAGGTGCTGCATGAAAACGGCAACGCCGTCACGCTTTGGGACATCAACACCGATACGCTGGATGAACTCCGGCGCGGCCGCAGCGAGCGGTATCTGCCGGGCGTGCCATTGCCGACGGATTGGAAACCGGAGACCGATTTTGGCAGGGCCACCGGCGGTGCCGAATGCATCGTAATGGCGATTCCGTCGCAATCGTTCCGGCAGGTCGCCGTGAAATTGAAGGGCCATCCGGGAATTTTCGTCACCGTCACCAAAGGCGTCGAATTTGAAACCGGCGAAACAATGAGCCGGATTTTGCGCGAGCACACTCCGGCAAATCGCGTGGCGGCGCTGTCCGGTCCGAGCTTTGCGCGCGAGGTCGCGCTCGGCGTTCCGACCACGGTCGTGTGCGCCTGCGAAAGCGACGGCACGGCGAAGACGGTGCAGGGGCTTTTTCACCGGCCGGAATTTCGCATTTACCGCAGCACGGATGTTCTTGGCGTGGAATACGGCGGCGCGCTGAAAAATGTCATCGCCATCGGCGCGGGCGTGAGCGACGGCCTCGGCTACGGCGACAACACCAAGGCCGGCCTCGTCACGCGCGCGCTTTCGGAGATGCGCCGGCTCGGTGTGGCGTGCGGCGCAAAGACGGAGACCTTCACCGGCTTGAGCGGTCTGGGCGACTTGATGCTGACGTGTTTTTCAAAACAGAGCCGCAACCGGGATTTGGGCGAGCGGCTCGGTCGCGGCGAAACGATGGCGGCAATCCAGGCGTCGCACCCGAAACTGGCGGAGGGTTATCCCACGGCGCGCTCGGCCTACCGGCTGGCGCGCGCGAAAAATGTGCCGACGCCGATCATTGACGAGGTTCACGCGCTGCTTTACGAGGGCAAGGAGCCGAAAAAAGCCGTGCGCGATTTGATTTCACGCGCGTTCAAGGCCGAAGACTAATTGAGCGCTGTTTTAATCAGCTTCAGCAATTCCGCGTGTGATTCCACGGCTTTGAACTGCGGGAAATCCTTTTTCACTTTTTCCGGCGCGTGGATGAGGAAGCCGACGTTTGCCTCGAGCAGCATCGCGGTGTCGTTATAGGAATCGCCGGCGGAAATGACGTGATAATTCAGCGACTTGAACGCCGCAACGGCTTTTTTCTTCTGGTCAGGCACGCGCAGCTTGTAATCCACGATGCGGTCATTTTCCACCACCAGCCGGTGGCACAGCAGCGTCGGCCAGCCAAGCTGGCGGAGCAGGGGGGCGGCGAATTGCTCAAAGGTGTCGGACAAAATGACGACCTGCACAAGCGAGCGCAGTTCGTCCAGAAACGCTTTTGCGCCGGGCAGCGGCTGCAATCCGCCGATGACGTTTTGAATGTCGGAAAGTTTCAGGCCGTGCCGGTCGAGAATGGCGAGTCGTCCGCGCATGAGCTTGTCGTAATCCGGCTCGTCGCGCGTGGTGCGACGCAGTTCGGGAATTTGGGTCTTCTCGGCGACGGCGATCCAGATTTCCGGCGTCAGCACGCCTTCCATGTCCAGAGTGACGATTGATTGTTTCACTGGCGCGAAGTTTTGCAAAATGAAATGCCGGTGTCGAGCACGAGCGCGAGAGTTTGGCGGCGGACAGGGTTGTTGAAACTACCGGTTTCCATCTCGTCTTTATCAACGTCGGATGCCAGTTGAGCCTGAAAATAGTGCTTGCAACCGGTGGGGGGAACGGTTATGATTTCGCCGTCTGTGAAATAACTAGTCATTTCAGAACATGGTGAATCTTCAAGTGAACATGGTTCAGTGATGATTTGAAACCCGGAGGTCGGGAACAGTCCGAAAACAGTTAATTGAACAGTCAATCGTTAAATGAGTAATAAATTGTTTGTTGGGAATCTTTCCTTCAACACCACGGAAAACGACCTGCAGGAGGCCTTTGCTGCCCACGGCACGGTTGTCGAGGCCAACCTGATGATGGATCGCATGAGCGGACGTTCCCGCGGTTTTGCCTTCGTCACCATGTCCACGCCGGAAGAGGCGCAAAAGGCGATTGCCGCCATGAACGGCGCAACGCTGGGCGAGCGCCAGTTGACGGTCAACATTGCGCGCCCCAAGGAAGAGCGTCCCCGCGGCGACCGTGGTCCGCGCCGTGATTTTCGCGGCGGCGGTGCTGGCGGCGGTGCTGGCGGCGGCCGGGATCGTTACTGATTAATTTTTGAATCAATCGCGCCGGGGCGACGCTTAAAAGCGCCGCCCCGTGCCGCTGTGTGGCGAGATTTTCCACTCGCCTTGGGGACATCCCATCGGGCAGATTTCCTTGATCCATGGAAGAACACATCGAAGTTGAAGGGCGCATTCTGACGGTCTTGGCCGGAACGATGTTCCGTGTTGAACTGGACAACAAGCATCAGGTGCTGGCGACCATTTCCGGCAAGATGCGCAAACGGTTTGTGCGCCTTACCATCGGTGACCGCGTGAAAATGCAGATGTCACCGTATGACCTGAACAAGGCTCGAATCGTCTGGCGCATCGGTTAAACCTCCTTTGCCCGTTTTGCAATAACATGAAACCATCCGAACTCCTTGGCGTCGTCATCCGGGCCGCTGGATTTCTCGTCGTTCTTTACAGCCTTTATGATTTTTTGAGCGGCTTCGACAATTTTCTTGAAAACCTTCTGGCCGGCGGTCAGGACAGCAGTTCCGGCTCCGTTTCCACCTTGAGCTATTTTGTTTTTGGCATTCCGGAATTCATCGCCGGCGCGCTGTGCTTCTTCCTTGCCGACTGGATTGTCAAACTGGCCTATCGAGAATCCTAAGCATGGAGCCGGGGATTCACGGCGGATTCTCGTCTATCCGTCCCTCATGATTTGGCTGGTTTCGGTCGGTGTTTTTGGGCAGAATTTGGCATGAGGAAAACAAAGCCCGTTCGTCGTGCCCGCATGGAACCGTTGGCAGACGGTCAAGTCTGGCGCATGGCGGAATTGAACCTGAAGGTGGAGTCAGTCGGCAAATTGCTAGTGCATTACAAGCTCGCCAAGCCCAATGCCATCCGGATGCCAAATCTCGTCAACAGCATCGTGACCATCCAGAAATATCTGAAAAAAAACAAGGCCGTGCTGGTTCAATGAACCCTTCCGGCAGGCGTGCCGCAGGAGGAATGCTCTCCACATTTATGGCAACGCCGGACGAGTAATCCGGTTGTCGGGCGCTAAAATCGCATTGCGATTTGTCTGGTCTAACTGAAGATTAAGGCGCAGGATAAACCATGATGAAAATTAAGTCTGCCCGTCGCGTTCGTCCGCAAATTTTGGAAGCCGGCCAGCTTTGGCGCATGGCGGACGCGAATCTGTGCGTGCAGGAGGTCGGCAAATTGCTGGTGCATTACAAACTGGGCAAGCCGGACGCCGTCAGAGTTTCCAATTCCTGCAATGGCATTAAAACCATTGAGAAATATCTGAAGGCGAACAAGGCCGTCCTCGCCTGACACCGCCTGGATTCAAGGGCTGACAGGCTGTTCCGCCGGGGCGGGGCGGATGGTCAGCGACTTCAACAGCGTGCCCGGCTCGCGGCCGACAAAGACCAGCGTGTGCGCGCCCGCCTCAAGCTTGAAACGTTTGGGACTGATCTCATCGTTGGATGAGTCCCCGCCGCCACGCCAGCTTACCACCCGCTTCTCAAATCCCGCCGTGAGATCAATGTCCCAAATCATTTCCGGATCTTCCGGCTGGGCGTCGATGTTCACATAAAACGAATTTGAGCTTCCATCGGGTGCGCTCACCAGCGTCTCAATCACATAATTCCCGGCGTTCGTGACGGAAAAATTGAAAACCGCCTTGCCGCCGCCCGCGACTTCCTGTTGTTCCGCCGCCAGAAAGAAATAGCCGTTTGTCAAAACCAGCGGCGCAGTCAGGACCGCTGCGGATGCGGGAAGCGACTGGCCAGATGCTTGAATGACTGCATCGGCGGGATTGCTCGGTTCGGGGGCGGCATTGGTTTTTGCATCCTGCGCCAGGGCCGGAATCGCCAGTGCGCAGGCCAGAACGATGGAGGGAATGTAGTTCATGTGTTTATTTCTACGCTTCCAGCCGGAATCCATCAACAAAAAACGAAGCCAAATTTGGAACGTCGGATGACGTTCGCCTGTTCGCACCGGCCTTTGCGTTTCCGATTCAACGATGCTGCGGTTTGCGCCTGAAAACAGCCACGTATTCTTCCTTCCCTGCGGCCCGATTTTTTGCCGAGTCGTCCCAAAAGCTTTCCGCCCCGCCCGTGGAATCCTTGTGAACGTAGCCGACCAGATCATAAAAGCGCCCGGCGTATTGTTTGCACCAGTCGAGAATCTCCCGGTCCGAACGGGTCTGGAAGAGCCATGAGTTTTCGTAGGAGACATAAACCAGAAACTCCGGACGGTTCCTTTCGATTTCGTGGATCATGTCCATCTGCATTTCCAGCGCATGGGGTTGTGCTTCCATCAGGGCATAAGTGTAAATATAGCCCGTGGCGGAATGGCGGTGGGCGTAGAAATAAATCTCCGGCTCCGAACCCACCACCGCGATGCGCGCGTCTGGCGCGGAATGCGCGCGGACATATTCCGCGACGGGGACGGATTCCTCGAACGGATCCAGCCCGTAAATGATCCGGCTATTTTGAACCGGTGACCATTCAAAGAAAAACTGGCCTTGATGATAAATGACCCATGTCAGTGCCGTCGCAAACAAAATCGGCGGAAGACTTTTGAAAACATCCGCAAAAATTCGAAATTTCATCGCCCGCTGCATCGATGTCACTGCCGCCCCCAGCAGCATGGCAAGGGCGGGCAGCGCGAGGACGAAATAGTGCGTGCGGAAATAAAGCCCCACCGCTACGCCGAGAAATGAAAAAAGTCCGAACCCAGCCGCGAATAGGGTTTGCCGTCGGATGCCTTGGTCCCCAATGGCCAGCGGCAATCCGACAATCAAAATAATCCAGAATCCCAGCGCCACATCGAATGTGCCTTTCCAATACGCGGCGAGATGCTGCATCCCTTCCCGCAACGGCACGGCCGTCGCATACGAATGGGCGTAGGTGAACGTCCAAAACCAGAATCTCGAAAAAACACCGGCGCAGGCAAGCGCCAGACACGTCAGCGCAAATGGCAGAAGCATCCCTCCGCCAAAGGCAAAACCTCGCTTTACAAGGCTGGATGATAACAGGGATTTCTCCCGCAGCGCCCGCGCCACAACAACGAATCCTCCAAACAGACAGAAGCAAATCCCCTGCTGCTTCATCAAAAACGCCAGCCCGTAAAGCAGCCCGCTAAAAAACAATGTTTTGACGCGCTTATCTTCGTCTGCCTGCAACAGCAGCAGCGTTGCCGGCACGGCCAACAGTACCACAAACTGCGTGGCGTGTGCCGCCATTCCGAGGATCGGCACGCTCACCGACATGACGCCATAACTCGCGCATGCCACCAGGCCCGCCGTCGTTCCGAAAAGTTTTCTGGCCAGCAGAAAGACGAAAACGATGGTGAGCGCATTGGCCACCAGCAACGTCAGATGAATTCCAGCAGGAGTTTCTCCAAACACCGCCATGCCCAGCGCGTAGGCGAAATACGTCCCCGGCAATTTCATGTTGTAAGCCAGTTCGAAAGGCGGAATCCCCTGAAGAATCAACTGCCCGGCGTAGGCATATTCGCCCTCGTCGCGTTCCAGCGGCATGTCCAGCAGCCGAACGCGGATGAATCCGACGAACAGGAGCACTGCCAGCACGAACAGCCACGGCCAGAGACGGGACGGCGGATTGCGGGAAATATCTGTCGCCGGTTGACTGTTCATTTGCGCCTTGAAATAGCATGGAACAATTTCCAGCAAAAGCTTTTTGAAAATCCATGTTTCATCCGCGGCCGTCTGTCGCTAAATTGTCCCCGTGATTGCTCTGCTTGATTACGGTTCCGGCAACCTGCGCAGCGCGCAAAAGGCGCTGCTCAAGGTGGGCGCGGACGTGCGCCTTGTTCAAAAGCCCGGAGACATCGGCGACGCCCGCGCGATGGTGCTGCCCGGCGTCGGCGCGTTCGACGATTGCATCAACGCCCTGCGCAAACAGGAACTACTCCAGGCCGTGCGCGTCTTCATCAAGACCGGCAGGCCGTTCCTCGGCATTTGCGTCGGCTATCAGGCGCTGTTTGAACGCAGCGACGAATTCAACTCCTGCGCCGCCGGAATCGGCGTGTTCAAGGGAAGCGTCATTCGCTTCTCGGAAAAACACGGGCTGAAAATTCCCCAGATCGGCTGGAACCAGATTGAAATCGCGAAGGACGGCTGCCCGCTCTATCGCGGCATCGCCAGCGGCAGCTACGTCTATTTCGTCCACAGCTTCTATCCGCAGCCGGTGGACAAATCCATCATCGCCACGCGCACGGATTATGGCGACACCTTTGCGTCCTCCGTCTGGCGCGACAACGTTTTCGCCACGCAATTCCACCCGGAAAAAAGCCAGCGCGTCGGGCTGCAACTGCTGAAGAACTTCGTGGAACTGGCGGACGGGTGAGGATTCATTTGCGGGTTGCCGGAGAAATTATTTCTGGAAAGCGGCGGATTATTCCGGCAAGCTGGCGGCCTGTTGATTTATGGATGTTAAACTTCCCAAGCTGGGCGAGGGCGCCGATTCCGGCGTCGTGGTCAACCTTTTCGTGAAGGAAGGCGACACGGTCGCCAAGGATCAGGCGATTCTGGAACTGGAAAACGAAAAGGCCGTGGCTTCGATCCCGTCCACCGGAGCCGGGATTGTCATCAAAATTCATGTGAAGCCGGGCGACCGCATCGGCATCGGTCAGCGCATCCTGACTTTGGACGGCGGCGGCCAGCCTGCCGCCGCGCCTGCGCCGGTGGAAGAAAAAACGGCGCAGGCGCCCCGCCAGTCGGTTCCGGTCGAGGCGGAGGACGAGAACAACGAGGAACAGATTTCCACGGGTGCGCCAATGGCTGCGCCATCGGTGCGCAGACTGGCGCGGGAACTGGGCATTGATTTGCGGAAGATTCGCGGCAGCGAAGCGGGCGGCCGCATCGGGCTGGCGGACGTGCGGAATTACATCCAGCGTTTGGTGACAGCGGCGGCGAAGCCGAAAGCCGCCGGCGCGCCTCCCGCGGGCGTGGAACGGCCCGCCAAAACCGAAAGCATTGATTTCTCCAAATGGGGACCAGTCAGCAGGAAGCCGCTGTCGCCGTTGCGGCAGGTCATCGCGCGGCGGATGGGCGAAAGCTGGAATGCCGTGCCGCGCGTGACGCAGTTCGACGAGGCGGATTTCACGCGGCTGAACGAGCTGCGGAAAAAGCACGCCGCCGAATACGAGAAAAAAGGCGCGCGGCTGACGCTCACGCCGCTGGTGCTCAAGGCGGTGGCCGCGACGTTGAAGAAGCATCCGCTGTTCAATTCCAGCCTCGACGAAGCCGCGAACGAACTTGTCCTCAAGGAATATTGCCACATCGGCATCGCGGTGGACACGGAGCAGGGATTGATCGTGCCGGTCATCCGCGACGTGGACAAAAAATCCATTTTCGATCTGGCGAAGGAATTGGAGCTGGTTGCCGCCAAAGCGCGCGACCGTAAAATTTCCGCCGAGGAACTCAAGGGCGGGACGTTCACGATTTCAAATCAGGGTGCGATTGGCGGGGCGCATTTCACGCCCATCATCAACTTGCCGGAGGTGGCCATCCTCGGCCTCGGCCGCGGCGCGATGAAGCCGGTGGCGCGCGACGGCAAGGCTGTTGTTCGCATGATGACGCCACTGGGCTTGAGCTACGATCACCGGGTGATTGACGGCGGCGAAGCGGCGCGTTTCATCGTGGATCTGGTCGCGGCGCTGCAGGATTTTGAGGAGGCGGCGGTCAAACTTTAATTCATGGACACAATCAAAACTGAAATCGTGGTCGTCGGCTCGGGGCCGGGCGGCTATGCGGCGGCATTTTACGCGGCGGACATGGGTAAGAAGGTCATCATGGTCGAGCGCGAGAAACGGCTTGGCGGCGTGTGCTTGAATCGCGGCTGCATTCCGTCCAAGGCGCTGCTTTATGCGACTCACCAAATTGTCAACGCACGCGAATCCGCGCATCGCGGCATCACGTTTGGCGAGCCGTCGGTGGACCTAGCCAGGCTGCGGACGTGGAAGGAATCCATTTTGGACAAGCTCGGCGTCGGCGTGGCGACGCTGGCGAAGATGCGCAATGTGCAGGTGATTCAGGGGCGCGGTTATTTTGAAGGCTCGCAGACCTTGCGTGTCGAAACGGAGCAGGGGCAGCAGTTCATCCAGTTTGACCGCGCGATTCTGGCGGTCGGCTCGCTCGCGGCGATGCCCAAGGCCTTCGACCTCGGCAACCCGCGCATCATGACCTCGACCGGCGCGCTAGAGGTCGAGGACATTCCCGAAAACCTGCTCGTCGTCGGCGGCGGTTACATCGGCATGGAACTCGGCACCGTTTATGCCGCGCTGGGAAGCAAAATTGTTCTCGTCGAGGCGCTTGACAGCGTGCTCGCGGGCGCCGATCCGGACATGGCGCGATACGTCGTCGCGAACGCGAAAAAGGCGTTCAAGGAAATCCGGCTCAAGGCGCGCGTGGCCAAAATGTCCACCGTGGGGAAACAAATCAAAGTCGCGATGGAATTCGACGGGAAGAAAATCGAGGAGCTTTACGACCGCGTGCTGGTGGCCGTCGGGCGAGTGCCGAACAGCGCCGACCTCGGCCTCGAAAACACCAAGGTCACGCTCGACGAAAAGGGGTTTGTCAAGGTGAACACCCGGCAGCAGACGGACGATCCGAACATTTACGCCATCGGCGACATTGCGGGCGGCATTTTGCTGGCGCACAAGGCGCACAAGGAGGCGCGCATCGCCGTCGAGAACATCCACGACGAGAACACGGTTTTTGAAAGCGTCATCCCGGCGGTGGTGTTTACCGACCCGGAACTGGCGTGGTGCGGCTTGACGGAGGCCGAGGCAAAGCAGCGCGGCGTGAAGTATGAAATTTCAAAATTTCCGTGGTCGGCTTCCGGCCGCGCGCTGTCGTTTGACCGTGTGGACGGCATGACAAAGATGCTGATGGATCCGGAGTCGGGCCGCGTGCTGGGCGTGGGCATCGTGGGCGCGGGCGCGGGCGAGTTGATCGCCGAGGCGACGCTGGCCATGGAAATGGGCGCGACGGCGGAGGACATCGCGCTGACGGTTCATGCGCATCCGACGCTGTCCGAGACGCTCATGGAATGCGCGGAGGCCTTTTACGGTCACGCGACACACACCATTTCAAAAAAACGGGTTTAAGAAAATCATTCTCACAACCGGTCTCATGCCTGGATTTCCGGTTGATTTCAAGGATGAGGACGTGTTGGAATGGGTTCGGCGAATCTTCGTGATTGATACGGCGGCCATTCCCGGTAGAATCCTGCCGCGCTGGCGAAAGTCAGGGCGATGGTTCGGGACGTAGCGTAGCTTGGTAGCGCGCTTGCTTGGGGTGCAAGAGGTCGTGAGTTCAAATCTCACCGTCCCGACCATTTTTATTGGGGTTTTCGCAACAGGGCAGCGGTTCTAACACAGTTCTAACATTTGAAGGGTAAATGTTCGGGCTGTTACAGAACCATGAAAGCCCAAAAGTCTCCTGTAAAGATCACCGAAAAAGGCGTGTCCGCCATCATTCGTGAAGCCTCGAAATTGAAGGATGGAAAAACGCTCAAATACTTCATCGTCGAATACATCCTACTCGGAAAACGCAAGCAGGTCTGGCGTTCAAACTTCGATGAAGCCCGGACCGTGGCGTCCGATGCTTGCGTCAAAGTTGCGAACGGGGATCAATCATCTTTGGAACTGCGGAACGGTGCCCGGATTCAATACGCCGGAGCCATTGAAGCCCTGTTGCCGTTTCGGGTGCAGATTGACACCGCCTGCCGCGAATATGCCGACGCCCTGAAAATTCTCGATGGCAAGGCGTCCATCGCCGAAGCCTGCCGCGAGTGGGTGAAGCGCAACGCCGTCACGCTTCCCAAAATCACCCTGGCCGACGCCGGAAAGCAATTACAGCGTCAGGCCATCGCCGACGGGAAATCCTGCCACCGTCTGAAGCAGCTTTCCGTTGTGATTAACCGCTTGGCCGAATCCTTCAACGTTCAAGTTGACACCGTTACGCCAGACCTGATTTCCGCGTATCTTTCCGCGCTGCCGATGGCCGAAAGATCGAAGCGCAATCACCGCGACGTTATCGGATTTTTCAACCGTTGGCTTGTGCTGCGCGGCTATCTGTCGAAGGGAACGGACTGGCTTGAAGGCGTCCAAAACTACACGGCGCGGAAGCTCGGAGAGATTGAAATTTTAACCGCCGACGAAATGCGCCG
Organism: uncultured Bifidobacteriaceae bacterium; assembly: GCA_964655855.1. GTDB lineage: Bacteria > Verrucomicrobiota > Verrucomicrobiia > Limisphaerales > UBA11358 > UBA11358. The sequence goes on from CAZZPE010000005.1 coordinate 44,031, forward strand.
GCTCATTGCCGCTGCCGACGAAAAAATCTTGCCGCTGATTGTCATTGGCGGATTCGCCGGTCTGCGCCACGCCGAAATTGCGCGGCTGGAATGGCAGGACATTGATTTCTCGGAAAACTATATTGAGGTGAAGGCGCAACACGCCAAGACCAAAACGCGGCGAATCGTGCCGATGAAACCGAACTTGAAAGCGTTCCTGATGCCGCTGGCCAAGAAAAACGGCAAGGTCGTTTCCATCGTGAACACCAGCAAATATCTTTTGAAGGCGGCGGCGGCAACTGGCGACACGGCGAAAGAAATCAAACCGCTGACATGGCGGCACAATGCGCTCCGGCACACTTACATTTCAGCCCGTGTTGCGGAGTCCGGCGACGTTGCCCGCGCTGCCGATGAAGCCGGAAACAGCCCGCAAGTCATCCGCACGAATTACTTGAAACGCATCCGCCCGGCGGCGGCGGCGGAGTGGTTTTCAATCGCGCCCGATCATCAATGATGCCGAGCTTGATGTAGGCTTGGCGGAGGTTGGGCGATTCCATTTGGGACACATGTGCCCCATTTGATGCGAGATACATGTAGCGCGTTGCAGTCCTTCGATCAAACGCCTTCAACTCATCTTCAATCCATCGGACGAATCCGCCATGACCGATGAGCGTCTTGACACCGGAACTGATAATCCCCGCGTAAATAAAGGCTGTTTGTCGTTTATTCCACAATAAAACGCGACGAAGGGTAAATGTCTGCAACAGGGTGAATATGAGTGCTGACAACAAACAAACTTCTCCCGGTCAACTTGTTGACGGGCCAACCCTACTCAAAATCCTTTTCCCGCCGGCCAACCGGCCAACGGTTCGGTGGCTCGCCGACCAGAAAAAAGCACGGCGCGTCCGGTTTGTCAAGATCGGGAGGCTTTGTTTTTTCAATCCTGACGATGTTCGCGCCGATTGGCGCGAGAGATTTACAGTTGCGAAGGACACGCGGGGGGCGCAATGAATTGCCCGCCCGAAATCACGCCGGGCAACGTGGAAGCGGTCCTGAAGGAGGCCGGCCATCACCCCGCCGACTGGCCAGGGGGCAGCCGGAGCGACTTTGATGAAGGACGGCTGTCAAAGAAAAATCATCCGCTGGCCAATTTGATTCACGACCCGACTTGGGAATATGTCGCCCGGCTCGACGGCGACCATGACGACTCGCCAACGCAGGCCGACCCCGCTGAAGTGATCCGAATGTTGTTTGATTTCTTCATGGATGTTGGCGCCGACGATGCGCGCGGACTGTCCCCCATTGCAACACGAATCCTTGCCGCCGTGTGGGTCGTAAACCCGACAAGACTGAATAACGCACCCGGCTGCGAAGTGGCTCGGAAATGGGGAATCAGCCACACAAAATTTTCAACGCACGCTGCCGAGTTCTCCCGCAAGTTTGGAGTCCGAAACGGATGGCAGGCGAATGATGCGAAAAACAAAATTCAACCCCGGAGCAGACATGACGCCCAATGAAAAGGGCCGCGCCGGGGAGAAATCCGGCGCAGCCACCAACTCGACTGACCCTCAAATAAGCGGGGACATTTCGGTTTTCCGGAGGATTATCCTTGACCGGCGAATTTCACATGGCTCGTTCCGATTGTGGCACTACTTGCATGACCGGAAAAATCGGAATGGGCAGACATGGCCGCAGCAGCGGCAAATAGCGGCTGACATCGGCTGCAAAACTCATTCGCTTTTGGGGTGGATTAAAGAGCTTGTCGCAGCAGGCTACCTACACGTTGAAAAAGTTGGCCAGAAGCATTTTTGCCGCTACACGGTTTTGCCCGGTAACGATTTGCCTTTCGTGTTGCCGAAATGGACAACACGAAAAGTTTCTGGTGTTGCCCAAAGCGGCAACGCGAAAAACGAGCCGTGTTGCCCAAAGGGGAGCATCGTGTTGCCCAAAGCGGCAACGCCGCGTGTTGCCCAAAAGGGCAACGTAAGTAAATATCAGGGAGTAAGTTCAATGAGTAAGGGGGACAACCCCCTCGAAAAATTGCAAGGCTGGCAATTACGGAAAGACTTGCGCGAGACAACCGATCCAGCCGAAAGCGCCGCCATCAAAGCCGAGATGCGAAGGCGCAAAAGTAAATCAGTCAGGCCGGCCATACCAGCAACACCCCCGCAGGCCAAGCCAGATTCAAAACCGTTCACGCCGTCGGCGGAACTCGCGGCGAAGTTTCGGGAACAAGTCGAAGCCGCAATCCGACGATGAACCAAGTGCAACCAAACCTGCCATCGCCCGCCCTACGCGACTGGCGCGAGCCTGTCGTCATTCCATACGGCGAGCTTGGCAAAACCATTGTGGATGCAGCCAGCGCAGGTTATGAGGCGGTTTTGATGGACGTGCTGACAAATCGGCGTGGCTACCGCGTTACATTCCAGCGGATGACCGCCAGCACCGGAAGCAGCGTGCCAACACGCCCGGCGTTCCCCAGTCACGCCGAACTGTCACAACCGCCCGACCTATGACCACCGAGCCGAACACCACCGAACACGATCCGACGCTGCCCGTCGCCGGTTGCTCGTGCGACATTTGCCAGAAGCTTCAAGCCGACGCGGAAGCCGCCGCACGCTTTGAAGCTGCCCGCGTGGAATCGGAACGCGCCCGCCAGTCAACTGACACCCCCCACCACCATGCCAAGGAATCTTTTTGACCCCCCATCCCCGATTGCAGGTTTAATGTCATAGCCTAATCCGCGCGCGACCTTTGAAAAATCCATTTTGTCATGTTTGAAAAACCAGAACTAGAGGCCGACTTGACCTTTGACCGGCCGGCGGACCTGACTTTCGCAGCGGATGCGATTGAAAAGCGCACCACAGCCGGCGCAGAGCTTGGCATCGGACATCGTCAGCGGATTGTAACCAAGTCCACGCGCCGGAAGTTTTACGATTTGCGCCATGTTCCAAACGCGGTTGCGCTCATCGGCGAACTGCCGAAGGCCGGCGAAACAATTCACGCGATCATGGCCGGCGACTTCGCCGCATGGGATTTGATCCCGGCGGTTCATAGTCTGCTGGGTTGCATGATTGAGGAATTGCACGTCGCGACGCTGGGATTTAATGCGGCAAATAATCAGCATCTATGCGATTTGATTGACGCCGGCCACATTCGCCGGGCCGCGATTGTGTGCAGCCAGTATTTTGAAAAGGCCAATGCCGACGTGTTCCAGGCTGCAAGGGTTCGGCTTGAGCAGCGCGGCCAGCGCATCGCCGCGACCCGCTGCCATGCCAAACTGATTTTAATTGCCCCAGCAGGCCGGCGCGACCGCTACACCGTCGAATCATCGGCAAACCTCCGAAGCTGCCAAAACCTTGAGCAGTTTGCCTTGAGCAATGACGCCAAACTTTACGAGTTCCACAAAACATGGATTGAGAGCCTGCTACCCCCCAACATATGAAAACACCAAAACTAGACCCCAAAATTGCCGAGCGGGTATTGACCGCAGACCTATCAAACATTCTGGCGAAGGTAAAAGCCGGCAGAACCTTAACGCGCTATGAGCGCGAATCAGTTGACGCCGCCTGCAAAGGCCAGACCGCCGCGCCGGATGACGACGGTCCCAACTACGTGAAAAATTATTCCGAATTGGCAAAGGTTTTTGAGGTGTCGCGCCAGCGCGTCGCGTATTGGGCAAAAAAACCCGGCGCACCGACACCAGCAAATGATGGACGGCACAACGTCGCAGAGTGGCGGCGATTTCTGGCAGCATTTGCAAGCGCGCCGGTGATGACCGGCTCGACGGTCTCGCTGCAACCGAGCCGGGAGGCCTTGTTTTTAGACGGCATTATGACCGCATGGGAAATCCTGGACTCGCTCGACAAACACCTTGCCGCCGCCGCAGTCGCGGCTGGCGTGGAGTTGACCGCAGAGCAGCGCGACGCCCTTACGGTTCAACTCTGGATGCTCATTGCCGTGCGGATTGACGCCATCACCGTGCGCGAAAAACTGCCGGGCAGTTGCTTTGACAACGTGCCGCCGGCCATCGCCGCAGCCGCGCAACGGCTTGGCTTGAAAATCGAAATCCCCGGCAAAGGGTAAATGTCCCACCTTTATCAGAACATGAACACGAAACCGGTTGAATTGATCACCTTGAGCGAGTGCGCGAGGCGCACGGGAAATTGCCTGATGACCCTTCGCCGGGCGGTTGCGCGGCGTGGGATTGCGCCAGACGCCTTGCTCGTCGAAGGGCGGACGCAACGGCTGTCACCCCTTTTTGTTGAATCGCGCCTGCCAGAACTGGCGGGCCTCGTTGGTCCCAAAATCCATTAACTTTATGAAAACACACGATCTTTCAAATTTGAGCAGAGAGTCGGCCCGGACTCTGTTCGCGAAGTTGCACTTACACGCGGCAAATCTTCGCGGCCTGGTAAGCAGCCGCGGCGGCGGTTATGTCGCGCCGCCCACATATTCGGGGACAGGAAACCTGTCCATTGACCTGCCAATTTTGGAGGCCCATTGCGGCGAGCTTGAGGCGATGCTCGGTGACAAGGCCCCAACATTTCAATTCGCTCCAAATGCGACCGTGCGCGGTGGAAAATTTGCGACGTTGACCGAGTATGTTTTGGCTGCGAAGGCCGATGGCATTTCCCTCGATGACGCGGACAAGCCAAAGCGCAAGTCGAACGAGAACGAGGACGATGAGGAAAAGCGCGAGGACAAGCCGAAGGACGAGCAGCGCAACGACGATGACGAGGACCCGGATTCCGAGCGTGAGAAGGAGGCCGACAAGGCTCGAAAAAGGGGCGGCGGACCGCAGAAAAAGGCAACAATGACACAGCAGATTTTGCAGGCTCGCGGCGTGAAAACTCTCGATGAACTGAACGCCCTGCCGCCCCGCGATCTCGACTGAACATCAAACCGAACCACCGAAATTTTATGACTCAAGACAATTCTAAAACTGCCAATGATTTTATGCTCCTCGACGAGAGCAACCACACCCCCATGCCGCAGCCGGCAAGCACGCACAGCGGCCCGGCGAGCTTCGCCCGTGCTGATGTTCCCACCGCCGCTGCGCCCATGCCGCCCATGCCGCCCGCGCCGCTTGAAGCGTTTGAGTGGGACGGCATGAAGGAAAACCTGCCAACGGGCAACCGTAAGTGCATGGAATATCTGCGGTGGTATTTCTTCACGGTCCCTGATTATTCGCTTCAGTTCAAAACAGGTGCGGAAAAGGGAGAGTATTTCAAGCGCAAGGCACTGGTGGCCGAGGCACTGGCCGGGCTTGAGAACATCCTGCCTTTGATCAACTTCCATCGCGCCGTCAGTGACATTGAACGCCATGCCAACCGGCCCGCCTTCCGCGCTGCCACGCTGTCCAAGCTCGAATCTTGGCTTGCTGCCAATCCGCCTGATTCAGAGGCAGCAACGCCTTTGAACATCACAACGACAAACAAGCTGGTGTGTGCTGCGATTCAGGACGGCATTGATCCTGACTCGAAAATCTTTTCCTTCCTGCCGACGCTTCTTTGCTTGGCCCGTCACCGGCTGGCCACCTATGCCACCGAGTTCTACCGCCAATGGCCGAACGCGAACCCGCTGGACCGCATCGAGGAAATCCGTCAGGAGCTTGGCGCGGTCGGCTCGCTGACATCGGAGCGGATTGCCGAATTGCAAGGTGAGCTTTCGAGGCTTGAAAGCTCCGTTGGATCGGAGGCAATCACCCAGGCCGCACACACCATGCTGATAAACGCCTTCGAGCCAGTGCGAGAGATCACGATCAATTTGCTGTCCGAACTCATGCGGGTTCTGGCCGCGCAGAAATTGGACGCTGTGACAGATGAGAAAAATTTCTTTGCTGCGCATGGCGTGGATCCCGAGCCGACAACGGTGTCGAAGCGATACGACAGCGCAATCGGGGATTGCAAGGCGCAGCTCGACAGAATACTCCACCCTCAACACACGGTTTCGAGGATTGCCCCACACCCGGCGCAAACACCCATCACCGGAACATTCGGGCTGGAAGTCCCTGGCATTTGATTTTGCCGCCGGGTTCATAGCCGCTCTCATAAAATGGCGGCCAACTTCCCGGCGGTCTGACCCGGCGTGAGTTTCGTCACGCCGGGCAACCAATCTCCGCGCTTGGCTGGCGTCGGCGCGAGAAGCCGCCCGGCGTGGTTCTGTAATGGAGTCGCGCCGGGCACAAAAAATATGACCATGACCGCAGACGAATTTAAGACCGCAGGCGAGCGGGAGCGCTGGGCATTGGCCGGCGAATTGTTGGGTTTTCTGGCGCGGCTTGAATCTCTGCAAGATTTCACGTCGGACCCGGAGGCGGTTGATCTCGACAATCCCAAAGCGTCTTTGTTGCGTCATTCCGAGGTTAGAAAGTCCATCCACCTTTTTGCCTATTTGTCCACGATTGAGCAAAAATTCCGACTGGATAATTTCAACGTGCTTTGTCCGGCTGAATACCTGGCAGAACTCGAATCCGAATTGAAAAATTGTCTGACGGCAGAGGCGGAAGACCGGATAAAAAATCGGATTTCTGCATTCAACTTTTTGCGCAGTAAGTTTTCCGGCACTTCAGATATTCGGGAAGCGGCCACAAACAAAGCAAACGTCGAAGCCGCGCGCAACAGCCTGCTAATTTTGTGCCGGTCTATCGTTACCCGTTGGATTGAAAAACATCCATCGCCGACGCTTACACGCTTGGCCGTTGAGCTTCAGAAGTTGCAGACCGAACGCGCATCATGCCTTGTCTGGTTTGGGCTTGGCGATTTTATAAATTTATGAATCCACTTCCGCCGGCCCATAATCTGATTTCCACCACGCCGCCGAGCAGTGGAATGGACGGGTTGAATTATCTCAATCTGGCCGTTGGCGTGACCGGGCAGCATGTCGGCATCGAGGAAAATGGACGGACGGGAAGCGAGACGACGTATTCTTACACGGGCAGCTATTCGGCGTTGAAGGTTCAGCAGCAATGGTGCCGGGGTTGGGGCGCATACAACATGAGCCTGCACCGGATTCAGGGTGGCTCGTTATGGGAACTGGTGGCGGTGTTTCCGTTAAACGAATACGGCGGCGAGTCCATGCTGCTGACGGGAACTTATGAATTGGACGTGGAGATGCGCGACGCGAATCTATTGGGAAGTGAAATTGTCGCGGGGAAGTATGATTCGCTTGGGAACCAACTCACGGCTGGATTACTGCCGGACAATTACGCTTTTGCTGTGCAGCGGTGTTTTGAGAACTGGCAGCAAGGGCTTTACTCAAACAATTACAGCGTAACCAACTACGATTCGGGATTGTATAATGCTGTTAATAGCACGGGCGGATTGAGGCAGATGGTTACAGACAACACCGCGCCACATTACTACCAAAATCGGGCAATCCAACTGCTTGCCTCCTTGATTCGTGGAACAGACAGCTACGCCGATTATTATCACGTTTTCAAGCGGACGCTTACGGCGGCACTGGCGATTCAGGTGCAGGCGAGCAATATTGGAAAGAGACAGATTTGGACGACATCCGAACTGACCGCATTCGAGAATATCAGCGGCGGATTTTTCCAACTGGACACGACTTCGCTTTGGCTGAAATCGCCGCCGGTCGTGACGACCGCGGCGCGGCAGAAGACGCAGGTGGCTTATAATTACACCGAAGCGAGATCGGTTAATGCATTCGGTTATACTCCCTACAATGCGGCAGTGCTGAAATACAGCAGTCCGTTTGACTTGCCGCCGGGAGTGTAAAATTTTTCCTTGCAACTTTTCGCCGGCTGGCGCAAAGTCGCCTTTGTCAGCACGGAAAGGCTGATTCGGAATTGTCAGGCGGAGTAATCACCCGTCGTTTCCGATCCAAGACAAACAATCTGGACACGTTGCAATAGTGCGCTTGGTGATTCTTGCGTGCGATAAGGTTTCCGCCTTTGTGACGTGTCCATTTTGCATATAAAGACGATGAAGAAAACACTCAAAGCAGTTGCCCCGTCAACCGTTAAACCCGCTGGCTGGGATGTCGAAGACATTGGAGTGGAATTGGTTTACAAGGTTGACGACTATTTGGAAGGCGAAGAAAACCCCTTCAACTCGCTTTATGCGGATAACCGGGGCCGGTTTTTTCTGGCTCAAACAGACAAGACCTATGATCCGATGGATATGCCGTGGACGGCGTTTCACGAAGTTTCTTTTGAGCAGGCTCTCGAATGGGCTATTCACGCACAAAACTATTTAAGGGGTAGCGAAGGCGACATGGTTAAACTCCTAGAACACGCGCTAAAGATTTGCCGCAAGACTTCCAACCAAAACCTTCCCCAAAATTGAGCCGTGAAACCGTCAAAAAAATATCTCACCGAGACCGACGTGAAACCAATCCGCCAACTTCCCGGCTGTCTGCCCAAAGGCTTCGACCTCGACAGCCTTTTGACAGTGGAGCAGTTCGCGGTGTGGCAGCAGGTGGCGGAATCAACGGCGCGGGCCGCGCTGGCCAGCATGAATGGCGTTGTGCGCCGCAGCCGGGAATGGGTGCGCATTCACCCGCGCACTTACTTGGAGTTGAGCTTGAAACGCAAAATCTGAATTTGAGGACGCCGGTGATTTGTTCTAACAAAATCTAACAAAAAAAAGCGTGATTTGATTCATCTTGCTTCATTTAGTGTTTTTTGACAAAGTTGCAAAAACCGCTGTTACTGTTGGTTTTCGTGGGTTTTCTTGGGAAAAACCATGACGGGAAAAGGCAGTTCAAATCTCACCGTCCCGACCATTTTCTCTCCACAATTTATTCCACCAATCTGGGCGTAAAGGCCAGATCCATGTCATTAACCGTGATGTCGAAAGGCTGGTTGGGTTTGGCGGTCACCTGTGTGACGCAGAGACCGGTCGGTGTTCCCTCGGCGTTTTTGCTTCCAAAGGCGAGTGTGAGCATGAGGGTGTGGTGGTCGGACATTTGGGGCGTAATGGTGCAGCTTGTGCCTTTACCCAGGTCAATTTGGGTCTCGAAACGATTGGTCAGCTGGATTACGCCCAGATTCTTGATTGTCGAAGGCCTGGCGGCGGCGTTCTTCACAATCGTTTGGGTCCTCTGCGGTGACGGCGGGCTCTTGGAGCAGCCCGACGATAACAGTCCGCCCAGAATGGTGGCCACGATGACCGTGATGTGTGACAAACCCATGCTCCAAATGGAGCAGTTTTCAGGCCGGAGTTGTCGGAACAAAAAAAAACGGAAGAAATCAGCGGATTATTTTTTGTCGCCGTCGGCGCACTGTTTCAAATTGAAACACGAGTGTTCATTCCTGATCAAAAATCAGCGTGTCGCTGTCAGTTTTGAATGTGAGGCGCGAGCCGTCAATCGTGGCGGTGCCGGACTTGTTCGCGTCGCTGCCGGCAAGCGTCACATCGTAATGATCCCCGTCGTTTTTCCATTGGCCCTGCAGAGTGATGGCGTCAAAGCTTGTCGGCAGGTTGGGCTGCATTTTGAAACGGGGCAGGTTCTTCAGGAACGCCTGGCCGTCGGCACCGGCGACAAGAACCGTTTTGGCGTAGGCCGGAAACCACAAGGCCCGCATGGCCGCCATTTCGCTGGACGGAACATTGGTCCGCGTTTGAGCCAACGCCGTCAAAGACGCCATGACGTTGAAATCCCAGCGCCCCAGGAATTTTTCCGGGCCGAATTTCTCGGACTGGCCGGTTTGGAGGTAATTTTGCAGATCATCGAGATTGGTGAGAACTAGATTCCGCACCATGCCGGCGGTGTCCGCATTCTGTCGGATGTTTTCGACCTGCGGGTTGTTCCACAACTGGCTGAAAGGGGAATGATTCTTCCACGCCGACTGAAAATCCGCGTTCTGGCCGAGTTGTTTGAAATCGTCGCGTTCGGACAGCGAAAGAAACGCCGGATAGGCCGACAGCCGCTCCAGCAACTGCGCGTTTTGATAAATCGTCCCGGCCAGGTCGGCGGTCTTGAAATAAATCTCCGGCATCGGGTCAATCGCCCGCGCCGCCCGGATCAGGCCCGTGCCCTGCAAGTCCATGCCCATCCGGTCCAGAATTCTTACCGGCAGCCTTTCTCCGTCCGGCGCCACACCTTGCTCTGTCCATTGCACCGTCCAGTAGCTGAAATCGTAAATGACGAATGAAACGAGGACGAAATAGGCCAGCCCGTTCAGCAAACCGAGGCTGAGGCCGAGGCGTTTGTTCACCCGTTCCCACAAAATCTGGCGGATGTCGTCCGCCTTGTATCGGTAATAAACGTCCGCCTTGTGATGCACCAGCAACCCCACCGACTTGAACACGCTCAACAGGATGATGAACACCAACAGCGGCGGCAGCAGCCAGACTGTGAGCGGATTGCCAAGGCCGATGTGCGGCAGCACCGGCCGGATGATGCCGGCCAGCGGCCAGGCCAGCAGCGCCGAAATGATGATCCCGAAAAATGAGATGGCCACGCGAATCGCGCCCTGCCGGAGCCCCATCCCGGCGCCCGCAGCCAGCAGCAACAGTGCAAGAATCCAAATGGTCATGCCTCCAATTAAAACCATTTGCGGGAAAAAGCACGATAAAAATTGGAGCGCGCCTGCCATGATCCAATTATGGATCGCTTGCCACGGGCAAATGCCCGCTGCTAGGCTTGCGTGGTGAAAATTTCAATCGTCGTTCCCGCGTTCAATGAAGAGCGGCTGCTCGGCGCGTCGCTGGAGCAAATCAAGCTGGCGGCCAACGCGTTCACCCGGCGGGGCTGGAGTTTTGAACTGATTGTCTGCGACAACAATTCCACCGACCGGACGGCGGAAATCGCGCGGGCGGCGGGCGCCACGGTCGTTTTCGAGCCTGTCAACCAGATTGCCCGCGCGCGCAATGCCGGCGCGGCGGCGGCCACCGGCGAGTGGCTCGTTTTTGTGGATGCGGATTCGCATCCCGGCGCCGCTTTGTTCGCCGATGCGGCGGAACAAATCCAGTCCGGCAAATGCCTCGCCGGCGGCGTGACGGTGCGGCTGGACGAACGGCACTTTTGGGCGGATTGCGTCACGCAATTATGGAACTGCGCCAGCCGGTTGCTCAAGCTGCTCGCCGGCTCGTTTATTTTTGTCGAGACGGCGGTCTTCCGCGAAGTCGGCGGCTTCAGCAACGAACTGTTCGTGGCGGAAGAACTGGAATTGAGCAAGCGCCTGAAACGATTTGCGCGCGGGCAGGGCAGGGGAATCGTCATTTTGCACCGGCATCCGCTTGTGACCTCCGCGCGCAAGATGAAACTCTACACGGCGCGGGAGCACCTCCGTTTTTTCGCGCGGGCAATCTTCAACCAGCGGCGGGCGATGACCAGCCGCGAGGAGGCGCACCTGTGGTATGACGGGCGGCGTTGAAAATTCTACGAAGCAGCGGCGGCCTTGTTCCCGGCGGTGAGGAATTCCAGGTATTGAATCAGCCGCGTCTTCATTTCCTTGCGCGGCACGATGGCGTCAATCAGACCATGGTTGAGGAGAAATTCGGCGGTCTGAAAATCGGGCGGCAGTTCGGCCTGCGTGGTGTCCTTGATGACGCGCGGGCCGGCAAATCCAATCATCGCGCCCGGCTCGGCCAGGATCAAATCGCCCAAGCTTGCGTAACTCGCCATCACGCCCGCCGTCGTCGGGTGCGTGAGCACGCTGATGTAGGGCAGGTGGTGCTGCGCGTGGTAGGCCAGCGCGGCGGAGGTCTTGGCCATTTGCATGAGGCTGAACATGCCCTCATACATCCGCGCGCCGCCGCTGGAGGAGATGATAATGACGGGCATTTCGTTTTCCGTCGCGCGCTCGATGAGCCGCGTCAGTTTTTCGCCGACGACCGAACCCATCGAACCGCCGAGAAAGCTGAAATCCATCACGCCGAGCGCGAGGCGATGCGGGCCGATTTTGCCGAGGCCGGTGACGACCGCATCCTTGAGCGTGGTGTTTTTTTGATATGCATCAAGCTTTGATTTGTAGGTGGACGCGCCCTTGAAACGCAGCATGTCCACGCTCGTCATGCTGGCGTCCATTTCCTCGAAGGTGCAGGTTTCGACAAGCGAATGGATGCGCTCGCGCGAGCCGATGGGAAAATGATGGCTGCATTTGGGGCAGACTTTCAGGTTTTCGTCCAGTTCCTTGTCGAAAATCATGGTCTCACAGGTCGGGCATTTGGTCCAAAGCCCCTCCGGGATGTCGCGTTTTTTGGATTTGCCCGTCAGCCGCGGTTTCTTGGCGAACGTCGTTTGCGCGGCCCCGACCGGCGGTGGCGTCAGCGCCGGCTCGTTGGCGTCAGCGCCAAGCGGTTTCTTCGTGAACGAAGTTGTATCCATGAATAACAATGCTATTCAATTCAAAGCCCGCGCGCAACTGTCCAGACGCAGACATCGCCGGCGCCGGCGGCCCGCAGCGCCCTGGCGCACGCGCTGGTGGTCGCGCCGGTCGTGAACACGTCGTCCACGAGCACAATCCGCGCGCCGTCTAGGCCGGCGCTGTCATTGGCCGCAAACGCGCGGCGCATGTTCGCGGCGCGCTGCTCGCGCGTGAGCTGCGTCTGGGTGGCCGTGGGCAGGACGCGCCGGAGCAGTTTTGTGTTCAACGGGATTCCGGTGGCCGCGCTCAAATAATTTGCCAGCCGCTCCGCCTGGTTGAATTCGCGTTCGCGGTGTTTCAACGGATGCAGCGGAACCGGCGCGATGAAATCCCAGTGTTGAGCCTGCAAAACCGGCCTCGCCTCGCGGATGAGCAGGTCGGCAAGAAACGGCTCAAACCACAACGCGCGCCGGTATTTGTAGCGATGGATCACCTCCAGCACGAGGCCGCGCGCGACCACCGCCGAGCGCGCCGAGCTGAAATGCAGTTCCATCCCGCGGCAGTTCGTGCATTCAAACGGCGCGGTCAGGTCGCCGGGATAGGGCAGGCCGCAGCGTTCGCAAAACGGCGGGCGGATGAAGCGCACCTGCGTCCAGCAATGCCGGCAGACAAAGCCCTCGCGCGCCGTCGCGGGTTGTTCGCCGCAAAGCTGGCAGGTTTCAGGGTAAAGAAATCCGAGTCCGATGTTGAGCCAGTTTTGAATTGGCGCGGCGGGCGGAGTCATTTTGGAATCGCGTAGTGCGGTCGCCGCTGGTCCAGCGGCAGGAATTTGAAAATGACCAGCGTGACGGCGATGGCGAGAAACGCCAGCCAGCCGTCCGTCATTTTGCCGGTGCCCCAAAACCAGGTTGCGGCATGCGGCACCTGAACGGTGAGCTGGTCGTAAGTTCGCAGGCAGAAAATCCAGCCGGCGTGCAGCCCGATGGAAAAATAGAGGTTGCCCGTGCGCAAATACGCGAGGCACAGCAGCACACCGGCAAGCGTGAGGCTGAAAAATCCGGGCAGCAGCGTGTGCAGATCCGCAAAACCCCTCAACATGACCGGAAGCAGGGCCAGACCGGAATTCCAGACGATGGGACCGGGAAATTCCGCGCTTTGGAGAAAATGCACGAGCGCGTAGATCGCGCTGCTGATGAACAGCGCGAACGGCCAGTAAAGCACGCGCCGCAAACCGCCAAAAATGCCGCCGCGAAACAGAATCTCCTCCAAGGTGGCTACAACACCGGCCGTCACCGCCGCGCCCAAAATGGCCGCGACGATTTTGCGGGCGTCCATCGCCGGGGCGAACGCCCGGTCGCCGCAGGCAACGGCGGTTCCGGCGACTGCGGCCAGCGTCAGAAATCCGAGCAGCAGCCCGCCGGAAAGTTTTTTCCATTGGCCGTAGGGCGGGATGAGACCGACGTCGCGCCAGGACGTCGCGCCCAGCGAACGCAGCATTGGCCACAGCCCGGCCAGCGCGAAAATCAGGAAGGAGCGGTCCAGAAACCGGTGGAACGGCGCGCGGGCGGCCTGCGGAAACGAATGTGCAAAAAACTGCATAAGCCGCCACAGCCACGGCGCGAGCAGCGCGCCGCCGATGAAAATCACGGCGATATAAATGATTAGCGCCCGGAGAGGTCGCATGGCGTGAAAATACTTTTTCGCGCGGGGTGAGCCAAGCGTTAATTGCCGCCGAAGTTGCGCGGTGAAGAAGTTTTGTTCGCAGCGATGGTTATTTTGTGTTAAGAAATAGTCAGGATGACGAATGGAGCACAGACGGCGGGCTTGGGTGCGCAGGCGCGTTTTGGGGGACGGTTTTACCCCCAGGAACTCATCAACAGCGGCGGCATGGCGGACATCTGGCTCGTCACAGATGAACGCGGCAAGCCTTTCGCGCTCCGCAAGCTCAAGCCTGAATTGCGTTTCAACCTGCGCGCGCGGCGGCGATTCCTGCGCGGGTGCCAGGTGCTGTCCGAGCTCAACGAGAGCGACTTCATTGTCGGCTATGTCGAGCACGGCAAGCTGGACGGCACGCTGTATCTGCTCATGGACTACATCGAGGCGTCCAATTTGAAATTGTTGCTTGCGCGGCGGGATCCGGTGCTGACGCAGAACGCGGCGCAGATCCTCATAGACATGGCCGTGGGCCTGAACGACATTCACGAGAGCGGCTTCATGCATCTGGATTTCAAGCCGGAAAACATCCTCGTCACCGGCAACGGCAACGTGCGGCTGATTGATTTTGACCTCGCGCGGCCGATTCTCGAAAAGCCAAAGAAAACGTCAGAAAATCCCGGCACCCCCGGCTACATGTCACCGGAACAATTGCAGGGGAAGCCATTTGATGCGCGTGTGGACATCTTTGCCTACGGCGTCGCCGCGTATGAACTGCTGACCAGTCGCAAGCCATTCCCCGGCGAGACGCCCGCGGAAATCCTCGGCGCCCAGCTTGAACCCGCCAGCCCCGTCCCGCCGCGCGAGCACAATGCGGACATTCCCGCCGCGCTGGAAAAGGTCATTCTGAAATGCCTTTCCCGCGATCCCGATCGGCGCCATCCCTTCGTCAGCGTCCTCGTGCATGAATTGCAAAGCGCACTCTACGTTTGAGCGCGAGGAAATTTTCTTTACTTGTCTTGAAGCTGGATTATCCTGCCCGTTCAATTTTTTAGGCATAGGAACATTTGTATGGCAAAACTGACAGTTCGAGATTTGGATGTTCGCGGCAAACGCGTTTTTCTTCGCGTGGATTACAACGTGCCGCTGGAAGAAAAAGACGGACAGATGGTCATCACTGACGCCACGCGCATCGTGGCCACGCTGCCGACCCTGAAGCTGTTGATTGAAAAGGGTGGCAAGCTGATTTTGACCGCGCATCTGGGCCGGCCCAAGGGCAAACGCGAGGCGACCATGTCGCTCAAGCCCGTCGCGACCCGCCTGTCCGAATTGCTCGGCAAACCGGTGACATTTGTGGACGACTGCATCGGCGAAAAGGTTGAGAAGGCCGTGGCTGCGATGAAGGCCGGCGACGTGGTGCTGCTGGAAAACGTCCGCTATTACAAGGAAGAGGAAAAAAACGACCCGGCGTTCGCCGAAAAACTGGCGAAGGTCGCCGACGTTTATGTGAATGACGCGTTCGGCGCGGCGCACCGCGCCCATGCCTCCACCGAGGGCGTGGCACGCCTCGTCGCCAGGCGCGGTGGCAAGTGCGCGGCGGGACTGCTGATGGAACGCGAATTGAAATTTCTCGGTGATGAACTCGATAAACCCGCGCGCCCATTCGTCGTGATCCTCGGCGGCGCGAAAGTTTCCGACAAGATCAAAGTCATTGACCGGCTGCTGGAGAAGGCGGACACGATTCTCATCGGCGGCGCGATGGCTTACACCTTCCGGCTGGCGCAAGGTTATAAAACCGGCAAATCGCTGGTGGAAGCCGATGCCACCGGCACGGCAAATTCCGCGCTGGCCAAGGCCAAGGCGAAGAATGTCAAATTCCTTCTGCCGGTGGACGACGTCGTCGCCGTGCCGTTCAAGACCGACAAGCTGGACAAAAAAGGCAAGCCGGTCATCGAATGGCAGAATCCGCGCGTGAATTCGGACATGAACTGCCCGGCAGACGCCGCCGGCCTCGACATCGGCCCGGCCACGGTCAAGGCGTATTCAGCCGAAGTCGCCACGGCGAAGACGATTTTGTGGAACGGCCCGATGGGACTGTTCGAGAACAAGCAGTTTGCCGCCGGCACCAATGCCGTGGCGCAGGCCGTGGCCGACGCCACGCAAAAGAGCGGCGCCAAGAGCATCATCGGCGGCGGCGACAGCGTGAAGGCACTCAACAAGGCGAAGCTCGGCGACAAGGTGACGTTCATGAGCACCGGCGGCGGCGCGAGCCTGGAATTCCTGGAAGGCGCGGAGCTGCCCGGCGTGGCGGCGTTAAGTGAAAAGTGATCCGCTAATTTCGCGAATTGACGCGAATTGGGTAGAGCCAAAAACAATTTAGTGAAAATTCGCGTGATTCGCGGATAAAAATTATATGAACAAAGAACGAAAACTCATCATTGCTGGAAACTGGAAAATGAACAAGACCGCCGCCGAGGCATTGGCGCTGGTCAACAGCCTCAAGCTGGAAATCGCGAACGTGAAGGAAGTGGACGTCGTCGTGTGTCCGCCGTTCACCGCGCTGGAATCCGTGTCGAAGGCCATTCTGGAGACCAAGAACATCCGGCTCGGCGCGCAGAACATGAGCGAGAACAATTACGGCGCGTTCACCGGCGAAATTTGCGCCGGAATGCTCAAGGAATTTTCCGTGCGCTACGTCATCCTCGGCCATTCCGAGCGGCGTCAATACCAGAAGGAATCGGACGCGCTGATCGCCAAAAAGGCGGCGGCGGTTCATGGCGCGGCGCTCAAGCCGATCGTCTGCGTCGGCGAAACGCTCGCGGAACGAGAAGGCGGCCAGATGGAAAAGGTTTTGAACACGCAGGTGCGCGGCAGCCTCGCCGGGCTGACCAAGGAACAGATGGTTGAAACCATTGTCGCCTACGAGCCGGTCTGGGCGATTGGCACGGGCAAGACCGCGACAACGCAGCAGGCGCAGGACACGCACGCTTTCATCCGCAGCGTGCTGGCGAAAATGTTTGACGACGCCACCGCCAGGAAGGTGCGCATCCAATACGGCGGCAGCGTGAAGGCCAACAACGCCAAGGAACTGATGGGGCAGCCGGACGTGGACGGCGCGCTGGTCGGCGGCGCGGCGCTTGAGGCGCGGAGTTTTGCTGACATCATCAAGAATTCCATCTAACATTCGCCCATGAGTTTTATTGCTGGAATTTTAACGGTGTTGCTGGCACTCAACTGCCTGCTGCTGATTTTGCTGGTGCTGGTTCAACTGCCCAAGAAAGACGCGGGTGCCGGCATGGCCTTCGGCGGCGGCACTGCGGACGCGCTGTTCGGCGCGGGGTCGGGCAATGCGCTGACGAAAATCACCAAATGGGCGACGGGCATTTTTTTCGCAATGGCCCTGATTCTGGGGGCTGTCGAGGAGGGCACCGCCCATCGCAACAACACGCCGGCCTTTGAAAAGGCCGTGCAGCAAAAACAATCGCAAATGCCGGCGGTCGTGCCGCCCGCAACACCGCTGCCGGTTGCGCCAGCGACAACCAGCAATTCATCTTCCGCGCCCGCAATCCCGGCCGACGGCCTGCCTGCAACGCCGCAGCCGAAATAGGTTCGCCATTTGAAACGCGCCCTGGTCAGACGGCTGAATGACGGTGCGTGGCGGATGGTGATGGGCTGTTTTCTGGTCGCCAGCTTCTGTCTGCTGGCGGCCGGTTGTGTCCGCCGCGAACAGCCCGCCGACGTCACCATCATCAATAACGCCGAGCCGGAATCGCTCGATCCCGCCATCATTTCCGGCATACCGGAATTCCGCATCGCCATCGGTTTGTTTGAAGGATTGACGCGGCTCGATCCCAAAACCGCGCGGCCGGTTCCCGGTCTGGCACAAGGCTGGGACATTTCGCCGGACGGCTGCATTTACACTTTCCATTTGCGCACAAATCTCGTCTGGTCCACCGGCGAGCCGATCACGGCGGACGACGTGGTTTATTCCTGGCTGCGCGCGGCCAGCCCGGCGATGGCATCCGATTACGCCGAGGAATTTTTTTATCTGAAAAACGGTGAGGCTTTTGTCACAGGCAAAATCAAGGACCCGTCGCTCGTGGGCGTTCGTGCGACGGACAAATTCACCGTTCGCGTGGAATTGAATCATCCGACGGCTTTCTTTCTCGATTTATGCGCGCTGCCGGTGATGAGCGTCGTGCCGCGCCAGACCATCGCGAAATACGGCGACCGCTGGCTGATGGCCAGGCCGTTGCCCAGCTGCGGGCCGTTTGAACTCGCCTACTGGCGGCCCAACGACAAGGTTCGCCTGAAGAAAAATCCGCTTTACTGGGATGCCGCAAATACGCGGTCGCAAATCATTGACATCCTGCCGGTCGGTTCGCCGGACACGGCGCTCAATCTTTATGAGCGCGGCCAGGCGGACCTCGTGCTCGACCGCACGCTGGTGCCGGGCGAATTGCTGGACGTGCTGCTCCAACGCCCGGATTTCCATTCGTTCGATTATCTCGGCACCTATTTCATCCGGTTCAACGTGACGAAAAAGCCGTTTGACGATCCGCGTGTCCGCCGGGCGCTCGCGCTGGCGATTGACAAGGAACGCATCGTCAAAAAAATCACGCGGGCCGGCGAGCAACCGGCGGCCACGCTCGTTCCGCCGGGGACGGCCAATTACACCCCGCCGCCGGGTCTCGGCTACGATCCCGCGCTCGCCCGGAAACTGCTGGCCGAGGCCGGCTATCCGGAGGGCAGGGGATTTCCGAGGTTTGAATACATGTTCAACGCGGCGGCGGGCGGCGGCGACAAGGTTCACGAGGCCATCGCCATCGAGTTGCAGCAGATGTGGCGCGACAATCTGGGCATCCAGATGGATTTGCGGCAGGTCGAGTGGAAGGTGCTCCTGAGTTCGTATTCGCATCTCGATTTCGAACTCGCGCGCTCCAGTTGGATTGGCGATTACGCCGACGCGAACACGTTTCTCGACTGTTTCATCAGCAACAATGGCAACAACCGGACCGGCTGGAAAAACGCGCAATACGACGCGCTCATCAACGCGGCCAACGCGCAGCCCGACGTGAAAAAGCGAGGGCAGATTTTCCAGCAGGCCGAGACGCTGCTGGTGCGCGACGAAATGCCCATCATCCCGATTTTCTACTACATCGGCCTGAATTATTTTGACACGAACAAAATCCAGGGCTTCTATCAAAACGTTCTCGACGATCACCCGTTGCAGACGATTCACAAGGTCAAAACCGTGAAGTAAAAAATGTATTTTTTGCGCCGCCTCATTTTCGCCGTGCCGCTGCTGCTCGTCATCAGCGCGCTGGCGTTTGCGCTGGTGCATCTCGCGCCCGGCGGCCCGTTCGACCGCGAGCGCGCGCCCGCCTCGCCCGAAATCGAGCGCAACCTGAAGGCTGCCTATCATCTCGACGAGCCGCTTTGGAAACAATACTTCCGCTACTTCGGCCTCGTTTGGGAAAAGGATGCCGACGGCCGCTGGCAGCACGCATCCGCCAGCTTTGACATTTCCTACAAATACCGCAACCAGCGCGTCAGCGACATCATCGCGCAGGCGCTGCCGGTTTCAATGACGCTGGGCGGGCTGTCTTTCTGTCTTGCGATGGCCGTCGGTTTGCCGCTGGGATTTGTCACCGCGGCCCGGCGCGGGCGCTGGGAGGATTACGCCGGCAGTTTTCTGTCGGTGCTGGCCGTGTGCGTTCCGTCTTTTGTCGTCGCGCCGCTCCTGATCCTGGTTTTCGCCATCAAATGGCATTGGCTGCCGGTCGCGCTGTGGGAATCCCCGATGCACGCCATTTTGCCGGTGACGGCGCTCGGCCTGTTCTTTGCCGGCAAGGTCGCCCGGCTCATGCGCGAGGGGATGCTCAACGCCATGCAATCCGAATTTGTCACCGCCGCCCGCGCCAAAGGTCTGGGTGAAAGCACGCTGCTTCTCAAACACGCCGTCCGCACGGCCGTCCTGCCGGTCGTTTCCTATTCCGGCCCGATGCTGGCCGACCTGCTCACCGGCTCGTTCGTCATCGAAAACATTTTTCAAATCCCCGGCATCGGCGTGTTTTTCATCAACAGCTCGTTGAACGCCGACTACATGATGACGATTGACCTGGCCTTGCTCTACGCGGTGCTGCTCATCGTGCTGAACCTGATCGTGGACTTTTCCTACACATTGCTCGACCCGCGCGTGAAATATGAGTGAAGCAAATCAACATGTTTCGCCGGGGCAGCGGGCGTGGCAGCGATTTCAGAAAAATCGCCCCGCCGTGTGTGCCGCGTGGTTCCTCGGCTTTCTGCTGGTTGCCATCGTCGCCTGGCCGGTCATTTTGAAAACCTCCGGCGCAGCGTTCGCCCAGCTCCACGATCCTGACCGGCTCTCCGATGCCCAGTTTGTGCCGCCGGGCGCGCAGCACTGGTTCGGCACCGATCTCCACGGGCGCGACCTTTTTTCGCGCGTCCTGTTCGGCGCGCAAATTTCCCTGCTCGTCGGCGTCGTCGGCGCGGGCGTGAGCCTCGTCATCGGCGTGCTGTGGGGCGCGGTGGCCGGTTATTTCGGCGGGCGGGTGGACGCCATTTTGATGCGCGTCGTGGACGTGCTTTACTCGCTGCCGTCCGTCATCTTTGTCATCGTGCTGATCACCACGCTGGGCGGGATGTTGAAACAGTCGCCCCTCGTCCACAACTCCCCGGCGCTGGCGGGCGGACTGCGCGTGACGCTGCTGTTCGTCGGACTCGGCGCGGTGTCGTGGCTGACAATGGCGCGGATTGTTCGCGGGCAGGTGCTGTCGCTGCGGACGCGCGCTTTTGTGGAGGCGAGCCGCGCGCTGGGCGGCGGGCCGGTGCGGATTCTGGCCTGGCACATCATCCCGAACATTTTTGGCGTCGTCATCACCTACCTC
Organism: uncultured Bifidobacteriaceae bacterium; assembly: GCA_964655855.1. Taxonomy (GTDB): domain Bacteria; phylum Verrucomicrobiota; class Verrucomicrobiia; order Limisphaerales; family UBA11358; genus UBA11358. The sequence continues at coordinate 64,854 of CAZZPE010000005.1, forward strand.
GCGCTGACGATGCCGGCCATCATCCTTTACGAATCATTTTTAAGCTACCTCGGCCTCGGCGTGCAGGCGCCGATGGCGAGCTGGGGCACGCTCATTTCCGATGGCGTTGCGAACATCAACCCCATCCGCATCTACTGGTGGCTGATTGCGTTTCCCGGCGGCGTGCTGGTGGCGACGCTGCTCGCGCTGAACTTCCTTGGCGACGGCCTGCGCGATGCGTGGGATGTCAGGGGCCGGAACTGATTTTCAATTAAAACTTCACGCCGGAAAAAGTGGCGTCGCAGGGGGAATCGGCCCAGCCGTAGACTCGAAAGCCGATGCAACCAGTGGTGAAGTTCGTGTCGTGCGCCCTTAAAACATCTGCCCCGTTTAGAAAAACCTGAATCGAGGAGCCCCTGGCCAAGACCTTGATTTTTGCCGACTTGCCGGCCGCAGCCAATCTGGGTCCCTGATAAACAGCGAGTGTGGTTTCGTCGTTGCCAGCCCTTTTTCTCAGGCGGACGAAGCCGTTGGGTTCTCCCGGTGAGCCTACCGGCGTAAAATTAAGGATGTAGCCATTGGCGGCATCCTGCATCCGGAAGGCCAAGCTGGCTTCGCGGTTGCTGGTTTTGGCGGTGGCGGAGAAGGTGACATCGCCGTATTTCTTGGTTGAGGCCAGGATGCTGTCGCCGTTGATGGTGTGCGCCTCGATCTGGCCGTCGGCGAAAACCCATTGGCCGTTGTCGCCGCTGATGGCCGACCATTTGGATTGGATTTCCCGCATGGGCTTGCCCGCGTTGTAGATGAGGATGGCTGCCGTTCCCGCCGCCAGCAACAAACACGCGCCGGCCACAATCGCGATCCTTGTTTTGGTCCATGTCATAAGCATCAATGCGTTGATTCAAAAAATCCGGTGTGAACCGGCTTATGACGCGGCAACCGGGGATTATTGTCCAGCGCAAATTTGCGGTTTCCGCTCAAGGGGTATTCTGGCGCTCATGAAAAGCCGCCGGAAAAGCCGCCGTCCCATGAACCGGACGAAGCACCCGAAAACACGCTGTCCATCCAATTCCTTGAAACTGGCTTGGAGGAGAACCTCCGCTCACCCGATCACGCTGATGGTGGCCACGTCGCTCCACTGGCCGACCTGCTGGGTGCTAATCTTCTGCCAGCAACTTGGCAATTTTTTCCTCAATACTGGTTGTGTCGCCTTTCTGGTGGACACTATCGCTTGCTCGCACATTGTCGAAACGTAGTAACCCTTTCTTGTCCACCAGAAACATGTGCGGAATTCCATCAATGCCAAAAGCCACGGTGAATTTATTATCCTTTTGCTGTTTGCCGTCAAAATACTGCGGCCAGGCAAGGCCATGCTCCTTGACATAGGCTTCCAATTCCTTTTGGTCGGTATCGCAACTGATGCCTATGACTTCAAAACCTTGGGCGTGGAATTTATCGTAGGCCGCTTTTACTCTTGGCAATTCTGCCACGCAGGGACCGCAATGCGTTCCCCAAAAATCCACCAGCACCACCTTTCCCTTCATTTTGGCTAAATCCACCTCGCGCCCGTCCACCGCCCTAAATTGCATGGACACGGGTTTGCCAGCGGAGTCGAGCCGGTTCAAATAACCCTTCGCCCAAAGCCCGAAGCGTTCGGGCGCAGAACCGGCAATCAATCCATCCGCCAACGCCCGCGCCTTGGCCGGTTCACCGTCATATTCGTAATCTTCAATTGCCATCATGATGGCTTGATAACCGTTTGCCTCTTTTGGAAAATCCTTGATGAGCGCCCATGCACCTTCTACCACCAAATCCGTGGCGTTGGTGGCTTCTGAATTTGCAATTTTCATCAACTGATCTTCCCGCCACATGAACTGCTTGAAATAATCGGTGTTCAGAGGGGAGTTGGTTTCAACCATGATGTTGCCGATGGTCACATACTCGCCATTGGTCTTGAGATAATTGGGCGGCATGGTTGGCGCTGAATTCGTTCCGGTTTGTGCCAATAAGTTTTGGGCCGCCAGCACAACAACGATGCCGATGCGAACAAACCAATCATCAATATTACGAGGAGATTTTTTCATAGGTGTAGTGCTTGGCCTAACTTTAAGCCTCGCCCACAATGGCACAAGCTCATTTCGCAGCACAAAAAAATCGCACGCCGGATGGCGTGCGGTGAAATGCGATTAGTTGCTTATCCGATCACGCCGATGGTGGCCACGTCGCTCCATTGGCCGACCTGCTGGTCGTTGAGCCGGTAGATGCCCTTGTATTTCCAGACCGCGCTGACGCCGGGCGCGGGCAGGGGCGATATGTCCGCATAATCGGTGTTTGTGGTGTAGGTTAATTGCACAAAGCCCTTGCCATCGCCCCAGTCCTTCCAGAGTTCCAGGCTGTCCATGCCCTGCTTGGGCCAGCCGATATGCGGATGTCCGGCCGTGAGCGAGAGGTTAAGGATGGGCTGGTAGGTGGTCGGATCCACAATCACTTCCGCGCCGATGATGCCGAGGTCCTGCGCGATGGCCTCGGTGCAGTTGGGGTGTTTCTTGATGCGCACCGCCAGCTTGGTGGCGCGGCCAAAAATATCCGGCGGCACGGTGGGCGGCGGCGTGCCGGGTGTGGGCGTCACCGGGATGTCGCCCAGATTGTCGCCGTGGGCGGCCTGATGCTTGTAGGCCGTCCAGTCGCGCGTCGTCCGGGTGTGCGCAGCGTGCGCATTGCAGACGTAATCGAAGAACACATCGTCCGCCGTCTCCTGGGCGACTTCCGCCGGGGTCACGCCCACGGTGGGGGCGTAGGTGGGCAGCTTGCCGGCAAAGTTTTTGAGCCATTTGCGCTTGCCCGCTTCATCGTGTGGCAGAAAATAGGCTTTGGCCATGGTTTTTTAATGGGTTGTGGGATTTTTAGAGCACTTGTGATTTCCCCTCGCCCCGCCAAACGGGGAGAGGGAAAGGGTGAGGGGATTTGAGCCAAGCACCACCTCATCCCGGCCTTCTCCCCCGCACGGCGGCGGAGAAGGAGAAAATGCGGTGGTGACCTCCAATTCAGTTGCTGAAATGGTCATTGGCCGGTTTTGGGGCTGAATTGGCTTGTTTTCGCCATTACAACAACTGGCCAGACGTTCGGAACAATTGGTCAGCTCTCTTGGACAACTGGCCAGGCGGTCCGTCGGGTTCTTTTGAAGCCCGATCCAATTAGCCGGACCGTTCGGACAATTGGCCGAACCTTCCAGACAATTGGCCAGACCGTTCGTCGGGTTGTTGCGGCGGTAAAAACAACTGGCCAGAAGCCCGGTATGACTTCTGCAAGCTCCGGGATAATTGTTGCAGGCTTCGGTATAATTGTCCCAGCCGTTGCGCGGGTTGTTTGGGAGGCTGCGGCAACTGTCTGCAAACCCTGTAGCGTCGGGGCTGTGCCTCGATAATTTAACGGAAAGGCGGCGGAATTCCGGCCACAGGCCGGACGCTACAACTTTTGTTCCGGCAGACTTGCCGGCGAGGCTGGCAGTGCTTTTTGAAGGCGCGTGCATTGACGATGCACACTTAACCAAATTAATTCCCCGCGTGCCATGCAAGCATACTTGCAGGCGTGGCAGCAGGCGGGGAGACGCGCAATCCATTGCTGCGCCTCGAACAGCAGGTGGGCGGAGGAAGTTCCCAGCGCACGGGCCACAAACCCCAGCGCATCGGGGCCGAGGAGATATTTGTCGGCTTCAAAATAGCAGAGCATCTGCCGGGAAACCTGGGGATGATTGTTCTGGTCCTTGGTGCGTTCCGCGAGCTGGTTGAGCGACAACCCGAGCCTTTGGCGATGCTGGCGAATAATCCTTACCAGCGCCATGTTTTCCGGCAACCGGTTCCAACCTTCCACCGGCGGCCCCAATTTAATCCCCGCCCTCTGATTTTCCATAAATCCGAGTTTGCCCCGTCCGGTGGGACAATGGCTGTCAAAGCCATGAGACGATGAGTCATCTCAATCCACTACCCTCACAAGTCACCGCCAACTTGCTGATCTTTTTGTGAAATCCTTCATTCCTGTGGCGGAATACCTGCTGGATTAAACGGCAAATCATTTTTAGAATGAACTGGGTTGCCGGCTAGATCTACAATCGTGGTCGTGACAATGACAACCAGCCGGGTATTGTTCCCGTTGGAATTGCTTGACGTCAGAACCACAGTTTGATCATCCCAAATATTCACCTGCGCATTCAAAGTTTCTGATCCAGAAACGGCTACTTTCATTCTTACTGTGTAACCGTCGTCTAATACTTTTGGAATCAAGTCCACAACTGCATTGTCAGATCTCATTTGAAGCTGATGGCCGCTGGTCACTACGGCTTCCGGTTCACTCAACGTCTCTGCGCCGCCCGATATAATTTTACGCAGCAATGATGAAGTTTGACTGGCGGACATGATTTCGACCGTGTTTTTTTCCTTGGTAACCACGACCGTGCCTGCTTTCAAGATTAAGCCAGCATCGCTTTCGGGCACTTGAATGAAATAGGCTTTGCTATGAACTTGCGCCGGTGCAGAGTTCAATTGCTGGACAATTTGTTCGACTGCATTTAAGTCAGACGGCGTTGCTTTGGTGACCAAAAGGCCAAGCTGGTCCATAAAGGCAATTGACTTGGGTGGCTGGAAAGCTATGCCCTTGGAAGCAAAGTAATCCAACGCATTTTTCGCAATGGAAGCATTTGCGGACGATGGCATCGCCCTTCGTAAGTTAGTTAGGAAAATGTTCGTATCAACCTTGAAAACACGCACTTCCATTTTCTCCGAAGCAACGGAACGGTGTCGGTGTTGGATTGTCAATGTGGTCGCGGTGCTTGCAACCAGAAGAGCCGCCACACCAACAACGACTGCCGTATTCATTTTAGTCCATGCCATAATTTTCAATGCTCCTTTGATGAGGGTTAGGGTTGAAACGGAAGCCGTCGCGCCTTTGGCCATCGCCACGGCGGTCACGGATTTTGCCAGCAGTGCCGGCGCGGTTTGAACGGAGTTGGCGGAAATCGCCCCGGCAATGATTCCCGCCGTCGAACGCACGCCGCGCTTGGTGAAGAACTTCCGCAGCTTTTCCAAGGCGCGGCTCACGCGTTTCTTGGCGGCTTCCTCATTCAGCTTCAGCGTGCGGCCGATTTCCGCAGCGGTCTGGTTTTCAAAATAACGCAGCGCCAGCACCGCGCGGTCGGTCTCGCCGAGCGACGCCATGGCTTCGTCCAGCAGCGGCTCCAGTTGCGCCCAGACGGCGGGTGACGGTTCATTCAGTTCGGATTGCATGGCGGCCTCCTGTTCGCGGCGCGTCCGGCGGATGGCGGCGCGGATGTGGGCGTTGGCGGCATAGCGCGTGGTTTGGAGCAGCCAGCCGGACAGCCCCGGATGCCGCGTCAGACTCCCGGCCTTGCGCGCAAGGATGATGAACACCGCCTGGGTCACGTCCTCGGCCAGTTGCGGGTCGCGCACCTGCCGTCGCGCGGCGGAATAAACCAGTCCGACATGGCGCTCCACCAGCGTGGCAAAGGCCGGTTCACTGGCGTTGCGGGCATATTCCCGAAGCAGGGCGGTGTCTTCCATCGGCAACATTCATCCATAAACGCCCGCCAAAAGCAAAACGGGACATGAAAATTTAATTTTTCTTCAACCCCCGGCATCATGGCGGCGGGAAAGCCCGGGCTGTTTCAAAAGCGGCGGAGGGCCGCTGTGCTCCAAGACGCTGGCGCGAAGGTTATGGCCTCCGTATGCGCGGAGCGTCCTGGAGTGCGCTAGTCCTCTGGTGCTTTGACCGCGATCTGACATACAAAAAATCTACTTCATTTTTCCCACCACCAGCATCTCGACGGGCAGGTTGGTATGAACCAGTTCAAAACCCAATTGATCGCGCAATTCTTTGTTCAACACCTTCAAGAATGCCTCGTCATCGCTGGTCCGCCGGATAGGCCACTTGAACGAAAAATCTTCATAACGATTTGTTAGCCCGGTGTCATTAACCACGGTAAGATTTCCACCAAAGGTGTTTTCAACCGAATCTCGAAACATTTCCATTCCGTTGGCGCCCGGGCGGCTGGAGGGCTTGAATTGAACGTCTTCCCGAATGCGTTCGAGGGCCAGGGCGTTGGTTGTTACCAGCGTCCATTTGCCGGCGACGCCAAATCGTTTTTTTATTTCTTCCTGCAATGCCGGAAAACCGCCTTGCGGAATATTGACGATGAAATCGTAACGTTCTTTTGGCAGAGGCGTTACGAAAATGGTCCGCCTGTCATCCGAACTATATGCCGTATTTATGATGTCTGCTGCCAAGACGCCAAGCCCGATGCTTTGGGATTGATTGGTGTGAACAATGATTTGGCCGTTGACCATTTCTTCGCTGTCGCCCTCTGTGAATGGCGTGCCATAAACAGAATGTTTGAATTTTGAACGGACGATGGTGACCTGCGGCTTTGTCTTGCCCAATAGGTCCGGTGCGTCATCTGGCAGGTAATTGAATTTCGACACCTGCCATGAATACGTCCAATGTTCGTGGATTTCCTTGATGGTAATGGTGGCGGTTCCGGTGGCAAGCAGCACAACGGCTGCGGCCACAATTGCCGTTTTCATTTTTGTCCATGCCATAATTTTCAATGCTCCTTTGATGAGGGTTAAGGTTGAAACGGAAGCCGTCGCGCCTTTGGCAATCGCCACGGCGGTCACGGATTTTGCCAGCAGGGCTGGCGCGGTTTGAACGGAATTGGCGGAAATCGCCCCGGCAATGATTCCCGCCGTCGAACGCACACCGCGTTTGGTGAAGAACGCATGGAGTTTTCCCAGCGCGCGGGCGACCCGTTTTTGCGCCGCGTATTCATCCACGCCCAAGACCGCGCCCACGTCGCGCAAACTCCGGTTTTGGAAATAGCGCAGCACGATGGCGTCGCGGTCCTTGTCGCGCAGATTCGCCATTGCCTCGTCGAGCATGGGAGAGAATTGCTCCCACGCCGGGTCGGTTTGTGCTTCCTGGATCACGGCTTGCATGTGCGCCTCCTGTTCGCGGTGTTCGCGGCGGCGTTGGATTTTGAGCGCGGCGGCGGAAACGTAGCGCGTCGTCCGATACAGCCAGCCGGGCAGGATGGTTTTGGGATTCAGCGAACCCGCCTTGCGCGCCAGGATGATGAAGACGGTCTGGGTGATTTCCTCGGCCAGGTGCGGGTCGCGCAGTTGCCGCAACGCCGCCGAATGGACGAGGCTGACATTGCGCGCGACGAGTGTTTCAAACGCCTGCTCGGACTGGCGGGCGGCATATTCCCGCACCAATGCCATGTCGTCATTCATCATCCATCTTATATATGCACGCCGGATGAAAATTAAGACAAAGAATTTTCAGAAAATCCGCCATTCGCGGGAGCGGCGCGGGGATTTGGCCGCATATTGCGCCGACGGCGGTGGTTGAACAACAAAGAAACCTGGCAGCCATGGATCGGATTTCAGCCTTCAGTCCCCGGCCTTCGGCATTTTTCCTCACGCCCTCGCTTGCGACAAAGGAATCGCGTCCGCGCGCCGGGTGGCGTGGGTGCGAATGTGGTCGAAGTCCCCCTTTTCACAGCCCGCCGCAAATCCTTCGGTGACGGATTTGAGTTCCTCCCAGCGCGCGCGGATTTGCCTGGCCTCGGCCTGCGTGACTTCGTTGTCATGCGCGGCCTTGGCGATGACATGGAGGAGGTCGGCGAATTCCTGCACAATCTGGTTGGTGGCGGGAATCAGGAAGTGCGGTTGCGGGATGCCCTTGGGGTTTTGGATGAAAAAGCCGTTGGCGCGCTGGCAAACCCACTGGGCGATGCGATGGTCGCCGGTGCTTTGGAGCAAGGCGCTGACGCGGTCGAGGGGATTGCCGATGCCGCTGCCGGAGACGCGTTTGGGCGGTTCGGCCCACTTGTAAATCACCGACTCTGAAAGGCCGATGTCTTCGGCGACCTGTTTGGGCGGTTTTGTCTTAAAAACCTCGCGCAGGAGTTCGTAGGATTGCATGGCCGGAAAATGGGCAACTGCCGGAAATATGGCAAGCCAAACCTCTTTGACTTTTCAGCCTTGATTATCCTTTTCCACATCCGGCGGCGGGCAAAATTGTTTGCCGGGGCGGCGGCTGGAACGGGTGAAGATGGCATCGCATCAGCAAGCACCGACTCTTGGGCGGGCGATGAGATTGCATCGAGGCTTTACTTTGGGGGCAAATGTTTGTTTTTTAGTGGCTTTGGCGGCATGGCGGAGCGGGCGCATGGAATGAACAAACCACTTCACATTTTGCATTTGGAAGACGAACCGGATTTCGCCGAGCTGGTTCGTTCCTTGTTCGCGCAGGACCAGCTTGAGGTGGAAATGGTGTGCGTTGGCGACCGCGCGTCGTTTGAACGGGAGCTGTCGGCGCGGGTGTTCGATGTCATCATTTCCGATTATCACCTGCCGAAGTTCACCGGTCTGGAGGCGCTGGCGCTGGCGCGGGAGCGATGTCCGCAGACGCCGTTCATCCTGGTTTCCGGCACGATCGGCGAGCAGACGGCGATTGAAAGCCTCAAGGCCGGCGCATCGGATTATGTGCTGAAGCAGCGACCGGAGCGGCTGGTTTCGGCCGTGCGACGCGCCGTCAAGGAGGCCGGGGAACGCGAGAAGCTCCGTCTGGCGGAACTGGAACTGGCGCGGCGTGAAAAATATTTCCGCGCGCTCACGGAAAATTCACTTGATGTTCTATGCATCATCGGCCGCGATTGGAACCTGCTTTACAACAGCCCTTCCGTCGAGCATTTGCTGGGCTACAAGTCGGAGGAATTGCTCGGGGAAAACGCGTTTGCGCGCGTCCATGCCGAGGACCTGTCGCGCGCGCAGGAGACGCTTCAATTTGCCTTGGATCATCCGGAGCAGACCATCAAAGTCCAGTTGCGCTACAAAAATAAGGCCGGCGAATGGCGGCGGCTGGAAGTCGTCGGCAGGAACCGGCTGGACGACCCGGAAATCAACGGAATCGTTGTCAGTTGCCGCGATGTGACGGACCGCTGGCGCGTGGAGGAGGAATTGCGCGACAGCGAGCGGCAATACCGGATGCTCTTCCACAACAATCCCAATCCGGTGTGGGTGTTCGACCTGGAAACCCAGGCGTTTCTGGAAGTCAATGAGGCGGCCATCCAGAAATACGGTTATTCGCGCGAGGAATTTCTGGCGATGACCCTTTTGGACATCCGGCCACCGGAAGACGAACGCCCGCACGAGCCTGACATTTCAAAAGCCGTCAGCCGGGGAGTTGTCTGGCGGCACCGGCGGAAGGACGGCAGCTTCATTGACGCGGAGGTTGTCTGGACTCCGATGTTTTTCAATGACCGCTTTGCCGCGCTGGCAATGGCGGTGGACGTGACGGAACGCCGGCGGGTGGAGCACCGCAATGCTATTTTCTCCAAATTGAGCCATCATCTGAGCGCGGCGACGACGGCGGCGGAGGCGGCGAGGATCATTTGCGAGGCGGCCGACGCGCTCTTCCGGTGGACGGATTTTGTGCTCGATTTGTATGATGCCGGGCGCGACGAGGTGAATTCGCTGCTGAACATCACGACGGTCGAGAACCGGCGGGTGGAAGTCCCGCCATCGCCGCAGCCCAAGACGGCCAATGCCCTTGTCCGGCGCGTAATCAAGAAGGGCGCGGAACTGCTGACGGGCGCCGGAACCGATGAATATGCCGCCGCAACCATGCTTGCGCCCGTCCGCAAGGGCGAGCATGTCATCGGCCTGATTTTGGTCCAAAACCACCGGCTCGGCAGCTATTCGGAGCGTGATCTGGAGATGCTCCAGACCCTGGCCGATCAATGCGCCGGCGCGCTCGAACGCGTTCGCGCCGAACAGGCCCTGCGCGAAACCCAGCAGCGCTTCCGCGACCTTTTTGAAAATTCGCCCGACGCGATTTTTGTGGAGGATCTGGACGGCACGGTGCTGGACGTGAATTTTGCCGCGTGCGTGCTGCACGGTTTGACGCGCGAGCAATTGATCGGCAAGAACGCGGTCGACGATCTGGTGCCTCCGGGGCGGCGCGAGACGGCCCGGAGTGATTTCCAGAAACTGGTGTCGGGCAAATTGTCGTGGGTCGAGGGCGAAAGCCTGACTTCCGATGGCCGGTCCACCCCCGTGGAGGTGCGTGCCGGGCGCATCGAATACGGCGGCAAACCCGCCATGCTGCTGCACGTCCGCGACATCACCGACCGGCAGGAGGCGTCGTCGGCCCTGCACAGCTCCGAGATGCTTTTCCGTTCCGTCTGGGAAAATTCCGTGGACGGCATGAGGCTGGCCGACGAGAACGGCGTCATTGTCGCCGTCAACGACGCCTACTGCAGACTGGTCGGCATGGATCCGCAGTCGCTGGAAGGCAGGCCATTCACGGTCGTTTATGCCGAGTCTGAAGACCGGGAGGCCATGCTCAAGCACATGTGCGAACATTTCGCCGCGCGCGAAGCGCATCAGAAATGGGAGGAGCAATTCATGCTCCACGATGGCCGCGGGGTGTCATTGGAGATTTCCGAGTCGTTCATTGAAGTCCGGGGGCGGCCGCTGCTGATGTTGAGCCTGTTCCGTGACGTGACGAGCCAGAAGCGGCTGGAGGAACAGCTCCGCCAGTCGCAAAAAATGGAAGCCATCGGCCAGCTCGCCGGCGGCGTGGCCCACGATTTCAACAACATCCTCACCGTCATTCATGGCCACGCATCGCTGCTGGGCGCCTCCGGCCTGGACGAGGCCGGCGCGCGTTCCGCACAGCAGATCGCGCAGGCCGCCAAGCGCGCGGCGGGTTTGACACGGCAGTTGCTCACCTTCAGCCGACGCCAGCTCATCCAGCCCAAGCGGCTAGACATGAACAAGATTGTCGGGAACATGACCGACATGCTTGGACGGATTCTGGGTGAAGACGTCGAGCTGCAACTGAATTACAGCATGGCGCCTGCGACCGTCCAGGCCGACGCCGGCATGATGGAGCAGGTGCTCCTGAACCTGTCCGTGAACGCCCGGGACGCCATGCCGCGTGGCGGCCAGCTCTCCATCCGCATTTCCATCGTGGACGTGAGCAAGGGCCACCTGCAGCGGCATCCGGAGGCGCGTGCGGGACGGTTTGTCTGTGTCGGCACCTCCGACACCGGCTCCGGCATTCCGCCGGAAAATTTGTCGCGCATTTTCGAGCCATTCTTCACGACCAAGGAAGTCGGCAAGGGCACCGGGCTGGGGCTGGCGACGGTTTATGGCATTGTCAAGCAACACCAGGGCTGGGTGGAGGTTGAAAGCGTCGTTGCCAAGGGCACCACATTTCGTATTTACATCCCGTATGCCGGTGAGGAGCAGGTTGAAACGGAAAAGACCGCAACACAAATTCCGATCCGCGGCGGCACCGAAACCATCCTGCTGGTCGAGGATGAAAAGCCCGTCCGTGAACTTGTCGCCCGCGTCCTCGAAAGGCACGGCTACAAAGTGCTGCAGGCCGGCACCGGCGTGGAAGCCGTCGAAATCTGGCGCGCGAACAGGGATGGAATCAATCTGCTGTTCACCGACTTGATCATGCCTGGAGCCATGAACGGACGCGAGTTGGCTGAGGCCCTGTGGAAGGAACGGCCCAACCTCAATGTCATTTTCACGAGCGGTTACAGCGCGGACATTGTCGGCAAGGATTTCAAGATTGAATCCGACCTGAATTTTCTGCAGAAGCCATACCATCCGCAGACCCTCGCGCTGACGGTGCGCCGCTGTCTCGACAAAAAATCGTGACAGGCGGGGGGTGGAAACGAAAAATCAGTCGTTCCGCGCCGTCTGCCACTCGTCACTTGTCACATTTCCCCAATCCTTTATCCTTCTGGCATGATTATCGCACCTTCGCTGCTCGCCGCCGACCCCGCCCGGTTTGGCCGGGAAGTCGAGCGCGCCTCCAAATCCGGCGCCGAGTGGCTGCATCTCGACATCATGGACGGCCAGTTTGTGCCGAACATTTCCTTCGGCCCGGCGGTTGTGAAGGCGATCCGCCCGCTGACAAAGCTGTTTTTTGATGTGCATCTCATGTGTTCCAAGCCGGAAATTTTGCTGGAGCCGTTCGCCAGCGCCGGGGCCGACCAGATCACCATCCATGCGGAACTGGACGGGCAGGTTGAATCGCTCATCTGGAAGATCAAAAACCTCGGCAAAAAAGTCGGCCTGGCTGTGAATCCGCCCACTGCCATCACCGCCGCACAGCCGCACATCGAACAGATTGACATGCTGCTTGTGATGACCGTCAATCCCGGCTTTGGCGGCCAGTCGTTCATCCACGAATGTCTCCCGAAAATCCAGCAGGCCGAGTCGTGGCGGCGTGAACGCAGCCTGAATTATCGCCTCGAAGTGGACGGCGGCATCAACAACCAGACCGCCGCCGAATGTGCCCGCGCCGGCGCGGACACTTTTGTAGCCGGCACGAGTTTGTTCGGCCGGCGCAACTTGAAGGCGGCCGTGACCAAAATGCGGAAAATTGCCGATGCGAACGACCCGGCGTTCGCAGACTTGAAGGTTTGATCCGGCGGACAAACTCAACTCATCCGCCGGTCGGGAAATTCAACGGACGGCGGGGAATTTTCTGGCAAGCACACGGTTTTTAAGCGCGTTTTCTGAACAGGTGTTTTGCTCTCTTCGCCCGTTGACCTCGGCCAATTCCAGCTCACGATTTTGCGGCGGGATGGCAGACAGTCTCTGCTGATCCGCGAATGAGCGTCCGATTTGCCCGGCAATTTCGGCCAGCATCTGGTAACGGCGTCTATATAGCTGCCGTTTGTTAACCTTGAGCGTGGAAATCTCGCGGGGGACAAAAGCGGCTGGCAGGTCGAACATGCCGTCGTCCGCCAGCCGGCCACCGGATTCAATCCACCATTCATCGTAGCTGGCGGCCAGATGCTTCCGTTTCTGCCAGTGCCGGTAAATGTGCATCGCATCGCTTACCGCCCGCAGGCGGGCAACGCCCCAAACGCCGGCGAGGGATTGCAGCGCAAACAGCAGCAGCATCTTGGGGCGCAGGCCATAACATCCCCGCGTAATGGCGACGATCAGGTCCTTGTTATTCACGCGCTTGTTGCCCTGGAGTCCGCCGATGAATATCTCCTTGGTTCCGGTCTCCCAACTCGTGATGGAAAAAGCGAGTGTGAACAGCGCCTCGCCGGTTTCCGTGTTGATCAGGCCGATTACCAAGTCACCTTCCTTTTCCTGCCGGCTGCAGCTTAAGCGAAGTCCGTAGTTGCCCACACCTTCCAGCGGCAACGCGGCGAGCAGCTTGCCCGGCGTCGCATAAATTTCCTGCCGGACGGCGGGAGAAAAACGAGTGGCAACAAACCGGTAGTGCTGCTGTAGCGCTTGAAGCCTCTGGCGGGTGTCCAAAGCGCGGTTGAGATAAGGCCGCTGGAGTTTTTGGAAAAGGTAGGGGTGGTTTTCGGCCACGACCGCCAGTTCGGGGCTTTGCAGGATTTTGAACCACTCCCGCGTGTGGCGGGCAAAGACAATGCCTCGCGCGCAATGCTTGAACTGTTTGCAGAACGATCCCAGTTTGCGGCCGGGATGTATCAGCGGCGCGGTTCTCACCAACGTTTTGACGGTATTGATCACGACTTGATGCCGGAGCGGCCGGCTTTGCCTTCCTGATTTGTTCGGTTGGGATGCCGGCGTTTCATCAAGGCCGGTTCGTCCTCCTGTGTTTTGCGGGCCGTGGCGGCGTCAATCCATGAAAAGGATTCCGGCCGCAAGGTCGCAACGATAATCTGATTTCCTGTGTCCGACATCTGAATTATTCCCCGCCGGACGCCATCAGCCCGAGGCTGATTCCAAGTCCGGCTTTTGCTATGTGGCCAGTCTGCGCCAAAAAATGCGCGGCGTCAATTCTGGCTTCAACTGTCTGTTTGTGGCCGTTGCGGGCAGGTCCGGGTTGAATCGCGGGGCTTGGCATCAAACTCCATTTCTGTCAGGCTTCGAACATGGTTCAGGTTAAATTCGGCACGGACGGCTGGCGCGCGGTCATCGCCGAAGATTTCACGTTTGCCAATGTCGCGCGGGTCGCACAGGCGGCGGCGGATTATTGGAAATCGGAAATCGGAAAACAGGAATCGGAGATTTTTGGATGGCAGCCCAGGGCTGTCGTTGGCTATGACCGCCGTTTTTTTTCCGACCGCTTCGCGCAAATCACCGCTGAAGTTCTGGCCGGCAATGATTTCCAGGTCATCCTTACGCCGGAACCGACACCGACGCCGTCCGTTTCGTTCGCCGTCAAGCGCCTGCGCGCCGTCGGCGGCGTGATGATTACCGCCAGCCACAACCCGCCGATTTTCAACGGCTTCAAGCTCAAGTCGCATTACGGCGGTTCCAGCGATTCCGAAACGTGCAGGGTGGTCGAAGGTTATCTGGATCGTAATCCGGTCAAATCAACGCCGCTGGCGGCTGCCGTCAGGGCCGGCCAAATCAAGATCGCCGATGTCCGCCCGCCGCATTACGCCGCGTTGAAAAAGCTCGTGGATTTCGAGCTGATTGCAAAATCGCGGCTGCGCTTTGCGCATGACGCGCTGTTCGGCGTCGGGGCTGGCTGCTTTGAAACCATCCTAGCCGGCACGACCTGCAGGGTTACAACGCTGAACGGCAGGCGTGACGTGTTGTCCGGCGGCATCAACCCCGAACCGATCGAGAAAAATTACGGGCCGAGCCGGAAATATCTGCGTGCGCATCCGCACGACATCTGCCTCGTGACGGACGGCGATGCCGACCGTGTTGGCGGCATGGACGGACGCGGCAATTATCTGACGACGCACCAGCTCATCTGCCTTTTGCTGCATCATCTGGTCGTGAATCGCAAGGGCAGGGGACGCGTCGTGAAGGCGCTCACGACAACCTCGATGGTGGACAAGATGTGCGCGGCCTACGGCCTGCCGCTGGTCGAGACGGGCGTCGGCTTCAAATATATTTGTGCCGAGATGCTCAAGGGCGGCGTGCTGCTCGGAGCGGAAGAAAGCGGCAGCATCGGCTTTCCCGGCCACATTCCCGAACGCGACGGCATCGCCGCCGGCCTGATGCTGCTGGAACTGCTGGCGACGGAAAAGTTGCCTGTCAACACGCTGCTGGCGAAGCTGGAGAAACAGTTCGGCCCGCACCGTTACGGCCGGATTGACACACGATATCCGTTGGAGAAACGCACGGCGCTGATGGAATTCCTGAAAACCAATCCGCCGTCAAGGTTGCTGCGCTCGCCGGTGGCCGCAGTGAAGACGTTCGACGGCGTGAAATATGTCGCGGAAGACTCCTCGTGGCTGATGCTGCGCGGTTCGGGCACGGAGCCGGTTCTGCGGATTTATGCCGAGGCCAGCTCGGATGCCGGCGTCCGCAAACTGCTGAAGCTGGGGGTGTCATTGCTTCGGGCTTGAAGTCGGTTCACCGCCTTCTCCCTTCAAAGTAGGGGTGGCGGCCTGATGCTGTTTGAGGTAGCCTGCCTGCGAATTTCATGAGACTTTTTTGAAACCATGCAAACTTGCTTTCAACGAATCGCAGTCCTTGGGTTGTTGCCATTGTGCTTGGCCGGCGTTTTATTTTATCCGGAGCCGTCATTTGCGAACTATGCCGGCGGGTTCACCCTGCTGGTTACCACAGCGGTGACGACGGGCACGGAAACTTTCAACAGCCACACGGATCATTACCTCGACAACGGCATTTTGCATGTGGACATCACCGCGAATGGCAGTGTCGAATCCCTGCGCTACCTCAAACCCGGTTCGGCAGGCACTCCGGCAGCCAACGGCACCGAGACGACCAGCCAGTCCGGCGTCAATTTCAGCGGTCACACGGCAATTTATTATTACTGGAATCCCGACGGCAATGGCGATTGTGTTTATCTAGGCACCACCACCGGCAGCACGAACGTGGACATCAGCTATCTGCGGACTTTTAATCCGTCGTCGGACAAGGTGGTGGCGGATGTGGAATTGCACTACGCGCTCGGCAAGGGCAACACCGGCCTGTATTCCTACATCATCATGAAACATCCGGCGAGTTACGCGAGCTATCCCACCAATCTGAACACCGGTTTCATTCAGGTCCTCTGGCCGACGGCACACGACAACACGAATTTCTTTTTTGAAAATTCCTATGTGGACAACGGCGTCAAATATGGTCTGGTCTTGAACGGCCAGTATCAAACACGCATCGGCCTCCAGCCGAATTTCTGGGACAACTACCACACCACCAACCTCATCAACATCGCGACCAACATGACCTTGCCCCAGGAAATTGTGCATTATCAGACGGGCATCTTTGCCGGCAACACGAATGGGAAATATTCCTACACGTTTGATTATCCCAAGCTGGGCACCTTTGGCATGGCCAGCGACACGAACAAAATGGGAATCTGGTTTGTCACCGGCGGCCACGAATACCAGCAGGACGGCCCGACCGCCTGCGAATATTCCGGCGGCATCGGCGGCATCATCACCTTCGAACCGCTCATCGCGCATTATGGCAACACCGGTCTGACGGTCAGCAGCAACGCCAATTTCGCCAAGGTCTACGGTCCCTGGCTCTTTTACATCAACAGCCAGTCCAACGGCCTTGCGTGCTGGCAGGATTCGCAGCAACAGTCCTTGGCGGAACAACAGGCCTGGCCTTACGCCTGGCTGGTGAACACCAATTACCAGGCCGCCAACCAGCGCGCCACCGTCTCCGGCAAACTCGTCATCAATGACCCGCTGCGCCCGCAAGCCAGCGCCGCCGGTGCGTGGGTCGGTTTCGCCGCGCCTGATTCCGGTTTGGAAGTGGATCCAAACGACTGGCAGTGGCAGTCGGACGGATATCAATTCTGGACGCAATGTGACACGAACGGAAACTTCACCTTGCCGCCGGTGACGACCTTTTCGCCTTACGGCACCAATGCCGCTTACGAATTATACGCCTATTGCGCGGGCACGAACGGTTCCGTCGGCCAGTTCCAGACCGGGCCGTTCACCTTCGCCCCGGGCGCGGTCACCAACCTCGGCACGCTCACTTGGAACGTCACCCACCAAGGCTCAAACGTGCTTTGGGAAATCGGCTATCCCGACCGCACGGCCGGGGAATTTCGCAACGGCGATCAATACGCGGTTCCCGCCCTATGGTTGAGTTTTCCAAGTCAATTCCCAAACCCCATGACCTACACCGTCGGCTCCAGCAGTTGGTCGAACGACTGGAATTACGTCCAGGGCGCTTACATCGGCTACAGCATCTCGAATGGCATCACCTACGCCATCCTGACCAACATGGTTTGGAACATTCAATTCAACCTGCCCCAAAAACCCGTCAGCGGCAACGCCACGCTCACCATTGCCTGGGCTGGAGAATACAGCGCCGCCATTGCCATGTATGTGAACAATCCCGGCATGACCTCCGAGTTCAAGGATTTTTATCCGAACATCCTCTTTCCCAGCGGAGACACCGCCGATTCGCTCATCCGGCAGGGCATCCACGACAAATATGGCATTGACCACGTCGCCATTCCCGTCAGCAACCTCGTGGCCGGCACCAACACCATCACGCTCGTCCAGCGCCGTGCCGTCAGCGGCCTCGCCGACTATGTGATGTATGATTATCTCGATTTGGAACTGCCCACGCCCCGGCTACCCATCGGCCTGACGGCCGCCGGGAGTGATGGCAAGGTCTTGTTAAACTGGACCGCCTCGCCCGGCGCCACGGGTTATTATGTCTCCCAATCCAGGACCAGCGGCGGGCCATACAATTTCATCGGCACGAACGTCAGCACCATCACCTTCACCAACACCGGTCTGACCAACGGCATCGTCTATTACTACACCGTCAGCGCCACCAATGCCTATGGCACCAGCGACATTTCACCGGAAGTCAGCGGCCGGCCGGTCGCCACAAACAGTCCGGCCATCAGCTACGGCGGAATCAGTGCCGGACAGATCAATTTGAGCTGGCCGACCAATCACGTTGGCTGGCGTTTGCAGGTCCAGACCAATTCCTTGCAACAGGGGCTGGGCAGCAACTGGGTGACGGTGGATGGTTCGACGAACAACTACCAGATGTCAGTGCCGGTCGGCAACGCCGGTGTCAGCGTCTTCTACCGGCTCATTTACCCCTGACCATCACGCGGTTTCAGACTTGGCGTCCCGCCGTTTATTCATTAAATTGCCTTCATGATCAATCACGGCATTCTCAATCCGCAAATCCTCTCGTTGCTCGCCCGTGTGCGGCACACCAACGCCATCGTCATCGCCGACCGCGGCTTTCCGTTCTGGCCGATGATCGAGACGGTGGATGTGTCGGTGGTGGACAATCTGCCGTCGGTGCTGCAACTTATCGCCGCCGTGCGCGCCAACCACAATTTCACACAGGCTTTCATGGCGAAGGAGTTTTTGAAGAACAATTTCAAGAACACCCAGCAGCAGTTCGCCCGCGCCCTCAAACGAATCCCGACGACCTTTGAACCGCACATCGAATTTAAGAAGCGCGTGCCGCATGCCATCGGCCTCATCCGCACCGG
>CAZZPE010000005.1:83436-108499 GCA_964655855.1 uncultured Bifidobacteriaceae bacterium
ATTCCGCATTCTGAATTCAGAAATCCGCACGCGGCGGAAGGGCGCTCGGTGGTTATTTCGCCACCATTGAGTCCTTAGCTTCCACCCTCTGCCAGCTTGCTCCATAGAACGCGACGAAGGCGAAGCAAATCAGCGGCATCAGGAAGCCGACGCGCATACCCCAGTGGTCCGCCAACCAACCCATGAACATTGGCATGATGGCGCCACCGACGATGGCTTGGACGATAAATGAGGATGCAATCTTGGTTTGTTCGCCCAGTCCATGGATGCCCAGCGCGAAGATGGTGGGATACATAATAGACATGAAGAAGAAGCTCAAGAACAGGCCCACAACCGACCACCAGCCAAGCGGGAACATGACCAGAACCATTGTTCCCATGCTAAGAACCGAATACAACGCCAGCGTGGTATGGGCCTTGAAAAACCGCAATGCAATGGTGCCGGTAATGCGGCCCAGAAGGAACAGCGCGAAGCCGCCGAACGACAGCAGGAGGGAGGCACCGCGGTCGGTGACATGGAACAAGGCGTCATTCAAGTAAGGGCTTCTGGCAATCTGGGCGACGGGATAAGCCGCTTCCACAAGGCTGCGGTTGAGGCGGATTAGTTGTTCGCCGGAGGGATTTTGCGCGGCCAGGCCAGCCACTCCTGCCGGCAGAGTGATGCCAGCAAAACGTTGGGCATCAAAGAGCAAATTGGTCTGGAGAACCTGGTTGAAACCAGTGACCAGGATGGCTTTTTTCTGCAGGGCAACTTGTTTGTCAAGGTCGGCGGCTGAATCCTGGACCGAAGAAGGAGCGTTGATCTGGCTGGCGGTCGCGCTGAAGCTGGACGCGGCCAGAAAATCGCGGTTCGTGGTGAACTGGTTCCAGATAAATTCAGAAATTGGCCGGGTCTTGGGATCAGGGTCATTCTGCAATTTGGCCACCAGGGCGGAAAGGTCTGTGACATCCTTTGCCGAGAGCATGGCGGCTGAATAAGTCATCTGGGCGGGTGGTATCAGGTGAGCCGCGTGCAATCCATTTGCGAAGCCCTGCAAACCCTTCGCGCCATTTTGACGGAGCGCCGGAATGTCGCTGGCGATGTAATTGATGAAGAAGCTGAAGATGCCCGTCTGCGCCGCGACATAAAAGAATTGCGCCGCCACCGCCAGGACAAAGTGCCAGCGCTTCCACAACGGTTTTGGTTTTACACTGGTTTTGGCGTTGCCATTGCCGGCGACCGCCTTGGTTTCTTCCATGGCGCGCAGGTCCGGAACCTTGCTGATGACGAAGATGAAGGCGATGATTGCAACCGCGACGGCCACAATCAGGTAGGGTTTGTAGAGGTCGGTGTTGGTGGTGATGGGTTCGCCGGTGGCCGAGAGCACAAAGAAACCGCCGAGCACCGGGCCAATCATCCAGCCGATGCCGTTGATGCTTTGTGCCAGATTGATGCGCGGCGCGCTGGATTCCGGCGGTCCAAGCAAGGTGGCATAGGGATTGCAGACGGTTTCCAGACACGTCAGGCCGGCGGCGAGAATGAACAATCCCATCAGGAACGACCAGTAAGTTCCGATATGCGTCGCAGGTATGAACCATAGCGCGCCCAAGGCAATCAAACTCAGTCCAATGATGATGGCACCCTTGTAGCCGAACCGGATGGCGAGCAGGCCGGAGGGAATGGCCATGAAGAAGTAACCCATGTAATTGGCGAACTGCACGAAGGCCGACTCCGCTTTGGTGATGCGCAGCGAGTCCTGAAAATGCTTGTTCAGGATGTCAATCATCCCGTTACAGACGCCCCAAAGTAGAAACAGAGAACACACCAGCAGAAAAATGAAGGTGTAATTCTTACCCTCGGTGGTGCGGAACCAGCTCGTGTTTTTACCAACGGGCTGGTTGGAAGAATTGGTGGTTGATGTGGGGGCAATCATGATGGAGGTTCGATCTCTCGGGTTTTAACGGACGTTATTGGCAGTGTTCCAGATGGTTGAAGAAATGTCGTTTTTTATACTGGTGCCAGTATATTTCTGCATTCATCGATTTGAATGTCTATAATTGACCAATGGATGGACATTCTTGATTTTGCCGGGTTTCAGCACCGGTTGGCCCGCGCCAGCCTTCAGTCTCCGCTGTGCTCCAAGCAAAGGCTGGTGGAGCCGAGGGGGTTCGAACCCCTGACCTCCTGAATGCCATTCAGGCGCTCTACCAACTGAGCTACGACCCCATCCGGAGTGGCGACAATCTAAAGTTTCGTCCGCGCTTGTCAAACTTTTTGCCGCTCGAAGATGATTTTCCGTGCTGCACCGGCTCCACCGGCACAAATAACACCATCTCCCGCGCAAGCATCCTGCGCGTCGCGCCGAACTCAAGGCGATGGAGAAACATAATTTAAATCCCGACGTGGACTTGGCAGCACCGCGTTGTGGAAATCGGAACGAGTTGTCCGTTTCAAATCATGTCCGCCGCGAGCACACGGACGGTTTCCTCCAGCGAGGTCTGGCCGTGAATGGCGCGTTGCAGCCCGTTTTGCCAGAGGGTTTTCATGCCTTTTTGGATGGCGATGTCTTCGAGGGCGCTGGTGGGCATTTTTTTTAGGACGGCCTCGCGAAAGGGTTCGTCCACAACCAGCATTTCGGTCACGGGCAGGCGGCCGGAGAATCCGGTTTGGACACAATGTTCGCAGCCGGTGCCGTGGCGGAATTGCGCCTGCGGCCGCAGCTCCTCTGGGATCATCTTGAGCATGCTCGGCTCCGGCGTGTAAGGCTGGGCGCAGTCGGGGCAAACGCTCCGAACCAGCCGCATCCCCATCACGCCCAAAATGGCCGAGCAAAGCATAAATGGCTCGATCTCCATGTTGATGAGCCGCGTGAACGCGCCCGCCGACACGCCGGAATGGATGGTGCTCAACACCAGATGCCCCGTCAGCCCGGCTTGCACGGCGATGGCGGCGGTTTCCGGATCGCGAATCTCGCCGACCATGACGACTTGCGGGTCCTGCCGCATGATGCTGCGCAGCGCCACGGCGTAGGTGAATTCCTGCGCGGGATTGATCTGCGTCTGGGTGACCATCGGCAAATTAAATTCCACCGGATCCTCGACGGTGCTGATGCTGACGCTGGAGCCGTCGCGCTGCGTGATGTGGCAAAGCGCCGAATACATCGTGTTGGTCTTGCCCGAGCCGGTGGGGCCGGTGAACAATAGCAGGCCGCTGGGCCGCTTGAGCAAACGCACCAGCCCTTTCAGCGTTGAATCGTCGAAGCCGAGCGTGTTCAAGTCGAACCGCCGGTCGCGCGGGTCGAAAAGGCGGACGACGATTTTCTCGCCGCGCGTGGTGGGGAAAATGGAGACGCGTAACTGCACACCGTCCAGTTCCGGCCCGCCGATGGCCGCGCCGTCCTGCGGCATTCCGGCCTGATAAGTGACAAGGTTGGCCATGACCTTGAAGCGCATGGAAATTTTGTCGAGCAATTCCAGCGGCAGGTGGGCGACCTCGACGAGGACGCCGTTGACGCGGGCGCGGACGGCGATGGCGGCCTCCCACGGCTCGATGTGGAGATCGCTCGCGCCAAGCTGGATGGCGTCCTGCGCCATGCAATTGACGAGCACGGGGATTTCGAGTTGTTGTGCGGCGCTGTCCGAGCGGAGATATTCGTCGGTGTAACTCATATTGCGGGCTTTCGAGGCCATCATAGGAGTGTCGCCGGGAAAGTTCAAGTAATCGATTCAGCCATGTCACAACCTTAATCCTGCCCCCTAATCACAATCCTTGATGGATGATTAAGTTTAAGATGACGATGAAGATTGGGTGAGTCAGCCCGGCGTTCTCGGCGTCTTGGCGGTTCGCGCTTGCGCCGTCCGTTTGCGCGTTTAACCTATGGCCGTGACTTGGTTCACCGACCGGCATTTCTTTCTGCTCGCTGTGGTGTTTTACGGTGCGAGCACAATGTATTCGGTTTTCCTGTGGCGAAAGGGTTTTCGCCGGGACGACTGGGCGAATTATTTCCTGATTGTCGCCGGCGTGGCGCTGCACACGGTGGCGATGTTCAAACGCGGCCTGACGCTGCACAGTTGCCCGGTCAACAATCTCTACGAAGCCACCACGTTCCTGCTCTGGGCGCTCGGCCTGGCGTGCCTGGTTTATTCGCTGCTGCCACGATTCAAGTTCCTCTGCGCGTTCACCGCGCCGGTGCTGTTCACCGTCGGCGTGTTCGCGCTCATGCCCTCGCTGGACCCGCCGCACGGGCCAAAGCCGGATTTCTCCAACTGGCTCCGCAGCCTGCACGCGGCAACCATCCTGCAATCCTACGGCGCGTTCGGACTCGCCGCCGTGGCGGCGGGGATGTTCCTGATGCAGCAACACGACCTGAAATTTCACAAGCTGCGCGCCGTGCTGTCGTTGCTGCCGTCCATCCAGCGGCTGGAGATCATCACCCTTCGTCTCATTCTGGTGGGTTTTGTCCTGTTCACCGTCGGCCTCGTCACCGGCCAGCAACTCCCCAGGCCCGAAGGCAAACCGTATTTTTCCGATCCCAAGGTGGTCTGGTCCGCGCTGCTCTGGCTGGTTTACCTGGAACTGATCGTGGCCCGGCTTTTTTTTGGCCGTTCCACCCGCCGCTTCACCATTGGTGTCATCGTCGCCTTCGCGTTTTTGCTGCTCACGTTTGGCATCACCAACCACTATTCCAGCCTGCACAATTAAATGAACGTCGTCGTCATCGGCTTGAGCCACCGCTCGGCGCCCGTCGAACTGCGGGAGCGTTTTGCCTTTGCCGAATCCAAAATCCCCGACGCGCTCAAATCGCTGCGCGACTCCGGCGTCGCCGGCGAGGCGGTGATTCTCTCGACGTGCAACCGGGTGGAGATTTACGCCGCAACTCCACTCGAACCGGCGAGGGCATTTGCTGAACTGAAAAAGTTTCTCGTCAGTCAGCGCAATTTCAACGAACCGCTCAACGAAGGACTTTACGCCCTTGCCGAACCGGTCAGCCTGCATCACCTGTTCAAGGTCGCCTGCGGCCTCGACTCGATGATGATTGGCGAGACGGAAATCCTCGGCCAGCTCAAGACCGCCTACGACCTCGCGCTCAAGCACGGCCACACCGGCGCACGGCTGAACAAGGCGTTCCAGCGCGCGTTCCACACCGCCAAGCACGTCCGCACCCACACCAACATCCAGCGCGGCAGTGTGTCCGTGGCCTCGGTCGCGGTGGAGCTGGCGGAAAAGATCTTCAATTCGCTCGGCGACCGCGAGGTGCTCGTCATCGGCGCGGGTGACACCAGCGAGAAGACGGCGCGCGCACTGCTGTCGCGCGGCGCGAAAAGCATCGTCGTGACGAACCGTTCGCTGGACCGGGCGCAGGCCCTGGCCGGCGAATTCGGCGGGCGTGCCGTGCCGTTTGACGATTGGGCGGGGGAGTTTGAGAAAATTGACATCGTCATCAGCAGCACCTCCGCGCCGCATTACATTTTGGACCGCGCAAAGCTGGAGCCGCTGATGAAGGCGCGCCGGCAGCGCCCGCTGCTGCTGATTGACATCGCGGTGCCGCGCGACATTGACCCGGAGGTGAATTTTCTGGAGAACGTCTATCTTTACAACGTGGACGACTTGCAGGGCATCGCCGACGACTACCTGAAACTGCGCCGCGAGGAAATCGCCAGCTGCGAGGCCATCATTGCCGAAAAGGTGAAGCCGCTGCTGGCTGCCAGATCATCCGCAGATTTTGCAGATGGACGCAGATTACCCTTTTCTGACCTGCAAAAATCTGCGCAATCTGCGGACTGAACAATGCCAATGGAACGACCCATCATCATCGCTACGCGCGGCAGCGCGCTGGCGCTCGCGCAGGCCAACCAGATCGCCGCGCAGTGCCGCGCCGCGTTTCCGCGGCTGCGGTTCGAGCTGAAAATCATCAAGACCACCGGCGACAAACTGCAAAAGGCCTCGATGGCCAAGACCGACGCCAGCCTGCCGAAGGGGTTGTTCACGAAGGAACTCGAAGTCGCGCTGGTCAAGGGCCAGGCCGACCTCGCGGTTCACAGCCTGAAGGATTTGCCGACCGATTTGCCCGCCGGATTGATCCTGGCCGCCACGCCCAAGCGCGCCGACGTGCGCGACGTTTTGATTTATCGCTCGGCGGAATACATCGCCAACCCGGAAAATCATTTGAAGGAAGACTGGTCGCCGGGGCAAAGCGCGCTGCGCGGTTTCAAGCCGCACGCGGCGCTGAAGGATTTTCCCAAGGGCGCGACGATTGCCACCAGCAGCACCCGGCGCAAGGAGCAGTTGCTCGCGGCGCGGCCGGATTTGAACGTGGTCGAGATTCGCGGCAACGTCGTCACGCGGATGCAGAAGGTGGCCGAACGCGGCGAGCTGGACGCGACGGTGCTGGCGCTGGCCGGCATCACGCGGCTGAATTTTTCCGTCAAGCCCGACGGCGCGCTCGCCGGAGACGCCGTGCCGGACGGCCTGCTGGCGACGGTTTTGGATCTGGATGTGATGCTGCCGTGCGTGGGGCAGGGCGCGATCGGCATTGAAATCCGGGCGGACGACGAGCGCATCGGAAAAATCGTCGAGCGGCTGAATCATTTCAACACATTCCAGGCCGTGACTGCCGAGCGGGCGTTTCTGCGCGGCATGGGCGGCGGCTGCCAAAGCCCGGTGGCGGCTCATGCGGAGATTGCCGGCGACAAAATCACGCTGCGCGCCGTTTCCTTTCGCGACGCCGCGACGGTGAAGCGCGGCGCGGCGAAGCGTCCGGTCAAAGAGGCGGCGGTTTTGGGCGAGGAAATGGCGGCGCAGTTGAAATAAATCCTTCCCAACCACTAGCCAGCCCTTCATGCCGGTATTCGCGGAAAGACTTTTGGCGTTCACGGACTGAACTTTTGCGCCCGCAGATTGAAGATTTGCATTCCCAAGTTCAACCTTGGCGTCCACAAGTTCAGCCATTGGACTCGCAGGCTGAAGATTCCGCCCCACAACCTCAACATTTGGTTTCACAGGTTCGACTCCGGCGTCCACGGGTTGAACTTGGGGATTCACAGGCTCAACATTTGCATCCGCAGGTTCAACCTTCGGATTCACAGGTTCAACTTTTGCATCCAAAGGTTGAACCTTTGAACCCGCAGATTCAGCCTGGAAACGCCTAAATCCTTCAATTTGCCAATAAAAGGCGGGTTTTTGGCAAAATACAGTTGGAACGGCAACGCCGGGCGGGTGTTGGATAGACACGAAGGGGCATGCCTCGGCTGTGCCAGCCTGACGTTTGACTGGATCAAGGCCATGCCATTAACCGGAACACCTAAAAGAAAGTCAAACATGAGAGTCAACATCCCCAGCAATCCGGACTACCTGATTGCCCTGGCAAAGGCGATTAACGCCAAACACACCGCGCTCGGAGCGGCCAGCCCGCTCAACGGCATCGAAGGCATTGCCGGATTTGGAGCGCAGGTGACCGCCGCCGACACCAACAACCAACTGGCCGGCCAGCTCTACAAGCAGGCCGAGACCGCCACCGAGGCCCGCGACAACGCGCTCGGCCCGGACACCACCACGCCCGGCTACGTCCGCTTCTACGTGACCGCCGCCCGCGACGTGCTGGCCGCCCTGAACAAGGGCAGCGAGCACAAACTGGGCGACTGGGGTTTTGAAGTGGACGCCACGGCGCAGGCCACGGCGGAACAGAAAGCCGCCCTCAAAGCGGCCAAGGCCGCCGCCAAAAACAAACCGGCGACGCCGTAAAACATCCGGCGGATGATTGAAACCACGCGGCCTTCGGAAACGAAGGCCGCTTTTTTTGGAGTGCGATGGCATGACATCGCTTTCCCCCGACGCGACATGTCGCGTCGAACCAAAGCGCGGACGTGTTCGCGCACTCCAAAGCCGCATTGCGCAGGGGCAACGGGGCGCACGAGGCTGGGCGATGACGGAAATCTGATGCCGGCGGACTGGAACTCTTTTGAACAACCAAGGAACCAAGCAACCAAGACGGCATAACTTTGTTGCTTCGTTGCTTTGTTGTTCAACCACTCCGCAATCCGCACTCGCCATTCCGCACTTGAACGGCTCTTTTCCGGTATTCATTTTGGGATGGACGATTGGGGCAAACGAATTCAACCACCGATGGATACCGATGAACACGGATTTTTCAGGCCCGTAGGGCTGGCATCTCTGTAGATTACGGTCGCAAAACAAATCAAGCTCCGTCAGGAGCGACATCATCAGGAAATTCAAAACCGAATATGCCGCTCCTACGGAGCTTGAACCGATGCGGATGATAAACTACACAGATGCCGCGCCTACGGCGCTGAAAATGCCGCCGGGGCAACGGGGCGCGGGGCGCACGCACGAGGCTGGGCGATGACGGAAATCAAATTGGGGCGCACTCCGCAGTAGTCCACAAAACCGAGGCAAGGGCAATTGTCTGATGACCAAAAGAAACAGCCAAACGTTCTCGACAAATCTTTTGCCAGTCACATACAATTCGTTGGATCATTAAGCCGTTTCTCAAATTCATGAAAAGAATTGCTGGCTGGATATTATTTTTAAGCTTCGCGGTATCAGCGTTCACCTTGATGCTTGGGTTAATAATCCGAAACGATTGGCTAACGAATACTTCCTGGTATGGATTGCTTCCCGCCGCTTTGGTCTTTGTTTTAATTCTTCTATTCCTGTTTTGCCGATGGTTTTTTAAGTGGCGGCGTTTCCGTTATGCGCTATTGGCTTTGGCTGGCTTGATTATTTTGGTTTTACTATTTTATGTTGAGGAAGATTTCCGGGGTTGGTGGGCATGGCATTCGTATGAAAAGGCAGCGGAAGCTAAAGGCGAACAATTTAATTTCATGGCCCTTGCTCCTAAGCCGGTTCCCGATGACGAGAATTTTGCTTTTGCGCCGGTCATTGCGAGTTCATGGAAAGAAATGGTTGATAAAAATGGAAAACGACTGGACTCACCAAATACAAATATTGTGGACCAGTTGGAAATGTCGCGTGAAGATTATGCGTATTACGATTTGTCCGTAACAAATTATGGGAATTGGCAAAAGGGAAAGCTCACCGATTTGAACGAATGGCAAAATTATTATCGCCGGTTGGCAGTCAAAACCAATGAATTCCAGGTTCCACTGCAACCACAATCTCCCGCCAAAGATGTTCTGCTGGCACTCAGTAAATATGACCAAACCATTGAAGCCGTTCGCAAAGCCAGTTCCCTGCCGTATTCAAGATTTCCAGTGGATTACAATAACGAGCGTCCATTTAATATTTTGCTCATCCATTTGGCTCGCGAGAAGAGATGTATTCAGATTTTAGAATTACGTTCAGTGGCTGAATTGGAAAATGGACAGAGCAACGAGGCATTGGCAGATGTGGAATTGATGTTCTATTTGATAAATTCCATACGTAGTGAGCCGTTTTTGATTTCTCATCTGGTCAGAGGCGCAGAGATGAGCTTAACGATGCAGCCGATTTGGGAAGGACTGGTTAAACATCAATGGTCAGGCGCTCAATTGTCAGAATTAAACGAAAAACTGTCTCAATTTGACTTTCTAAGCGATTACAAACTATCAATGCATGGTGAGCGCGCCGGCGGAATCATGGAAACTGACAGCCTTCGTCGGCATCGGGATTACCATGAAATCGCAACCGTCTTGGGATTCAACGAGGATTTCTCCTTCGATGGTGCATCAAAAAGGACGGTCTATCCCGCCTTCGTTTATTTAATGCCCGGCGGATGGTATTACCGAAATGAACTGGCTATCGCACGGTATCACGAGAAGTGGCTTATGCCGTTGGTTGATGCCGGACATCAATTGGCTTTCCCCAAAATCAAAACCGATGTAGATAATTATTATCAGAAATGGAAACCATGGCCGTGGAATATCTTTGCTGACTTCTTGCCTTCTTTAAGCCTCAGCGGCGAAAAAATGGCTTATGCTCAAAATTCAATCAACCTGGCGCGAATTGCTTGCGGACTGGAACGCTACCGCTTGGCTCACGGTCAATATCCTGAAAATCTTGATGCTCTTATGCCGGATTTTATTTCCCAAATTCCGCATGACATCATCGGCGGAAA
The DNA here is from genome assembly GCA_964655855.1 of uncultured Bifidobacteriaceae bacterium. Lineage (GTDB taxonomy): Bacteria > Verrucomicrobiota > Verrucomicrobiia > Limisphaerales > UBA11358 > UBA11358. The sequence goes on from CAZZPE010000005.1 coordinate 93,488, forward strand.
ACCGTTGCATTATCGCCGAACGAATGACGGGAAATTTTTGCTCTACTCTATTGGCTGGAATGAAACAGACGATAGTGGTCAAATTGGTTTGAGAGATTCAGGTTCGGTTGATATATCCAAAGGCGATTGGGTTTGGCTGAATCTTTAATCCTGCTGTTTTGTTTCGTGCAGAGTCAGCCCGTAGTTTTGACAAAAGGCCACACTGGCACGGGCTTTTTCATCACTGACGACGGTTATTTGATTTCAAATTATCATGTGGTCAAGGATGCGACGAAGGTTCGTTTGCTCACGGGCGCGGGTTTGATTGACGCCAAGGTGGTTCAGGTGGATGCGGCCAATGATCTGGCTTTGTTGAAGGCGGACGGGCGGTTTGCGCCGCTGCCCATTGCCGCCAGTCGCACGGGGCTTCTGGGCGGCACGGTGGCGACGGTCGGTTTGCAAGGGTTTCGCGCCCAAGTTTGCCAACGCGGGATTCAATGCAACCGATAACGCTTGCCAAATGGCGCGGCTGTCGTAAAGTGTGCGGCCACTTTTCATTATGCACTTGAATGTATTAAACGTATTGCTGGCGCAAGCAACCGCCACGCCTCCGGCGGCGCCAGCCGGAACCCCGGGCGCGCAGCCGTCTCCGCTCCAAATGATCTTCGGCAGCCCGCTGGTGCTCATCGTGCTGATGATCGTCATGATGTATTTCATGATGATCCGCCCGCAGTCGCAGCGCGCCAAGCAGCAGGCCAAGCTGATGGCGAGCCTGAAGTCAGGCGACAAGGTGGTCACCGCCAGCGGCATCATCGCCGTCATTGTCACGGTGAAGGACAAAACGGTTTCGATCCGCTCGGCGGACGCCAAGATGGAAGTGACCAAATCCTCGGTGGTGGAAATCCTTGAACGCGGCGGCGACTCGTCCGCCTCCTGACCGGCCATGAAGCAAAACAACAACCTTTGGAAGTTTCTTTTTGTCGTATTCATCATCTGCTGGTCGTTTTTCGAGATGTATCCGCCGACGTCTCGCGACCTGGTGAAGGAGTTTCTCTCCCGCGCAGGCAGGCCGGACGCGACGTTCACGAACATCATGGCGCGGGCGGACGCCCTGCAAAAAGCGGGGACGAACAGCGAGTTCGCCAATTTGCGCGCCGCCATCGGCACGAACGACATCGAACCGTATTTCAATTTCATCAACGCGTCGAACGAAGTTGATCCGACGACGTTCATCCTGAACCGGATCCAGCGCGACGCCTCCGGCAAGATCAAGCTCGGCCTCGATTTGCAGGGCGGCACGGCGTTCCTGGTCAGGATGGACACGAGCTCATTGACCAACGCCACCAGCGACACAAACGGTGTCGCCTCCTCGCAGGAAGCCGCAGGCGCGTTGTCGCAGGCGGTCGAGGTGCTGCGCAAGCGCGTGGACCAGTTCGGCGTGGCCGAGCCGGTCATTCAGCCGGTCGGCGGCAACCAGATTTTGATCCAGTTGCCCGGTTTGTCGGAGGCCGACAAGGAAAGCGCGGCGACGAACATTCAGAAGGCCGCCTACCTGGAATTCCGGCTGGTGAAGGAAGACAGCGACGAGATCATTCAGAACAACGAGCCGATTCCGCCGGGCTATGAGCTGCTCAAGCACGTCGAACCGCCGCAGAATGGCAGGCCGTCGCCGCCCGAAGTGGTCATCGTCAAGAAAAAGGCGGAGAACGGTCTGGCGGGCGACATTGTCAAGAACGCAAGAATGGGTCGCGGTAATCTCGGCGAACCCATCATCGAATTCGAACTCACGGATGCCGCCGGGAAAAAATTCGGCGAGGTCACGCGCAACAACATCGGCCACCGGCTGGCCATCGTTTTGGACGGCCAGCTTTATTCCGCGCCGAACATCAACAGCGAAATTGACAACAACGGCCAGATCACGGGCCATTTCACGTCGGAAGAGGCGCAGAAGCTGGCGGCGGTGCTCCAAAATCCGCTGCGCGCAAAGCTCGTGCCGGTTTATTCCTACGACGTGGACCCGACGCTCGGCAAGGACTCGATCAAAAGCGGCATCCGCGCAGCCTTGGCCGCAGTCGTTTTGGTTTCACTCTTCATGTTGGTTTACTACCGGAAAGCCGGTCTCACGGCAAACGTCGCGCTCATCACGAACATCATCATCCTGCTGGGCGTGATGTGCTCGGTCGGCACGACGCTGACGCTGCCGGGCATCGCGGGCGTGGTGCTCACCATCGGCATGGCGGTGGACGCGAACGTGCTGATTTACGAGCGGCTGCGCGAGGAGCTGGCCAAGGGCAAGTCGCTGCGCGGCGCCATCGCCGCCGGTTATGCCCGCGCGTTCGGCACGATTTTTGATTCGCACGTCACCACGCTTATTTCATCCGTCATTCTGATTTTCATGGGCACCGGCGAAATCAAGGGCTTCGGCGTGACGCTGACCATCGGCGTGGCGGCGAGCCTGTTCACCGCGCTGGTCGTGACACGGCTCATTTTTGACTTTTTGCTGGACCGGAACTGGCTGAAATCGCTCGGGATGTTCCATCTCATCCGCGCCACCAATGTCAATTTCATGGGCGTTGCCAAGCCGCTGTTCATCATCACCTGGGCTTGCGTCATCCTCTCGCTCGGCTACGGCGTCACGCGCGGGGACAGGCTCTTCGGCGTGGATTTCCGCGGCGGCGACAGCACGACGTTCAGCTTTTCGCAGAAGGTGGATCCGGACAAGATTCGCGCCGCCATGACTGGCATCGGGGAGAAGGACGCTCAAATCCAATATCAAAAGGACGTTGGCGGCAACAGCGAAACGCTGCGCGTGACGACCTCCGGCGGCTCGGCGGACAAGGTGAAGCGCGTGCTGACGGACAGTTTTGCGGATGCGCATTTCCAATGGCGCGGCAGCCAGCAGGTCGGTGCCTCCGTGGGCGCGGATGTCCGGAACTCGGCCATCATCGCCTCGTTGATGGCGCTCTTCGGCATCCTGGTCTACGTCGCGTTCCGCTATGAATTTTCATTTGCCGTCGGCGCCATCGTCGGCGTGGTTCACGACGTGCTGCTGGCCGTCGGCCTGTATTGCGTCGCCAACGGCGTCTCCGGGCGCCAGTTCAACGCCACCGTCGTCGCGGCGGTGCTGACCATCATCGGTTTCTCCATCAACGACAAGATCGTCATCTTCGACCGCATCCGCGAAGATTTGAAGCTGGGCGTCAGGGGCACGTTCAAGGAAGTCATCAACCAGGCGTTGAACCAGACCTTGAGCCGCACCATCATCACCTCCGGCACGGTGTTCATCGCCACCGGCTGCTTGTATGTCTGGGGCGGCGGCGTCATCAACGATTTTGCCTTCACGTTCCTCATCGGCATCATCACCGGCACCTATTCCTCCATCTACATCGCCAGTGCGTTCGTCCTGTGGTGGCACAAGGGCCAGCGCCCGAACATCGGCGCTTCGGCGGTGAAAATGCAAAACGCGGCGACCGCGCCGAAGGCTTGAGCAATTTGCGATTGAAGATTTGCGATTTACGATTCAATTCCGATTGCACTCGGCGCGCAAATCGTGAATCGTAAATCAAAATGACTCCGGTTGAAATCACGCCCTGGCACTGGATTGGTTTCATCGCCTGCGTTTTGGTTTTTATCGCGCTCGATCTTGGCGCATTTCACCGCCGGGCGCGGGCTGTCAAGTTTCGGGAGGCCGCCGCATGGAGTGTGCTGTGGGTTGCGCTGGCCATGGCGTTCGCCCTCTCGATGGTCTTCTGGCGCGGACGCTCCGACGCCGAGGCCTTCACCACCGGCTACGTCATCGAACTGTCGCTTTCCCTCGACAACATCCTCGTCATCGCGCTCCTTTTCGCCTGGTTTCGCGTGCCGCTGGAATTCCAGCACCGGCTGCTGTTCTGGGGCATTCTCGGCGCGCTGATGATGCGCGGGGCGATGATTGCCGCCGGCGCGGCGCTCATCCACCAGTTTGACTGGGTGCTTTACATCTTCGGCGCGTTTCTCGTTTTTGCTGGCGTGAAAATGTTCCTCTCCAAACAGGAAATGGTGCGTCCGGAAAAAAACCTCGTGCTGCGACTGGTGCGGAAGATTTTCCCCGTTGCGCAAAACTTGGACGGTCAGAAATTTTTCACCCGGCTCAACGGACGGTTCGCCCTCACGCCGCTGGCGCTGGTGCTGTTGCTGGTGGAAACCACCGATTTGATTTTTGCCGTGGACTCCGTGCCGGCGGTCTTCTCCGTGACACGCAAGGCCTTCATCGTTTTCACCTCGAACGTTTTCGCCATCCTCGGCCTGCGCTCGATGTATTTCCTGCTCGTTGGCGCGCTCGGCTACTTCCGCTATCTGAAAATCGGCCTGTCCGTCGTGCTTGCCTTCATCGGCGCGAAAATGCTGCTCGATCCGCACGACCATCCGCCGCGATGGTTCCAGACGGAAATTCCGACCAGCGTCTCGCTGCTGGTCGTGGCGGCGATTCTTCTTATTTCCATCGTGCTCTCCATCACCGCCGCGCGCGGCAAAAAAAATTGACCGCTGTCGGGGCGGATTGAATTTTGCTTTTTAATCCACGCCATCTGGGTAATCTGCTGGTTGAAATGAAATTTCGCTGGTCTCCCGCGCCGCCGCAACCGCTCCTCGCCGGTCAACTGGCATCGCAGCTCAAAATCCCGCCGCTGCTCGCCCAGTGCCTGCTCAACCGCGGATTCAGCGAGCCGCCCGCCATCCGGGATTTTCTCCAGCCACGGCTCAAAAACCTGGCTGATCCCTTTCTGCTGCCAAACATGGACGCCGCCGTCGGACGGCTGCTCCGTGCCCGCGAACAAAACGAGCCGCTGGTGATTTTTGGCGATTACGATGTGGACGGTGTGACATCCACCACGCTGCTGCTCGAAATCCTGCGCCCGCTCGGCTGGCGTGTGGATTTTTATCTGCCCAACCGGATGGACGAAGGCTACGGTTTGAGCGCCGACGGCGTTGAAAACTGCCTGAATAAATTCCCAACAACGCTGCTGCTGGCCGTGGACTGCGGCTCGACCGCCGTGGAAACCATCGCGTCGCTTCGCTCGCGCGGCGTGGACACAATCGTTCTCGACCACCATCAGGTTTCTTCTCCCGCGCCAGCCGCCGTCGCGCTCGTCAACCCCCAACTTGCGCCAGAAATCGGAAATCGGAAATCGGAAATCGGAAATTTTAAGGAGCTTTGCTCCGCCGGACTTGCGTTCAAGCTGGCACACGCGCTGGTTAAGAGCGGACGCGAAATTAATCTGCCCGGCGCGGCGGAATTTGATGTGCGTCTGCTGCTGGATTTGGTCGCGCTCGGAACCATTGCCGACATCGTGCCGCTCGTCGGCGAAAATCGGATTCTGGTTTCCGCCGGTCTGGAACGGTTGAACAAAACGGAGCGGCCCGGTTTGATCGCGCTGAAAAAGGTCGCGCAATCGCCGGAAAAACTCGGCGTTTACGATGTCGGCTTCCAGCTCGGGCCGAGGTTGAACGCCGCCGGACGGCTCGAATCCGCCGAGGACGCCCTGCGTTTGCTGCTGGCCAGAAACTCCGATGAGGCGACGCCGCTGGCGCAAAATCTGGACTCGCGGAACCGCGAACGGCAGAAAATTGAGCGCGGCATCGTCGAGCAGGTCACCGGCGTGGTGCGCTCGAAATTCAATCCGCAGACGGATTTTGTCATCGTCGAGGGCCAGTTGCTCTGGCACATCGGCGTTGTGGGCATTGTGGCGTCGCGCGTGTTGCAGGAATTTTACCGTCCGACGATCATCATCGGCGGCGAGGGCGGCGAATGGCGCGGTTCGGGCCGGAGCATCGCCGGGTTTGATCTGGCCGCCGCGCTGCGCGAGTGCGACGACCTGCTGCTGCGTCATGGCGGCCACGCGATGGCGGCGGGCTTGAGCGTCGCGCCAGACAAAATTGACCTGCTGCGCCAGCGGTTGAACGAGCTGGCGCGGCGTTCGCTCAAGCCGGAGGATTTGCAGCCGCCGCTGCGAATGGATGCGGAAGTTGGTTTGGACGAAATCACTTTGGAATTCATCGCCGAATTGGATCGTTTGAAACCGACCGGGCAGGGGAATCCGTCGGTGCAGTTTTTCGCGCGGAATCTTTCGCATCAGCGCCCGCTACAGCGCATGGGCGCGGAGAAGCAGCACGTCAAAATGTGGGTGACGGACGGTCTGGCCACGCACGAGGCCGTCTGGTGGAACGGCGGCGGGGCGTCGCTGCCGGTCGGGAAATTTGATCTGGCCTTCGCGCCGCAAATCAACCAGTTCAACGGCAGGCGCGCGGTGCAGTTGAAAGTTCTGGACTGGCGGGCGGCTTCATAGTCCAAAGCCCGAAGTCCCGTGTCCAACGTTAAAAATCGCCCGCTTTGGACTTTAGCTTTCAGCCTTCAACCTTTAGACTTTTCCAATGAATTCTGCAATTCTCGTCGCCGCCGGCCAGGGCACCCGCATGGGATCCGGCGTGGACAAACTTTTCCTTGAGGTGGCCGGCCGGCCGGTCGTGGCGCACACGTGGCAGCGGTTCGAAGATGCGAAGTGCATTGATGAAATCATCCTGGTCGTGCGCAAGGGACGGGAAGGGGAGTTTGAAAAACTGGCGAAGAAATTTCACTTTCAAAAGCCGTTTCACATCGTCACCGGCGGCAAGGAGCGGCAGGATTCGGTCTGGAACGGTCTGGAAATGCTTTCGCCGCGGTCGGAGGTTGTGGCCATTCATGACGCGGCGCGGCCTTGCGTGAGCGAGGAGTTGATCGAGGCGACTGTCAGACACGCCATGGAATCCGGCGCAGCGGTCGCGGCCCAGCCGGTGACGGACACCATCAAGGAATCCGTGGATGGAAAATTGATTCGGCGGACGCTGGATCGTTCAACATTATGGGCGGTGCAGACGCCGCAAACGTTCCGTGTCGAGGTCATCCGTCGCGCGATTTCCTCGGCCCAGCGGCAACTGTTGATTTTCACCGACGACACGGCGGCGTGCGAATTGATCGGCCAGCCGGTCCGGCTGGTCTCGCGCGTGACGCCGAATCCCAAGGTCACCGTGCCGGGCGATCTGCCGATGGTGGAGGCGCTTTTGAAAAAAGCCCGGCTCCACGACGGCGAGCCTGCCGGCGCGGCGCGTTGACGCGGCACCAAAACCTTTGTGCCTTTGCGCCTTTGTGGTATTTTCACGGCATGAAACGGCGTTTGATTTTTGGCGTGGCGGCGGCGGCCCTGGGACTGAACCTGATCCTCGGCGCGGCGATTTATTTGAACTCGGCGCGCGCGGCGGAGCAAAAGGATTCGATGGACGCGAACCTGGATTTGTTCGCCAGCGTGCTGCAAAAGGTCCGCGCGGAATACGTGGACAGCACGAACCTGACCTACCGCAACCTCACCTCCGCGGCCATCAAGGGCATGGTCGGCTCGCTCGACCCGCACAGCGAATTTCTTGACGCGCAGGATTACCGGCAGTTGCAGGACGACACGGAGGGACAGTTCGGCGGTCTGGGACTCGTGGTTTCGATGAAGGATGGCTGCGTCACCGTCGTTGCGCCGATGGAAGACTCGCCGGGTTCCCGTGCGGGGATTTTGACCGGCGACCGCATCGTGAAGGTGGAAGGCAAGAGCGTGGAACGGCTGCCGCTTGGCGCCGTGGTGAAGCAGTTGCGCGGCGAACCAGGCACACCGGTGATGGTGACGATCCAGCGCCCCGCGACCGGCGAGGAAAAAAATCTGACGCTGGTCCGCGCCATCATCCAGATGGACATGGTCAAGGACATCAACGGGAAAAAGGAATTTCCGCTCGGCGCGGACGGCATCGGCTACATCCGCATCACGGAATTCGGCGACAAGACCGGCGACGAACTCGAAACCGCGCTCGGCAGGCTAAAATCGCAGGGCATGAAGGCGCTGATCCTGGATTTGCGCCTGAATCCCGGAGGGCTGCTGGACGAGGCGGTGAACGTCTGCCAGAAATTCCTGCCGCGCGGGCAGTTGGTGGTTTCCACCGAGGGCCGCGACCCGGCCCAAAATTCCATCCGGCGCGCCAATGGCCGTGGCGATGAATTGAATGGCATGCCGATGGTCATCCTGGTTGACCTCGGCAGCGCCAGCGCCTCGGAAATCGTCACCGGCTGTTTGCAGGATTTGCGCCGCGCGGTGATCCTCGGCGAGAAAACCTTCGGCAAAGGCTCCGTCCAGAGCATTTTTCCCATAGACAATGTCGGCGCGCTCAAGCTGACCGTCGCCAAGTATTACACGCCCAGCCACCGCGTCATCCATGAGCACGGCATCGAGCCGGACATCGTCGTCCCGATGACCGAGGACGAAGAGGCCGCGCTCCTGCTCACGCGCGCACCCGGCGGACTGGCATCGCTGGACGTGACAAACCGCATCCGCGTCGCGCAAATTCAGGACGTGCAGCTTGAACGCGCCGAGGATCTGCTCAAGGGCATTTTGCTCTACGGCGAATTGTCAAAGCCGGAGAAAGTTGCGGAGAAATAGCCCAGCCGTTGCATCGTGAATTGTCACATCGTGAACCGGCCCGCGACTCAAACGATCTGGCAATTCAACGATTCGCCGCCGTGACAGCATGACCATTCTCGCCATTGAAACTTCCTGCGACGAAACCAGCGCCGCCGTCGTGCGCGACGGGAGGATTTTATCCAACGCCGTCTCGTCGCAGATTGCGCTGCACGCGGAATATGGCGGCGTGGTGCCTGAACTCGCCGCGCGCGAGCATTTGAAAAACCTGCCGCTCGTCGTCCGGACAGCCCTGAGCGATGCGGAGATTTCCACCGGCCAGCTCGATGCCGTTGCCGCCACGCTGGGGCCGGGTTTGCCGATGGCGCTGCTCGTCGGGCTGAAGGCCGCGCAATCCCTGGCGTTCGCCCTCCGCAAACCCTTCATCGGCGTCAATCACCACGAGGCCCATTTGTATTCGCCGTGGATTGTTCCAAAACCCCTCACCCGTCCTTCGGACACCCTCTCCCCATCCGATGGGGAGAGGGACGGGGTGAGGGGGCAACTTTTCTGTGCCGACTTTGCCGCCTTCCAGCCAAACATCTCGCTCATCGTCAGCGGCGGGCACACAATGCTGGTTCTGGTCAAAAGCGAATTGAAGCACCGCGTGCTCGGCTCGACGGTGGACGATGCCGCCGGCGAATGTTTTGACAAGACCGGCAAGCTGATGGGACTGGCCTATCCCGCCGGGCCGGAAATTGACCGGTTGGCGGAGCAGGGGAACCCGAAGGCGTTCGACTTCCCGCGCCCGCTGCTGCACGACGCCGGCGACGATTTCAGCTTCAGCGGCCTGAAAACCTCCGTCCGCTATTTTTTGCGCGACAACCCGGCCTTGCTGGAGGACGCGCAAAAAATCCGCGACCTCTGCGCCAGCATCCAGGCCGCCATTGTCGAGGTGCTCGTCGCAAAAGCCATCCGCGCCGCAAAACGCAGCGGTGTCCGGTGCGTCACCCTGTCCGGCGGCGTCTCCTGCAACCGCGCCCTGCGGCGGCAGCTCGCGCTCGCGTGCGAAAAAAACGGATTCAGCCTCCGCCTCGCGCCGCAATCCTTTTGCACCGACAACGCCGCGATGATTGGCATCCTCGCCGAAAGAAAACTGGCGCAACAAGTTCCCGCCACCGGATACGACGAGGACATCCAGCCCGGCTGGGAGCTGGCGTAGCGCGGGGCGGAACTGCGCGAAGATTTCCCCAATAATTTCACCGCGCCGCCTCTGCGGCGAGGCGTCGCATCCACCCTTTTGCAGGGGTCTTGAATTTTTCAAAAGTCCTGGATTCCTCCCTTCCGGGATTTTCAACCGGCCAAAACGCGCCGTGGAAAATCCGCAAAAACGGGCTTGACTCCCCGGCGGTGTTTGCCAAATTCACTCTCCATAACGCTATGACTGTTTCAGAGCAGTTGGCGGATGCAGAAGTTTTTGGATTTCCGAATTGGCGACCGTGCTGTCAGCGGAGGGGTCTTGTCGTTTCCAATTTCCGCCGCCTCGTCGCGGTCGGTCGGCGTCCTTCCGTCGTTTTCAGACATCCTTCCGTTCTCGCGTGGCGTCATTCCACAGCGGCAGGATGTCGCGCAGACATTTTGCGGCGTCATTCAGCTTCCGTGAGACGTCTCTCCGCGATTGCGAGATGTCATTCCGCACCGGAGCGGCGTCTCGCTGTTCCTGATGGGCGCCTAGGAATGACAAATAGGCGCCTGGCAATCGCTGATAGGCGCCAATTTATTGCTGCCAGACGCCTATTTGTCGTTGTAACACGTTCAAAACCAGTCAGTTGGATCAAAATGGCCATTTTGGGCTGCGGGGACTCCGGGGGCGGAGGCAGGAAAGCATTTGACGGTCGCCGGCAACGACCCCCGCGCCTCTGCGTCTCTGCGGTTCAATCCGATTTCTCCCCAAACTCCTCAAACAAATAATCCATAAACAAACAACCATAAAACATATGTCAAAAACCTATTACCTCCCCACCGACGACGCCGGCAAGCTGGCCTGGCTCACAAATCTGGACGCCAAACTGCCCGGCTATAAAACCATCCTCAACCTGACCGACGCCGACATTTCCGGCGTGCAGGCGGACAACACGTTTTTCGCCTTTGTGCTCAACTCCAACAACCAGGTGGCCGCCTACGCCAAGCAATGGACCACCTACAAAAACACCGCCCGCAGCGGCGGCGACGCCAGCCTGGCCATCCTGCCCGTGGCCCCCGTTTTCACCAGCCCCGCGGTCACCGTGGCGCCGGATATTTTTGGCCGCGCCACCGCGCTGGTGGCGCGCATCAGGGTCGCGACCGGCTACACCCAGGCCATCGGGCAGGCGCTGCGAATCATCGGCGCGGACAATCCGGTGGACCCCTCCACCCTCAAGCCCGTGCTGGACGTGGAAGTGGACGCCGGACAGGTGAACGTGGGCTGGACCAAGCAAAGCGCGGACGGCATTGAGATTTGGGTGGATCGCGGCGATGGCAAAGGATTCATCTTTCTGGCCATAGACACCATTCCCGATTACACCGACACGCAGCCGCTGCCCGCCACGGCGGCGGTGTGGAAATACAAGGCCATCTACATCATCGCCGACGAGCGCGTGGGTTCGTGGAGCGATGTCGTGAGCCTCCCCGTCGCGGCGTAACACCCCGCCCCCATGCCCCAACGAACGGCGGTTGACATCAACCGCCGTTTTTTTATGCTCCGCTTCGGAATGAACCAGCTTTTCTTCGGCGACAACCTGAACGTCCTCCGGGATCAAATCAAGGACGAGTCCGTTGACCTCATTTATCTCGACCCGCCGTTCAACTCCAAGCGCGACTACAACCTCCTCTTCAAGTCGCCCGTGGCAGCGAACGTGAGTTCGCTCAAAAAGAAAACCAGTCAGAGCGGACTCACGTCCGCTGCCACCGATTACAGCTCCGCGCAGATCACGGCGTTTGAAGACTCGTGGCATTGGGGCGAACAGGCCGAGCGCGAGTTCGACGAACTGGTGCACGCGCCCAACACCGACGTGTCCGAGATGATGCAGGCGCTCCGCCGCGTCCTCAAACCCACCGGCTTTCCAGCCAACAACTAAATTTAAATGTCCGAACGTCTTCCACCATTCGTAAAATTTGGCTATTCATGCACGTCCCATGATTGGCATAGCCAGCCTACAAATTTACCAACAGATGAAGAACTGGCTGACAAATTTGAAAAGGCGCTCAATTCCGCCAAAAAAGAAGAAGATGTCCAAGATTTCTTGGAAAGGTATCCGCACATATTGCCAGGTTTGGACACATATCATCATGGGCCAATAGCGAACGTGATTGTTACCAAAATGCCTCTTGGAAATGATTTCATCACAGACTTTGCATTTGTCTCTGAAAACTCGCAGTCGGCTCAAATGACTTGCATAGAAATCGAATCCCCTCACAAACCGATATTTTTGAGAAATGGATCGTTTAGTCGTGAATATCTAAATGCCAGACAGCAGCTTTTTGATTGGAATTTTTGGGCGCAACAAAATTTACGAGATGCCATGCGGCTTTTTGGTCCATTGAGACGTTGCATGCCGGACAGACGCAATTTTTTGGATTTAACCTTACGGTGTATTCTTATCACTGGGCGTCGTTCTCATATCCATACCAGAAAGCAACAAGAACGATGGGCGGCAGAGAATGCGTTGCGCACGGCCTCAATGACAATCATGACATTTGACCGAGTTCTTGAGCGCGTCAAAGCCGGATGGTATTGGCCGCTTACACATCGTCTCTTGGTTTGTAGTTATGGAGATCGGGAGTTCCAAGTCAAAAGAGTTGCAGTATGAAAATAGCCCAGCCATTTATGGCTGGGTAAAGCGTCCACCAAACCAAACCAGTCCCGTCAGGGACGATAGAAATTGTCTGCCGTCCCTGACGGGACTTGGAAAAAATTGGTGGCAGTTTTCCCAGCACTAAAGTGCTGGGCTATTATCGGCGGACGATTTAGATTAAAACGACCATGCACTCATTCAACTCCTGCCTGATGCATTGCGTGTTTTCCACCTCGGAACGGCGTCCGTGGCTCACGCCCGCCATCCGCGAACGGCTCTGGCCTTATCTCGGCGGCATCGCGCGGGAGAATGACATGAAGGCGCTCGCCATCGGCGGCGTGGCGGATCATGCGCATTTGCTTTTAAGTTTACCAGCCACGTTATCCGTTTCCAAAGCGATGCAATTGTTGAAAGGCAATTCGTCGAAATGGCTGCGTGAAACATTTCCCGAACTCCGGCCACAAGGTTTCGCATGGCAGGAAGGTTTTGGTGCGTTCAGCATTGGCGTTTCGGGCGTGGAGGACACGATTCATTACATCCAGACGCAGGAGGAACATCACCGGAAGAAAAGTTTTCGCGAGGAGTTGGAAGTTTTTTTGAAGAAGCATGGATATGATTCCAAAGCGGAGATGTTGGATTGAGGTTCTTTCGTCCCTGACGGGACTTTGAATTGTTGGTTGCCTTGTTCCCAGCCATAAATGGCTGGGCTATTGTCAGGGAAGGAATTTTCAGCCACGCAGTTTTCCGTTCTGCGGTTGCGGCACGGCGGTTCACGCCGCGCAAAAGCTCCACCGCCAATGGATCGGCATAGACATCACGCACCTCGCCATTTCGCTCATCGAGAAACGGCTGCGGGACGCCTTCAAGACCGGCCTCGCGTTTGAAATCCACGGCACGCCCAAAGACCTGGACGCCGCGCGCGACCTCGCCACGCGGGACAAATACCAGTTCCAATGGTGGGCCGTGTCGCTGGTGGAAGCCCAGCCCTTCCAAGGCAAGAAGAAGGGCGCGGACGGCGGCATTGACGGCCTGAAATTCTTCGGCGACATCCCCCTCACCCCCGTCCCTCTCCCCCAAGGGGGCGAGGGAGAAGACCGGCGACGCGATGCTTTCCCTCTCCCCATCCGATGGGGAGAGGGTGGCGAAGCCGGGTGAGGGGCCGCGCGCCTCCATTCACAAAATCGTCGTGAGCGTGAAAGGCGGCGGCATCAAGGCCGACGATGTGCGCGCGTTGGAAATGGTTCGCGAACGCGAAGGCGCGGAGATTGCCCTTTTCATTTCCATGGAAGAACCGACGCGCGGCATGGTCAAGGACGCCGCGAGCGCGGGCTTTTACGAAAGCGCCACCGGCAAGAAATATCCCCGCGTGCAGTTGCTGACGATTGAAGGTCTGCTCTCCGGCAAACAGCGCGCCGAGCATCCCGACCACGCGCCGGATTTGAACTTCAAGAAAGCCAGGGCGGAAAGCAACGCGGCGCAGAAACCATTGCTTTGACAATAGCCCAGCCATTTATGGCTGGGTAAAGCGTCCACCAAACCAAACCAGTCCCGTCAGGGACGGCAGACCATTTCTTTCGTCCCTGCCGGGACTAATTATTGGGATGGCATTTAAACCCAGCCTTGAAAGGCTGGGCTATTACCATTGAACCGGCGCGGATGCCTGACGCGAGTAATTGTGTGCCTGCTTTGAAAATAGCCCAGCCATTTATGGCTGGGTTCACGGTTCGGAAACACCACAAGTCCCGTCAGGGACGAAAGGTCCTTGCGGACGGCCACCACGTTGTCTGCCGTCCCTGCGGGACTTTGAAAATATGGGGCGGTTGCCCCAGCACTAAAGTGCTGGGCTATTTTCACAAAGCCAGCGGCAACGAAGGCGACGTGGTGCTGGACCCGTTCTGCGTTTTACGCCTTCACCGGCTTCAGCCTTGCGGCGAAGAAGGCGATTTCCCTTGCGAAGCTTTTCGGCGAGTCCGAGGCGTGGATCATGTTGAACAAAAACTGGTCGTCGCCCGGCTGCTGGAATTTCAGACGGTAGGGGGCGTTCGCCTCCACGGCGCCGGGGCAGAAATCCCCGCGAATGGTGCCGGGACCGGCCTGTGCCGGCCGCGTTGCGCCCACGGCCTTGCGAACCTTCCGGATGGCGTCTTCGCCGCGCAATTGGATGATCTTGACCGGGCCGTAGGCCATGTATTTCGACGTTCCTTCGATGCAGGGCGGCCTGTCACCGATTGACGGAAAATAAAACTCGCGCCACTTTTCCTCCGGCAAATTGTCCGGCCCGGCCAGCAGCGCCTCCGCGACGACGGTCAGTCCCAGCGCGCGCAGTCGCGCCTCGACCTGGCCGTTCAAGTTGCGCCAGAATGAATCCGGTTTGATGATGACCAGCGTGTCTTCCGTTTTGATTTCCGCCATGATGCCGTGGATTTAAGCCTTGAGGATGACTGGTTACTTCGTCAGATAATAATTCCGCGTGTATTCCTTGACCATGCGGTCAGTGGTGAATTGCGGCACGAGCGTCGTCATTGTGCGGCGGACGCGCTGGAGCCACTGGCGCGGGATGCCCTGGACGTCGCGGTTGTAAAACATCGGGACCACCTGCTCGGTGAGCACCCGGTAAAGGTTCGCGCTGTCCACGCGGTCCTGCTCGGCAATGTTGTCCGGGTGCGAATCCCCGCCGATGGCGAAGCCGTTTTCGCCGTTGTAGCCTTCGCGCCACCAGCCGTCGAGGATGCTCAAGTTCATGCAGCCGTGGCAGC
>CAZZPE010000006.1:0-6102 GCA_964655855.1 uncultured Bifidobacteriaceae bacterium
GCGCCGAAGACGCCGCGCTCGCGCACATGGAACCAATACGCCTTGACCTTGATGATGGACATCGAGCCGAAGCTCTGGAAATACATGTTGATGGCGTAAAGCAGCGAGAAGCTGGCGACGAGGTTTACCTTCAGGTGTCTGGCGACGATGAGCCACGTCAGGACGCCCAGCGCGACATTGGCCAGCGAAGCGCCGACGGCGGAGACGAGCATCCCGCGTTTCCCGCCCAGCTTTTTGTCAATCAGCGGGCCGTTGACCAGGAACGACAGCGCATAAACCACCGTGCCGGTCCCGAAAATGATTCCGAGGTCGGACTTCGACATCAACGTTCCCAGCGCGGGCTTGGCGACGATGATGTTGTAGCGGCCCATGCACAAAAACGCGTAGGTCATCCCCAGCGGAAACCAGTTGATGAAGCGGCGCATCATGAACCAGCGCCCATGCCGCAGGGGATTGCTGACGAAATACACGACCACAACCGCCAGCAGACAAATGGCAATTGTGACCGGATAAAGAAAATCTGGAATCATTCCGTTCCAGCGAAGCAAAACAGACCCGCGCGCGCCGGTCAAAGGATTTCAGGTGACAAAAAAACCGCGGAAAAATTTCCGCGGCTCGTCGAAAACTTGCAATTGAAACTATTCGGCCTTTTCCTTCTTTCCGACCTTCGGGGTTTTGGCGGTCTTGGCGGCCTTCTTGACCTTGTCGGCGTAGGATTTTTTCTCGCCGGAGGCCGCGGCTTTCACGGGCTTTTCAGCCTCGGCTTCGGGCTTCGCATGGGCGCGCTTTTCGGTTCGGGGCTTTTCACCCTTGGCATCATCTGCGGCAGGCGCGGCTCCCGCCACGGGCGCGGGCGTGAGGCTTTCGATGCGCACCTTGAGCGTGCCCTTGACCTCGGGATGCAGGTGCAGCTCGATTTCAAATTCGCCGGTCGCGCGGAGGGCGTGTTCGAGATGGATTTTCTTCTTGTCGAGCACGATGTCGAACTGGTGCTTCAACTCGTCGGCGATCATGCCGGCGGTCACGGAGCCAAACATCTTGCCGTCCTCGCCGGCCTTGACCTTGATGACGCAGGTGAGCTTGGAAATGCCCTTGGCGAGTTCGGACATGGTGTTGAACTCGTGGGCTTCGCGCTCGGCCCGGCGCTGGCGCAGCGCCTCGATCTGGCGCTTGTTGGATTGCGTCAGCGGCACCGCGAGGCGTTGGGGGAACAGGTAATTGCGCGCGTAACCGGATGCGACTTTCACCTGGTCGGATTCGCCGCCGAGGCCGACGATGTTGTGCGTGAGGATGACTTCAGTCTTCATAAAATGAACGGATAAAAATAAAAATGCTTCGTTGAAAATCAGAAGGGAACATCGTCACCTTCGTGGGGCGCGTCGGCCTCGGCGTCGGGCGCAGGCGCGGGCGCGGAACCGGCCGCGGGCGCGGGTCGCGCTGTCGGCGCGCCGCCGCCGTCGTTACCCGCCGAACTGCCGAGAAATTGAACTGATTCGGCGACGACGCCCAGGCGGCTACGTTTCTGGCCGGTTTGTTTGTCGTCCCATTGATCCAGACGCAAACGCCCCTCGACAAGAATGGGGCGGCCTTTGCGCATATATTGACCAACGTTCTCGGCGGTGCGACCGAAGACATCCACGTCAACAAAAGTGACTTCTTCCTTCTTTTCGCCGGTTTCAGTTGTCCAGTAACGATTGACGGCCAACCCGACCTTGGCAATCGCCACCCCCTTGGGCGTGTAGCGCAATTCGGGGTCACGGGTAAGGTTGCCGACAAGGATGACTTTGTTGAAACTGGCCATGCGGCCTCCGGGGTTGTGGGTTATTTCGCGGGTTTGGGCGCCGGCGACAGCGTGAACATCACGCGGAAAACTTCCTCGTTCAGGGCGAACTTGTGCCGCAACTGCGCGATGATCGCCGGGGTGCCGGTGAAAATGACGTTCGCATAAAAGCCAGCGCTGTGCTTGTTGTCGGCCACGCGCGCGAAACTTTTCTTGTCCATTTTCTGGACCGTCTCAACGACGCCGCCCGCCGCCGTGATTTCCGCGGAAATCTTGTCGAGCGCGTCCTTGACGCCTTCTTCGCGTCCCGCCAGGTTCAAGATGAACAGACCTTCGTATCGTTTCATTTGTTTCAAATCATTCCACTGTTGAATTGTCGAATCGCAATCCGGTCCGGCGACTCAACTTTTTGACGGCTCAACGTTTCCGTTGAACCGGTTCATTGCCTTTTCAATCCCGTCGTCCAGCCAGCATTCCGCCTGGCCGGCCGCCCGGACCAAAACTTTTTCCATCAGCGCCGCTTCGTCCGCATCGAACCGGGACAGCACGTAATCCGTGATTTCCCGCGCGCCGGCCGCCCGGCCAATGCCGATCCGCAACCGCGCGAACCCGCGCGTGGCCAGATGCTGCTCGATGGACTCCAGCCCGTGATGCCCGCCGCTGCTGCCACCGGCCCGCAGCCGGATTTCACCCAGCGGCAAATCCGCATCGTCCACCACCACCAGCAGCCGGTTCAACGGCAACTGATAAAAATTCTTCAACGCGCCGACCGCCTCGCCGCTCAAATTCATGAACGTCTGCGGCTGGCAGAGCAAAACGCGCCGGCCATCCTGTTCGCTTTTGGCGATTCGCGCGCCGAACTTGCGTTCGTTCTTCCAGTCCGCCTTCCAGCTCGACGCCAGCTTTTCGACCAGCAAAAACCCGGCGTTGTGGCGCGTCTTCGTGTATTCCGCGCCCGGATTGCCCAAACCGACAATGAGATGCAAATTCTCCATGCGCGGCACGGGCGCGGCGGCCCCCACAGGCAGCCGCCGTCAAAATTATTTCTTCTTCTCGGCCGGTTTTTTCCCGGCGGACTTGTCGGCGGCGGCTGGTGCCTTGGCGGCACCGGGAGCCTTTTCCGCACCTTTTGCCGGGGCCTTTTCGCCCTTCGCCGGGGCCTTTTCGCCCTTGGCGGGAGCGGCACCTTCCTCGCCTTCTTCCTTCTTTTCCTTGATCATCTCGACATCGCCCGCAACTGCGGCTTCGGCCGCCGTAGGCGCCACGACTTCCTCTTCGGCGCGCGGCACTGCCACGGAGACAACCGCGATGCTCTTCTCTCCGAGAATCTGCACACCCGCCGGCGCCTTGATTTCGCCGATGTGGATGGCCTTGCCCAGTTCAAGCTGGCTCACGTCCACGATAATTTGTTCCGGCAAATCCTTGGGCAGGCAGCGAACTTTGAGCTTGAACAGGATGTGTTCGAGCACGCCGCCGCTGTTCTTGACGCCGGCGGCCTCGCCGACGGTTTCCAACGGCACATGGACGGTGATTTTTTCGGTTTCGGCGACCTCGTGGAAATCCACATGCAACACCTTGCCGTCGAGCGGATGGTGCTGGATTTCCTGCACGAGTGCGAGCCGCTTGGCACGCGGGTCGTTCTCCACGGACAAATCCACGAGCAGATTCTCCGAGGCGGAACGGTGCATCAAATCCTCAAACTCCTTCGAGTTGACTTCGAGGTTTTGCGGCTTGGCCTGGCGGCCATAAATGACGGCGGGCACACGGCCCGTTCCGCGCAGCTTTTTGACTTCGCCCCGGCGCACTTGCGTGCGGGGATACGCTTTGATCGGCACTGTTTTCATGTTTCTAAAATTAAATTGTATCGGCGGCACTAACTTGTGCGCCCGCCTTTGAATTCAAACAGCGAATTCACGGACGAATTGCTGTGAATCCGTTTGATTGCTTCACCCAAAAGTCCCGCCACCGACAGCGTCACAATCTTCACACCGTCAATGGGCGGGCGTTGGACTGTATCAGTTGTTATCAATTCGTCAATCACTGATTTTCGCAATCTTTCGATGCCGATATCGCTCAAAATGGCGTGGGAGACGCAGGCCAGTATCTTCTTTGCGCCCTTTTCCTTCAGCAGCTTCGCCGCCTGCGTCAGCGTGCCCGCCGTTTCCGTCAAATCGTCCACCAGCAGGATGTTTTTGCCCTTGATATCGCCGATGAGGGCCATGGACTCGACTTCCGTGGCGCTTTTGCGTCGCTTGGCCACAATGGCCAGCCCCACTCCGAGCGTTTGCGAATATGCATGCGCCATTTTCAATCCGCCGATGTCCGGGCTGACCACCACCAGGTCCGGCAATTTCTTCTTCCGCAAATACTCATACATCACCGGCGCGGCGTAGAGATGATCCACCGGGATGTCAAAAAATCCCTGAATCTGCTGCGCATGCAAATCCATCGTCAGGAGGCGGTTCGCGCCCGCCGCCACCAAAAGATTCGCCACCAGCTTGGCCGTGATGGGCACGCGGGGCTGGTCCTTGCGATCCTGCCGGGCGTAACCGTAAAACGGCATCACCGCCGTGATGCGCTTGGCGCTCGCCCGCCGCAGCGCGTCAATCATGATGAACAGCTCCATCAGATTGTGGTTCGTCGGTGGCGACGTCGGCTGGATGATGAAAACATCCTCACCGCGCACATTATCCTCGATCTTCACGAACGTCTCGCCGTCGGGAAAGGGAGTGATGCCGCACCGGCCCATTTCGATGCCGATGGACTTGCAGATGGCCCGGGCCAGAGGTGCGTTTGCTGTGCCGCTGAAAATTTTCACTTTTTACAATTCAGGTTAAAACGGAAAAACCGCCGCTGCCGGCGGATGTGTTTGCCGGGAGACTTTAGCAACGAACGAACTTGGCGCAAGCGAATTTGCGCGCTAATCTTGGCCATGCGTTATCGGATTTTGGGCAAAACCAGCCTGCGCGTCTCTGTCATCGGCGCCGGCACCTGGCAGTTCGGCGGCGAATGGGGCGTCAATTTCGCCCAGCCGCAGGTGGATGCCATTCTCGACACGGCGGCGGATTGCGGCATCAACCTCGTGGACACCGCCGAGTGCTACGGCCCGGATCACCTTTCGGAAAAACTGGTCGGCGACTACCTGTCGCGCCGCGACCGCTCGCGCTGGATCGTGGCGACCAAGTTCGGCCACCACTTCAACAGCTTCCTCAACCGCACGGACGATTTTTCCCCAGACGGCGTGCGCGCCCAGCTCGAAGCCTCGCTCCGGGCGTTGCGCGTCGAGGCGATTGACCTGTATCAATTTCACTCCGGCTCGGACGACCTGTTTCAGAACGAAAAACTCTGGGCGATGCTCGCGGAACAAAAAAGCGCCGGCAAAATCCGCCACCTCGGCGTTTCCATCATGCAGAAGGGCAGCGAGGTTCAGGCGCGCGAAGCCGCGAAGCGCGGCGCGGAGACGTTGCAGGTGTTTTACAACCGCCTTGACCGCCGGCCGGAGCAGCTTTATTTCCAGCACGCGCGGGAAAACCATCTCGGCATCATCGGCCGCGTGCCGCTCGCCAGCGGATTGCTCACCGGCAAATACAAAACCGGCGCGACCTTCCCCGCCAACGACGTCCGTTCGGCAATTGACGCGGAAAAAATGAAGCGCGACCTTGCCGAAGCCGCACGCCTGCAAAAAGAGGAAGTGCCCGCCGGCGTCCCGATGGCGAAGTGGGCGATGGCGTGGTGCCTGCGGGACCCGCTCGTCTCCTCGGTGATTTGCGGCTGCAAAAATCCCGAACAGGTCCGGGCGAACGCCGGCGCGGCGGAGCTGTTGGCGGAATAATTTTCTTTTCCGCCAGGCGATTTGCCGTTTCAATCCGGGAAAGTGCGATGAACATTCAGAAACCATCGGCAAATCCTTCCAGTTGGGGAAAATCCTTTTTGTGGCTGGCGCTGGCCGTGGCGTGCTTTCACGCGGCTTACACCTCAATCCATTTTCCCGCCGCCGGGCTGCTGATTTTCGGCTACGCCTGCGGCCTCGTCCGGTTGGCCGACCAGCCCACCGTCCGCCGCGCATTTTATTTCGGGCTGGCGACGGGATTTCTCTGCTACGCGCCGCAACTGTCCTTCTTCTGGAACATTTTTGGCGAAGCGGCAATCGTGCTTTGGCTGATTCTTGCGTTCTGGGTCGGGCTGTTCGCGGCGATTATCTGCGGCAGCACCCGGCGCTGGGGAAAAACCCGGGCCGCGTGGCTGATTCCGATCGTCTGGACGGGCATCGAATACTTCCGCAGCGAACTTTATTACCTGAAGTTTTCGTGGCTGAATGTCGG
>CAZZPE010000006.1:6202-88044 GCA_964655855.1 uncultured Bifidobacteriaceae bacterium
CAAAACGCGATTCCCAAAATGCTGGATCAAGCCCTCGCCAAAAACACCAACGCGCCCATTTTCGTCTTGAGCGAATACACGCTCGACGGCCCGGTGCCGGACTCGCTGAAAAACTGGTGCCGCGAACACTCGCGTTATCTGGTCGTCGGCGGCGAAGACCCGGCGGGCACGAATAATTATTACAACACCGCCTTCGTCGTCGGCACGAACGGCGACATCGTTTTCAAGCAGGCCAAAAGCGTGCCCATCCAGTTTTTCAAGGACGGCCTGCCCGCGCCGGAACAGAAAGTCTGGAATTCGCCGTGGGGCAAAATCGGCATCGGCATCTGCTACGACTTGAGCTACACGCGCGTCACCGACGAACTTGTGCGGCAGGGCGCGCAACTGCTCATCGTGCCGACCATGGACGTGGAAGACTGGGGCCGGCACCAGCACGAACTTCATTCGCGCGTCGCCCCCGTGCGCGCGGCGGAATACGGCATCCCGATTTTCCGCGTCGCCAGCTCCGGCATTTCGCAGGCCGTGACCGGCGACGGCTATGTCGTCGCGCAAACTTCCATTCCCGGCAGCGGTGAAATTTTCTCCGCGCAGCTCCGGCTACCGACGCACGGCCGGTTGCCGCTGGATCGTTGGCTCGCACCGTTCTGTGTCGCCGTGACCGGCATCGTCACAGCCGTGTTGCTGTTTCTCGCTTGGAAAGAAAAGAATCCACAGATTACGCCGATTGACGCAGAGAAAAAGACTTCAAGCTGAATCTGCGTCCATCAGCGAAATCTGCGGACGAAGTTAAGGCAAATCTGTTGCGCCCATCAAATAGCGGTCGCATTCGCGGGCGGCGCCGCGGCCTTCGTTGAACGCCCACACGACGAGGCTCTGGCCGCGACGGCAGTCGCCGCAGGCAAACACGCCCTTGATGTTCGTGGCGTATTTCTCGAACTCGGCCTTCGCATTGGTTCGCGCGTCGCGTTCGATTTTGAGCGCGTCGAGCAATGGCTGCTCCGGCCCGAGAAAACCCATCGCCAGCAAAACGAGTTGAGCGGGCAGAACCTTTTCCGTGCCGGGAACGTGCTTCGGGATGAACCGGCCCTTGTCGTCCTTCGCCCATTCCACCTGCACGGTGTGGACGGCTTTGACGTGGCCGCCGGCATCACCATCAAACTTCGTCGCGGTCGTGAGATAAATGCGCGGGTCGGCGCCGAATTTCGCGGCGGCCTCCTCCTGGCCGTAATCCATTTTGTAAGTCTTCGGCCATTCCGGCCACGGATTGTCCTTGGCGCGCTCCAGCGGCGGCTTGGGCAGAATCTCCACCTGCACGAGCGATTTGCAGCCGTGCCGCATCGAGGTGCCAACGCAGTCCGTCCCAGTGTCGCCGCCGCCGATGACGATGACGTCCCTGCCGGTGGCGTCAATAAAGCTGCCATTCTTGTTGCCGTCCAAAATGCTCCGGGTATTCGCGGCGAGAAATTCCATCGCGAAGTGAATGCCCTTGAGTTCGCGCCCGGGAATCGGCAAATCGCGCGGCTTGGTCGCGCCGGTCGCGAGAATGACGGCGTCAAAATCCTTCAACAGCTTTTCCGCCGGATAGTTTTTCCCGACTTCGGTGTTGCAGGCAAATTTCACGCCTTCCTTTTCCAGCAGGGCGAGCCGGCGCAGGACGACTTCGTTTTTGTCGAGCTTCATGTTGGGGATGCCATACATGAGCAGCCCGCCGGGGCGGTCGGCGCGTTCAAAAACGGTGACGAGGTGGCCGGCCTTGTTGAGCTGCGCGGCGGTGCTCAATCCCGCCGGGCCGGAGCCGACGACGGCGACCTTTTTGCCGGTGCGCTTTTGGGGCGGTTCGGGTTTGACCCAGCCGTTTTCCCAGCCGCGGTCAATGATCGCGCACTCGTTGTGCTTGATCGTGACGGGCGGGTCGTTGATGCCGCAGACGCACGAGCCTTCGCACGGCGCAGGGCAGACGCGGCCGGTGAATTCGGGAAAATTGTTCGTCTTGTGCAGGCGTTCCAGCGCTTCCTTCCACAGGCCGCGATAAATGAGGTCGTTCCATTCGGGAATGAGGTTGTGGACGGGGCAGCCGCTGGCCATGCCGCTGACGAGCTGGCCGGTGTGGCAGAACGGGATGCCGCAATCCATGCAGCGCGCGCCCTGCTTCTTCATGTCGGCCTCCGACATGGGCAGGTGAAATTCCTTCCAGTCGGCAATGCGCTCGCCAGCCGGCCGGTCCGCCGGCAGCTCGCGTTGAAACTCCAGAAATCCTGTTGGTTTGCCCATTTCAGTCCTGATTTTTAACGCAAAGGCGCAAAGGTGCAAAGTCGCGGGAAACAGAATAGAATCCGTCGCCCAAAATCATTGCGCCTTCGCTTCTCTGCGTCTTTGCGTTGAGATTCATTTTGATTGAATTATCCGCCGCCGACGCGCGCCACGTCGCGGACATTTTCCTCGAATGCCGCCATGATTGCCTCGTCGCCGGTCAGGCCCTGCGACTGCACTTTCTTGAGCGATTGCAGCACGCGCGCGTAATCCTTCGGCAGCACCTTCACAAATTTCGGGACGAGATTTTTCCAGTCCGCGAGCACCGTGGCCGCGCGCCCGCTCTGCGTGCAGGCCTGATGGCGCTGGATCAATTTCCAGACCTCCTCGATTTCATCCGGCTCGGCGAGTTTTCCGAGGCCGACCAATTCCTTGTTGCAGCGCGAGGCAAAATCGCCGGCCTCGTCCAAAACGTAGGCCACGCCGCCCGACATGCCCGCCGCAAAATTGCGTCCGGTCCTGCCGAGCACAACCACGCGCCCGCCGGTCATGTATTCGCAGCCGTGGTCGCCGATGGCCTCGACGACCGCGTTGACGCCGGAATTGCGGACGCCGAAACGCTCGCCGGCCATGCCGCGCACAAACAGCTCGCCGCTGGTCGCGCCGTAAAGCGCCACGTTGCCGATGAGAATGTTTTCCTCCGCGACAAACGTCGAATTCTTGGGCGGATAAACAATGATCCGCCCGCCGCTCAAGCCCTTGCCGAAATAGTCGTTGGCGTCGCCTTCAAGTTCCAGCGTCATGCCGCGCGGCACGAACGCGCCAAAGCTCTGGCCCGCGCTGCCGGTGAACTTGAGGTGAATCGTCTCGTCGGGCAAACCGTTTGGCCCGTGCTTCTTCGTGATTTCGCTGCCGACAATCGTGCCGACGACGCGATGGACGTTGCGGATCGGCAGTTCGGCCTTCACTTTTTCGCCGCGCTCAATCGCCGGCTTGCAAATGTCCAGAAGCTTTGTCACGTCGAGGGATTTCTCGATGCCGTGGTCCTGGGCAATCTGCCGGTAGCGGCCGACTTCCGGCCCGGCTTCGGGCTGGTGCAAAATCGGCGTGAGGTCGAGGCCTTTCGCCTTCCAATGCTCGATGGCCTTCCACGGCACGAGCTTGTCCGTGCGACCGACCATTTCGTTGAGCGTGCGAAAGCCGAGCTTGGCCATGATCTCGCGCAATTCCGTGGCGACGAACCGCATGAAATTGACGACGTGGTCGGGGTTGCCGGCAAACCGCGCGCGCAATTTTGGGTTCTGCGTGGCCACGCCGACCGGGCAGGTGTTCAAATGGCAGACGCGCATCATGATGCAGCCAAGCACCACGAGCGGCGCGGTGGCAAAACCGAACTCCTCCGCGCCGAGCAGCGCGGCCACGGCGACGTCACGGCCGGTCTTCATCTGGCCGTCGGCCTCCACGTAAATGCGGCTGCGGAGATTGTTGAGCACGAGCGTCTGGTGCGTCTCGGCCAGGCCGAGTTCCCACGGCGCGCCGGCATGCTTAATGGAAGACAGCGGCGAAGCGCCGGTGCCGCCGTCAAAGCCGCTGATGAGCACCACGTCCGCGTGCGCCTTGGCGACGCCGGCGGCGACGGTGCCGACGCCGACTTCAGAGACGAGCTTCACGCTCACGCGGGCATCGCGGTTTGAATTTTTCAAATCGTGAATCAGCTCCGCCAAATCCTCGATGGAATAAATGTCGTGGTGCGGCGGCGGTGAAATGAGGCCGACGCCGGGCGTGGTGAACCGCGTCTTGGCGACCCACGGATAAACCTTGCGGCCCGGCAGCTCGCCGCCCTCGCCCGGCTTCGCGCCCTGGGCCATCTTGATTTGAAGCTCCTTTGCGTTGACGAGGTAATGGCTCGTCACACCGAAACGGCCGGACGCAACCTGCTTGATGGCTGAATTTTTTGAGTCGCCCTGCACATTGGTCCAGCTGTAGCGTTCCGGATCCTCGCCGCCTTCGCCGGTGTTGCTCTTGCCGCCGATGCGGTTCATGGCAATGGCCAGCGCCTCGTGCGCCTCCTGCGAAATCGAGCCGTAGCTCATCGCGCCGGTCTTGAAGCGCTTGACGATTTCATCCACCGATTCAACCTGTTCGATGGGCAGCGGCTTTTCCGCCCACTTGAAATCGAGCAGTCCGCGCAGCGTGCAGAGGTTTGCCGCCTGGTTGTTGATCAGCCCGGCGTATTCCTTGAAAATCTTGTAGCTGCCGAGGCGGCAGCCGATTTGCAGCTTGTGAATCGTCTGCGGATTGAACAAATGAAACTCGCCGTCGTCGCGCCATTGATACTGGCCGCCGGTGTCGAGCACGCCGTTGACCGGCCGGTCCGGAAACGCGTGACTGTGCCGTGCGAGGGCTTCGCCGGCAATCACGTCGAGGCCGACGCCCTGAATCCGCGACGGCGTCCAGGTGAAATACTTGTCCACGACGGCGCTGTTGAGGCCGACCGCCTCGAAAATTTGCGCGCCGCGATAGCTTTGAACCGTCGAGATGCCCATCTTGGCCATCGTCTTCACCACGCCTTTGATCGCGCCCTTGATGTATTTTTTGACGGCGGTCTTGTGGTCGGTGTTGACCAGCAGGCCTTCGTGGATCATGTCGTCGAGCGTCTCGAACGCGAGATACGGATTGATGGCGCTGCAGCCGTAGCCGATGAGCAGTGCAAAATGATGCACCTCGCGCGGCTCGCCGGATTCCAGCACGAGGCCGACTTTGCCGCGCGTGCCTTTGCGGATCAAATGATGATGCAAGCCGGAAACGGCCAGCAGCGCCGGGATCGGCGCGTGCTGCGCGTCAACGCCGCAGTCGGAGAGAATCAGGATGTTCGCGCCCCCGGCAATGGTTTTGTCGGCGGCGGCAAACAGTTTTTCCATCGCGCCTTCGAGGTTTTTAGCGCCGCCGGCGACCGGGAACAAAATCGGCAGCGTCGCGGCCTTGAAGCCGGGACGGTTGACGTGGCGGAGTTTTTCCAGCTCCTCGTTCGTGAGAATCGGCTGCTTCAGCTTGATGAGCGCGCAGCTCTCGGGCCGGGGATCCAGCAGATTGCCGCGCGAACCAACCATCGTCTCGGTCGAGGTGATGATTTCCTCGCGGATCGGGTCAATCGGCGGGTTCGTGACCTGCGCGAACAACTGCTTGAAATAATTGTAAAGCAACTGCGGCTTGTTCGACAGCACCGCCAACGGCGTGTCCGTGCCCATCGAGCCGAGCGGCTGGACGCCGTCGTTGGCCATCGGCCCCAGAATGAACCGCAAATCCTCGAACGTGTAGCCAAACGCCTGCTGCTGCTGCAACACCTCCCGGCGCGTCGGATCGGTCCGGCCCGCCGGCTCCGGCAGGCTTTCGAGCAGCACATGGTGCTTGTTGAGCCACTGCCGATACGGATGCTCCCCGGCAAATTTAGTCTTCAGCTCCTCGTCCGCGACGATGCGGCCCAGTTCGGTGTCCACCAAAAACATCCGGCCCGGCTGCAACCGGCCTTTTTGCAGAATGCGCTCCGGCTCCACCGGCAGCACACCGGCTTCCGACGCCATGATGACCATGTCGTCCTTCGTAACGTAATATCGCGATGGGCGCAGGCCATTGCGGTCGAGGCACGCGCCGATGCGGATGCCGTCGGTGAACGCGATGGACGCCGGGCCGTCCCACGGTTCCATCAGGCAGGAATGAAATTCGTAGAACGCGCGCTTCTCCGGCGACATGCTCTCGTGATTCTCCCACGGCTCGGGAATCATCATCATCATCGCGTGCGGCAGCTCACGGCCCGACATGACAAGCAGTTCGAGGCAGTTGTCGAACATCGCCGAGTCGCTGCCGTCGGTGTTGATGACGGGCAGCACCTTCTTGATGTCGTCGCCAAACTGCTCCGAGACAAAATTCGCCTGGCTGGCGTGCATCCAGTTGATGTTGCCGCGCAGCGTGTTGATTTCACCGTTGTGCGCCACATAACGATACGGATGCGCGCGGTCCCAGCTCGGAAATGTGTTTGTCGAAAACCGGGAATGCACCAGCGCCAGCGCCGTCGCCATGCCGGGGTCGCGCAAATCGGCGAAGTAGTTTCCGACCTGCTCCGGCATCAACATGCCCTTGTAAATGACCGTGCGGCATGACAGGCTGGAGACATAAAACCAGTTGCCGCCGGGTATTTTTCCGCCGTAACGAATTTCCCGCTCCGCCAGCTTGCGGATGACATAAAGCTTGCGCTCAAACGCCATGTCGCCCTTCAGCGACGGATTGCGCCCGATGAACACCTGCATCATGTGCGGCTCGGCGGCCACGGCGGTTTTGCCGAGCGACGAATTGTCCGTCGGGATGTCGCGCCAGCCGAGCAGCGTCTGGCCCTCGCCGGAAATGATTTTGGCGAGCGCGGCCTTGACCGCTTCACGCTCGGAGGAATTTTTCGGCATGAACAACATGCCGACGCCGTATTGGCCCGGCATGGGAAGCTTGAAGCCCATTTTCTCCGCCGCCGCCGCCAGAAAATCGTGCGGCACCTGCATGAGGATGCCCGCGCCGTCGCCGGTGTTCGCCTCGCAGCCGCACGCGCCGCGATGATCGAGATTGCGCAGCGCCTGCAACGCCTGCTGGACGATGGCGTGCGACTTTTTGCCCTTGATGTTGACAACGAAGCCCACGCCGCAGGAATCGTGCTCGAACTGCGGGTCGTAAAGGCCCTGTTTCGACGGTGGCGCTGTTCGCACCCCGCCGGGATTTTGTTGCTGCTCTGTTTTGCTGGTCATTGCTGCGCGGCTGAAACCGCCGGTCGTTTATTTTTGACTCAAATTTGGCCGTTGCGCAATAAATGTTTTCAAAATTCACGCGCCGCCGACCGGTCTGGACCGCCACGCCGCAGCCGCGCGCGAACGGTCGGGCCGCACATTTTCCGCGTCGGCCCTTTCGACCAGGCGCGGTTTGTATTGTCAACGGCGCCAAAAAACGGCATTAAAAGGCGCATGAAGCACAATTCATATTTTGATGGGAAAGTCCAAAGTCTGGCCGTCAGCACGCCCGACGGCCCGGCCACCGTCGGCGTGATCGAACCCGGCAAATACAGCTTCGGCACCGATTGCGAGGAGCACATGCATGTCGTGGCCGGCACGCTCAAGGCTAGGCTGCCCGGCGGCGACTGGAAAAGCTATGGCAAAGGCCAGTTCTTCGTAGTGCCGCCGAAGGTGAAGTTTGAGGTCGAGGCTGCCGGCGACGTGGCCTATCTCTGCTACTACAAGCGCTGAAGGGAAATTCAATCCAAGCCAAACCGCCGGTTGAAAGCTGTTTCATCCGGCGTCTTTTCCAGCCTGCAAACGCATTTTACACCGCGTTGATTCCTGTTATGCTGTTCCCCTTGTGAATTCGCAAAATCGTCAGCGCGTGGTCTGCGGCATGAGCGGCGGGGTGGACTCCTCCGCCACGGCGGCGCTGTTGCAGAAACAGGGTTACGAGGTCATCGGCATCACGCTCAAGCTCTGGCCGCAGGATTGCGTCAACCGCGCCGAGGACAAATGCTGCGGCCCGCAGGCCGTCACCGACGCGCGCGCGGTCTGCGACAAACTTGACATCCCGTATTACCTCGTGGATGAATCAGCGGATTTTAAGAAGCACATCATCCAATACTTCGCCGACGAATACAAGGCCGGCCGCACGCCGAATCCGTGCGTGATGTGCAATCAGAATCTGAAATTTGGCCGGTTGATTGACCGCGCGGACCAGCTTGGCGCGGAGTTCATTGCCACCGGCCATTTCGCCCGGGTGGAAAAGAGCGCCGACGGCTCACGTTATCTGCTCAAGCGCGGACGCGATTTGCGGAAGGATCAGAGCTATTTTCTGTTCTCACTGCGGCAGGATCAGCTCGCGCGCACGATTTTCCCGCTCGGCGAAAAGACCAAAAGCGACACGCGCGCGGTGGCGCGGCAGTGCCAGCTCAAAACCGCCGACAAGGAGGAGAGCATGGAAATCTGTTTCGTGCCGGACAACAATTACGGCGGCTTTCTCCAGCAGGCCGGTCTGGTGCAGAAGCATCGCGGAGACATCGTGGATTTGCACGGCCAAGTTCTCGGCCATCACGACGGCATCGAATTTTACACCATCGGCCAGCGCAAAGGACTCGGCATCACAACGGCCAAACCGGTTTACGTCGTGGAACTGGATGCGGAGAACAACCGGGTGGTCGTCGGTGATGATTCTGCGCTCGACTGCGATGAGTTCACCGCGACAAATTGCAATTGGCATCCGTTCGACAAGCTGACCGGACCAATCGAGGTCACGGCCAAAATCCGTTACAACCATCCCGGAACGCCGGCGACGGTGACGCCGATGGAAAACCATTCCGTCCGCGTGAAATTGCACACGCCGCAACGCGCCATCACGCCCGGCCAAGCGGCGGTGTTTTACCAGGACGATCTGATGGTCGGTGGCGGGTGGATTCAAAGATGACGAGCCGGGCCGGCCAAAACTTTTTGCATTTTTCGCGTTTTCGGTTCACCTTCGGCGCATGACGCAACCGCTCGCGTTGGTTTGTTACGAGAAGCTGATGCCCGGCAGCCAGTTGGTGAACAAGCTGCAGGATTTGGGCTACCGCGTCCAGACCGTCAACGATCCGGTGTTGCTCCAGCCGGGCGCACGGCGCGACTGTCCGCTGCTGGTGGTGGCGGACCTGGCGGGCGGCGGCGCCGTTTGCAGCGCCATCGCCGCGCTGAAAGCCGATCCGGCCACCAGCCACATCCCGGTCATCGCGTTTGCAGCCGAAGGCGCAAATCAAGCAATGGACGCCGCGCAAAAGGCGGGGGCAAAACTCGCCGTCAGCGAAGCCACGATTGCGAATTATCTGCCGGAACTGCTGAATCAGGCCCTGAACATCGAGTGACCGGCGTTATTATTTTTGCTTGACGGGCGAAATGATCTTTTTCATCGTCTAAAGGGGTAGATGCATGAGCCGTTTCCGAAATTGATTTGCTGGCGCGACTGACCTTCAGTTGTGTCAGCTTTTCTTTCGGAGCATGCCTGAAAATCTAGAAGATCAGGAATCATTATGGCCAGCGGGAAAGTGAAGTGGTTTGACAATGAAAGAGGGTTCGGGTTTATCACCCAAGATTCCGGCGAGGACGTGTTTGTGCACCACTCGTCCATTACCGGAAAGGGATTCAAAACCCTCAATGAGGGTGACGAGGTCTCCTTTGAGGTCGTCGCCAGTGAAAAAGGCTTGAAGGCGTTAAACGTCGAGCGCGCGGGTCCGGCGTAACCCGCCGGAAATCCGGGTGTTCCGCGATGTGGAAGTTTTTCGTTCGCCAGCAGGGAACGCAGGCGTTATTTTTGTTCCATGATGGCCTCAAAAACAGGAAAGGTCGCAAGCCTTTACGTCCACGTCCCGTTCTGCGCCCAAAAATGCGCGTATTGCGCCTTTTATTCCGAGGCCTCCTCCGGCGAGCTGGTCAACCGATACGTCGCCGCCCTCGCCCGCGAAATGGAAATGGTCGCGCCCGACCTCAAGCCCGAGACCATCTTTTTCGGCGGCGGCACGCCATCGCTGCTGAATCTCCGGCAGTGGGAAAAAATCCTGCGCGCGATGGAAAAACTGGACCTGCTTGGCGCGGCTGAATTCACCATCGAGTGCAATCCGGCCACAGTCTCGCCCGACAAGGCAAAATTGTTCCGCGACTTCGGCGTGAACCGCATTTCCATGGGCGTCCAGTCGCTCGATGAAAAACTGCTCGACCGGCTGGGCCGCATTCACACGCGCGAGATGGTTTTCAAATCGTTTAACATTCTCCGCCGGGCCGGTTTTGACAATCTCAACCTCGATTTGATGTTCGCCATCCCGACACAGACGATGGAAATCTGGCGCGCGACGCTGGCCGAGGCGGTCGCGATGCAGAGCGAGCATCTGTCCAGCTACGAGGTGATTTACGAGGACGACACGCCGCTGTTTCAGCAGTTGCAGGCCGGCGAATTTTCCGTGGACGAGGCGCTCTCCTGCGACATGCACGAGGCTCTGATTTCATCCGCGACCGCCGCCGGGTTCCACCAATACGAAATCGCCAATTTCGCCAAAGGCGCGATGAACGGCGAAAAAATTCCAGCGCTGGCCTGCCAACACAACGTGAATTACTGGCGCGGCGGCTCCTTTTACGGGCTTGGCCCGAGCGCGACCGGCTACGTTCGCGGCGTGCGGACAAAGAACTGGCCGAACACGCAGCTCTATTGCGAACAGCTTGAAAAGGGAAATCGCGCCATCGAGTCCACGGAAGAACTGTCGCCGCTGCGGCGCGCGGGCGAGACGGCGGCGTTCGGCCTGCGCATGAACGCGGGCTGGCCGTTCGGGGAATTCCAGCGCGTGACCGGCTTCGACCTGCGGCGCGAATGGAACGAAGACATGGAGCAACTGGCCCGGCGCGGCTGGGCGGTGCGCGAGGCCGGCCGCTTTCAGCTCACGCCGCAGGGACTGCGGTTCGCCGATTCGGCGGCGGAATTATTTCTGCGCTGAAAATTTCTCGCCGGGCGGTTGCGCCCCGGCGACCGGCGTGGGATTGCGGCAGAGAAACTGCCACGCGAGCAAACCTGTCAAAACCGCCAGCCCGCCGCAAACCGCATAAGGCAGCATCGGAACGCGCATGTAAAGCGTCGCGGCAAACAGCGGGCCGACGATGCGCGCCAGCGCGCCGGCGCTCTGCGCGACGCCCAGGGTGGCACCCTGCTCATTGGCCGGCGCAAGGTTTGAAAGCAGGCCAAACACCGGCGGGCGCGTCAGGCCGGTGCCGATGGCCAGCAGCGCCAGCGCCAGCAGCATTTTGATCCACGGCCAGTCGGCAAACCGCAGAACCGCCAGCCATTTCAACTGGCCCTCACCCTTGATGAACGGCAGCAGCGCCAGGCTGATGCCGGTCAGCACAAGGCTCCACGCGATCAATTTCGGCTCGCCGAACATTTTCACCAGCCGGCCAATCGCGCCGCCCTGGATGACCGCGCCGATGAGGCCGCAAAAAACAAACAGTGAGATGACCGTCATGGCGGGCTTGGTCTCGTCCACCGTGATGCCAAGATTGAAATTGTCGCTGACGAGCAGCGGCAGGGTGGTTTCAAAGCAGGTGAAGGCGAACGTCGCCAGGAAAAAAATCAGGATGAGCAGGCCGATTTTCGGCTGTGACAACGTGTGTTTCCATTGCGCAAAATGGGGGCGGTTCACCGCGTGACCGGAAGACGGCTGGAGGCTTTCGGCCAGTATGGAATACGCCAGCAGAAAATTGGCGGCGCAAAGCGCGGCGGCGGCCCAACCCGGACCGGTGGCGCCAAAAAACTTCAACGCGATGCCGCTGATGGCCGGGCCGAAAATAAATCCCAGCCCGAACGCCATGCCGATGAGGCCCATCCGTTTCGAGCGGTTTTCCGGCGGGGTGATGTCGGCGATGTAGGCCTGGGCGACGGTGATGTTGCCACCGCACGCGCCCGCGAACACGCGGGAAAGCAGCAGCGTCCAGAGCGCCAGCGCGTGATTTTCAAAACCCGAACCGACGGCAAACAGCACATACGACATTGCCGCGCCGGCGGTGCTGATGAGCAGGATCGGACGGCGGCCATAACGGTCGGACAATTTCCCCCAGATCGGCGAGAAAACAAACTGCATCGCGGAAAACGACGCGATGATGGCGCCGATGACAAATCCGCCGGCACCGTAGTGCCGGCTGTAAATCGGCACCAGCGGCACGACAATGCCAAACCCGATCAGGTCAATGAAGACCGTCAGGAAAACAACAAGCAGTGATGGTTTGCGTCTCATTTCCGGGCGAAGTCTAGCGGGTGCCGGAGCGATTGACAAAATGTTTAAGGATTTTGCAGGAGCGGCGGCTGGCGCGCGGACACAATCCCCTCACAAACGGCGGCACGGAAGGTTTTCCATCCGGAATTCATCCGGCGCAAAAAACAACCGGGAGTCGTGAAGGGTTGCATCGGAGGCCGACTGGCGACAAACTGCCCGGCGATGCAACAGTTTAACGATTCAACGGCCCGCGCAAACGCATGAACCGCATCCGCCTCCTTTCCGAGCAGGTCGCCAACCAGATCGCCGCCGGCGAGGTGGTCGAGCGCCCCGCCAGCGTCGTCAAGGAGCTGGTCGAAAATTCCCTCGACGCCGATCCCCGGAAAATCACCGTTGAAATCGGCGCGGGCGGACGCAGCCTCATCCGCGTGACCGACGACGGCTTCGGCATGAGCCGCGACGACGCCCTGCTCTGCCTCGAACGCCACGCCACCAGCAAAATCCAGCGCGCCGAGGATCTGGCGTCCATCGCCACTCTCGGCTTTCGCGGCGAGGCGCTGCCCAGCATCGCCAGCGTCAGCCGCTTCACGCTCACCACGCGCGAACGCGAAACCATTTCGCCCGAAGGCACGCAAATCATCGTCGGCGGCGGCACGATTGCCGAGGTGAAGGCCGCCGGCAGCGCGCCCGGCACGAGCATCGAGGTGCGCCAGCTTTTCTTCAACCTGCCCGCGCGGCGGAAATTTTTGCGGACCGAGGAAACCGAGGCCGCGCACATCCAGCATTACCTCACGCTCGCCGCGCTCGCGTTTCCCGAAGTCGCCTTCACCTTCGTCAAGGACGGACGCAACGTCTGGCAACTGCCCGCCGTCAAATCCGGCGCGGCCACCTCCAGCCGCATCGAAGCCCTGCGCGAACGCTTCCGCGCCCTGCTCGGCGATGAAAAACTTTTGCCCGTGAATTTTTCCGCGCCGATGGCGGATGACGGCGGCCCCGCCGCTCCCGGCGAAACTGACATTTTTGAAAACGCCTCCCCGGAAAAATCTGAAATCCGAAATCCGAAATCCGAAATCCGGATTTGGGGCTTGATCGGCTCGCCCGGCGTCTCGCGCGCGACGCGCGACGGCCAGTTCGTTTTCGTCAACCGCCGCCCGGTGGAAAACCGCGGCATCAATTACGCGCTCATCGAGGGTTATCACAACTCGCTGATGAAAGGCCGCTATCCGGTCTGCTGCCTGTTCCTCGAAATTGACCCCGCCGCCGTGGACGTGAACATCCATCCGGCCAAGCGCGAGGTGAAGTTCCACCGCGAATTTGAAGTCCGCAAAATCGTCGCCCAAGCCGTGAACGATGCGCTGCTCGCGTTTCATTCCGAGCCGGTGAAATCAATCGCCAAAACGCCAGGTGCGCCAGGTGAATTAACATTTGCGCCGGAAGCCTCCGCGCCGGCACTGCCGGATTTTCCGGAGGAACTAAAACCAGCGACACCAACGGCAGCGCAAATTCCGCCCGCCGCGCAAACGCCCTTGAAAATGGGCTTCGCGTCAGCACCGCCGGTGCCGCCCGAACCGACAGCGTCATCTCCAACTCTTCAGCCGCCATCATCGCCGGAACCGGCTCCGCAATCCGCAATCCGCAACCCGCAATCGCCGACGCCGCTGCTCAACGTCCCGCTCCGGCTCGTCGGCGTCATCGGCAGGCTTTACGTCCTGCTGGAATCCGACCGCGGACTCGTGCTGCTCGACCAGCACGCGGCGCACGAGCGGATTCTGTTCGAGCAGATGCTGACGCGGCTGGAGCAGAACGGTTTCGCGCCGTCGCAAAAACTGCTGCTGCCGGAGACGATTGAGCTGCCGCCGCGCGACGCCCAGTTTTTGCGCGAGCAGCTCGCCGTGCTGACCCGGCTCGGCGTGGGCTTGAGCGAATTCGGCGAGCGGACGTTCCTGCTTGACGCGCTGCCGCCGTTTGTGAACGCTGCCGACCCGCGCCGGTTTGTATTCGACCTCGTGGACGAACTGCGCGTCGCCGGACGCGAGGTGAATCTGGCGCGCCTCGGCGAGCACACCGTGGCCAAGACCGTCTGCCGCCACGCGGTGAAGGCCAACGACCCGCTCGCCGGACCGGAGCTGGAAAATCTCGTCGCCGATTTGCGCCGCTGCGCGATGCCCTACACCTGTCCGCACGGCCGCCCGACGCTGATCGAAATGAACTACCGCGAACTGGAGAAAAAATTCGGCCGGGCGCAGTGAACTGCGCCGCCAGCGCCGCCACTATTTCATAGGCCGACCTGATTTTGATTTCGCAAGCTGAAGATTTGCCACAGAGGCACGGAGACACCGAGTTCAATTCTATTTTCTTTCTCTGCGCCTCTGCGTCTCTGTGGCAAATCCGTTTGAGAATTTTCTTCGTGTTCATCCGCGCCATTCGTGGTTAAACTCCCGCGCCCATGAACGAATGGAACATCCAGTCCCGCGCGCCGGCCTGCGAGTCGTGCGCCCGGCCGTTTGCCGACCGGCAGCCGTATCACACGCTGCTCCTCGACGTGCCGCCCGATTTGCGGCGCTCGGACATCTGCGAGCCGTGCTGGCAGAAGCAGTTCGCCGGAGACGCCGCCAGCCGCACCGGCTTCGTCTCGCACTGGCAGGGCGTTTTCGAGTCGCCGCCGCCGGTGGTGGACGCCATCCAGAAGGAAACCGCCGAGACGCTGCTGCGCAAGCTCATCGAGCAAAACGATCCGCGCTATGCGCCCGCCGCGTTCATCCTCGCCGTGATGCTCGAACGCAAGCGCATCCTGAAAGTGAAGGAGCAAATCGTCCGCGACGGAAAGCGCGTGTTCATTTACGAGCAGCCAAAGACGGGCGACGTGTTCACCATCGCCGACCCGGACCTGCACCTGGACCAGCTCGAAGCCGTCCAGCGCGACGTGGCGCAACTGCTGGAACACGGCCTGAACCCGCCGGTGACCGCGACCGAAACTCCGGCGCAGACTGCGGAGCAAAATCCCGTTCCCGAAACCGAAACCGCCCCGCAGCCCGCCGAACCGCCGGCTGCGAATTGAATTCCGTGTCCGACCCCGCCGCATTTCAAGACCGACTCGGCTACAAATTCCGGGACGAAAATCTGCTGCGCCTGGCGCTGACGCATCCGTCCGTCGCGCACGAGCAAAACAGCCCCATGCCGCACAACCAGCGGCTGGAATTCCTGGGCGACGCGGTGCTAGGGCTGGTTCTTGCACGCGAACTTTACGAAAAATTTCCCGACGCGGATGAAGGCCTGCTCACCAAATCGCGCGCCAAACTCGTCAACTGCCGGGCGCTGGCCGAGCGCGCCCGCGCCATCGGTCTCGGCACGCATCTGATTTTGGGCCACGGCGAGGAAACGCACGGCGGGCGAAAACGCCCATCCGCGCTGGCGGACGCGTTTGAGGCGCTGCTCGGCGCGATTTTTCTGGACGGCGGATTTGACGCCGCGCGCGCATTTGTCCTGCGCGAGTTCGCCCCCGACATCAGCACGCTCACCGGGCCGGCCGGCATCGAAAACCCGAAGGGCGAATTGCAGGAGCTGCTGCAGGCGCGCTCGCCGGTCGCGCCGGAATACCGGTTTCTCTCGGCCAGCGGGCCGGATCACGACCGCGTTTTTGAATGCGCGGCGTTTCACGAGGGGGTGGAACTCGCGCGCGGCTCCGGCAAAAGCAAAAAGGCCGCCGAGAGCGACGCGGCCCTGGCGGCGTTGAAAAAACTGCGGGCGGAAGTTGAATGTCAGAAACCGGAGGCCAGCCCGGCAAATCAGTAACGCGGCACGGTGCGGTCAATTTCTTCCGACCACGCGGTGATGCCGCCCTTGACGCTCTTGAGGTGTTTGAAACCCTGCTGGCGCAAAAAAGTCAGCGCCTTCATCGAGCGCACACCCGCCTTGCAATGCAGGTAATATTTCCGATTCGGATCCAGCTCGCTGAAACGGCTTTGCAACTCGCTCAACGGCAGCAACGACACGCCCACGATCCTGGCGATTTCATATTCGTCCGGTTCGCGCACGTCAATGACCTTGATGCCAAGGCCCGGATTATCGAGCGCCTTTTTCATGTCCTGCACGGTCACTTCGTCTGGGTTGCCGGAATTTTCCGGCTCCGCCACCACGCCGCAGAACTGCTCGTAATCAATCAATTCCCTGATGGTCGGATGTTCGCCGCAAATCGGGCACTGCGGATCGCGCCGCAATTTCAATTCCTTGAAATTCATATCCAGCGCGTTGACGAGCAGCAACCGGCCGACGAGCGAGGTTCCTTTGCCGATGACGAGTTTCAAAATCTCCGTGGCCTGGATGCAGCCGATGATGCCGGGCAGCACGCCGAGCACGCCGCCTTCCGCACAGCTCGGCACAATTCCGGGCGGCGGCGGTTCGGGATACAGACAGCGGTAACACGGTCCGCCGAGATGCGGCGCGAACACGCTGGCCTGTCCTTCGAAGCGGAAAATTGAGCCGTAAACGTTGGGCTTTTTGAGCAACACGCAGGCGTCGTTGGTGAGGTAGCGCGTCGGAAAATTGTCCGTGCCGTCCACCACGATGTCGTAGGGCCGGATGAGGTCGAGCGCGTTTTGGCTGGTGATGCGCGTGTTGTGGATGACGACTTCGCAATGCGGATTGATGCCGTGAATGGTTTCCTTGGCCGACTCGGCTTTCGGGAGTCCCACGTCGGCGTCCGTGTGGAGAATCTGGCGTTGCAGGTTGGAATAATCCACGGTGTCGAAGTCCACGATGCCGAGCTTGCCGACGCCGGCGGCGGCGAGATACATGGCGATGGGCGAGCCGAGGCCGCCCGCGCCGATGCACAGGACGCTGGCGGCCTTGATTTTCTTTTGGCCGGCCAAGCCGACTTCGGGCAGAATCAGGTGCCGGGAGTAACGGCGGATTTCGTCATCGTTCAATTCCATAAATCAAGTTGCATAAAGTATGGCAGAAGCGGAATAAATCAAGTCATGCAACCGGCACTGCACATCATGGAACTGACGGCGCTGACTTTCGTGTCGCTTTGCAAGTTTTAGTGTGGATTTGCACCGGATTTTTGCGACACTGCCCGCCTGATGAAGCCGATTATCAAACTGTTGCTCGAAGGCGGCAGCTTGAACACCGCGCAGATGGCGCAGGTGCTCAACCTGTCCGAGGCCGAAGTGAACCGCCAGCTCGACGAGCTGAAAAAGCAGCACGTGCTGCTGGGGTTCCGCCCCGTGTTGAACATCGCCGACGAAGACTCCGGCGTGGTCCGCGCCGTCATCGAGGTGCGCATCACGCCCGAACGCGGCGGCGGCTTCAACCGGCTCGCCGAGCGCATCAGCCGGTTCGACGAGGTGGAGTCGTGCTACCTCATGTCCGGCGGCTTCGATTTGCTGGTGTTCGTCAACGGCGCGAGCCTGCAAAAGGTCGCGGCATTTGTCTCCGAAAAACTTTCCACCATCGAGGGCGTTCTTTCGACCGCCACGCATTTCATGCTTCGATCCTACAAGGAAAACGGCTTCCTGCTCGAAGGCAAAGCCGAGGAACACGAGCGGCTCAAAGTCACTCCATGAAAATTCTCAGGAAATTCCGAGAATTTCCTTTGCATATGCAAAAACTTTTTTATTCGTTGATTCCGATGCTGGCTTTAGGCCTTGCAGGATGTGCCTTTGTTAATGTTGACGATGTTCCTGGCACTCTATCTCCGGATGGAAAATACAGTCTCCATGTGGTTGATGTTGATCGTGGACATCCCTTTTTCGACAAAAGCAAAAAATCGGTGCGGGTTTGTATTGGCATTTTAGGTGCAACAGACCCAAAAATGCAGGATCAATTTTTTGATTATTCGTATATTTTCAAAGGCACGGCCATTCAAAGGACAACTCATTGGATTTCTTCCGAAGAAGTCTCCGTGGAACTTTACAATACGGATTCCACTTCAGTTTCAAATCATATTGCGTCGCTTTCCTTTGTCTTCGATGACAGCAAACACAAATTCGTAGTGCAAAAGTGAAGATGCCATTCAGATAATTTTCATGGACCAAACCCGTTACATCGCCAAACACGTCATCAACCTGCCCAAGTCGGGCATCCGCGACTTTTTTGAAATCGTCGCCAAGATGAAGAACGTGATCTCGCTCGGCATCGGCGAGCCGGATTTTGACACGCCGTGGCACATCCGCGAGGCCGGCATCTACGCGCTGGAAAAGGGCAAGACGCACTACACCTCGAACCTTGGCTTGATCGAACTGCGCCGCGCCATCAGCAAATACGCCGAGAAATATTATTCCGTCAGCTACCGGCCGGAGGACGAAATCCTCATCACCGTCGGCGTGAGCGAGGCGCTGGACCTCGCCTGCCGCGCGCTCATCAATCCCGGCGACAAGGTGATGTTCCACCAGCCATGCTACGTCAGCTATTCGCCGAGCATCACGCTCGCCCACGGCGAGGCCGTGCCGGTGCCAACATTTGCAAAGGACAATTTTGCGCTGACCGTCGGGGCGCTCCGCGCCGCGTGGCAGCCCGGCTGCAAATTGCTCATGCTCAACCTGCCGTGCAATCCCACCGGCGGCACCTGCGACCGCGCGCAAATCGAGGCCATCGCGAAGTTCGCCGTGGAAAAGGATTTGATCGTGCTGAGCGACGAGATTTATTCCGAGCTGACGTTCGAGGGCGTTCACACCAGCATCGCCAGCATTCCCGGCATGAAGGAACGCACGATTTTCCTGCACGGATTTTCCAAGGCGTTTGCGATGACCGGCTGGCGCATCGGCTACGCCTGCGGCCCGGCGCCGCTCATCGAGGCGATGATGAAAGTGCATCAATACTCAATGCTCTGCGCGTCCATCATCAGCCAGGAAGCCGCCGTCGAGGCGCTCCTGCGCGGCCGGGACGCCATGAAAAAAATGCGCGACCAATATCACCGCCGCCGCGATTTCATCGTGCGCCGGTTCAATGAAATCGGCTTGAAATGCCATCTGCCGCGCGGCTCGTTCTACGCGTTCCCGGATGTCTCCGTGACCGGACAGAACGAAAAAGATTTTGCCGTCGGCCTGTTGCAGGCGGAAAAGGTGGCGATGGTCCCCGGCACGGCATTCGGCGCGAACGGCGCCGGTTTCTGCCGCGCGTGTTTTGCGACGAGCTACGAACAGCTCATCGAGGCGGGCAACCGCATCGAACGGCATGTCCAGTCGCTGGCAAAGAAATAGTAGCTTTAGCGGCGTGGATTTTCTTTTGGCCAGATTGTCGAACTTAAGACAAAATCGGGTGATGAAAGCAGCCAGTCCACAAACCACCGCCGCGCGGCTCAAAAAAATTTCACCGCTGCACCCGAAGCTCGCCATCGTGCTGGGCAGCGGATTTCATCACGTCCTGACGGAGCTGCGCGTGGACAAAAAAATCTCCTACGCGAAAATCCCCGGCTTCCCAAAACCAACCGTCGAAGGCCACGCGGGCGAATTAATTTTTGGCCACCTCGGCAAAACGCCGGTGCTGGTCTTGAGCGGGCGGGCACATTTTTATGAGGGCCATCCGATGGAGCGCGTCACGTTCGCCATCCGCGCGCTGGCGGCGTTTGGCGTCACGGATTTGCTGCTGACGAACGCGGCGGGCGGCATTAATAAACATTTCCGTCCCGGCGATTTCATGGTGCTGACGGACCACATCAATTTCATGGGCGTCAATCCATTGCGCGGCCCGGCGATTTTGGGTCTAAACCGGTTTGTGGATTTGACCGATACCTACGATACGGATTTGAGTGTGCTGTTGTTCCGGGCCGGAAAAAGTTGCAACTTGAGGCTGCGGCGCGGCGTCTATCTGGCCGTAAGCGGGCCGAGCTATGAGACGCCGGCGGAAATCCGCGCGTTCGCAAAACTCGGCGCGGACGCCGTCGGGATGAGCACGGTGCCGGAGGCGGTTGCGGCGCGGCAATGCGGATTGAACGTGGCGGCGGTTTCGTGTATCACCAACCCGGCGGCGGGCACCGGCACGGGCAAATTGTCTCATGCGGAGGTGTTGGAGACAGCGGCGCGGGTGAAGACATCCGGCGCGGCGCTGCTGACACGTTTTGCGGAACTTTACGGGAAAATTTGCATCAGCCGCGGGGTCGCCGGACACAGAGGAATTAAATCCCTGCGGCTCTGTGTCTCTGTGGCAAAATTAAACAGTGAAAATTGATTCTCAAAAACTGGTTGCAGCGGCGGCGCGGGCGCGCAAAGGCTCGGTGTCGCCGTATTCCCGGTTCAAGGTCGGCGCGGCGCTGCTCACCAAGTCCGGCGAGATCATCGGCGGCGCGAACGTCGAGAGCGCCAGCTACGGCCTGACGTGCTGCGCGGAGCGCGTGGCGCTGTTCAAGGCGCTGACGGACGGGAAGAAAGATTTTGCCGCCATCGCCGTGGTGGCGCGTTGCGACGGCGGGCCGATGCCGTGCGGCGCGTGCCGGCAGCTTCTGGCGGAATACGCGCCGGATGCGGCGGTGTTCGTCGCGGACAGCCGTGCGCCGGGCAGAATCAGGGAATTTACCGTGCGGAAGCTGCTGCCGGCGGCGTTTGCGGGGGGTTCCCAAAATTTC
This sequence comes from uncultured Bifidobacteriaceae bacterium, assembly GCA_964655855.1. Classification (GTDB taxonomy): domain Bacteria; phylum Verrucomicrobiota; class Verrucomicrobiia; order Limisphaerales; family UBA11358; genus UBA11358. The sequence continues at coordinate 26,806 of CAZZPE010000006.1, forward strand.
AATTGTGAAACGGCGTTGAAGATTTAAGTTGCAGGACGGGAAACATTGATGAAACCGGATTTAGTTTTTATTCTGGAAAACGCGGCATGGCCCGCGCTGCTGCTGGACGGCTCCGGCACCATTCTGCGGGCCAATCCGGCGGCGGTCAAAATTTTCGGCTCCGTGCTGGAAGGCACGGCTCCGCTGCTGTCGGCCATCTGGTCCGCCGACAACGGCCTGACGCCGGAGCAGTTTCTCGCGCAATGGGGGCATTCGTCGGCGGGCTCGGTGGCGCTCAAGTTTCTGGTCAAGGGCGGCGGCACCGGCGCATTTTTGATTTCGATTTGCACGCTCACCAGGGATGGGGAGAAGTTTTTTGTTTTTCAGGCGGTGCCGGAAGCCGCCGCCACGGGCGACGGAAAAAACCCGGTTCAGGCCGGCAGTCTCGCGCAAAAGCAAAAGCTGGATTGCGCGCTGCAACTGGCGCGGACGGTGTCGCTGGATTTCAACAACGCGCTGACAAGCATCATCGGGCACACGTCGCTCCTGCTGGGCAAGGCCGAGCCGGGGCACCCGTGGCGGCATTCGCTGCTGGAGGTGGAGAAGTCGGCGGAGCGCGCGGCGGAAATCTCCAATGATCTCGCGGCCTTCAGCAACCAGGAAATCGAAACGCGCCGCGCGGCCCCGGGGAATTTAAACGCGGTGACGAGCCGCTGCGCGGATTATTTCCGCAATGTGCATGGCGCAACCATCACATGGCAGCTGCAACTGGAAAAGGGATTGTTCGCGGCGCGGTTTGACGAGGCGAAGCTACAGCAGGCATTAACCAAGGTTTTGGAGAACGCCGTCGAGGCCGTCACCGACGGCGGCCAGATCACGGTGCAAACGCGCAACCTGGAGCTGACCGAGCCGGCGCAGGACCGGAACGTGCAGCTGGCCGCAGGCGCTTATGTGTGCCTGGAAATCGCCGACAACGGCGCGGGCATCGGGCCGGAGGTTCTGCCCCGGATTTTTGAGCCGTTCTTCACGACCAAGGGCCGGAACCATCGCGGCCTCGGCCTGGCCCTGGCTTATGGCATTGTGAGCAACCACGGCGGCGGCGTGGCGGTGTCGGGGCAGCCGGGCGTGGGCACCTCGGTGCGGATTTATCTGCCGGCGGAAACGCACCTTGCCGATGAAAGCGCGGGCGCGGGCGACAATCTCCACGGAACCGAAACGGTGCTGGTGGTGGATGACGAGACCATTTTGCTGACAATGATGGAAACGATCCTGACCGAATTCGGCTACAAGGTCCTGACGGCCGGCAGCGGCCAGAAGGCGCTGGCAATCCTGGCGCGCGACGACACGAATGTGAATCTGGTGGTCACGGATCTGGTCATGCCATCCATGAGCGGGCGGGAACTGGTCGAGCACATCCGGCAGCTCAAACCGGCAACACGAATTCTTTGCACGAGCGGCTACGTGATGCCGCTGGACAAGCGGGCGGACGCGGCCTTTTTGCGAAAACCCTTCACCAGCATGGAATTCCTGGCCAAAGTGAGGCAGGTCATCATGTCGAATCTGGCAGTTGACGAATAAGTGAATTTGCTGTTTAATAGAGCTTATGCAAATTGAGAGCTTGAAAGTATTCTGCGACCTGGCCGAAACGGAAAGTTTCACCAAGGCCGCCCAGGTCAATGGTGTCACACAATCCGCCGTCAGCCAGCAAATCAGTTCGCTGGAGCGGCTGTTCAAATCGCTGCTCATCGAGCGAAGCAAAAAACGCTTCCGCCTCACCAGCGAAGGACAGGTGCTTTATGATTACAGCAAACAAATCATCCAAACTTACGAATCGCTTCACAGCCAGCTGCAGGAGCTGAAGGACATCATCTCCGGCACCATCCGCATCGCGACGATTTACAGCATCGGCCTGCACGACCTGCCGCCGTATGTCAAAAAATTCATGCGGAGCTACCCGACCGTGAACGTCCACGTTGAATACCGCCGCGCAAACCAGGTTTACGAAGACGTGCTCGGCAACGTGGTGGATATGGGGCTGGTCGCCTATCCGACCAAGGACGCCAAGCTGGAGATCATCCCGCTCCGCAAGGATGCGCTCGTGCTCATCTGCCATCCGCACCATCCGTTCGCCAAGCAGAAGAGCGTCAAGCTCAAGCAGCTCGTCGGGCAGAAATTCGTCGGCTTTGAGCCGGACATTCCCACCCGCAAGGCGCTCGACAAGATTCTCCGCGAACACGGCGTCAGCGTGAACAACGTGATGGAATTCGACAACATCGAAACCGTGAAGCGCGCCGTGGAAATTGACGCGGGCGTTTCCGTCGTGCCGCAAGGCACGGTCACGCAGGAAATCAACAAGCAGACGCTCGCAGCCGTAACCTTGGAAGACGGCACCTTCTTCCGTCCGCTCGCCGCCGTTTACAAAAAGAACAAGGTGCTTTCTCCGGCGATGAAGCAATTCCTGGCGCTCCTCAAAGAAGGACGCTAAACCGAGCTTGAATTGAAAACGGGCGGCAAGAAATTGCCGCCCGTGTTTCGTTTCAAATTCCCCGGATTCAGCGGCAGCAAATCTTTCGGAAGAAAAATTCCCACCTGCGGATCATCTCGCCGTCGAACCACAACCCGTCATTATTTTTGCTTGGTATAAATCATCCGAATTTCAGAAGCCGAAAGAGCGCGATTGTAAATGCCAACCTCATCTATCAAACCCCAAAAATTAAGAACCGAATTTCCGCCGGACGCTCCAATGGCCGCGTCGGTCGAAAAAACAAACTCCGCATCATATTTGGCGGTGGAGGCGGGATACGCCACGCTATCAACATAGAAAACCACCGTGGTCCCGGATTTGGTGACCACCAAGTGGTGCCAGTTGGTGTCCTTGATTGCCGCGCGTGATTTTGTTTCACCGCCGCGGACATTGTATTTGCTCAAGATTGGAACCCCGCCGGAATTAAGATAAAGCGCATAGCCATCCTGTCCGTAACCAAAAATGACAGCCCTGGGAAAATCGGCTGAAACCGAATCGGCGTTGTCACGCTTGATCCAGACGGCGATGGTAAAGTCCTGTAATTGGATCTGAACGGGATTGCCTACATTCACGGAAGTGCCTCTCGTGCCGTCAAGCGCGAACGCCTGTCCCACCTTGCCTTTTTCATACGTGGCGTCGCCCGTCAGTTCCCCGTTGCTCCCGCCCGCACTGTCATTTGCATTCCCTTCGCCGGACCACAACGCCACCAAGCCCGATGGTAAATGGCTTTGCTTGCTGTGAATCCTAATTTTGGAGTAACCCCACCAGCCGCCGAGACCGAGGCCGGCGAGAACAACCACAGCCGCGACGATGACCAAAACATTTCTCAATGTGCGCGACTTGGCTGGAGCCGAAGAGACTGCCGCCGCTTGCGGCACGGTGATGGCCTCTTTACAGGTCGGACAATTGATTTGCGCTCCAGAATGACTGGTGTCGCAATGAACACTCTGTCCGCAGAACGGGCAGGAGAATTTGAATTCAGCCATAAATTTCATTGGCCGCAAAACGTGCCGTCGTTCGAATCGGTGACGACACCATCAAACTTCTATTTCCATAAAATTGCAAGCGCGACAATTCTGCCGCCATCATTTCAAATTCGCCGGGTTCAACGGCTTCAGATCCTTCGGCAGAAAAATTCCGTCCTTGCGGATCAGCTCGCCGTCGAACCACACCTCGCCGCCGCCGCATTCCTTGCGCTGGATCAGCACCATGTCCCAATGCACCGCCGAATGGTTGCCGTTGTCACACTCCTCGTAGGCCTGGCCCGGCGTGAAGTGCAGCGAACCCGCGATTTTCTCGTCGAACAAAATATCGCACATCGGGTCCAGGATGAACGGATTGAAGCCCAGCGAAAATTCGCCGACGTAGCGCGCGCCGGGGTCCGTGTCCAGAATCTCGTTCAATCGCTTCGCATTGTTCGCCGTCGCCTTGACAACCTTGCCGTCCTTGAATTCCAGCCGGACGTTTTCAAATTTTGATCCCGAATAAATCGTCGGCGTGTTGAACTGGATCACGCCGTTCACGGAAGTTTTCACCGGGCAGGAAAAAACCTCGCCGTCGGGGATGTTCCGGTCGCCCTTGCACATCTTGGCGCCGATGCCCTTGATGCTGAACGTCAAATCCGTGCCCGGTGCTTTCAAATGCACCTTGTCCGCGCGCTTCATCCGGCGCTCCAGCGGAACCATCGCGCGCGCCATTTTCGCGTAATTCATCGTGCAGACGTCAAAATACAGATTCTCAAACGACTCAGTGCTCATGCCCGCCGCCTGCGCCATGCTCGGCGTGGGCCAGCGCAGCACGCACCAGCGCGTCTTGTTGACACGATAATCCTGCACCGGGCGGGTGATTTTGGAATGCAACTGCATCCGGTCGCTCGGCACGTCGGAATTTTCGCTGATGTTGGCGCTGCCGCGGACGGCGATGTAAGCCTGCACCTTTTTCATGCGGAACATCTCGATGTCGCGGACGAGTGCAGCCTGCTTTTCGTTCGTTTCCAGCAGCAGCTCGCGGGAAACGCGCGTGTGGCGCACCTCGACCAGCGGCGTGCCGCCGGCAGCGCGGACGGCGCGGATGAGTTCCACGGAAAACTCGTCCGGCACGTCAATCATGTCGAGCAACGCGCGGTCGCCCTTTTTGATTTGCGTGGAATAATTCACCAGCAGCCTGGCCAGTTTGGTGTAACGCGGATCGGTCATAAATTGATATTGATAGTAGCAAACATTCGCATGTTGGGAACGAAAGATTATTCACGCGGCAACCGTTTCATTAGCACCCTGCTTTAGCGGGGTGTCGCGTGGCGAACGAAAAATCACAACCGCTTCAGCGGTTTTCCGCCGCTGGATAAACCGTTGAAACGGTTAAATAGCCAGCGGCTTGCAAAACACCCAGCTAAAGCAGGGTGTTAATGAGATGCCGCAAATAAATGTTAAACGAAATATATTTATCGTTTTACGATAATAATAACTTGACTAACGGAATTGATGGGTTTATTCTTTGCGCCATGAATTCGAATGACATTTCTCCGAAGGCCAATTTTCGAATAAACCGAATTAGGAAAATCGGCACATTTTTGAAGGCGACTTTTTTCATCGCCGCGCTGTTTTTTTGGTTTTTGGGGATAGCTTATATTGTCACCAGCATCTTGAATCCGGACAATTTCGTGGAGACTTGGAGATTTCTCTTTTTTGCTTATGCTGCGGAATGTGTGCTTGCCTACAAGCTTTTCTCCTTTTACACCTGTGGTGATTTATTTGCCGCCGATGCCGTCCGTTATATTCGAGGGATTGGCATTATCGCCCTCCTGATTGGCATCGCGGAATTTTATGAAAAATTCGCACGGCTTCTGTCCACAAACTACTTCGCCGGCTGCTGGTCGCTAAAAGGCATTTTTTCCCTATCTATCGGGGTTCCGCTTGAACTACTTTCTCATTTTTGGCCTGGTCTTGTAATTATTTTCTTTGCTTGGATCATGGACGAAGGCCGGAAGATTCAGGAGGAACAGGAATTGACCGTTTAAGTTTATGCCCATCATCGTCAATCTGGACGTGGTTCTCGCGCAGCGCAAAATGCGGCTGAACGATCTGGCCGCCGCCGTGGACATCACGCCGCAAAACCTGTCCATCCTCAAAACCGGCAAGGCCCGGGCCATCCGCTTCTCCACGCTCGAAGCCATTTGCGAAACGCTCGAATGCCAGCCCGGCGAAATTCTGGAATTCCGCCCTGAAACCACCAAAAAGAAAGTGGCCGCCCGGAGCTAATTTTAATCCCGTAGCAGCGGACGTCAGTCCGCTCATTTCATTTCGAATGGAATTTGAGCCGACTCACGTCGGCTGCCACAGGTCTTACGAGCGCGGAATTCTGCCGCTTACAACACGCCGTTGCAAATTGCCTTCGCGCTCACCCGCGTCAAATCCTCCACCGCCCAGTCGGGTTTGTGATGCTGCAATTCGTCCAATGTTGCGCCGCCGGTCGCCACGGCCAGAACCTTCGCGCCAATGTGTTTTCCGCAGCGGATGTCATGCGGCGTGTCGCCCACCACGACCACTTCCCCGCCGTGCAGACTTCCGCCCAGCACATGCCGTCCGCGTTCAAGCGCGGCGACGGCGATGTGGTTGCGGTCCTCGCTGTCATCGGCAAAACCGCCGGTCTCAAAAAGCTCCCAAAGCCCGTAGCGCCGCAATTTGATTTCCGCGCCGAGGCGGATGTTGCCGGTGAGCAGGCCGAGCCGGGGCGGATTGGGCAGCGCCTGCAAATCGCGGATGAATTCCGGCACGCCCCGGCAGATTTCGCCGTTGGTGCCGGCGCAAAGATGGTCGAGCCAGAAAACGTAGCGCTCGAAGAACCGCCGGAAATTTTCCGGCGTGGCGGGAATCCCGTGGTGGCCGAAGAGTTCGCGGGCGAGGCTGAAGTCGGTGCGGCCGCCGAAGCGCACCTTCTCCACGTTTTCGGACACCTGAAATTCAGACGCCATCGCCTTGCCAAAGGCGCGCGAGCCGGCGCGGCCCGTGTGAACGAGCGTGCCGTCAACATCAAACAAAACGAGTCGAACCATGCGCGGAGAAGTTAAGCGGGAACGCGCCCGGCGGCAACGCGCTTTCCCGCGGTGAATAACTTTTTCTGGCCAACGGCTGGAAAAGTGGCATTCATCCGGCTAGTCAGGAAGCGTCAGAAAGTAAAACTATGCCGCGAATCCGCGCTTTTACGCTGATTGAACTGCTGGTGGCGATGGCAATCATTGCCGTGCTCGCCGCATTGCTTCTGACTGCAGTCGGCCGCGCCAAGTCAACAGCCCGGGCGGTTGCCTGCCGGAACAATCTCAAGCAGTGGGGGCAGGCCACGCATTTGTTTGCGGCGGATCATGGAGATTTTCTGCCAAAGAACGGCTCATCCGGCGGCAATTCAACCACCGAAGGCTGGTATGTGGATTTGCCTGATGAAATCAACCTGCCGCCTTATGCCCAAATGCCATGGCGCACCAACGCGTCCATTGACCCCGGACACTCCATCTGGATTTGTCCGAGCAATACGCGGCGAAGCAACGGAAACAATTTGTTCCATTATTGCCTTAACGAAAATGTCAATGGCACGAATCAGGTCAGATGCGCCTCCATCCGCCGGCCCACCGCCATGGTCTGGCTTTTTGACAATGGCGGGTTGGCTCCGGTCGCTCAACAGAACAACGTCCACACCAATTTGCACAATCGGGGCGCGCAATTCGTTTTTCTGGATGGCCATGTCGCGCGATTCCGGAACACCGCGTATTGGGATTTCAAAAACAGCAAGGGTCTCACCAACAACCCGGAGCTGGTCTGGATGCCGTAAGGGCGTTCACGGCGCGCGATGAACGCGGAAAAATCTGGCCCCGTCGGAGACATTGTTCGTCGTGAAAACAAACGGGGCATCAGTGGTCGTGGCCGGAAGGTTCGTGGCAAACGGCATCCATGCGACGAGATTCGACGAAATCTCGATGTCAAACACGCGATTGTTCTGCGATTCCCAGTTCAGCGTGACGCTTTGGCTGGTGCAAACGATGGACAGCAGCTTGAACGGCGTATCGAAGGGATTATTGAAAACCATCAATACCGGCAGATGGTCGGAAGCGGTCTTGTCGTCGTTGCTGAAAAGATCCGGCGGGAAATTGGTCAGCAAATCCGTGCGGAAAACTTCGCTGCCGGCGATGTTCGAGAACAGCATCGCGCACGGCAGGATGTAGTCGAAGCGCGTGTCGAGCGAGCCTTGAATGGATTCGGTTAAATCGGCGCACGTAATGGGATTGACCGGAATGGTCATCTGCAATCCGGCCGGCGGGCTGGTCAGACGCTGGATGGGCTGGCCGCTGACGTAATCCGCATCGGGGAAAAACGCGTCCTCGTTCATGTCGCCGTCCAGAACATACGGATGCGTGCCGTTCGTGCCCGGCAGAAAAACCGTGGCGAAATAATTGGAGACGGCGGAGGCCATCGCGGCGCGCTTGTTCGCGTCGTCCTGCGGATTGCCGGAGCCGGTGGATTTCAAGTGCGCGACAAAGACGTGCAGCGGCAGCGGCCAGTTCGGCACGGCGATTTGCGCCTCGAACAGATCGCGCGTGAAGCCGGTGCCGGTGTAACCATAAGGCGCGAGGCTGGAAAAGGCCAGGTGACTCGCCGAGCGCGTGATGGGAAAACGGCTGGCGACAACATTTTGGATGTAGCCGTCACTCGTTGAATTAGTCGCCAGAAAATAGCCCGGCAGAAAAGCCTTCATCCAGTCGGGCATCAGCGCAAGTCCGTTGGTGGGAATCTCATTGAACGTCACGATGTCCGGGTTCAGGCAAACCAGCTCGCGTCCGATGGCCTGGACCTGCGCGGTGTTGGTGCTCCAGTCGGCCACGCCGTTGCCGGCGACATTGTATTGCAAAATGCGGATTTCGCCGTTCGTGACGTCGAACGAAACGGGCTGAACCAGCAATTCAACTGCAAGACTGTTCGTCGCTCCGGCAAGATTCGTGACCGTCACGGAATAGTTGCCCGCCTGATTCATCGTCAGGTTGGTCAACGTCAGCGTGGCGCCGGTTGCGCCGGACAAATTGGTTCCGTTGAATTGCCATTGAAAATCCGGCGCGGGACTGCCTGTCGCGCTTGCGGAAAAAATCGCAAAACCGCCCTCCCCTGCCGCCTCGCTTTGCGGCTGCAAGGTGATGACCGGCGCACTGGCTGCCGGCGGCGAATTTGTGGACGCAGAAAAGCCAACGGTCAGATTGTCCACGGCCACGGCATGATCGCTGCCGGTATCATTCACGTCGAACCAGCGCAAAAAGATTTCCTGTCCCGGCTGAACGACGACGCCCGGCAAAACCACATTCGTGAACACCTGCTCGTTGGCCGGACTGTTCCCATCCAGCGCGCCGGCCGTTGAGCCGGTGGTCGGCGTCGTGAAATCCAGGTTCGTGAACACCGTCCAACTGCTCGCGTTCACGGCGTCCGAATTCGTAATCGGACTGCTGCCGACCCGGTAGGAAAACGCGAGCTTCTGCGCGCTGGTGTTGCCGCCGTTGCGCCATTGTTCGCCGGTGTAGGAAACGGTGATGTTGCTCTGCGCCGAGCCCGTGTCGTTCGTGAACCGGACGCCGTAGGCGAAATTCCCCGGCGTGCCGGAAGCCACCGAACCCAGCGCGCGCTCGGTCGAACCAGACGCACCGAAGCTGTAAATCGCCCCCGTCCCGCTCGAACCGGTCCCGGCGGTGTAGCTCGTGACATTGTTTGGAGCCACGCTTTTGGAAATATACCAGCCCGGCAGGGTGGAATTGTCTGTCCAGCCGGGACTGCCGCTGTTCGCCAGCGAATCAAAATCCTGCGAATACGTTCCGCCGCTCATCGCAATCTGGGCATTCGCGCCGGTCATCAAAAACAACCCGGCGGCAAAAAAAACAGCCAATCGGAGGGGCAATTTCATCGAAAAGTCATTTGAGTCGAATCATCGCCTCTGGTTGTAATCCGCCTGCGAATATTTTTCCCGCGCCAATTTTGTCGCATGTTCCGCCAGTTTCGCGTCGGGTGAACTGTCATTCCACTTCACGGAAAAACTTCCTGCCGCCACGGCGCGCATTGCGTTCTCCCAATCCGCCCGCGCCAGCTTTACCGGCGGCGGCTGCACAGAACCCTGGATCAACAACCCCAGCTTGTTCCGCCGCTGCGCCGCGCCGGCGATTTTCTTGCCGTGCCAGAGCAGGTCGGATTTTTCGTGTCCGACGAAACACTGTCCCGGAATGGATTTTTTGCAGCACGGCGCGAGTTCGGTTTTCACCTCCAACTCCGCGAACGCCAGCCGCAACCAGTCGTGGATGCGCCGGTAGCTTTCTTCCGCCTTCACGGAATGCCATTCGTGTTCCGGCGGGAAGACGGCGCTGTAGGTCCAGTCGGCGGCGTGCGGCACGATGCCGCCGCCGGTCGGACGCCGGATGAGCGGACGCAGCAACGTCGCACGTTCCACGTCCGCGTATTTCTGGAAATAGCCAAACGTGGCCGCCGGCTCCGTCCAGCCGTAAAACCGCAGCACCGGTTTGCCGAGGCGCGATACGGCCTCCAGCAACGCCTCGTCCAGCGCCATGTTGAACGCCGCGCCGCATTTGCCGGAATTGAGTAACAGCCAATTCATTGAACTCAAAGAATAGCCACAGAGACGCAGAGGCGCAGAGAAAATTATTTTCAACTCTGCGCCTCTGCGGCGCGGCGGCGGATTATTTCTTCAAACCGGTTTGCGGACACCATTTCAGCACTTCGCAATTCGCGCAATCCGGTTTGCGCGCGTCGCAACGCCGGCGTCCGTGCCAGACCAGCCAGTGGCTGAACAGCAGCCAGTGGCTCCGCGGCAGCAGCTTCATCAGGTCCCGCTCGATTTTCTCCGGCGTCTTTTCCGTCGTCAGGCCGAGCCGGTGCGACAGCCGCATCGCGTGCGTGTCCACGATGACGCCGACCACCACGCCGAACGCATTTCCCAGAACCACGTTTGCCGTCTTGCGCCCGACGCCGCCGAGCTGGATCAATTCCTCCATCGTGCGCGGCACCTCGCCGCCGTGCAGCTCCACGAGTTTGCGGCAGCAGTTCTGGATGTTCCTCGCCTTGCTGCGGAAAAAGCCGGTGGACTTGATGGCCTGCTCCAGATCGGCGCGCGGCGCGTCCGCGAAATCCGCCGCCGTGCGGTATTTTTTGAACAAGGCCGGCGTGACGATGTTGACGCGCTTGTCGGTGCATTGCGCGGAAAGGATCGTGGCAATGAGCAATTGGAGCGGGTCCGCATGAGTCAGCTCGCAATGCGCGTCGGGATAGGTCTTTTGAAAACCGGCGATGATTTTTTTCAGTCGCGTGGTTTTGGATTGCTTGCTTTCGCTTGGCATTTCTCTCCGTATTGCACTAGACCCGCAGGTAGACGTAAATGGCAAAGACGATGGCAGCCAGGCCGGCAACGGCGGCCAAAGTCCACAGCAGATTCCGCCGCCGCGCCGCCATGGCAAACGTGGAAACGATGATGGCCGCCTGCGCGGCGAGCATGCCGAAGAAGAATTTCTGGCTCCGTTTATGGTGCCGCTCCGCCGAAATGTTCGCCTTGTGCACCTGCAACTCCAGCAGATAGCCAATATTCTGGTTCAAGGCGGCCTCGGCATCGTAACGCAGGGCGGCGAAGCGCATTCCGGCGGCGGTCAAATCCCGCGCGGCGGACTTGTCGCCGGGGGGCAGCGATTTCTCAAGTTGCGCGAGGACTGCATTGGCCGGGGCGAGCGCGGCGTCAAAATTCCGCGCCTGGTCGCGGGTGGACTGCAACGTGGCGGCAATCGTTTTGTCATCAACCGCCTTTACGGCCGCGTCAACCTCGGCCTCCGGCTTGTCCGACTGGACGGCGGCCAGTGCGGTTTGCACGCCGGCATCGGCCACAGAACCGGCGACAGCGGGAATTTTCTCCAGTGCGGGGTTGTCAATTGGATGAACATCGGCGGTGGCTTCCAGCAATTCCAGCGTGTTGCGCTGCATGGCCGCGCGCATTTTCTTGGCCTGAAAATAACCCCATTGGTCGCCGGCCTTGGATTGAAGCTGCGCCGCGAGGGCGCGGTCGTATTGCGCCCGGGTCATCTCGCTGGAGGCCAGCCCGGCCAGCAGCGTGGCGATGACCGTCATCACGATGGGCGTGGCTGAGAGGATTTTGCCCCAAGAGGTTTGCGGCATGTCCTTTTTTAATTCTTCCGGAATGGTCATTTTCATAAGCGCAATTTTGCCGGAAGTCCCCGGCCTTTTTCATTTTTGCAATTTTATTTTGTCGGGACGGCATTCGTGACAACGGCGGGAGCGGTTTGCTTTGCCGTGGCGTTCGCGACGGCGGCCTGAGCTGCCGCCGTCTCCGCCTTGGTTTTTGCGTCGGCGTCGCGCTGGACTTGTGCGGCGGATTCTTGACCGTGCTGGCCGTTCGTCCAGCTGTAGATCCAGCCTTCTTCGTTGAGGTAGGAATAAATCCACCACACGAAGAACAGCGTGATGAGCACCTTGGGCAGGATGGACGATTTTTCAGCGTAACGGTCGCTGACATCAATCGTTGAACCGGGCGGCAGCTTGGCAACACCGGTGAGACTGGTGCCGAAGGGCACGTTGATTTTGGCCCTCGCATTCACCGCCCAGCCGTTGGCATCCAGAATCGGGCCGAGATTGCGCTTGCGGAGATTGATGTAAGCCAGAATCAGCGAAGGCCCGGAAACGATCAGCATGATGCCGGCGACCACGATCGGCAGCTGCCACGCCGCGAATCTGCCCATGAAGGCCGCGATGCCCGCAAACGCCGCCGCCAAACTGCCGACGGCGACACTCAACAGAGCAATCACGCTGGGGTCAAACATCGGCTTCTGTGGTCCCGCGGCGGAAGTGCCGGCGGTGACATTGGCGGTGGCGGCGAGGTTTGCATTCACATCGGCGTCCGCCGCCGCCGCGCGCTTCGCGACCTGTTCCTCGACCAGCCGCACCAGCTTTTTGTATGGCGCCCAAAACGCCTGGCGCAGACTGATGGGATTCGACAAAATCCTGATGATGGTCGCGTCATAATCGCGGCCCTTGCGATCGTAAAAAATCCCATTGCGACCGACCATCAGGTTGTCGTCGTCGCCTTGCGAGAAAATCGCCACGATGCTCAACTTCTCGCCGGTGTCCTTGCGTGTGCAATCGCAATAAGCCAGATACGCGCCCGCCATGCCGGCCATGGCCGCGTGCCGTCCGGAGTCCTCGACCGTGAGGCACAAATCACAACTCCGCTGGTCGAGAAACAGTTTCCCGGCCTGGAAAATCGCCGGCGTGGTGCGACTGTAAAAATTCTTGAAGCTGACGAAATTGACGCAGAGCGTGTAAAAGTCGCGGTTGAAGCGGATCAATTTCTCCACGGCGGCAATCGCATTGGCCTCCGGCTCCAGCGCCTTGTCCTTGACGATGAGCGCGTTGATTTTCGCCTGCGCCCCGCCGGCCAGAATTTCGCGGACACGATGCAGGCCGATTTTTTCCACCGCCGCGCCGACCTTGCCGGCCGACCAGTTTTCAAACGGAGCGAACTGGGCAAGGAGCGAATGCCAGTCGGCTTCGGTGATGGCATTTTTATCGCCGAGCAGCGGCTTGACAGCGGCGGCCTGGAGCGCGGCGAGCGCGACGGCCCACGCAGGATTCACATTTTCGGACAGCGGCAACGGTTTTCCAGCGGCGATGCGCGCCAGCGGAAAGCCGGCGATTTCCGCCGTGTTGACCGTCAGTTCCTTCGCCGCCAGCGCGGCGTATTCCGATTCCGGCCGGTTCAGCAACGCAACGGCGCGTTCGTCAAATGCGGCCAGACGACAGCGGGCGAAGTAGTCGTCCACCTTTGCCCGCACCACTTTCACGGCGGCAAAGGCGGCAGCAGTGGCCTCGCCCAGCGGCAGGATGCTCTTGTCACCCTCGGCCTGTTTCCACCAGTTGGAATGCGCCTGCGCGTCGGCAAAAAACTGGTCCACCTTCGCCTGGCTGATGCCGGGCTTGCCGCTGCGGTCAGCCTCGGCGCCGAAACAGGCCATGATGTCGGTGATGGCCATCTTGGTTGCATCATCGCCGGCGGCATCGGGAGGAATGATGCCGTCACCGTTGAAATTGGTGGCGGCAAAAATTTTCGCGGTGTCCGCCACGTCATCGAGATCAATGGTGGCGGTGTCCGCCTTGCCCAAGATTTGGCGGGCCGCGCCGAGGATTTGCTTCCCCTCCGGCGTGGCGTCGTTGATGGCGGCCAGCGGCAGCGACGGCGAACCCTTCAGCAAATCGTCCGGATTTTTCAGCAAGCCCGTGGCCCACCTGGCGGCGGCGATGATTTCCGGCACGCGGATGCGGCCGTCCTTGTCGGTGTCAATCAGGTCGAGCGTGCGGCTGTCAAACTCCAACCCGCGCGTCGGGCAGGCGAGCGCGACCCAGAGCTTCTGGTCGAGCTGGTCGAGGCTGGCCAGATCGGCTCCGGATTCTAGTTTGACCTGGTCAAACCCGCCGGCGCGAAAAAATTTCCAAGTGTAAGCCATATTTTTCCCCCGAATTTTCAGAAATAATAACCACAAGGACGCGAAGGCACAAAGAAAACTTTGCATGTAAAAGAAGATGGCACAGCCAGATTGGACCATCAGGAAAAAGGGCCGGGGCGAGGAGGGCAATCATGTAATCCGTTTGATGGATTTTACCGGTGGCGGAATAAAACGCTGCGTTTCCACCTTTTTCATCACCCGCACACAACCCGTCCGGCGTTGCAACGCATCCCAAATGGCGAGCAGACAGCCCTCACGGTTGTTGCGCCATTGATGATTCCAAAAACGCAATTCCTCAATGTCCTGTTCATTGAGAAATGCCCGGCGCTCCTCATCATGCTGCAACTGCTCCGGCAAACCATGTTGAAAACCGTCCAGCTCCACATCCAGCCGGGCCGCCGCACAATAGAAATCCAAAATATAAATTCCCGCCGGATGCTGCCGGCGAAATTTGAAACCGGCAAACCGGTGACTCCGCAGCGCGCGCCAGAGTTCTTTTTCGTCGTCCGTCTGGTCGCGACGAAGCTGGCGGGCGGTTTGGATCGGGTTCACGCGGAGAGGATGCGAGTTGCCCGGAAAAATTCAAGCCCCGCGCGCGCCGTCTCCCTCTCCTCCCCAAAAGGAGGAGAGGGCTGGGGTGAGGAGGCAAAAATTACCACAATGCCGCAGAATCCACCCGGTTATTACGGGCTGGCACAGCGGACAGTAAATCGCTTACCATGTTCGCGGCAATAGTGAGCAACCCAATCACACTTGAACGCCTAAATTTTCCGACGCCTCACCTTGAACGCGTCATGATGCTGCATCGGCTAAACGCAAAAAATTTGGGCTTTTTCCCGAAAGGAGCATTCGAGGAACACGCGAAACTCCACCGGATAATTGTGGCTTTGGAATCCGATGGCGATTGCGTTGGGTATCTTCTCTTCCGTATTGCTCGTGGACGGGCGACCATTGTGCATCTTTGCGTCGCTGATGCGGCGCGCGGAAAAGGCATTGCAACACTACTGGTTGATCGGCTCAAACTAGAAACTAAAATACTTGAAGGCATTGGGCTGTATTGTCGGCGTGATTACAAGGCGACCTACCTTTGGCCCAAGTTGGGATTTGAAGCTGCATCCGCCAAGACCGGGCGTGGAAAGGATGGAACGGAGTTAACATTCTGGTGGTTCAGCCACGAACACGAAGATTTGTTCTCGCGCATGGCTGAACCTGACCCCGTCCGGCAGCGAGTCGTGATTGATGCGAATGTATTTTACGATTTGCATACACGCGAAACACCAGATAGCGAAGACTCCAAGGCATTGCTTGCTGATTGGGTTCAGGCGAGCATCGAGTTGGTTGTCACGAAAGAGCTCCTCAATGAAATCGTCAAGGGCGCAGACGAAGATCGGCGGCGACAGAATCGTGCGGCAGCGACCAGCTACACGAAGTTGCCTGCGGATGACACGATGTTCCAAAATCTTTGCACCGAGTTGCGCCCACATTTTCCTAAATCCATGTCATTGCAAGATGAAGCGGATCTCCGGCAGGCTGCGTATGCCATTGCGGGCGGTGTGCCGTTTCTGGTCACACGCGATAAAGTTTTAGTCGAGCGGTGCGAGCCATTGTATCGAAGCCACGGTTTGATGGTTTTGCATCCAGCCGAATTCATCAATCATCTTGATTCGGTCGAACGTGAAAGCGATTACCGCCCGGCAAGGATTGAAGGCTCACGGCTGAAGAACGCGTTGCTCAAAGCCGAAACACTTGATGCTGCGGTTGCAGATTTCAAGGCGGCGGAAGAACGCGAAGGCGATTTCAAGAAAATGGTGCTTCATTGCCTCACCCAACCGAAGGTCATGGATGTGCAGGTGATAACCGACTTCGCAAACGCCCACGTTCTTCTTGGCGTGATGGATCGTCAACGGCAAGAAATCCTGACCGTGCCGGTGTTGCGGCACAGCAGACATCCGATGGCGGCGACGATGCTTCGCAATTTTCTACGCGCGTGCCTAGCCGCGGCGGCAGATGAGCAACGGAGCATTGTTGCCGTGACCGAGACGAGGCTCGCAGACACCGATAAAAGCATCTTGAATGAGTTTGGCTTTGTGTTGTGCGAAGACGTTTGGGTTAAAATCGCCTTACGGTCAGTGGGCAACTTGGATTTGATTCGCAAGGCCGTGACAGATTTGAGACTCGATTCCAACTTGGAACTCGCCAAGCACACGGCTCTGAATGCGATAAATACTGCTGCCGAGTTGCGTGATCCGGTGGCCTGCGCTGTGATTGAGCGCCAACTCTGGCCTGCGAAAGTGATCGTGTCAGATGTTCCCACATTCATCGTTTCGATTAAGCCGAAGTGGGCGCAGCATTTCTTCGATGCCGAACTTGGGTCACAGCTGCTATTCGGTTTGCGCGAAGACCTCCATCTCGGCGTGGAGGGCGTCTATTATCGAAGCACCGAGAATAATAATCTGACCGTTCCCGGCAGAGTTATCTGGTATGTGAGCAAAGACACGGGCGACGGCTCAATGACCATCAAGGCGTGTTCTCAATTGGAAGAAGTTGTCGTTGGAAAACCAAAGGAGCTGTTCCGCCGATTCCAGCGGCTTGGTGTTTATGAATGGCCGGACATTTATGAAGCTGCTGGCAAAGATATTTCTAAAGACATCGTGGCATTTCGCTTTCGGATGACGGAGCGATTTCAGAATCCCATCGGCTTGGATACGCTCGAAGCGCTTGGCATTCGCGCACCATTCATGTCGCCGCGCAAAATTTCCGATTCACAATTCGCATCCATCTACAAAAAAGGTTACGCTCTCACCTGACATGAAAACCAATCACGCTTTTCTAATTTCAATTCGCCCCCGTTTTGCCGAAATGATATTCGCTGGCAGCAAGACGGTAGAGTTGCGCCGGGTCTGTCCGAAGGTTTCCATTGGTGATTTGGCACTGGTTTATGTTTCATCTCCAGCAATGGAATTGCGCGGGAGTTTTGAGGTTGGGAAAATCCTCACGGGATCACCCACGTCACTCTGGAAGAAAGTCGGCGAGAAATCGGGCGTCACGCGTGCGGAATTCTTCTCTTACTTCAAAGGTAAGATGCAGGCGCACGCGTTGGTTATCAAACGTGCCTGGCCACTGCCGACACCTGTTGGTCTAAAAACCTTGCGCCGTAGCAACGGGGGATTCCGACCTCCACAAAACTTTCACTACCTCAACAGAAATAATTCTTCGCTGCTTGTCGCCCTGTCCAATCCTCAAAGCAACTGACCTTTATAAATTTTGTCTGACTCCTCACCCCAGCCCTCTCCTCGTTTGGCGAGGAGAGGGAGAAGAACCTCCACACCGGGTGCTCTCCTCATTCAGCCTGCCACATCCAGCCGGAGCAGGCAGTGGCCGTAGTCCACGATGCGTTCGCCGGGCGCGGCCAGGTGTTGCGCCGGAATCTGGTAGAGCCGCCCGCGCCCCTGCGCCACCGCGCCGGCCTTGCGCAACACGGCAAGGTGCTTGGACGCCATGTCCGGGCTGCATCCGGCCACCTTGGCCAGCTCCCGCACCATGCGCGGTTCGCCCAGGCTCAATTCCTTGAGTATCTTCCACCGCGCAGGATGGCCTAGGGCGAATGCCAGCCGGTCAAGGCTTGGCAAGGGTTGAACAGGCACCGGTTTTTGCGGGTTTTCTTGAGCATTCATGGCAAATATCAGGGTTTTATGGCAATAATCACATTTTTATCGGAAATAGATTTATTGTAATAATAAATAGTTTTCCTATTATCATACATATTAAGATTGTTTGCAATAATTTTATTATTATCTAACTGGATATGCTTACTGTTTGAAGCGTAATAGATATTTCTTGAATAGACAGATGTATTGTCAGAATAAATTAATTTATTGTAAACATAGATGGATTTCCTGCATTATGACATGGATATATTTCAATCATCGTTGGATTTCCTGTCAATGCCGATTGCTTGACATCCGAAATTGATTTTTCGACCGCCGATGCCGGTTGGAGAAATATCCGGCACCGTCCATTGGATGTTTTACACCAGCTTTGGCTCTTCAATTTCCTTCGGCGGCTTGCCGGTCGGCGTGCCGTCGGGCGCTTCGGGATACTCGAAGATCCGGCCCTCGTAATTGCGGATGAGCACGCGGCCCGCGTTGCGGCAGAGGATGTATTCGGGATTGATGGGCACCTTGCCGCCGCCGCCGGGCGCGTCAATCACATATTGCGGCACGGCGTAGCCGGTCGTGTGCCCGCGCAGTTGCTCCATGACTTCCAATCCCCTGGCGACGCTCGCCCGCAGGTGCGCCGAGCCGGTAATCAAATCGCACTGGTAAAGGTAATACGGCTTCACGCGGCACATCAGCAGTTTCTGGACGAGCGCCCGCATCACCGTCACGTCGTCGTTGACGTGCCGGAGCAGGACGCTTTGATTGCCCAGCGGAATGCCGGCGTCGGCCAGCCGTCCGGTCGCGGCGCGGACTTCCGTCGTCAGTTCGCGCGGATGATTCGAATGAATGCTCACGAACAGCGGATGAAATTTTTTCAGCATCGCGCACAACTCCGGCGTGATGCGCTGCGGCAGAAACGTCGGGATGCGCGAGCCGATTCGCAAAAATTCGAGGTGCGGAATCGCGCGGAGCCGGCCCAGCAGGTTTTCCAGCCGGTCGTCGCTCAACAGCAACGGATCGCCGCCGCTCAACAGCACGTCGCGGACTTCCGGGTGCGCGGCGATGTATTCGATTTGTTTGTCGTATTCGGGATGAAAATCGTAGCCGCTGGCGTTGCTGACCAGCCGCGAGCGCGTGCAGTAGCGGCAGTAGCTCGCGCACCGGTCGGTCACGAGAAACAGCACGCGGTCGGGATAGCGGTGGACCAGGCCGGGCACCGGCGAGTGCGAATCCTCGCCGCACGGG
Source organism: uncultured Bifidobacteriaceae bacterium (assembly GCA_964655855.1). Taxonomy (GTDB): domain Bacteria; phylum Verrucomicrobiota; class Verrucomicrobiia; order Limisphaerales; family UBA11358; genus UBA11358. The sequence goes on from CAZZPE010000006.1 coordinate 45,749, forward strand.
TCGCTCATTTCCCACGGCGCGGTCTGCGTCTCCTCGATGCGCGGAATCACCTGCCGGCGAATGGGGCAATGCTCGTCCGCCGGATCAATCAAATTGAAAAAATACGGCGTGATGGCAAGCGCCAGTTTGGTGTTCGCGAGCTTCGCGCCGGCGAATTCCTCCGGCGTGAGCGTCGGCATCAGCCGCTGCAACTGTTCCGGCGTGGTGATGCGGTGTTTGAGCTGCCAGCGCCAGTCGTCCCAGTCGGCATCGGAAACGTCGCGCCAAAAACCGCGGCCTGCGGAGTGAAATTCCTTCAGAAGCTGGAACCGGTGGTCTGATGGCGGCTCCCCGCCATCCGCCTGTGAATTGTCATCCTTCATTTTCTCAATGGGAAACAATAGATTGGAATCGGTTCCTGTCAAGTGAACCGCTTTCGCGTCCGGAGCGCTCATGCCTTGCCGCCCGGAAGTTCCGGCTTGATGGCGGTTTCCATCGCGCGGCGTTGAGCATCGAGCGCATCCAGTTTTTTTATCGCGGCGGCGGCGGCTTTTTCTGACGGAGCGGCCGGCGGACGCCTGGCGATGCCGCCGGAAGCAGGCGTGACGGCGGTGTGACCGCCGAGATAATCGGCGAGCGTGCGGCGGTAGGCGTCGGTCAAAACCGCGAATGGCAGGGGCATGCGCCAGTGCGCCAGTTCGAGGTCCCGCAGCCGGGCCTGAAAAATGGCCGTCTGCCGGGCGAAATCGAAATTGCGAATGACGGCCTGCAACGAAATGGCCGCATGCACCGGCAGGCTGTTTGACGTGGCGCGGAATTCCACCGGCACGCTCAAAATTTCGTCGAGCTTGCCGCGGCTGACGGCGGATGTCCACGCCGGGCCGGCATCGCGCGCGACGAAGCTGACGGCCTGCAACGCCCACCATTTTTCGACATCCACCGGCTGCGGAAAATCCGCGGCGAATGCGGCCTGAAAGGCGGTCTGCCAGTTGTAGCAGCGCGGCAGTGCCTGGATCATGGCACGCAAATTTCCCGCGCCGTCGTTCAGCGCCAGCAGCTCGCTCGCGAACAATTGCGCGCTGGCGCGATAAACGCCGCCGTCGTTGCCCCTCAATTGCGCGTCGTCCGGCCAGCTTAATTGTTCAAACGTCAGCGCGGGGTGTTCCTGCAAAACGGCGCGCGCCTTCGCGAGCGCATCCACTCCGCGCCTGCTGGCGTCGAAGCGGCTTTCCAGCAGGCCGTTGACCGTCTGCTCCGGCGGCGACAGGATCATTTCCGAAGCGCCGGCGGCGAGCAGTTGCTGCGACAATCCCTCGGTGAGCCACGCGGGAATCTCGGCGGAGCGGACGCCGGGGTTGTCGCGGTTGGCCAGCTCCAGCAGCACCGCGCCGGTGAGGGCGCGGGTCAATTGCGTGCGGGACACAACCTCCGGCAGTTCGACGCGGTAGTTCCAGATGCCGGCAAAACGCGAGGAGATGATGGCGACATTTTCGTCGGGCGGCGCCTCCGGATGCAGCGCGAGAAAAATCCGGCCGCGCCACGGCGCCGAGGGGTCAATGCCCAGTTCGCGCCAGAGCGATTTCTTGATGCGCTCGGCGGAAACGGCCAGCAGCGCCGGGTCGAGCCGGACAAAGTCGTCGTTGGTGACGGCGGCGGACGGGAAATTTTGACCGGCGTTGACGACGACGAACTGTCCGGAAACGCTGCTGCGCACGGCGGCCATGTCCGGCAGCGGCGACTGGGCGCGGGCGACGGCGGGAAAAAGCAGCGCGCCGGCTGCGAGAAGCGCCAAACCGTTGAATCGTTGAATCGTTGAATCGCAGTGCCGATGCAACAATGCGACAATGCAACGGTGCGACAACGGTCTCATTTTTTGTCCGACCTGGCCCCGGCCTTCGCCGGCGCGGGTTTCGTCCCGTCCTTCGCCGGTTTGTTTTTGCCTTCGCTGCCGGTGGACGCGGACGCGGTGGAATCTTTTTTGGCGGCCTGTTTGTAACCCTCGCTGCGGTGGTCGGTGATGTAAAAGCCGTTGCCCTTGAAAAGCAATCCGCCCCCGGCGCTGATTTTCCTTTTCACCCGGCCGCGCGCCCATTTTTTCCGGGCACAAAGCTCCTTCGGACAGGTTTTTAGCGCTTCCGCGGAAATGGATTGAAAAACTTCAAACTCGTGCCCGCATTTTTCGCAGACGTATTCGTAGGTCGGCATCGGCAATGTGCAGATAATTTTCTCCGCGCCGCAGGTCAGTGCGACGGCGGGCCGGCCGGCGCCGGGGCGTTCGTGGACGATGGGATGACGTGAACGGAACCGTCGGACCCGACCTCGACGTTCAAATTGTAAGCCGGCGAGCCGGCGGCGGGCGCGGTGCTGGCGATGGGCGGCGGGCGCTGCATGAGCAATTGTCCGCCCTTGAGCGGCTTGGTGGGATCAACGCCCTCGCGCATCCATTCGAGCCGGCGGGCGATGAGCAGGTCGTCCCGCAATTTGCGAACCTGGGCGCGGACCTGGGCCAGATCGTTGAACTTGCGTTCCAACTCGGCCCTTTCGGCGATCTGCCGTTTCAATTCCCTGTCAAGAAAAGCGTTGTTCGTTTCGGAGGAGGCGAGCTTGGCGCGTGTTGCGCTGATTTGCGCGTCCAGCGCGGCGATGGTGTTGGAGAGCGAGGTGGCGCGCTGGTCCAGCTCCTCGTTTTGCGTCTCCAAGCCGGTGATGCGATCATTAAGGTTCGTGATTTGCTGCTCGGCGCCCTGAAGTGAAACCGCCGTGGTGGCGAGGGCGGTGGCGGCTTCGGCCAGCTGGTTGGAGAGCGCCAGCGACACCTGGCGGTTCGTGGCCAGATCGTTGTTCAACGTCAAATTCGCCTGGCTCAAATCCTCGATGTGGATGTTGGCTTTGACGATTTGATTGGAAAAATCAACAATCGTGTTGGCGCTGTCCTTTTGCTGTGCGTCGGCCTGTCGCTTGACCGCAACCAAGGCGACGGCAAACCCGATGCACGCCACGGCGAGAATCGTAATTCCTATTTTCGTATTCATAACGTCTCAAGATGGCCGCAAGGAGCGCACTTGACAAGTGCGCTCCACCACTTTTATTCCACCGCAAAAATCCGGACCAGACCCCTCCGTTCAGGGCTGGGGCGCTGCCGCCGACCCCGTCGGCAAACTGGGCTGCACCGAAAGCAGCGTCTTCAGGGCGGGATCAAGTATTTCCACGCCGGGGCTCTTGCTCAACTTCTCAAAATACGCCGGCGCCAGTTCCCGGAGCTTTTGTCCGGTCAGGGAATCCTTGAGGTATTCAGCCACGGTGATGTCGGAGGTCGGCAGCTTGTCGGTCAGCGCCAGCTTCCGGGCCGGGGTCTTGTCAATCAACTGGATGATGTGGTAGCCGTATTGCGTGGTCACCACGTCGCTGATTTGATTGTTGGTCAGCGCAAACGCCGCCGTCTCAAAGGCCGGAACCATGGCGTGGGCCGGGTCAACGCTGGCTCTCGCAAACGGAGGCAGTTCCCCGCCGCTTTCCTTGGTCTGAACATCCTCGGAGTATTGTTTGGCCAAGGCCACGAAATTTGTGCCGGCACGGGCCTGTTTGAGAATGTCGTCAATCAGATTCCGCTTGGCCTTGACCTGGTCGTCGGACAGCGGCGCCTGCGTGGTGGGATCCATCGTCAGCAGCAAAATATGGCGGACATGGGCCTGTTCGGGCATCTCGGAAGCCGTCGGATGGTCGGTGTAGTATTTCTGGACTTCGGCGTCCGTGGGCGCGGCGTTCAATTCGCGGATCATCACCGCCGTTGCCGTTGACTGCTGGGTCCTTTCGGTGCGCCAGTCGTCAAATGTCTTGCCGGCGGCTTTCAACTGCACTTCCACCGCCTGCTGCGTGCCGAACTGTTTGATGACCTGGGCGACGTATTGATCCGCGTCCTTTTTGCCTTCGGCCTTGTCCGCGTCGGTCGCCATCTGCAACAGAATCTGGTTCACAATCAGGTCGTTCAAGGCGGTCCTGGTGATTTCGTCCGACGGAAGGGTCTGCCCCGCGGCGGCGGCCCTGGACTTGATGGCGTCCGTCACCCCGTCCAACTGGCTCTGCTTGATTTCAAATCCATTGCCCTTGGCGATCACCGGGTCGCCAAACAGCGCCGCCATCACGTCGGCCGGCTTGCTGTTGGTGGCGGTGGCGGCAGCGGCGGTGTCCGCCGGCGCGTTTGTTACCGCAGTGCCGCCGGTCACGGCGTGTGCGCTCGGCAGCGAGATCAGGGCCGCAGCCAGCGCGGCGGAAAAAATCATCTTGGTTTTGGTTTTCATGTCTTGTTTTAATTTTCGGTTTTAACGTCGGTTATAATTTTACCACTTTCACATTGCTGATGTCATTGTCTTTCTGAAGCTCGTTCAAAACAGCCTTCGACGGCGCGCTGTCCAGGTTCAAAACCATCAGCGCCAGCCCGCCGGCCGTTTCGCGCGTCAGGCTCATGTTCGCGATGTTGACCTTGTGCTTGGCGAGCAGCGTGCCGAGATAGCCGACGATGCCCGGCCGGTCCTTGTTGTTCAGCAGCAGCAGTGTGCCGCTGACCGGAATCTCCACCGGCGTGCTGAACAGCCGCACGATGCGCGGATTGTTCGGCGAGCCGAAAAACGTCCCGCCGGCGGAAATCAATTTTTTCCCGCCGCCGAAAACCTGGACGTGGACCCACTCGTTGAACGTGACCGGCTCGTCGGATTTCTTCTCCTCGACGTTGATGCCGATGCTCGCGGCGACGGCGCGGACGTTCACATTGTTCACGTCCTTGAGATTGCTCATGGACAAAAAGCCGCGCAGCACCGCGCGCGTCACCGGGTCAATGTTCGGCAGCAGCCGCGCATTGCCGCCATAGGTAATGTAAAGACGGTCGGCGCCCGCGGGCGAAAGCTGCGCCACCAATTTGCCGAGCGCCTCGCCCAGCGGCAGATACGGCTTCACCTGCTCGTAGGTCTTCGCGTCCAGATAAGGCAGATTCACCGCGTTGCGGACCTCGCCGGTGAGCAGGTAGCCGGCAATGACCTCGGCCACCTCGATACCGCATTTTTCCTGCGCCTCCTTTGTGCTCGCGCCCAGATGCGGCGTCAAAATCAAATTCGGCTGCTTGCGATACGGATGATCGGCGGGCAGCGGTTCGACGGCATAAACATCCAGCGCCGCGCCGGCCACCTTGTTGGATTCCAGCGCGGCGATCAGATCGTTTTCGGCAATGATCTCGCCGCGCGCGCAATTCACGATGCGCACACCGGGCTTCATCTTGGCAAAGGCGGCGGCATTCAGCATGTGCTTCGTCTCCGGCGTCACCGGCATGTGGACGGTGATGAAATCCGCCACGCGATAAAGTTCGTCCACGCTGTCCGCAAAATCCGCGCCGATGGCCCTGGCGCGTTCCTCGGTGAGATAGGGATCGTAGGCAATGACGCGCATGCCGAAGGCGATGGCACGTTTGGCAACCTCCGTGCCGATGCGGCCCATGCCGAGCACGCCGAGGGTTTTGCCGGCCAGCTCCATGCCCTGAAACAATTTCCGGTCCCACTTGCCCGCCGTCATCGAGGCGTGCGCCTGCGGCACCTTGCGCGCGAGCGACAACAGCATGGTGAAGCTCAATTCCGCCGTCGTCACGGTGTTGCCGCCGGGCGTGTTCATCACCACCGTGCCGTGCTGCGTGGCGGCCTCGATGTCCACGTTGTCCACGCCCACGCCGGCGCGGCCGACGACGCGCAGTTTCGGCGCGGCTTCGATGACTTTTTTGGTGACTTTCGTCTCCGAACGGACGACGAGCGCGACGGCATCCGCCACGAGCGGAAGCAGCTCGGCTTCCGGCAAACGTTTCGGCAGCACAACGACCTGAAATTCAGGCCGCTGTTGGAGCAGCGCGATGCCTTTCGGCGAAATCGGATCACAAACGACAATTTTCATGCAAAAAGGAGCGCGAGTGTATGCCGGCAAGCGGGAAAGGTCAAACAATGAATATCCGCATTTTCGCGACCGGCAGAAGGCGGGCCGTTTTACGGCGCCGGCCCAAAATTGAAATAAAAAACGCCGGGCGGATTGGAAGTTCCGCCCGGCGTGGTCTGTGGAAATTGATTACGGCAGGATTTTTTTCACATCATCAGTCACGGTGATGGTGGTTGTGCCGACATTCGTGATGACCGTGGTGGTCGTGCGATCCATGTCACGGTCATCGCCGTTGAAATTGATCGTCCCGGTGACATGGACCTGATATTTCACGAGCTTGCCGTCCGCGAGCCAGAATTTCACGGAACCTTTGGCGTTGGAGACAGCCGGGCCGCCGTTGCCGCCCCTTCTGCCGCGGAACGACATCAGCATCTTGGCGCTGTCATCGGTCAGATCGCCGGAAATCATGTCGGCGTCCTTTTTCAACTCCTTCACCATGCCGGCAAGATCCGCAGCCTCGACCGCCGGAGTTTTGAGATTTTGAGCCGCGCGAGTGATCATCATTCCGGGGTTGAACCCGCCGCCGCCGCTATTTTTCAGGGCATCAGCCAGTGATTGCCAGCCGTCGTCCAGTTTGACCGCGCCATTGGTGCCCTTGAGCACGGCCTCGCTGGTGTTGTCGCCGAAGCTCATGGACAACGTCGTGTAGCCGTCCTTCTCAGTTTTTCCGTCCGTCGGGCCGGGCTGGAAGGGTGAATTGGCGCCCATGTCCGTCGTGGTCTGCCAGGTGTAATTGGCCGCGCTGCCCAGCGCAGCGGCCGCACCGGTCACTTCATCCTTGGGACTGGCATCCGCCGCCAAAAGCGGGGCTGCCACCAGAATCATCATGCCAAGCAAAATATTTTTTTTCATAGCAATTGAATATTGTTTCAGTTGGTTTCAAATTTCGGGAACGATTTGAGCCTGCCACCATCAGCTGGCGGATTCAATTCAAAAAACCCTATTTCTTTCGCCGGAATCCGCTATCCTGCGCGCCCATGAGCAAGCTGCTGTTGATTGACGACGAGGAAGACGTGCGGTATTCGTTCGAGCGGATTTTCAATTCGCCGGACATCGAGCTGGCCACCGCCTCGTCCGGCGAGGAGGGATTGAAGGTCATTCCCAAGTTTAAGCCCGACCTCGTGCTGATGGACGTGCGGATGACCGGCATGACCGGCCTGGAAACCCTGCGCCGCATCCGCGCCGCCGATCCGAAGCTGCTCGTCATTTTGATGACCGCCTACGGCACCACGCAGACGGCCATCGAAGCGATGAAGCTGGGCGCCTACGATTACCTGCTCAAGCCGTTCGACGTGCCGAAGCTGAAGGAAATCATCGCCAACGCGCTCAAGGCCGCGCGCGACATGAAACAGGTCGTGTCCTACCAGCCGCTGCTCGAATCCGAGGATTACGAGCTGGGCATCGTCGGGCGCAGCGAGCCGATGCAGCAGGTGTTCAAGCTCATCGGCCAGGTCGCCGGCACCGACGCCACCGCGCTCGTCACCGGCGAGAGCGGCACCGGCAAGGAGCTGGTCGCCCGTGCGATTTACCATCACAGCAACCGCAGCAAACAGCCCTTCCTCGCGGTAAACTGCGCCGCGATTCCCGAACAACTTCTGGAAAGCGAACTGTTCGGCCACGAAAAAGGCTCGTTCACCGGTGCCACCGTCCAGCGCATCGGCAAATTCGAGCAGTGCAACAACGGCACGATTTTTCTAGACGAAATCGGCGACATGACGCCCGCCACGCAGACGAAAATTCTCCGCGTGCTGCAATCCGGCACGTTCGAGCGCGTCGGCGGCAACTCGCCGATCCAGGTGGACGTGCGCGTCATCGCCGCGACGAACAAACAGCTCGAAGCCGCCGTCGCCGCCAGGCAGTTCCGCGAGGATTTGTTTTACCGGCTCAACGTCGTGCGCATCCACATCGCGCCGCTGCGTGAACGTCGTAGCGACATTCCACTGTTGGTGAATTACTTTCTGGAGAAAATCGCCCGCGAAAACCAGCACGCGCCGAGATCCGTCGCCACCACCGTCATCAAGACGCTTGAAAAATACCACTGGCCCGGCAACGTGCGCGAACTGGAGAACGCCATCCGCCGCGCACACATCATGGCCAAGAGCGACGCGATCCTGCTGGGCGACCTGCCGCCGGAAATCGCCGGCAGCGGCACCCCGACACCGGCGGCGGCCGCCGGTGAAGCGGCCGCCACGGACGCCGCCGCCATTGCCCGGCAATTGTTCCAGTGGGCGCGGCGCGATCCGAAGTTGAAAATCATTCCCGCCGTGGAGCGCGAGCTGGTGGTGCAGGCGCTCAAGGAAACGGGCGACAACCAGATTCAGGCCGCGAAGCTGCTGGGCATCACCCGCGCCACACTGCGCAAACGCATTGAGAAATTCGGCATCCAGCGCGAGTTGAATGTGAAATGATGCCAGCCCCGCCTTGACACGACCGGTTTCATGGCTATCCTCACACGTTCCGGTTTTCACCCGGAAGGAAGCCGAATCAATTTATGAAACGCCAGTATCAACCGAAGAAAATGCGCCGCAAGCGGCAGCACGGGTTTCTCGCCCGCAATTCAAGCAAGAGCGGCAAGGCCACGCTGGCCAACCGGCGCCGCGTCGGCCGCAAACGCCTGACCCCGGTCTAGGCTTCGCGCGCCATGCCCGCCGCATCGCCGAAACGCCTGCGACTGAACCGCGCCTCGCGCATCCAGCAGAACCGTGATTTTGCGCGCGTGCGGCAGCAGGGCGAGCGGCTCGCGCTGGGCTGCCTGATTGCGAACTGGAAAAAACTGCCGGAGGGCGGCACGCCCCGGCTCGGCGTGGTCACGAGCAATAAAATCGGCGGCGCGGTCGCGCGCAACCGGGCGCGGCGGCTGCTGCGCGAAAGTTTCCGGCAGCACCAAAATGAACTGTCACAGCCGGTCGAACTGATTCTGGTCGCGCGAAATTCCATCGCCGGAAAAGCATTTGCCGGCGTGGAAAAGGATTTTCTGGCGGCGCTGAAACGCGCGGGCCTGCTGAAAAATTGAACCGTGAACCCGCTCCAGCACATTTTGATTTTTGCCGTCCGCGCCTACCGCTGGACGGTGTCGCCGGCGCAGGTGTTTTTGTTCGGCCCGGCGGGCGGATGCCGCTTCACCCCGACGTGTTCACAATACGCGATGGACGCGGTCCGGACGCGCGGCGCGCTGGCGGGAACGGCGCTGGCGGCCCGGCGGATTTGCCGCTGCCATCCGTGGGGCGGCTGCGGCCACGATCCGGTGCCGGAAAAGCGGGAAGCCGGAATTGTCTTGAGGAGCGCGCACTAAATTTTCATGGATAAAACAGGAATCATCGTCATTTCGCTTTGCGGCGTGCTGCTGGCGTTCTGGTTTTTTGAGCAGCCCAAGCTGGCCCCGGAAATGCAACGCCCGGCGGCGGCCCGCGCCGCGGCGGCGCAAAACCCGGCGACGGCGGCCACGGCCAGCGCCTCTTCATCCGCGTCGTCGGCCACCAACGCCAGTTTGTCTTTTGACATCCCGCAGGGCGGATCGCCGGAGCAGACCCTCGTGCTGACAAACGGCCGCGCTCGCTACACCTTCACGTCGCGCGGCGGCGGCCTGAAGCTGGTGGAACTGCTGGATTATCCCGAAACGATTTCCGCCCGCTGGACAAAAACCAAGACGGCCAGCGACGCGGTGGCTTCATTGAACACGGGGGCCGCGTTGCCCGTGCTGGCGGTGCTGGGCGACGCCGGACTGGTCGGCGACGGCGCATTCGCGCTGTCGAAAACCGCCGGCGGCGTGCGCGCGGAAAAATTGCTGCCGGACGGCCTACTGCTGACGAAAGAATTCCGCTTCAGCTCGAATTATCTGGTCAACGCCAGCGTGAGCTTGAAAAACACGTCCGGCAGGCCGCTCGCGCTGCCGGCGCAGGAATGGGTCGTGGGCACGGCGACGCCGATGGACGTGGACGACAACAATTTTTACGTCTATGGCGGCGCGATGTGGTTTGACGGCGCAAAAAGTGCGCCGGTCAGGCTCTCCTATTTCAACCCCAGCAGGACCGCTTTCATTTTCTTCCCCCGGATTCCCAAAACCGAATATCGCGAAGGCGCGAGCAATGTCGTCTGGGCGGCGGCGGGAAATCAATTTTTCACGCTGCTGGCGATGCCGAAACAGTCGGCGGAGCAGATTGTCGCGCTGCCGGTGACGCTGCCGGCGTTTTCGAACGTGGAGCAAGCGCCGGGCGCGGTGCCGCCGCAGGGCATCCTGACGGCGCTGGTGTATCCGGCGCAAACGCTGTCGGCGAATTCCAACATTGAGCGGCAGATTATTTTCTACGCCGGGCCGAAGGAATACTGGAGGCTGGCGGACATCGGCGCGGATTTTCAAAATCACGCGGACAACGTGATGGGCTTCGGCGGGTTCTTCGGCTTTTGCGCCAAGCCGCTGCTGCTGACGATGAACTGGCTGCATGACATGACCCATGTCGGCTACGGCTGGGTGATTGTGCTGATCACGGTGCTGTTACGCGCGATTTTCTGGCCGCTGATGGCGGCGAGCACGCGCTCGATGAAGCGGATGCAGGCGCTGGCTCCGGAAGTGAAGGCGCTCAAGGAAAAATACAAGGACGACGCGCAGAAATTCACCCAGAAACAAATGGAGTTGTGGAAGAAGCACAAGGTCAGCCCGGTGAGCGGCTGCCTGCCGATGCTGATTCAGATGCCGGTGTTCATCGGGTTTTTCACGATGCTGCGCAGCGCGATTGAACTGCGCGGGGCGCATTTCCTGTGGGCGGCGGACCTGTCCAAGCCGGACACGCTGTTCATGATTCCGGGCATCAACTTCCCGTTCAACCTGCTGCCGCTGCTGATGGGCGGGGCGATGCTGTGGCAGTCGCATTTGCAGCCGCCGTCGCCGGGCATGGATCAGACGCAGGCAAAGCTCATGCGCTACCTGCCGGCGATATTCATCCTGTTCCTTTACAACTACTCGTCGGGCCTCGCGCTTTACATGACGGTGAGCACGCTGCTGGGCGTTTTGCAAACCAAGATGACAAAGAATTTGAAGGACCCCGCCGCTCCGGCATTGACGCCGGCGCTCAAATCGAAAAAATGACGGCAGGCGATTTATTGGCCATTCATCATCAACCTCCAACTCCCAATCCACCATGCCCGCGCAACCCAAAGAAATCCTGGAAAAAATCCTCACGTCGCTCGGCTTCGCCGCCACCGTCGAGGAGCACAAACTGGAGGACGGTTTTCTGCTCGACGTGAAGACCGATGACTCGGGCCGGTTGATTGGCCGCCAGGGCCAGACGCTGGCCGACCTGCAATACATCACCAACCGGATTCTCTTCCAGCAGGACGTCCATGCGCCCAAGGCGATGGTGGACGTGGGCGGCTACCGCGCGCAGGCGCGCGAAGTGCTCGTGAAACGGGCGAAGGATGCCGCCGACAAGGTGCGCCGCTGGGGCGACGCGGTGGAGCTGGAGCCGCTCAACGCTTTTGACCGACGCATCGTGCATCAGGCGTTGAGAGACGATCCCGACGTGGAAACGAACAGCGTCGAGGTGGACGGCACGGACAAAAAGGCCATTCTGCTCCGGCCCCGGCGCTGACCGCTCTTACTGGTCAACGATCTTCAATTGATACTGCGACGACCAGGCGCTGTTCGGCTTGGGCGACGAGCCGATGCTGTTGTAGAGATAGTCGAACTTGAAACGGTAGGTGGCCGCGCTGGCCCCCGCCGGCACGGGCACGAAGCCTTCCCAGCGGTTCTGCACCAGCCCCACGGGGCGCATCGGATACAAATCCCCGTTGACCAGCACATACGGTTTGATGCTGTCCAGCCTCAACGACTGCTGCGTCGTGTTGAACTGGACCTCGACGGGATAAAGATTGTTCGGATTCCGCGGCTGCTGCAGCGGCGTCAACCCTGTGAACATCGAGGTGCAGCCCGCCAATAACAGCACCGGCAGGACCGGCAGGAACTTTTTCAAAATCATGCTGCCAGTCTTGCAGAATGCGCCCGGCTTGTAAAGTTGGATTTCAACGCTTGAACCGGATCCCCTTTTCGGCTATTGCTTTGCGGTTCTATGAATTCCCAAAGTCAAACTTCGCCGGTTTCGAGTCGCTATCGCTGGGTCATCTGCGGACTGCTGTTTTTCGCCACGACGTTCAATTACATGGACCGGCAGGTCATCAGCTATTTGAAGGATTATTTCTGCCGCCCAGCCCATCAGGCAAGAGATGTCCAGACTTTCTCCAAAGGTGATTTCATGGATTTGGCATCGCTGGCAGCGAAGTTAAAGCAGCCCACGAACGCCATTTCTGCCTACGTCAGCACCAACCTTTCGCCGGCAACGCTGGCCGTTCTGGAAAGTTACTCCGGTTCCGGCCCGATTCCCGAGTCGCTGCAAACCAACCTGGTGCCAAATCTGGCACAGAGCCTGAACATGATGGTCACCAACCAGCCGCTCTTTGACGCAGCGCGTTTTTCCGGTGTGACTTTGCATGCGGACACCCGACAACTGCTCGCGTCGAACCCGCAGGGCGCCGGTTTGCAGCGGCTGAACCGCCTGCTGTTGGATGATGCCTTTCCAAGCGAAATATCGAGAGACGGCTTCGGCTGGTCGAACACGGACTTTGCCAATCTGACCTCCTTTTTCACGGCGTTTTACGCCGGCATGACCATCATCGCCGGCTGGGTCATTGATAAAATCGGGACGAAAATCGGCCTGTCGCTCTCGCTCATCATCTGGTCGCTGTGCCAGATTGCCAACGCGTTTGTCGGACGGTTGGTGATGATGCACATTTTCATCCGCAGCGCGTTTGCCGTGGGCGAAGGCGGGAATTTTCCGGCGTCCATCAAGACCGTCGCCGAATGGTTTCCCAAAAAGGAACGCGCGCTGGCCACGGGCATCTTCAACAGCGGCTCCAATTTCGGCGCGATGGTGGCCGCCCTGTTCGTTCCGTGGTGCATGGTTTATTTTGGCGACGAGCGCGGCTGGAAAATGGCCTTCATCATCACCGGCGCGGCGGGATTTCTCTGGCTGATTTTCTGGTTCTGGCTTTATGAAATTCCCGCCCGGCAAAAGCGGCTTTCCAAGGCCGAATTTGAATACATTCACAGCGACAAGGATGAAGTTCAAACCGGGGAAAAGCCGGCCGGTGGATCCATCGGAAAACTGTTTTCCGCCAGCGGCCGGATTCCGCGCGCCGCGTTTTGGGGAACAATGATTCTCATCGGCATTTTGACGCTGTTTGTTTATTTGATGACCAGCCTGATTGCGACTCACGGCGCGCATCTTTATGTTCCCGGCGGCGGCATCAAGCAGATCGCCAACAGCGTGTTTGTCGTTCCCAATGCCAACATTTACTTCCTGTCGTTCCGCATTGCCTGGCTGCTGGTCATGGCTTGGGTGTGCGTCGCCCTTCAAATCAAACGCTGGCACGACCTCGGCAAAACCGGTTGGCTGGTTTTTATCAACCTCATCCCGGCGGTTGGAATTTTGATATCGCTTGTTGTCCTGGGATTCTTCAAGGGCAATTCCGATTCAAACAAATTCGGCGACAAAGGCAGTCCGGGACTGCTCGGCTACCGGCAGACCTGGTCGTTTTTCTGGGGGAAATTCCTCACCGACGGCGTCTGGTGGTTCTACCTGTTCTGGCTGCCGGATTATCTGAACAAGCAATTCGGCATGACCCACGAGCAGGTCATGATGCCGACGTTCATCGTCTATGGCGTCGCCATCATCGGCAGCGTCTACGGCGGCAGCATTCCCATGACGCTCATCAAAAAAGGCATGCCGGTCTACAAGGCCCGCATGCTGGCGATGTTCCTCATCGCCCTGGCGCCGCTGGCCGTCCTGTCAACGCAGTATTTTGGCAACGTGGACGTGTTCGGAAAATGGGCCGCCGTGCTGGCCATCGCGACGATCTGCATCGGCGCCGCCGCGCATCAGGCGTGGTCGGCGAATCTTTTCACCACCGTTTCCGACATGTTCCCGAAAAAGACCGTCGGCTCGGTCACGGGCATCGGCGCGATGGCCGGCGGCCTCGGCGGCGTGGTGGTCCAGCAGCTCGCCGGCGGCCTCACCGACGCCTTCAAGTCAACTCCGCAGACCGCCTACCTCGTCATGTTTGTCGTCTGCGCCTTGAGCTACCTCATCGCCTGGGGAATCATGAAGGCGCTCGTGCCGCGGCACGCCCCCATCATGGATTTGTAAATCTTCCGGCTGAAAATCAAAAGCCCGTTGAAGCAAACACTTCAACGGGCTGATTTTTTGCGGGTCAATCAAACTCAAACCGGAAACGGAAAATAATCCTTCGCGTTCCGGTAGCAGACATCGGCGACGAGATCCGTCAGCCACTCGCGGCGGTCCGGCAGGCGTCCGCTCTCCACGTCCGCGCCCAGCGTGTCGCACAAAATGCGCCGGAAATACTCGTGGCGCGGATACGACAGCAGCGAGCGCGAATCCGTCAGCATCCCGACGAACCGGCTCAACAGGCCCAGATCCGACAGCGCGTTTATCTGGGCGCGCATGCCATTTTCCTGATCCAGGAACCACCAGGCCGAGCCGTATTGCAATTTGCCAGGCACCGTTCCGTCCTGAAAGCTGCCGATCATTCCGGCGAACAGATAAGTGTCCGCCGGGTTCAGGTTGTAAATGATGGTCTTGCCCAATTTGCCGATGCGGTCCTGCCGGTCCAGATAACGCGCCAGCGCCTCCGCCTGGACGAAATCGCCAATCGTGTCGCAGCCCGTGTCCGCGCCCAGCTTGGCGGCAATGCGCGCATTCGGGTCGCGCAACGCGCCGAGGTGAAGCTGGTTCACCCAGCCCTTGTCCGCGTCAAGCACGCCGAAAAATTCCATCATGAACGACGTGAACCGGTCCGCGTCCTCCGGCGAAACCGCCTTGCCCTTGAGCGCCGCCGAGAAAATCGCCGCGGCCTTTTTCTCCGTGCAATCCAGCGCCGGCATCTGGTTCATGCCGTGGTCGGAAAGCCGGCTGCCGTTCGCGTGGAAGAAATCGTGCCGCTGCTTCAGCGCCTTGAGAAATCCCTTGAGCGTGCCGGCGCCCGTGCCGGAAGCGTCGCCCAACGCCTTCACCCATTTTTTGAAACGCTCCGGCTGGTTCACGCGCAGCGCGTTGTCCGGGCGGAACGCCGGGAACACTTTCACCTTCCAGCCGGATTTGGCGATGGCCTTGTGGTATTCGAGCGAGTCAGTGGGATCGTCGGTCGTGCAAACCACCCGGACGTTCATGCGCTCGACGAGTCCGCGCACGGAATAGCCCGGCTGCGCGAGCAGGCGGCTCGTTTCATCCCAGATTTCCTGTGCCGTGCTTTCTTCCAGCAGCTTCCCGATGCCGAAATAGCGCTGCAATTCCAGATGCGTCCAGTGGAACAGCGGATTGCGCAGCGTCTTCGGAACCGTTTTCGCCCAGGCCTGGAATTTCTCGCGCGCGGAGGTCTCGTTGCCAGTGATCAGTTTTTCCGGCACACCGTTGGCCCGCATCGCGCGCCATTTGTAATGGTCGCCGCCGAGCCACGGTTCGTGGACGTTCGCAAACTGCCGGTTTTCCGCGAGGTCCTTCGGCAGAAGGTGGCAGTGATAATCAATGATCGGTTGTTTCGACGCCGTGCCATGGTAAAGCTCGCGGGCAACGCCGTTCGACAGCAGAAAATCCTTGTCGCAGAATTTCATTTTGTTAGATGGACATGGCATCGAACCCTCCGTCCACGACGAGTTCAATCCCGGTGATAAAGCTGCCCGCGTCGGACGCCAGCAGCAGCGCCGCGCCGATCAGTTCGCGCGATTCCCCGAAACGTTTCATCGGCGTCTTGCCCATGATTTGCGCCACGCGTTCGGGCGTGAGCACCTTCCGGTTTTGCTCCGCCGGGAAAAAGCCCGGCACAAGGATGTTTACACGCACGCCCTTCGCCGCCCATTCGCGCGCGAGGTTTTTTGAAAGATTATGCACGGCGGCCTTCGACGCCGAATAGGTGAATACACGCGACAGCGGATTCAGCCCCGACGCCGAGCCGATGTTGATGATGCTGCCGGATTTCTGTTCAACGAGGTGTTTGCCGAAAATCTGGCACGCCAGCACCACGCCCTTCAAATTCACCGTGATGATTTTTTCGAACTCCTCCTCGGGAATGTCGAGGAACGGCGTCGCCGAATTGACGCCCGCGCCGTTGACCAGGATGTCAACGCGGCCCAGTTTGGCCAGCACGTCGGCCAGCAGCTTCTGTAGCCCGGCCTTGGAAGTGGTGTCGCAGGGGAAAAATTCCGACTTGCCGCCGGTCTTGGCGATTTTGTCCATGCGGGTCTTGGCCTTTTTCGGGTCGCGTCCGACGAGCGCCACCGCCGCGCCCGCCCGGGCAAAGCCCTCGGCAATGGCGCCGCACAGTTCGCCCGTGCCGCCAATCACGACGGCCGTTTTGCCCTGAAGTGTGAACAATTCCGCTGGTGTCTTCATCCGTTTAGTATTGAGCATTGCCGTCTGCAATTACAAGCGCAACCCGCGCCGGCTGATTTTTTCAGTTTGCCTGAAGGCGTGTATTTGCCCCGCTGCTTCTGGAATCGGCGGTCCGGTCAGTCCTGGAACCGTCCGCGATACGCCCACAGGCCGAGCGCCGGATTCGAGATGAAAAAGATTTTTTCGCCGTCCGGCATCGTGTTCCAGCCGTCCTTGAGTTTGGCCGGATCGTAGCGCCGGGTCATCTGCTTCAAGTCGGCGTATTTGAAATTGACGCTTTCAATTTCCTGCCGCGTGAGGTGGCCGGGACAATAGGTGATGCTGAACCGGCCCTCCGACGAGCCGTGGATGAAATGCGCCGCCGCGCCGAGATTGTCGCGCAATTCCGGATCGGCCTTGACCGCCGCCAGCGTCGCCGGCGTGCCGCGATAGCCGTATTTGCGGATGAGCCGGTCAATTTCCTTGTCCTCGCCAAATTCCTTCAGCCCGGGCGCCAGCACGATCAATTCGCCGCCGTCGGCCATCGCCATGCGCGTGCGATAGATGCTTTTGTTGCCCAGCCAGGTGCTTTTGAATTCCGCCGGGTCCAGGTAGACGACGACCTTTTTCAGCGGCTCGTCGAGCATCTCGAAATTGACCTGGAGCGAGAGCGCCGCCGCCTTGTCGAACGCGGAGGAGTCGTCGCTGATGAACAGGCCGCGGACGCACAGCTTGCCGCCGGCGTCGTTGCCGATGACCGTCTGCACATACACGATGGGCAGGTGCTTGATGAAATGCCCGGAGGCGTAGTTCAAAATCCGCCGCACCGGCGTGTCCGCGCGGCCCATCATTTTCTCCATGCCGAACGCCGCGCCGACGAAGTGGCTTTTGTTGATGCCTTCCGAGCCGCCCGTGCCGACGAAGATGTTTTTGTTGTAATTGGCCATGCCGATGACCTCGTGTGGAACGACCTGGCCGACGGACAGGATCAAATCGTGCCCGCCGTTCCAGATGAGGTTGGCCAGTTGCGCCGGCCACGGAAAATCCACCGCGCCGCCCGAAACTTTTTTCACGAATTCCGCTGGCACCTCGCCGGCGGTGGTGATCCCGGTGCGCCAGTTGTGGACGCGGAACAGATTCGGCGGAATGCCGGCAAACATTTCGGTAATCTGCTCCGGCGTCATCGGCGTGTGCGTGCCCAGCGCCGGCAGGATGTCCGTCAAATGCGAACCGTAATAATCGTAAATGAGCTTCGTCAGCGTGCCTGCCCGGGAATGAAATCGTGTGAAGTCCGGCGGAATGACCAGCACCCGTTTGCGCGGGCCGAGGCGGTCCAGAGCCTGACACAGCCCCGCGCGCAGGTCGTTCAGTGACAAACTGTCGTTTGAGGAGCCGCGTTCAAAATAGAGCATAATTACCAGTTCACTTTACACGGGCAGGCCGTGATTGGCAACGCCATGCGGAAAATCCGGCGACGTGGAAGGCGAACTTTTTCGCGCCGAAATCGCGTAGAATGCCGGCAAAACCCCGATGACGACAAGCCCATTTTCCCCGGCAGGCATCATCTGCCCCGGTGCTTGTAAATGACCACCGAGCGGTTGGTGAACACCTCGTCCGCCTCGTTGAGAATAACCTGCCATTGGCGGCGGCCCTGCTCAAGGGATTGCTTGAACCCGCCGTCGGCGAAAATGTATTGGATGTCCGTTCCCCAAAATTCGCGCGCCCGGTTTGTGTTTGACCAGTCGGCGTGTTCGTTGAAAAGCCGTGTGATCCAATCCTGCCGTTCCGCCAAATCCACCGACTGCGCCCAATGCCCCCACAGCACCGTGTTCCCGGCCAGCCCCGGAATCAGGCGGCTGGTTTCAACCGTGGAGAAAACAACGTCGCCCGATTGGGTCTGGGTTTTGAGAAAGCGCATGCCGTCCATCACGTCGTCGCTGATGTAATAAGCGCCATCCGCATTGTTCCGAACCTCGCGATTTCCGGTGGCGAGCAGATACACCGGAGTTGAAACGAGCAGCGGCAGAAAAACAACCGCCGCGACGGTCGTGACCCTGCCGCGCGTCCGGGAATTTGTGAACCGGTTCAGGAGCAGATCGAGCGAGATTGCCGCCACGATGCACAGGGGGATGTGCGCGCCGAAAATGAGCTTCCGTTGGAACCAGAACGGAAGGTAGGACAATGCCACGGAGAGGACAAACCAGAGCATGACCGGCCAGCAGCGTTTCACGAGCTGTTCACGCCCCACCGCCAGGCCGGCGAGACAAAACAGCAGCGGCAGACCGAATCCCAGCGCATAAGTCGCGGGCGCCGGGCTGTCCATTTTCCCCAAGGAATCATGCCGGGAAATGAGTGGTTGCGACGCCGCCACCAGCCCCACATAAACGACAAACGGAATTGCCGCCAGAAAATACCGGGACAGGCAATTCAAGGCGGATGCTTTCCTGCGCGCCACCGTGATGAGCACGGCGAAGGTGAACAGCAGCGGTTGTGAATAGGGATGAATCAAGGCGAGAATTCCCGTGGCTCCGCCGGCGAGCCAGAAATCCGATTTGCGCCCGTCCCGTGAGCCGCGGTCCAGCCAGAACAGGGCGAGCACCAGCAGCGTCAGCGACCAGGGAAACAGCGGGTTCCACAAAAGGCTCCAGAAGGTGTTCATGTCCACCAGCCACAAATCGCCGGAAAAATGGGTCGGACCAAAAAAACACGCCAGCAATCCGCCCGCGCCGGAAGAAATGCCCACCAGAATCGTGGTAGCCACGGATTGAAACCGATTGAGGCCGAGATAATCCGCGTATTTGAAAAACGCCAGCAGGAAAAAAACGACCCCGATTTCCTTCAGAACAAACAGGGCGAACCCGACGTCGCCGCCAAGCAGGCAGCTCAGCCATCCGGCCATCAAAAAGAACGGGTGGAAGAGAAACGCCGAGTGCGGCAGCGCCGTGAATTTCAAGTGAAATAAAAAGTGACCCTGCGCGGCCTGCTGCGCCCAAGCCATGTAACCCAGGGAATCTTCCGGATACGGCGGAACGATCCAGGTGTAATGGCAGCCCGCCGACGTGGAGAAATAGTTCCACAGGTAAGGGGCGGAAGTCGCCAACACCATGAAAACGATCCAGCCCAGCCGGAAGGCTTTCAGACTGGCGCAAGTCTCCCTGGCCGGGGATTCCCGATTCGCGTCGCTGGTATGGTCGGTCATTTCAGTCATATCCGCGGCACCACCGCCTGCCGTTGAAAGTAGGAGACGCAGCGGCGAGTCTCAAACGAAAACGGCAGGACATTCCGCACAGGATGGAGATGGCGGAAAAATCCGGGCTGGAATTCCTGTCCGCCCGGCGTGTGAATACAAATCTAAAATCTAGTTGGAATCAGGCCAAAGCTGTAGCGCGCGAAGGTATCCTTCGTTAAGCACCAAAGGCAATGGCACGAAAACCACCAGCCAGACAAACATCACCCTCAAGCGCGAATGGCCATTCAGGAAACGGCGTTCCACCAGGATGCCGGCCGCTTGCAGGAGAAAATAAATCATCATCGAGCCAAAGAGAATTCTGCCCGTGACACAGTAAAGCGGGACGTTAAACACGCTTTCGTGCATGAGGCCGGAAGCCGCAAAGACCACGAACAGCGCGAACATGGGGCGACGACGTAATCGGTCGAAGATGACGTAGCGAAACCAGTCGCTGGCCCAAAGATTCCATCGGTTGCCCCAAAAGTCCGCAATGCTCCGCGCCGCCCACGGACGGCAATGCAGCGCGGGAAGCAGGCAGCCACCGGGCAGCAGGAACAGGTTCATAATCGCAACGAGCGATTCTCCGATCAGAATCAGAGATGGCACGGCAAGATAGTTCAGGAGAATTCCGTGAATTTGAAAGCCACGAACCAGTTGCCAATAGACCCAATAATTCAACAACAGAGCGGCAAACAGCATCAGGATTCGCAGCACCACTGGTCCGGTGCCGGTTGCCCGTTGCACGCGCAAGACCGAGTTGGGCGAAAACAGCACCCACGACATGGCTCCACGCTTTATTTCACGTTTGGCCGGCAGCAGCAACGCCACCAGCTTCATCACGAATGCCATCACCGCCAGCGCGAGCAGGAGAAACACGGTCATCTGCCAGTTGGGATTGTCGGGCAACATTATTGATCCTCTAAAGATTGGTGAAACGACACTCAATCCCAAACATATTTTTCATCCCATTCAATCTCGTGTCGTTTCAACAACGCCCGCAACTCGTCTTGAAATCCAACTTTGCGATGATGCTCCTCTTGTCCGGCGATATATCGCTTCACCGGTTCAAGATTGGACTGGCTCACGGAAAAATCCGCGTAGCCGCCTTGCCACTCGAAGTCGGCGTAATCGCGACCACGTTCCTTGAGCCACGCGTTCGACACGCGTTTCAATTCCTTCACCCATTCCGCCTGTGTGATCGTGCGACCAAACCGCGCGAAGATATGGACATGATCTTCCACGCCGCCAATCTGGATCGGCGCACAATCGAGTTGTTTGGAAATGCCGCCCAGATACGCGTGCAAGGCATCCCGCGTGGCCTTGTCCCGAAGCAGGGGCCGTCGGTCTTTGGCGGAAAAGACGAGATGAATGTAAACGGCGGAAAGGGATTGTGGCATGACGGAAAGATGGCGCATTACGTCAGCTTTTCAATCCCAAAGGGATTGTGGCCTACAGCCCAAGGTTGCCGAGCCTGCGAGGCTACCTTGGGTCACGATGCGGAAACGGATTCAACCGCAACGCGGTTGTGGCGAAGTCCGCGATGGACGAGAATGGAATGGCCGCAACCGCGTTGCGGTTGGAAATTTTTTGCGGACGCTGACCCAGGGTAGCGCGTGCCTTGCAACCCTGGGTAATGTGCAAATTTGAAACAACCCCAACAGGGTTGTGGCCGAGGGTAAAAATCTTATGAAGGGGTTGCTTGATCGCCTTGAAATTCAAGGGCAATGTCACATTATACAGAAATACATAAATACATATTGACATACAATACCGATATGACATGATGTGCCCATGCAAATTGAAATACCAGAACCGCTCCTCAAGCGTCTCCAAAAACACGCGACTCCATTCGTTGATTCTCCGTTGAGCGTCATCGAAAGATGGGCTGACTTTTACGAGCAGCACAACCAGCAGAAAGCAGACTCCAAGACCACCAACTCAAAACACGCTCCGGTGGTGATTCCACACGGGTTGCGTCAGTTCGATCCGAAGCGTCCACCGAGTTTGCTCCACACCAGAGTTCGTGGAGAATTTGGCGTAACACCATTTTCAAATTGGAACGATATGCTCCGAATCGCCCACATCCGCGCGTTCAAGGAAGCGGGGGCTTTTGAAGAACTCCGTAAAATGACTCGCGCTCAAATCCGGAAGGGCGCTTATTCAGATGAAGGCTATCGTTTTATTCCAGAAATCGGTGTTTCAATTCAGGGTGTTGATGCCAATCACGCGTGGGAATATGCGTTACGGCTCGCGATCCACTTAAAAGTTCCGTTGAAAGCTGAAATCGAATGGCGACACAAAGATAAGGCTGCACATCCCGGCGAGCGGGGAATCATGGTTTGGATATCATGAGCCGTGGATTCTAAGCCACAACCCCGTTGGGGTTGTAATTGTTTGCCAAGTTTTCCCAAGGTAGCTCGTGCCTCGCAACCTTGGGCTGGAGGACGGAATCCCTTTGGGATTCTCGGCGAGTTAAGTTTGAGCCTACAAGCCAAACATCTTCTCCACCTTCGTCTTCACGCTGTCATCCATTTTGATCAACGGTGGCCAGGCGCGTTTGAAACCTTCGCCGGGAATTTTCTTCGTGGCGTCAAAACCCATTTTGCTGCCGATGGCGATTTCGCTGGTCGCGTGATCGAGCACGTCGGACGGGCCTTTGGTGAAAATGCTGTCGCGCTGCGGGTCGGTGTTCGCCGTAAGGTGGAATAGGACTTCGCTGGTGTTGTGGACGTCCACGTCGGCGTCCACCACCACGATGTATTTCGTGAACATCATCTGCCCCATGCCCCAGAGGCCGTGCATGATCTTGTAGGCCTGCATCGGGTAGGTCTTCTTGATGCTGACGAACACGAGGTTGTGGAACACGCCTTCCGCCGGCAGCGCGATGTCCACGATCTCGGGGAAATTCATTTTGAAGATCGGCAGGAACAATTTCACGCTCGCGCCGCCGATGTAAAAATCTTCCATCGGCGGAATGCCGACAATCGTCGCCGGATACACCGCGTCCTTGCGATGCGTGATTGCGGTGACATGAAAAACCGGATACGGTTCGGGCAGCGTGTAATAGCCGGTGTGATCGCCGAACGGCCCTTCGTCGCGCAACGGCTCGGTTGGATCAATGTAACCTTCGATGACAAAATCGGCGTTGGCGGGAACTTCGAGGTCGTTGGTCTCGCACTTAATCATCTCGACGGATTTTTTGCGGAGATAACCGGCGAGCAGAAATTCATCCAATCCATCCGGCAGCGGCGCGGTCGCGGCGAAGGGAAACATCGGGTCGCCGCCGATGAAAATGGCGACGGGCATCCGCTCGCCCTTCTCGTAGTAACGACGGCCATGGCGCGCGGCGACTTTCTGCAACTGCCAGTGCATGCCGGTGGTTTTGTCGTCGTAAATCTGGATGCGATACATGCCGAGATTGCGCTCGCCGGTGTCCGGATCGCGCGTGACCACGCACGGCAGTGTGATGAATCGTCCGCCGTCCAGCGGCCAGCAGCGCAAAATGGGCAGGTTTGCCAAAGTTGGAGGTTGAAGGTTGAAGGTTGAAGGTTGATTGACGTCCGGCGCTTTCGGCCAACTTTCAGCTTTCAACTTGGAACTTTCCACCAGGTGGATGACATCTTTGCACGAACCGCTCTTCACGGTCTTCGGTTTGGCATGGCGCAAATCCAGGGCGAGCGAGAGCAGCTTGATGGCTTCCTTGAAACTCGTCGGCGGCTTGGCCTTCATCAGCGCGCCGAGTTCATTCGCGACTTCGTCCACGGACTCCGCACCCATGCTCATGGCCATGCGCTTATGCGAGCCAAGCGTGTTGATGGCAACGGGAAAAGGCGAGATGATGCCGTTGACCGTGGGTTTTTCAAACAGCAGCGCCTTGCCGCCGCCGGGCGATTTCATTTCGCGGTCGGCGATCTCGGTGATTTCGAGTTCGGTGGCGACGGGCTGGGAAATGCGTTTCAATTCGCCGGCGCGGTCGAGCGCGGCGATGAAGTCGCGGAAGGAATCAAAAGCCATACGCCCGCGAAACTAACTGAAAACCTTTCGCCGGGCAATGAAGCGATGCCGACCGCATCCAGTGGCGGGGTGAAACATCCCAATTTTTCCTTCACGCGGCGGCTGAAACTTTCCGTGCGCCTGACAGCGCGTTTGCTGAAACTGCGGACAGAATTATTTCAAAAACTGGTTTTCCTCGGCGGTAAGGGGCGGCCACACTTTGAGCTTTTGCGTGGACGCCAGGACGCGCTGATAACTGCGCGTGTCGAACGAGACAAAGGTTTTGAAATTGCCCGTCACGGCGGCGGCAACGTGCAGGGCATCCAGCGAACGGAGTTTTTTCCAGCGCGGACAGAAGTTGATGATCAATCCGGTGGCGCGCCTGGCAACGAGATCGGCTTCCAGCTCCAGCGGATAAAGTTTTTTGCCGCCGGCCAAATCCTCCTTGACCCAGTCCCAGAGTTTTTCGGCATTTTCGGGGTGGCTCGTCCAGAAGGATTTTGCCAGCTCCGGCCAGTGCAGAAACATCAGCGGCAAGCGCGGCTCGTTCGTTTCAATGAACCGCCGGGCGGCGGCGGTGTTGGCGTCCAAGCCGTAAGCGGACGCAATGAAACTGGTGTCGGCGTAAATCATCGCTCGCCGGATTCTTCGCGCAGGTCGGCCAAGGTTTTACGCGCCGGCTTAAGGTGCAATGACATGCTCTTTTTCCAGTGGTCGTTCCACGTTTCCGGCTCGGTTTCGGCGGACGCTTCCACGACCACTTTTTGCAGGAATGAATAGGTGGTTTCGCCCCGTTCGCGGGCGGCCTTTTCAAACCGCCGGGCAATTTTGTCTTCGACTCTTGTTTGCAAAAGTGTCATACAGTTGACTGTAATCTTCCGGCGTGCAATGTCAAGCCCCGCCTCGCTGTGTTTACTTCGGCAGCAAATCGGCGACGAGCGATTTTTCTTCCTTCAATTCGTTTTCCGTCGCGGCAATCTTGGCCTTGCTGAAATCGTTGAGCGGCACGCCCTGGACGATTTCAAAATCCCTGCCGTTGCTGCGGATGGGATAGCTGAAGATCAAACCCTTCTCGATGCCGTAGCTGCCGTCGGAGTGAACCGCCACGCTGAACCAGTCGCCAGCGGGCGTCGGGTGCGTGAGCTTGTAAACGGTATTCACGGCGGCGTTGGCGGCGCTGGCGGCGCTGCTCAGTCCGCGCGCCTTGATGATGGCCGCACCGCGCTGCTGGACGGTGGTGATGAATTCGCCCTTGAGCCATGCTTCGTCCTTGATCACGGACGGAACCATCTGGCCGGAAATTTTCGTGTTGTAGAAGTCAGGATACATCGTGGCGCTGTGGTTGCCCCAGATGGCGAGATTTGTGACGGCTGTGACATCCACGCCGGCTTTCTTGGCGAGCTGCGACTTGGCACGGTTTTCGTCGAGTGCGGTCATGGCAAAGAAACGGTTTTTCGGCACGCCGGGCGCGTTGTTGGCCGCAATGAGCGAGTTGGTGTTGCACGGATTGCCGACGACGAGCACGCGGACGTCGCTCGCGGCGTTCCTGGCGATGGCGTTGCCCTGGCCGGTGAAGATTTTGCCGTTGATGCCAAGCAAATCCTTGCGCTCCATGCCGACCTTCCGCGGCACCGCGCCGACGAGCAGCGCCCAGTTCACACCCTTGAAACCTTCGTCGAGGTTCGAGGTCGGCACGAGGCCTTTCAGCAGCGGGAACGCACAGTCGTCCAGTTCCATGCAGACGCCGTTGAGGGCGGCCATGGCTTTTTCGTCGGGGATTTCGATGAGATGGAGGATGACCGGCTGGTCGGGGCCGAACGCCGCGCCGGAGACGATGCGGAACAGGAGGGAATAACCGATCTGGCCGGCGGCGCCGGTGATGGCCACGCGAATAGGTGATTTGCTCATAATTAGTATGGGTTGCCATTATAATCCCCGCAACCGGCGCCGCGCAAGCCCGGAACCTCCCGAAAATTTTTCTTGGTGGCAAAAATATTCGGCGTAGAATCCGGCTGTTCTTTGAAACGAGCGGGCGGCTGCCCGTTCACATTGCAGTCAAATGTCTGGGAACCCGGTGAGAATCCGGGACGGTTGCGCCACTGTAACGGCTACAAATTCCAATGCCACCGGCAACGGGAAGGCGGAATGAGGTTTGAGGCCGAAGTCAGGATACCGGTTTGATTGCGCTCGTCGGCTCCGAGCGTCTCGGAGCGCTTCTCCGCAAAGAGAAGGATGAGGCCGGTCCGCCGGACTGTTTCCGGCGGGACTCGTCGAATGCCTTCATTCCCGTTTTGCGGAGCTTGGAGGCGTTTTTGCTTTCAGGCTTCGCGCTGGTCTCTCAACCCAAACCCGTTCCGCATTTTTTGCGGAACCAAATTGAAAGATCAGCACATGAAAAAAACACTGTTCGTTCCGCTGGCCCTGGCCGGCCTGTTTGTCACCGCCAACGCACCCGCCGTTTCGTTCAACGACATTCAGTTTTGGACCGGCACCGGCACCAATTGCGCCGCGCTGGTCGTCGAATGGAGCGTCCCGGAAAATCTCAACGGCACCAGCGTTCCCGCGCCGATCGCCGACAAGTCGCTCGTCTGGGGCTACCGTTTCAACGGCACCGCCACGGCGGCGCAAATGTTTGACGCCATCGTGGCGGCGGATCCGCGCCTTTATGCGGTGGAAACTTTCTATCCCTATTTCGGCGCCAGCGTCAGTGCCATCGGCTTCCATCTCGGTGGCGGCGGCGACCTCGGCATCACCGACGGCAGCGACACCAATTTCTTCCCCAACGGACTACAGACGAATGCCACGGTTTACCTGGACGCGGCGGCGCCGTTGAATCCCGGCGATTTGTATTGGGGTGCCGATTGGGGGCCAAACTGGGAAATGTGGACCGAGCAAGGCGATGCCGGTGGCTTTTTCAACTGCCCGGACCGCGGCACGAACACTTATTGGACTTCGACCGACCCGGTCTATGCCATGTCCGGTTTTCACGGCCAATGGGATTTCGGCCAAGGCGGATTGGATTGGCTGCAACTCACAAACGGGTCCTGGATTGGTTTTTCCGTGGCTGCCGCCACGTATGACCCCGACATGTCCGCGCCCTACAACGCGCACAAGCACGCGCCGATGGAACCCGATCCCGGCATCACCGCGCTGGTGAAAAATCTCGGCGGCGGTTTTCAGGGCGGCCAGTGGCAGGCGCAATTTTTAAGCTGCACCAACTGGCTCTATTCGCTCGAACGCTCGTCTGATCTGCAAAACTGGACGACCGTGACCGGCGGCATTTCCGGCAACGGCACCAACCTCGTCACCGCCGACCCCGCGCCACCGGCGGACAAGGCGTTCTACCGCATCCGCGCCGACCAGCCATGAAGCCGCCTCTCGTCTTCAACCCCAGTCTCTGCCCGCTTTGCGGCGGGCCGAACGACTGCCTGCTCTGCGCGCCCGGTGTGGCGCGCGGCCCGTGCTGGTGTGTTGGTGCCGGACTGCCGTCCGAACTGCTGGCGCGCGTGCCGGAAAATCTCCGCAACCGCGCCTGCATCTGCCAGACGTGCGTGAAAAAATTCCATCTTGAAAAAGCCTTCGCCACCGCGCCCGCGCCGCACCCCGCGCGCCGCGCGCCGGGATTCACGCTGATTGAACTGCTCGTCGTCATCGGCATCATTGCGATTCTGGCGGCGATGCTGCTGCCCGCGCTCGCTCGCGCCAAGGCCGGGGCACGGCGCGCCGAATGCGCCAGCAACCTCCGCCAGCTTGGTGTCGCCACGCAGTTGTATTGGGCCGACAACCATGAGAACAGCTTTCCCCTCTGGTTTGGCACCGACGCCACCGGCAAGACCTGGTGGTGGGGCTGGCTGCAAACATCGCCGGAAGTTGCCGACGGCCAGCGCGCGTTCAACCTCGCGCCGGGCGCGCTCTTTGCGTATTTACACGGCAACAACGTGCGGCTCTGTCCGTCGCCCGCGTGGAACTCGCCGCAATTCAAATTGAAGGGAACCAACGTCATTTTCAGCTACGGTTGCAACCGCTACATCTTTGCCGCGCCCGCATCGGTGCCGCTAAACGCCAGCCGCTTCCTGCGGCCCACCGAAACCGCGCTGTTCGCCGACTCCGCGCAGGTCAACACCTTCCAAGCACCCGCAACACCCAAGAATCCCATGTTTGAGGAATGGTATTATCTGGATTTGCAAACTAACTACACGAGTGCAAACAACCAAGCAAACGGTCATTTTCGCCATTCGCAAAGGGCGAACGTGGCCTTTGCCGACGGCCATGTGGACTTGGAAAAAGCAGTTGCAGGTTCGTTTGATAGTAGATTGCCAAATCAATTCATCGGCCAGTTGCGCCCGGAAATCCTGACGCCATGAACCGGGATTCGTTGCATCGTTGCACCGGAAAATGGACTCGCGAAACCGATGCGCCGATTTAACGATTCACAATCCGCGATTTAACATTCCCCAGATCAACACAAACGCACCCGCGAAATCCTGCGGACGGGCGGCGATCCAGCGCGAAACCTTTTCCGGCGGGAACCAGCCGCCGGTCTCAATTTCGTCGGGATGCAACTGGAATGGCCCTTCGCTTGCGCAGCGGTAAATCCAGACAAACTCCGCGTCCGTCTCCGCGCAGGCGTCAATTTTGAAAAGTTTTTGCGGCGGCGCGTCCAATTTCAGCCCGATTTCTTCGCACAATTCGCGGACCGCCGTTTCATCGTAATTTTCGCCGGAATCCACATGGCCGGAGCTGGACGAATCCCAGACGCCCGGCTGGCGGTCCTTTTTCATCGAGCGTTTCTGGAGAAAAATCTCGCCGCGCGAATTGAAAACCAGGATGTGGACCGCCCGGTGCAGCAGCCCGCGCGCATGAACCTCGCTGCGCGGTTTCTGGTCAATCACCTCGTCGCGCTCATTGACGACATCAAAAATTTCTTCGCTCATATTTTGCCGCGGAGGCACGGAGCCGCAGAGAAAGCCGATTTCAACTCCGCGTCTCCGCGTCTTTGTGGCCGCCTAAAATCTGTGTCAGTTGAACAAACTGTTCCAGGCTCAATTTCTCCGCCCGCTCCTGCGGCGAAATGTTTAATCCGGCGAACACGGCCTCCAGCGTTTCCTTCGGCCAGTCCTGTTTCAGCAGCTTCAGCATCATTTTCCGCCGCTGCGAAAACGACAGCTTGACCATCCTCATGAAAACCGGGCGCAGATTTTCCGGCAGCAGCGGCTTCGCGCGGCGCTCCAAAACCACACAAGCCGAGTCCACGTCCGGCGCCGGGAAAAAACAGTCCGCCGGAATCTTAAACCATTCGCGCGGCTCGAAATCCAGTTGCACGAGCAGGGTCAAAATGCCGTAGTCGTCGTCATCGGCCCGCGCCATCAGCCGCCGCGCGACTTCGAGCTGCAGCGTGGCGACGATCTTTTTCGGCGCGCGGACGCCGCACGCCAGTTCCACCAGGATCGGCGAGGCCACGGAAAACGGCAGGTTGGCCACGAGTTTCCAGCCGCTCCAGTCGCGCGGTTCGCCCTTCAAAATTTCCAGCGCGTCGTCATGGAGCAAATCAAATTGCGGACTGGAAAACCGCTCGCGCAAAAATTCCACCAGCCGCCCGTCCTTTTCAATCGCCAGGACTTCGCCGGCATTTTGCAGCAGCAATTCCGTGAGCGGCCCGAGTCCGGGGCCGATTTCCAGAACCTTGTCCGCTTTCGAAAGTTCAGCCGCCTCGACGATGCGGCGCAACTGATTCTGGTCGTGGAGAAAATTCTGGCCGAGGGATTTGGTGAGTTGAATCCCACGCCGGTCCAGCACTTCGCGCATTTCGGAGAGCTTCACTTCAACACCTCCGCGAGCGCCGCGACGGCCCTGGCCAATTGCGCCTTCGTGATGGTGAGCGGCGGCGTGAAGCTGATGACGCTGCCGTGTTCGCCTTCCGGCAGGAAGATGAATCCGCGCTGCAACAGCGCCTTGACCGCGGCGAAAACTTCGGCGGCGGCGGGCGAGCCGTCCTGGCGGCGCAATTCCACGCCGGCCATCAGTCCGAGACCGCGAACGGCGACCTCGAATTTTCCGCCAGGAATTTTCGACCGCAATTCGGCGAGCAGGAATCCGCCGAGTTCGGCGGCGCGTTCGGGCAATTTCAATTCTTCAATTTCCGCGATTTGCGCCAGCGCCATCGCGCAGCCGACGGGATGACCGAGAAACGTGCTGGTGTGAATCGCCTCGCCGGTCGAGGCCGGCCACGCGGCGTCCATCAGGTCGGCGCGGCCGACGCAGGCCGACAGCGGAAAACCGCCGGTGAGCGCCTTGCCGAGACAAATCAAATCAGGGACGGTAGTGGCACAGGCATCTTGCCTGTGTGTTCCGTTTTGGCCTTCCGAACTGACAGGCAGGATGCCTGCCCCACCATGCTCGCACGCGAACCATTTTCCGGTGCGTCCGAAGCCGGTGTAAATTTCGTCGGCAATCAGCAGCGTGCCGGAATCGTCGCACAGCTTCCGCAGCAGCGGCAAAAATCCCGGCGGCGGGACGTTGATGCCGCCGCGCGCCTGCACCGGCTCGACGAGAATCGCGCCGATCCATTCGCGGCGGAGCAGCTGGCGGATATGGAATTCAACCGTGGCAAAGTCGGCGGTGGCCGCCGGAAACTGGACGAAATGCGCGAACTCGCGGAGCTGCGGTTGGAACGGCTTGCGGAAAAAATCGCGGTGCGTGGCGTTGAGCGCGCCGTAGCCAAGCCCGTGATACGCGCCGGTGAAGGCGATGACGCCGTGCCGGCCGGTGGCGAGGATCGCGGTCTTGAGCGCGGCCTCGACGGCCTCGAAACCGGAATTGGAGAAAATGACCTTGCCTGACTGTGGAGTGCGGAGTGCGGAATGCGGATTTGTTTTTGTCCAGCGCTCAAACGTGATGCGGCTCAACTCGCGGGCAAGCTGCGCCTTGAGCGCGTGCGGATGGACATCGCCCATCGCGTGCAGGAGCCGGGCCATCTGCTGCTGGCCGGCCTTGACGACATGCGGATTCGCGTGGCCGGCGGCGGCGACGCCGAACGCGGCGGTCAAATCCAGATATTTTTTCCCGCCGGCGTCCCAAACGAAGACGCCTTTGGCGCGTTCCCAGACCATCGGCCACGAGCCGTCAGCTTCCATGAAGGTGACGTTTCGTGATTCGAAATCACGGAGCTGTTGCAAAATGTTTTTGGTTTCGGACACAAATTCCTAAACTCCGCGCTGTTCCGGCGGCCAGATGATTTTGTGCAACTGCGCCTGGAACCGCACCGGCAGGGCGTCGGCGATAATTTTTTCCGCCAGCTCGCGCCGCGAAATGGGTGTTTGGCCCGCCGGAACTTTTTTCAGCGCCTTGTTTTGCTGTTCCGGCGCGAGCGGATGCACCCACGAAAACAGCAGCGGACAGATCGAATCCAGCTTGTGCGCGGCGATTTGCCGTTTCGCCCA
This sequence comes from uncultured Bifidobacteriaceae bacterium, assembly GCA_964655855.1. Taxonomy (GTDB): domain Bacteria; phylum Verrucomicrobiota; class Verrucomicrobiia; order Limisphaerales; family UBA11358; genus UBA11358. The sequence goes on from CAZZPE010000006.1 coordinate 76,789, forward strand.
GTCGTAATCCTCCGCCGTGCCGATGACAAACTTGATTTCGTCGGTGGATTTCAAATGAGCGATGTTCTCAAACCGGTTGCACCCCGCTTCGCCGCTGCCGGGGCATTTCAAATCCATGATGCGGCGGACGCGCGGGTCCACCGGTGAAATGTCATGCGCGCCACTGGTTTCGAGCAGGACGGTAAAGCCGTCGTCGCAGAGCCGCTCCATCAGCGGCGGGGAATTTTTCTGGAGCAGCGGCTCGCCGCCGGTCAATTCCACGAGTGGAAGATTTAAGTTTTTAGTTTTGAGATTTGAGTTGGAAAACGGCGCGGCGAGTTTTTCGACTTTCGCCCGGATTTCTTCCAGCGGCATTTTCCGGCCTTCGGCAAAGGCGTAGGCGGTGTCGCAATAGGAACAGCGCAGGTCGCAGGCGGTGAGCCGGATGAAAATGCACGGCAGCCCGGCAAAGGTGCTCTCGCCTTGCAGGCTCAAATAGATTTCGTTGATGACCAGCGTGTCCAACATGACCACCAAAATAGACAAACTTGGAAAATCCGGTAGGATTTTTCTCGCCCCGTCCGGCGAAGCTGAAGAAAATTTGCGCGCCAACCAAAGGATGGCACATTTTGAGACGGCACGGCCCGGACGGGACAATTTCCCGAAATTGAAGATGTTTCGCTGCGCACAAGTTTTGTTGATGCTTGCCCTGCTCGGGCGGGCGGACGCCGGCGCGCAGACGCTGGACGCCGTCGGCGTGACGGTGCTGCGCGCGGTAACGACGAATCTCAATGGCGCAGGCATCCGCGTGGCGCAGGTGGAAGCCAATAACGGCGATACCAATGGCATTTTTCACGGGACAAATAGCTGGGAGGTCAATCCCACTGCGGTGGGTCAACCGACGGCGCTTTTTACTTACGCTTCGGCTCTTGGCACCAGCACCAGTTTCACCAATGGCGTGGGCGACGAGTCAACGCACGCCGACGCCGTGGGGATTTTTTTTTACGGCACCACCAACCAGTATAGCGCCGACCCTCTGGTGGCAGGTGTGGCGACGAACGTGGCACATGTGAACAATTTCGAGGCGGGTTATTTTTTTAACAGCATCATTGGTCTGCCCAACCCGTCCAACATCAACGACCCGGTGGTCAGCCAGAGTTTCATTTTTGGCTACGTTCCCAGCCAGGTTCCGGTGGCCGAGCAACAAGCTGTTGACTCGGCCTACGACAACTACGCCGCGCAATACAACACCCTTTTTATTTCCGGCGCGGGCAACGACGGGCCGGCCGGCGGCACCGTGGCTCCACCGTCTACGTGCTACAACGGCATCAGCGTTGGCGCCTACGGTTCGACCGCTTCGAGCGTCGGCCCGACGGAAGACAACGGCCGCGCCAAGCCGGACCTCACCACGGCCGGCCTGGCAGGTTTGACGAGTTTTTCCACGCCCTACGTTTCGGGCGCGGCGGCGGTGCTGATGCAGGCAGGACTGCGCGGCGACGGCGGGAGCGACACCAATTCCGCCGCCGACATCCGCACGGTGAAGGCGCTGCTGCTCAATGGCGCGGTCAAGCCTGCCGATTGGACGAACAATCCGCCGTCGCCGCTCGACGCGCGCTACGGCGCCGGCGTGCTGAACGTCTTCAACGCCTACGAACAGCTTGCCGGCGGCAAACACGGCTGGAATTTTTCAACCAACATCCCGGCCGGTTCCGCGCATCCGCCCGCGGTTTTGACGAACACCGTGGCGGCGTTGAGCGGCTGGGATTTCAACACCAACACCAGCAGTTTTACCACCGATGGCGTGAACCATTATTATTTCAACGTCACGAATGCCGTGCGCAACGCCGCGTTCACCGCCGCCGCGACGCTTGTGTGGGAACGCCACCAGAACCAGAGCGGCATCAACAATCTCAACCTGTTTCTTTTCAATGCGGCCAACAGCAACCTCATCGCGTGCAGCACCAGTCTGGTGGACAACGTGGAGCACATCTTCACGCCGGCACTTGCGTCCGGCCGCTATGATTTGCAGGTTTGGAAGGCCGGCGGCTCCACCGTCACCGCCAGCGAGGCTTACGCGCTGGCGTGGGAATTTTTCTCGACCACACTGGACGCCGTGAAATCCGGCACCAATATTTTCCTCTCATGGCCGGTCTATCCGGACGGTTTTGTGCTTCAAACGGGAACCAACCTCGCTCCGCCGGTGGCGTGGAGCACGAACAATCCGGCGCCGTTCGTGACGAACAATCAAAACGTCATCCTGCTGAACGCGACAAACACGAACCAGTTTTTCAGGCTGCTGCGGCCTTAAAAATGTCCGAGCACGAAATGTTTTCCGATGCGGTAGCTACCTGAAATTGCCGCCGTGACAAATGATTTTCCGATTTCGACCGCGCGCGGCAAATCGTGCCCCAGCGCCAGCGCGGCGCAAATCGCGGCGGAATAGGCGCAGCCGGTGCCGTGGGTGCGGATGCCTTTCACAAACGGCGCGGACAGCAGCAGCTCGGTTTCGCCGTCGAAGAAAATGTCCACCGCATCCGAACCGCCGCGCAAATGGCCGCCTTTGACGAGCGCGGCGCAGCCGAAGCGCGAATGGATTTCCCGCGCCGCCTCCCGCATTTCCTCGATGGATGCCGGTTTGTGGCCGGTCAGAATTTCCACCTCATCCAGATTGGGCGTGACGAGCGTGGCCAGCGGCAGCAGTTTTTCCTTCAGGATTTTCACCGCCGCCGGTTCAAGCAATTTTGCGCCGCTGGTGGAAACCATCACGGGGTCTGCGACCAGTTTTAAGTTTTTAGTTTTAAGTTTTGAGTTCCGGAAAAAGGCCACCACGACACGGATGTTTTCCGCGGAGAACAGCATTCCGGTTTTCACCGCCGACGGCGGCAGCTCCTCGAACACAGCTTCGATTTGCTGGCGCAGCATTTTGGGCGAAACCGGTTCGACGCCGAGGACGCGCCGGGGATTTTGCGCGGTGAGGCAGGCGATGGCGCTGGTGCCGTGAACGCCGAGCGCGGCGAACGTTTTCAAATCGGCCTGGATGCCCGCGCCGCCGCCGCTGTCGGAGCCGGCGATGGTCAGGGCCACCGGTAATTTTTTTCGCGCCGTCATTTTCCGGAAATTAACGCAAAGAAGCCAGGAAGCAAAGACGCGAAGCTTTGAAAAAGAATTCCTTGCGCCTTTGCGTCTTGGCGTCTTTGCGTTAAAATTTGGAAACGCATGGACAAAGACAAGGTCGCGGAAATCCTGGTCGAGATCGGCACGCTGCTGGAATTGAAGGGCGAAAACCCGTTCAAGACGCGCGCCTATGTCAACGCCGCTCGGACGCTTGAAAGCCTGAACGAGCCGCTGGCGTCGCTGGTCGCCGAAAAGCGGCTGGGCGAAATCAAGGGCATCGGCGAGGCGCTGGAGCAGAAAATCACGGAGCTGGTCGAGACGGGAAAACTGAAGTATTACGACGAGCTGAAGGCTTCGATTCCGCCGGGCTTGATCGCAATGCTGGAAATTTCCGGCCTCGGCCCGAAAAAAATCCAGGCGCTCAACCAAAAGCTCGGCATTGATTCGATTGAAAAACTGGAGGCGGCCTGCAAATCCGGCAAGGTGGCGGAGCTGGACGGTTTCGGCGAGAAAACGCAGGCGAACATTCTCAAAGGCATCGGGCGCCGGCGGACTTACGCGAGCAAGCATCTGTTGAGCGACGCGCTGCTGGCCGCCGAGCCGCTGCTGGAAGAATTGCGGTCGCACCCCGATGTGATCCGGTGCAACGCGGCGGGCAGCCTGCGACGGTTCAAGGAGGTTTGCGGCGACATTGATTTGCTGGCGTCGTCAAAAACCCCGGTGGAGGTGATTGAATTTTTCGTGTCGCAGCCGGGAATTCTCAAGGTCACGGCGAGGGGCGAAACGAAGGCGAGCGTGATTCTGGAGGACGGCATCCAGTGCGATTTGCGCGTGGTGAGCGACGGGGAATTTCCGTTTGCGCTGGCGTATTTCACCGGCAGCAAGGAGCACAACATCGTGATGCGGCAGCGCGCGATCCAGCGCGGGCTGCGGCTGAACGAATACGGGTTGTTCAAGTCGAAGGAGGAGACGCGCGACCCGAAGCTGCTGGTGCCGTGCAAAACCGAGGAGGAGATTTTTGAAAAGCTGGAGCTGCCGTTCATCGAGCCGGAATTGCGCGAGGATCACGGCGAATTTGCCGCGGCGGAAAAGAACGATCTGCCGAAATTGATCGAGTGGCCGGATTTGCACGGCGCGCTGCACAACCATTCGACGTGGAGCGACGGCCACAACACGCTGGAGGAGACGGCGGAATTCATGGATGGCCTCGGTCTTGATTACTGGGCCATCACCGACCATTCAAAATCGTCGTTTCAGGCGAACGGGCTGGATGCGAAACGGCTCCGCGAGCAAATCAGGGAAATTAAAAAAATCAACGGGGAGCTGGCCGGGCGCGGCAGTGAATTCCGGCTGCTGGCCGGAACCGAAGTGGACATTTTGAAGGATCGGCTGGATTTTGACGACGAGCTGCTGTCGGAACTGGACGTGGTGGTGGCGAGTTTGCACGTTCCGGGCAGCAGCGAGGCGGAAAACACGAGACGGCTGATTCGCGCGGCGGAAAACAAGTTCGTCCGCATCCTCGCGCATCCGACGGGACGGCTGCTGCTGGAGCGCGAGCCGTATCCGGTCAACATGCAGGCGGTGATTGAGGCGTGCGCGGCGACGGGAACGTGGATCGAGTTGAATTGCAATCCGCTCCGGTTCGACTTGGACTGGCGGCTGTGGCCGTATGCAAAAAGCCGGGGCGTCAAATGCGTCATCAACCCGGACGCGCACCGGAACGAGCACGCCGGCTTTCTGCGTTTGGGTGCCGGCATCGCGCGGAAAGGCTGGCTGGAGGCAAAGGATGTCGTCAACACCCTGACTTTGAAGCCATTACTGAAGGAATTGAAACGAAAATGTGACGGAAACGAGACGGTATCGTCTCCACAACCCCGGTCTGGCGAGTAACTTAACGGAAAAAATGTTTTGACAAAAAGTTTGCCATTTTGCTAGGATAAAAACCGTCATCGGCTTTGGCTCTTTTTTTGAGCAGAAAGGCACCGGGAGCCGTCTGTAAAGAATACTACGTTATGAAGAAGTTTTTTGTTTCTTTGGGGCTGGCAGCGGCTGGAACGGCCGGTCTTCATGCCGCTTATGCGCCCGATTCCCCGGACACCTCCAAAATGTGGAGCCTGTCGGCAAGCCTGCGCGGATTTTACGACGACAACTACAACACGACGCAGCGCAAGCAGGGAAGCTATGGGTTTGAGGCGAGTCCCTCGTTCAGCCTGAACATGCCGCTACAGCAGACGGAAATCGGGCTGCGCTACACTTACGGGCTTTATTATTATCAGCAGCGGGAACAGGACGGTGAAAAACCCATTGATCAGACTCATCAGCTTGATTTGTGGCTGGATCATGCGTTCACACCGCGCTGGGAGGCAAGGGTTCAGGACACGGTGACGGTGGCGCAGGATCCGGAACTGACGGCTTCCGGCACGGCGACTCCGCACCGCACGGATGGAAATTACATCGCCAACACGTTCACGACGAGCTTGCACACGGACTGGACACAGGAGTTCAGCACCGCGTTGACCTACCAGAATTCGTTCTACCACTACGAAAATAGCGGAGCGACGGATCAGACGGCGGGGATGTCTGCAACCCCGGTATATGACCCCAATCCTCCATACACTTTTTTGGGTTATCTTCCCGGCTCCGGTTCTTCCGCTTCTGTAAATCCGAGCCTGGCCGGCCTTCTGGATCGGGTTGAGCAGAGTATTGCACTGGATTTTCAGTGGCATATCACGCCGACAACGATGGCTCTCATCGGTTATCAATTCGGCTTGGTCAATTTCACCGGAAACGAGTTAGTGGCGTATTCTCAAGTGTTTCCTTTCAATGCTACGGCCAATCCAATTTACAGCAGTGACCGCGACAATATGTCGCACACCGTTTATGTGGGTGCCCAGCACGAGTTTCTGGCAAACCTGACGGGAAGTGTCAAGGCGGGTGTGCAATACACCGATTATTACAACGATCCGAGTTCCACCAGCTCGTTGGGACCTTATGCGGATGCCTCGCTGATTTACACTTACGCCTCCGGCAGCTATGCGCAGTTGGGGGTGACGCAATCGCGAAACGCGACGGACACGATCCAGATTGATTCCCAGGGACACATCACGCTGGATCAGGAGACCACAGTGGCCTACGGCTCCATCAATCATGCGTTGACGTCCAAGTTGATGGCCAGCGCGGTGGGGCATTTTCAATATTCCGTTTACCACGACGGCCAATACAACAACCAGACCGCCGAGTTTTACAATTTGGGCCTCGATTTGTCCTATGCCTTCAACCGCAATTTGTCGGCGGATCTGGGTTACAACTTCGACTGGTATACCACCATCGTGCCGGGACAGGACTACACGCGCAATCGCGTCTATCTGGGAGTCACCGCGACGTATTAAGGACGATTAAGTTCTTGAGCGCATCCGGGGTGTCAGGCAGAATAATTTGAACGATTTGGACGGGAGCAGGGTCATTACCCTGTCTCCCATTGTTTTTCGACACTTATGGAACCAGCAAAAAACCAGCCGCAGCCGGAAACCAGCCTGCATTTTCTTGACTACTGGCGCATCATCCGCATCCGCAAGACGGTCATCATCTCGGTCTTCCTGCTCATAGCCATCACGGCCACGATTTTCACGTTCATCCTGACCCCGTCGTATTCCAGCACGGCCCGCATCGAGATCAATCCCGACGGCACGGACATTCCGAGCATGACCGGCATCCAGGCGTCTGCCGGCTACGACCCCTATTTCATCCAGACCGAATTCGAGAAGATGCAGGGCGAAAAGGTGCTGGGCCGGGTGATTGATGCGCTGGACCTGAACAATGTCTGGGGCAAAAAACTCAACGGCGGTGTGTCGCTCAAGACGGTGGATACGATGCAACTGCTCAAGCAGCACATGAGCTTGAGTCCGGAGCGCAACACCAAGCTGATTGACATCACCGTTTACAGCGAGGACAAACAGGAAGCCGCCGATCTGGCCAACGGCATCGCGCAGGCGTATCAGGAATACCGCCTCGCGCTGCGCAACACGAACACGACAGGCGGCATCGCGGTCTATGTGGAGGAATACAAGACCGAAGAAACCCAAATCCAGGCCATCCAGACCAATGTGGACCGGTTGCGCCAGGAACTGGACATCATTGACACCGATCCCCAATCCACCGCTCCAAGTCCGACCCTCAGCCAGCAGCAATTGCAGCATTACAAGGAACAGCAGATCGAACAGGAAAAGGACTACATGGAGAAGCAGACACAGTTGGCCGGATTGCAGTCGTTGCAGGCCACCAATCCAGCCGAACTGCGGGATGTCATCCCCACAATGTATGCAGACACGCAGCTGGGTGATTCTTTAAGCCGGCTTCACCAGACGGAACAATCCCTGGCCGAACTGAAGGTGGATTACAGCACGAATTATCCGGACGTCATGCGCCAGCAAAAACTGGCGGATGAATTGAACATCGAGATCGAGGCCCGCATCAAGGGCATCATGGATGGCATGGCCACCCAGGTGAAGTCATTAAAGGATGGACTCGACGCACAAACCGCCATAGTCGAGGACGCCGTCAGAAAGGATCAGGAAGAAGCCAAGCGGAGCCAGCCCTATTGGGAGTTGAAACTCAAGCTGGAAAATGCAAGGGAATTTCACAAGCTGCTTCAGACAAAAATCGCCACCGAAGAGCTGGACTTGAAAACTCCAACGTCATCCATGGTGACCATCGTTGACCAGGCCAAGCCGGGCAAAAGCCCTGTCAAACCCAACAAGACCCTGAACATCATTCTCGGCATCGTCATCGGCCTGATGGTCGGCGTCGGCCTGGCCTTCTTCATCGAATATCTGGACACCAGCGTGAAAACCATTGACGACGTGGAGCGCGCCCTCCAGTCACCGGTGCTCGGCGTCATCCCGCAAAACGTCGGCCACCTGATTGATGAAGGTGCCGAGAGCCAGCACGCCGAGGCTTATCGCGTGCTGCGCACCAACCTCCTGTTTTCACGCAAGGACGAGCGGCTCAACAGCATCGTCGTCGTCAGCGCCGGCGCCGGCGAAGGCAAATCCACCACCTGCGTCAACCTCGCCACCGTCTTCGCGCAGTCCGGCCAGCGTGTGCTGCTGGTGGATTCGGACCTGCGCCGCCCCACGCTGCACAAAGTGCTCAAGGTCAGCAACAGCCTGGGCCTGACCAATTATCTGCTCAAGCAAAACTCCCTGGAAGAGGTCATCCAACGGACCAGCGTTCCGACCCTCGACCTGCTGGCCAGCGGCAAACTGCCCAGCAGCTCCATGAACATCCTCGGCTCCGCCTCGATGAAGGACCTGGTGGCCGAATTGAAGCAGCGCTACGATTTTGTGTTCTTCGATTCACCGCCCATCATGGGCGTGAGCGACGCCGCCATTCTGGCCAGCGAGATAGACATGGTCGTCCAGGTCATCCAATACCGCCGCTATCCGCAGCCGATGAACATCCGCGCCAAGCAGATGATCGAAAAGGTCGGCGGCACCCTCGTCGGCATCGTCCTCAACAACATCAACATGTCGCAGGACGAAAGCTACTATTACTACAGCGGCTACTACCACGGCTATTACTACTACTCGAAGAACGAGGAGGAGCAAAATGCCGAGGCCGCTGAAAAAGACTCCGGCGGCGGCTCCGACCGGAAGGAAATTAAACAAAAGTATTGATTGCGCCCGCACTTTCGCAAGGATTAGCGCCCATGAAATTATTTGTTCGCGGATTATTCGCCTGCGCGTGGTTGGCCACCGCCGTGATTCTCACCGGCTGCGGCTCGCTGTCGCTGGACTCGATCTTTTCCGACAACCCCCAACCACCAACCGCCGCCAAACCGGTTGTCGCCAAACCGGCCGCCACGCCGCCAAACGGCGCGGAGGTGGCCCGTTTTCATGTCGGCGACACCGTGATTGTGTCTTTTTCAGGTGTGCCTGAAGTCATCGCCGACCATGTGGAGGCCATCAAGGAAGACGGCACCATCACCCTGCCGTTCATCGGCCCCATTCACGCCACTGGCAAAACCGCCGGCGAACTGCAAAACGACATTTACACCAACTATGTCCCCAAATACTACGTCCGCCTGACCGTCACCGTGAAATCCGGCGACCGCGTCTATTACGTCGGTGGCGAAGTCAACCACGCGGGCATATTCCAATACGTCAGCGACACCACCGTGACCAAGGCGATCCAGGCCGCCGGCGGCATGGACAATTTTGCCAATCACGGCAAGGTCTGGCTCATCCGCGCCACCACCGGCCAGCGCATCCGGGTGGATTACGACAAGGCCCTCGAAAACCCGGCCAAGGATCCGCCGGTTTATCCCGACGACCAGATCAACGTGGAAAAGCGGATTTTCTGATGATTCAACTCAACGTCCTTTCAGGCAAAAAGGCGGGCAGCCAGTTGGTTGTCCGCCGTTTTCCTTTCCGCGTCGGGCGCGACGCCGGAAATGATTTGCAGCTCGACGACGGCGGTGTCTGGGACCGGCATCTCACGCTGGAATTTCAAAGCGGCGGGTTCAATCTTGCCGTTGCGCCGGACGCCCTCGTCACCGTCAACGACGGGCCGTTTCAAAACCAAATCCTCCGCAACGGCGACATCATCACCATCGGCTCCGCGAAACTGCAGTTCTGGCTCGCCGCCGCCCGGCAAAACAGCCTGCGCTGGCGGGAATTATTCGTCTGGATGCTCGCCGCCGCCGTGACCGCCGCCCAAATCGTGCTGATTTACCGGCTGCTGCACTAAATGCAGATGGCAGAATGAAGAAATTTCCACCGTTGCCGGTTTCTGCATTTTGCATTCTTCATTCTGCATTTCTACTTAATGCCGGAAATGCCGCGTGCCGGTGAACGCCATCGCCATCCCGCGCGCGTCCGCCGCCGCAATCACCTCCGCATCCCGCACCGAACCGCCCGGCTGAATCGCCGCCGTCGCGCCCGCCTCCGCCGCCGCGATCAGCCCGTCGGCAAACGGAAAAAACGCGTCGCTGCAAACCACGCTGCCCGCCAGCGGCAGTTTCGCCTCGCCCGCCTTCCACACCGCGATGCGGCTGGAATCCACGCGGCTCATCTGGCCCGCGCCCGTGCCGAGCGTCCGGCCTTCGCCGACGTAAAGAATCGCGTTCGATTTCAAATGCTTCACCACGCGCCAGCCGAACAGCATCGCCTTCAGTTCCGCCGCCGTCGGCTGACGCTTCGTCACGATTTTCAAATCGGCGGCGGCGGTTGTCTTCAAATCCCGCTGCTGCAGCAAAAATGAATCCGCGCCCACGCTCCGCACATCCCACGGCTGCGCCGACAGCGGGCATTTCAGGATTTGCAGCAGCCGCAGGTTTTTCTTTTTTTGCAACACCGCCAGCGCCTCCGCCGTGAATTCCGGCGCCACGATGACCTCGCTGAAGATTTCCGCGATGGCCGCCGCGCAATCGCCGTCGAGCGGTTGGTTCACCGCGATGATGCCGCCGAACGGCGCCTGCCGGTCCGTGGCGAACGCCTTGTCCCACGCCTCGCGCAAATTCGCGCCCTGCCCGACGCCGCACGGATTGGTGTGTTTCAAAATCGCCAGCGTCGGCAGGTCGTCCTTGAACTCGGCGATCAGGTTTGCCGCCGCCGTCAAATCCAGAATGTTGTTGTAGGAAAGTTCCTTGCCGTGGAGCTGCTTGAAAAATTCGCGGAACTTGCCGTAGAGCGCCGCCGTCTGGTGCGGGTTCTCGCCATAGCGCAGCGGCTGCGCCAGCGGCGCGGAAATCGTCAGCACCAGCGGCAGCGAACTTTTGTCGGCGGAAAACTCCTTTTGCAGGTGCGCCGCAATCGCCGCGTCGTAAGCCGCCGTCCGCGCGAAAACTTTCGCGGCCAGCTTGCGGCGCAGCTCCAGCGTCGTGTTGCCGGTCTCGGAAATCTGCTTCGCGACCTCCGCGTAATCAAACGGATCCACCACCACCGTCACGCTGTCGTGGTTTTTCGCCGCGCTGCGGAGCATCGAAGGCCCGCCGATGTCAATGTTCTCGATCGCGTCGTGCAGGCTGACGTTGGGCTTGGCGACCGTGGCCTCAAACGGATACAAATTCACCACCACCAGATCAATCGGCGTGATGGCGTGGGCTTTCACGGCGGCTTCGTGGGCGGCGTTGCCGCGGATGAAAAGCAGGCCGCCGTGGACTTT
>CAZZPE010000007.1:0-82502 GCA_964655855.1 uncultured Bifidobacteriaceae bacterium
CCAGCGGCACGATCATGCCGCGCGACCAGTTGCTCATGTCCCAGAAATTGACGTGGAACCATTTGCCGATGAGCAGCACCTCGCACGGGATGGTTGGGACGTATTCCCACGGATAAAGCCCGATGAGCGCGAGATACAACTTGGAAAACGTGTTCATGCGCGGCACGCCGCCGAAATGCAGCGCCACCTCGCGCGCCTTTAGCATCCGCGGGTCGGTTTCCGGCACGCCGGCGAGCTTGAGCGCGAGATACGCCTTGATGGTCGCATTCACCTCCGACGGCCCGCCCTGGTAAATGTTCCAGCCGCCGTCCGGCAATTGCATGGACAGGATGTGGTGGACCGCCTTGCGCTGCCACGCCTTGTCCACCTTGCCGTTCCAGTGGTGATACACCACCGTGTCGGAAACGATCGTGGAATCCACCATCAGCTCGCCGTTCCAATAGCCTTCCGGCTTCTGCAGCCGGAACAGGTTTTCCTGCGCCCGCAGGACGGCGGCCTCCAAATCCTTCACAAAACCGGGACGAACCTCCGTTGAAAACGTCGGTGGCAGAACCCTTGATTTGCTTCCAGTCAACACGCCCATACTCTGCAAAATCCGCCGTCTTTTGAAAAGCGTTTTATCCATTGACGATTTGCGATTTACGATTGACGCGCCGGGCGTTATCCTCGGCATCAATCGCAAATCAAATATGCCGGCACCGGTGAAATTCTGGAAATATCACGCCCTGGGAAATGATTATCTCGTCATGGACCCGGAGGATTTGCCGTCGCCGCTGACGGTCGCGCAAATTCGGACGATTTGCCACCGCAACTTCGGCGTCGGCTCGGACGGCATTCTGCTCGGCCCGCTCCCGGCGGCGGACGCGAAATGCGCGCTGAAAATTTACAACCCCGACGGCAGCGAAGCCGAAAAAAGCGGCAACGGCCTGCGCATCTTCTCGCGCTATCTCTGGGACCGGAAAAGGGTCGGCGGCGAAGAATTCGCCATCCAGACGGCGGGCGGTCTCGTGCGCTCGACCGTTTTTGACGGCGGCAAATCCGTCCGCGTCGAAATGGGCCGGGTCAGCTTTTGGAGCGACCAGATTCCGGTCGCCGGCCCGCGCCGCGAGGTGCTCAACGAGAAAATCTCCGTCGGCGGACGCGAATTTACATTTTGTGCCGCGACGATTGGCAATCCGCACTGCGTCCTGCCGCTGCCGGAAATCAGCGCGGATCTGGCGCGGCAATTCGGCCCGCTGCTGGAGACGCACGCGAACTTTCCGAACCGCACCAACGTCCAGTTCCTGAAAGTGCTCGACCGCGCGAACATCCAGATTGAGATTTGGGAGCGCGGAGCCGGTTACACGCTGGCCAGCGGCAGCAGCAGCAGCGCGGCGGCGGCGGTGGCGCACAAACTCGGATGGGTGGACCGGAACATTTCCGTCCACATGCCCGGCGGCGTCCTCAAAATCGAAATCGGCGACGGATTTTCAATCCGCATGACCGGCCCGGTGACAAGAGTCGCGGAAGGTGTGATGGATCAGGGAATGTTCGAGGATTGATTGCAGCGTGGCCTCCTGTTAGGCCATTCAGAACTCCATCTTCTGTAATGGCGACAATGACTCATAAAGCCTGTGCTTCTCAATGCACTGGCGAAACTGCTCGCCAGTGCCGCTGATGAAATCTGCACAGTGCTCAACCAAATCCTGCCTCAACGCTTCAAAACCAGCAAGCGGCTCTTCTGAACAGAGTGGATAGTGTCCGGCTTGGGAGCGACCAAGCAAAGCCCTCATATAATCCTCATGCGCGAGCTTCTCCATGCCGATGTGGTAAGTAACCAGTCCGAGCGACCAGCGAAAGTGCAACTCCAGCTTACGATCTCCGCGAACATACTCGCCCTGCGCAAATGCACCGCCGCTGCCATCGCCGGACGCAACCATGCAGAAATGGAAACCACGCGGGACAAGAATCGAAGCTAATATGTCTGCTCCTTGCTGTAGAATCTCCCGCCGGGCTTTGACGGTTGGAATTGTCATACGCTTGAGTGGCCTACCAAATAATGGCCGGCTTGGTTTGCAGCCCATCGGGTTTCACGGAACAAACGTATTTCGTATTTAAGTTCCCGTCCAGCATAGTTTTGAAATGGAATCTTCCATTTGTCTTATGGAAGTTCAGTTGGCATTGGCACACTTTGGAAGAGCGTTACCCGCGAAGTATGAAAGTCCCGCAGGGACAACCGACAATAGCCCGCCGTTTCAACGGCGGGTCCGGTCATAAACCTGAAGAGCGCAGCCAAGCAACGAACCTCAATTGACGAATAACGAATGTGAGAACACGCGACGGCGATTCACCGGAAACCCCGATTCAGGGTTGAGCAGCCTTCCCGCTGTATTCGTAATGAAACCAGTCGAAGTCCACCCAACCGGCCTGCACTGCATTGTTGTAACTGAACAGACCAATGCGGTCGCCGCGATAAGCACCCCAGGTCACCTGAAACGGGTTGCCCGTCGGGACAAATGTCGTTCCATCCTGGCTGGTGGAAAACCGGCAGACCCCGTCAAGTCCCCAACTCGAGCGTAACCAGACGGTGGAGCCGCGCACTTCCGCGCCGAGATTCTGGTTGGTTCCGATTTGAAAACAGAAACGGCGGACACCGTTGGTCTGGAATACGCCCACGGCTGCCTGAAACGCGGTGCTGAAATGACTGAGTCCCGCGCACTGGCCGTCCGCCATGCCGTCCACTGCCATTTTCACCGTGACCAAATTGGTGGCAGTGCGGAATGGCCGTTGGGTCAGAACATTTCCCACTTTCAGCAAATCGTCGCCGTGCAATCCGCAGAATGCGTGCAGGCGAAGAAATCCGGGACGTGCCGTCAGCGACCACTGATCGGCGCGCGGCTGATAATGCCACTCCCATTGCGGTGCCAAGGTGGGTGAGGAAAATTCGTCATTCGACTGTGGAGTGACGCGAGGGAATCCCTTCACGGGCTTGGAGGCGGACCAGACCATGTTGCCGATGCCGTCGGGACCAGTCTGGCCGATGACGGGCCAGCCATTGGTCCAACTGACCGGCAACAGGCTGGCGCTGCGTCCTTCCCAGGCTCCGGTGCCATGGTGCGTGAAGAACCACCAACTGCCCGTTTGGGTCTGCACCAATGCGCCTTGGTTTGGCTCCTTATCCACCGCTTTGTTAACGTGCAGGATTTGACGATATTCGTAGGGGCCGGTGATGTTCACCGCGCGACCGATCATCGGAACGCGGCCTTCGGGTTTAATTTCGCTGAAGTAGTGAAAATAGTAACCGCCGTATTTGAAGAGCTTGTTGGCTTCGCTGCCGGGCGATTGGTGCAAGATGACATCCGAATTGGTCACGAGCGATTTTCCATCCGATGAAAGTTTCCAGAGATGGATGTTGTATTTTTTGCCGTTGACCGGGTCTTTGGAAAACTGCGAACCGATGAGATACCCCTGCCCATCGTCGTCCCAGCAGGGACAGCAATCGTCCCAACCACTCGCCGCTAAAACTCGCGTCAACGGCGCCCACGGTCCGGTGGCATTGGTGGCCGTGGTCATAAAGTAACCTTCGTCCGGTGCGCTGAAGTAGATCCAAAATCGCCCGGCATGATGCCGGATGGCTCCCGCCCAAACGCCCCGGCCAGAACGGTTCATTCGATCCCAATTCAGTTCCGGGCTGATTTCCATAACGTTGGAAACAGCGTGGCCGCAAATCGTCCAGTTCACCAAATCCTTGGACTGAATGATCAAGACGCCGGGCGAATAGTCCAGCGTCGTGCAAATCGCGTAGTAATCCGACCCGACGCCGATGCAGTCAATATCGCTGAAATCCGCCGGGAGAACCGGGTTGCGATACGTGCCATCGCCCTGATCGCCCCAAGTCTGCCAGTCGCCCCAGCCTTCCGCGCAGATTTTAATGGTCAGAAACAAGACGGGCAGCGCCAGACATAGGCGGAGAACGGCAATTTTACGGTTCAGGTGTGTCTTTCTCATAAAACCGGACGTAATCATATTCCGCCGCCGCCGGAAGTATTGGATCATCCACGGCTTTTGTTCCACCCAAATTTGAAGCGATGGTCGTGAGCCAAATGTTTTGGTCGCCGTGGGCAAAATGGGAAACGTCCACCGTCTGCACCAGCGTGCCGTCGAAAAAATACCGCACCGTCTGCGGCGTGAACTCGCAGCCCCACACATGGAAGTCGGCGGAGAGGTTTGGCGTCACCACCGATTTTGTGCCGAGCATGGTGTGCGGCTTCGGATTCCACTTATGCACATTCACCGCGTAGCTGGTAAGCCTTACGGAATCGTTCTCGCACACATCAAGCTCCTGCGCCGCGACTTCGGAATCGGTATCACCCTTGCCGACGTGTTTCATCATCCAAAACGACGTATGCCAGCCCGCACCCGGCGGCACTTTGAAACGCGCCTCATAATAGCCGTATTCGAATGCCTGTTTGCTGATCACGCCGGCGCCAGTGTAATGCTTGCCGCCGGCGTCCTGCTTTTTCACCGTGAGGATCAATTTGCCGTCACGCTCGGAGACATTTTCCGGAAGCTGTGTGCTCCACATCCGGCTGTCGGTGCGGAAATTCCATTTGTTCGTGTCCAGCGTGTTCCCATTGAACTCATCCGACCAGATCAGCTTGTAGCCGGGCAACGGCGCGTTGGTTTCCGTCGCCAACGATGCGACACAGGCCAAAGCCAGTGCCAGAACGCCAAAGGCTTTCAAGAAAGTGCATCGCATGTTCGTAAAGTGCCAGAAAACCGGCCCAGCTGTCTTTCAGTTTCCTGCGTCGAAGGAAATTGAACACCGCCATCCAGATCGCATTGCATCATAACGACCGATCGGCGGCAAGTAAACCGGCCTGCTAGTGCGTTTGATATTCAAGAATTCTCACCGGGCCGAGCAGGCCGGAGCTTTCCAGCGGCGAATTCTTGTTGAAATAGTTCCAAGTGGCAAAGGTATATCGCCCGACTGACGGTCGAGTCGTGCCTTTCAAAAACCATTCGGGAAAACTTTTCAACGGCCCGCCGTAGCCCATGTCGCCTTTTGCGAATTCGCAATCCGCCGGCTGCTGCTCGTCGCCAATCTGCCGGTTCGCCCAGCAGTTCGTGACTTTGATGACGAGCTTGTTGTGCTTCGATTCCACCGCCGAAGTAATGTCCACGCACCACGGTGCCGCCCAGACGACGCCGAGGTCGTGGCCGTTCAAACTCACACTGGCGATGTCAAGAACCGAGCCGAGGTCCAAATAGATTTTTGATTTTCCCCTCCCAATTGCCGGTGGCGGCAAGTCAAATTCATTTTCATAAACCGCCGTGCCGCTGTAATACCGGATGCCCGGCTCAACGTTGTTTGTCCAATCGTCGAGTGTTTTAAATTCAACCGGCTTTTCCGGACCACCCCATTTCGGATCAAATTGCACCCGCCAAGCATTGGTGATTGTGCCGGCGGTTTTCAGGGTTGGGAAATTTTTAGAACCCATGAATTTTTCCGCGCTTGAGACGGGCTTTCGGAAAATGATGAAACAGCTTTCCGTCGGCGCGAATTGCAGCGGCACCATGGTTTTGCCGCCGGCAGTTTGAAATTCCGGCAGATCGCGCATTTCGCCAGAGTTTGGATTCCACAGCTCCGGCTGTTTGCCGGTGACGCCGAAGGCGCAGTTGGCCACGCCGTTTGTCCACGCAAGATTGGCCACAAAATAGACGTCCGCCGCGCCATCCCTGCGGTGGATGGATTTCAAATTGATGCCGCCATCCGCCGACTCAACGGCAAAATCATTCGTCGCGATATTGCCCCACTGCAACAGGGCGTCGCAGCGCTGCCAGTATTTCACCATCGCCTTGAACGGCTCCCACCACGTCTGCGTCCGGTCAAAATGCGTGCCCCACTGACCCATCGCGAAGCCGGGCTTGTATTGGCCGCCGAACGGCTGGTGCGTGAATCGGTGCAGGATGAACCGGTTTACGCCGTCGCAAAACGCCGCATCGCCGATGGGTTTGAGTTTCGCCGGCGTCTCGTTCCACAAACTGTCCTTCGGCGCCGCCGTGAACGCCTCTGAATCAATCTCGTTGATGCCGTGCTGGCGCGCCGCAGACACGACCCTCGGCACGGCGCTGGGATTGTAATTGCCGTCGCGCACCCAAAACTCGGCGGTCAAACCATCGAGATTCATCACGACTTCCGGCACGCTCCATGGCCCGGTGTAGGGTTCGCTGCGAAATTTCAGACCGGCGGCGTGCAGCTTCTGCGAGATGACGGCAAAATAATTGTCGCGGTAGAGATCGTAAATCGTGCGTTTGAAATCGGCATTGAATTTATCCGTATCCTCTTTGCTGCCCACGGTTCGTTTCGCGAGTGTCGGCAAATACGAGGTCAGATCGTAACCGCGCCGCGTTTGAAATTCCTCGCGCATTTTCGGCGTCCACGTCGGCGTGCCGGCCTCGTAGCTGTCAAACCAAATGAAGTCCAGACCATGACCGACCATGTCGCCGCAATGTTTCTTGATGTCGGCGATGAGATGGTCGAGGTGAAATTCCACCGCCGCGCGGCTCATCTTGTCGCATTCCAAACCAATCGCCTCCCATTGGCACGGCTGAAGCATTGCGCCGGTTGTGGTGTGGCCGAACCGGTAAATCACCCAGTCGCCCGCCGGCGCGTCCCAGTCAAGTTTTCCGTCTGCCGACATCTTGTCCGACAAATCAAGAATCTGGTTTGTCGCAATGACGCCGCTGGCCGGGACGGCGAGCACGGCGATGTCGCGGAAATAGGTTTGTCGCGCGGGCACTTCGGGTTTTTCCAGCTTGCCGGTGTTGCCGTTGTAAACTGGAAACGGCTGGTGCGCATGGATGTCCACCGTGGGTTTCTCCAGCGTGCCGGAGAATTTTCCCGGCCCGGAAAACTGGGTCTCCGACCAGACGACTTCCTGCATGGATAATTCCGGCGTGATCCAGGGGCCGCCGCTGCTTTCATAACCGGCGCAATTGTGGAAGCCGAATTCGAGTCCGAGCCGCCCCGATTCTGCCGCCGCGTGCCGGACGAGCTGCCACCACGGTTCGGAAAACGTGATGACCTCCGGCGTCGGCGAATTGGCGATGCGCCCCGCCCACGGTGTGCAAACATCCGCGAGGCTCACCATTACCGTGCCGCCAAAACCCTCGTCCTTGAGCGCCTCCAAATCGCCCGTAATGCCGTTGCTGGTAACATTGCTGCCCATCCACATCCAATACACCTGCGGCTTCGCCTCGGGCGGCGGATGAACAAAGCGGGACTCCAATTCGTCTGCCCGGCCCAAGGGCGCAATGAGCATTGAAGCTGCCATCAAGAATGTTTGTGTTTTCATTGTTCAAAGACTTGTTTTATTGCTTCACAATATTTTCCGCCGCGGGCCTTGTCTGGCTCGATGTGGCCGACCTCCGTCTACTCGTTCCAGCCATTCATGTCGAAGAATGGGCTTAAAACTCCGGTTCAAATGCAGGATTCGTTTCATTTCATTGGCGGTTGATTTCGACGGGCAATCAATCGGCGGGTTCCGGTTCAGTGGCGATGGAGCTTTCGGCATCTTGTCCGCCCGTCATGTGCGGCTTGTCCGCGACTGGATTAAAAGTGCGGTGCTCGTCGAGTTCCAGGCGCAGGCAATCATACATCACGCATTTTTGCACGTTGCCGGCGGCGCCCTGGCTCAAGGTCAGCACGTTGCGTCCCGGCTTGAGCAAGGTGGCGTTGAAGGGGATGTCCCGCAGATGATACTGGCCGTGGATGCCCGCGCGGATCATGGCGTTGTCCGCGCGGGTGGTGTAGCGATCAATGCCCACGCCGTTGATGGCGATGGCGAGCTTCGCATTTTGAGCCGACGCCAGCGCCAGACGCAGGGTGGCGGTGCCGCCCCTGGGCGCCTGCGGCAGATCAAATTGAACCTTCCAGGTCGTGCCCACCCACTGGCCGTTCTTCAGCACATTCACTTGCGCATAATTCCAGTCCGCGCCCTCGCGGCTCTGGCCGATGATGAAATCCACATCGTTCGAAAAATCCTCCGGGTATTTGTTCCAAAGCCCCCACTGGCGGTAATCATCGCCGTGGCGGAATTCCTTCGCGGTGCGGTCCGGCGTGCCAATCTGCCAGAGCGTCCGCCCGAAATGAGGCGGCTGCCAGGACAGGTCGCCGAGGTCCGTGACGGCGCCCGCATTTACCGCCACGCCGTCGTGCCGGAATTCGCCCATGATCCCGTTGGCAAACGCGTAAAGGGTGTAGTTGCCGGTGCGCACGTGCGGAATGGTGAAAGACCCGTCCGCTCCGGCGTGGACCCAGAACTGGTAGCCTTTGGACTGTTGCTGCCAGTCGGGTGACGGCTCCGCCAAGCCGACCCATGCGCCATCCATCGGGGGCTGGCCGTCCTGCGGATCCTGCAATTTGATTTGTCCGCGCACGGTGCCGCGGTCTTTTTCCAGGGGGTAAAGCGTATGGCGCATCCATTCCAAAGGCCAGGCCGCGCGTTCCGTCGTCGCCTTGTTTTTTGCGTCGGCCCAAAGCGCATCCGGGTTGCCGCCGGAGTTCACATAAAGCATCCACGGTCCATACAACTTGCTCCATTCCTCGCCGGCGGCGATGCCGACTCCCGACGCCCCGTAGTGTCCGCACGTCAGGATTTCCAGCAGCATCCGGCCAAAGTGAGCCGTGTTATGCTGCTTGGTCGGGCCGCCGTTCTGGTCTTCATTGCTCCCATGCAGAAGCCACACGCCCAGCCGGGATTGGGTCCCGCTCCAGCCATGAACGTAATGATCACCCGCGTCCACGAAGAAATGATATTTGTCCGTGATCTGGCCCCTGAACGGCCCGTCGGTGAACATCATGGATTCCTTCGGCCCCAGCACTTTGACCGGCGTGTTGCCGGGTGGCATGACGTGACGGCGCTGGTCGTCAACGTTGATGAAGTCAAACAAGGCTTCATTCGCCCGCAGCACCCAGCGGGATTGCCCGATGCCGCCCGCCGGATAATTCGCCGGGTGTTTGAAGACCACAAAGACATAACATCCACTGTCGCCCCGGCGCAGGACGAAATGCTGTTCCACGTCAAAGGGCGAATGTTTGCCGTCCCATTTTTGCTCCACGCTGATTTCAGCCAGCGCGCCGCCGTTGGTGGCGGGGTTGGTGACCACGCGGAATTGCGCGCCGTGCAGATGGTTGTTGCCGCCGGACTGCCAGTCCAGATAACCCGGTTCGGCTAGCAGGGATGCGCCGTGATAATGGATCGAAAATAAATAGCCGTTGTCCTTTTGCACCTCCAGATTCACCACGCCATTGTTCAGCACCACGGTCTGGCCCTTGTCAGTGAGAGTCACCGGCTGGGACTGTGCTCGTGATGCGACGGCGAGCAGAAGAAGGCACATCGTAAGAAACAGCACCGGAATGGTGAGTGGGAATTTTTTCATGATTCTGTGTTTTCGGTTTTAAGATTTTACGGCCCAGACCTTGAAGTTTGTGTAACGGCATTCGCCGGTGTGCGCCATCTGGCGCAGCCCAATCCAGCCATTTTGCAGGACCGGGCCGAACGTTTTGCCGTCATCCTCCCAACGCACCTCGATTTTGCCATCCGCTTCGACGGTGATCCGGTTGCCCAGCTTGAGCACACGCACCCGATGCGGGCCGGCACCCTGGCCAACGATGAAGTCGCGTCCCATCGCCACGAGATTGGAGCCAAAGTTCTTGCGGATGTGCGCGGTGCCACGCGCGGTGCCGTCGGGATTGCTTGCCCAATAAGACGTGTGGTAGCAATCGAGCGCGCCGCTGTGATAATTCTTGAACACCCCGTCGCGCTTCGGCTGATCCGGCGCGAAAATGCTCCCGCCGTCGCGGCCTCTGGCGGCAAAGAAGATGATGTTCAGCCCCTTGTTCGAGTCGGCAGGCGACATGTCAAACTGAATAAGCACGTTGGAGGGAAATTCGCGCGTGTTCCAAAACACGAGGTGGTCCGGGTCGTTTTTCAGGATGAGCCGGCCATCCTCCACGCGGGCGCCGGCTTTGCCTTCCAGCACCCAATCCACACCGTCCGGCAGGCGCATTCGTTTGCCGCCGGAAAACAGGTCGGCCTCCCTGACGAACTTCAGCGGCTTGCTGAAGTCCGCCGCGTAGACCGGCTCCAGCTTCAACCGCGACAAATCCAGCCCGTGCGCGGCGTCCGAAGTGTCGGGCATTTCCACGACCTTGCCGCCACCGAGGTTGACGCTCAACATCTTGTTGGTGTCCGCCGCCGTCAACGCTGTGGCCAATGGCAGGAGCAACAAGACGACGATGATCGGCGAAGGAATCTTCATATGGTGGTGTCGGGTTTAGTGGGGCCTATTCAAGCGCAACACGACCTGCCAAAGCGAGCTTAAAGCCGGGCAATCATTGATGGGGTTGTCATAATCGCGGTCCGCGTGAGGGCGCGCAGGATTGTAATTTCATATAGCTTTGTAGAAACTTTTTTCGAGCTTGTGCGCCTGTGAGGGGATGAAAGCAAAACGTCGCGTTCGCAGGTGATTGAGCGTGTGGCTGGTTCGACCGTGCGGCTGGGTGGCTGGACCAGTTTGGATAGAAATTCATTTTCTCTTGTGTCATGTTGACGTGGTGGGAAGATCATAAAATGGCAGACACTCGTTTGAGCACGGCGAGGCCCGCATCCATCTTCACGTCGCCGCCGGGTTTTAGTTTCAGTTGGTTCACGGTTGCGCCGTAACGCACCCGGCAAGTTGCGCCGCCAACACTGCGAATGGCGACGGAAACCAACTTTGAACTTTTCCATTCCATGTCCACTTCAAATCCGCCGCGGGCGCGCAGTCCGGCAACCCTGCCCCCGGCCCAGGCTTTGGGCAAAGCCGGGAGCAGCTCGATTTCATAAACGCCGTCGGTGTCGCCAACCTGGCTTTGCAGCAGCATTTCGCCAATCGCCGCCGTCATGCCGAGGTTGCCGTCAATCTGGAATTCGCAGTGCCCCAAAAAACTCGCCAGCAGGTTCGGATTCACGCTGCGCGCCAGGTGCGCGTCCAAGATCGCCAGCGCGGTCTCGCCGTCATGAAGCCGTGCGTAGGCGTTGGCTTGGAACGCGCCCTGCCAACTGCTCACCTCACCCTTCTGCCACCATTGTCCCCGGTCAAAAATCTTCCGCAATGCCGCCGCCGTTTCCGGCGTGCCGCGCGGGGTGATTTGCGCGCCGCAAATGAGTCCCCAGCTTGACAGCACCTGGCAATCCGACGTGCGCTGCCAGTCCTGCAGCCACTCCTGCAATTCGCCGGTGGTCGGGCTGATTTGCAGCGGCGGCAGACGCGGCAGGGTTTTCTCAATTTGCGCCCGCAGGTCGGCGTCCCGGCCCAGAATCCGGCTGGCCTGCACACAATTCAAAAACAACTGGCGCACCATTTCCATGCTGCCGGTTGGTCCCAGGCACACGCAACCGGTCTCGCCAGCGGGCTTGCGAAAGGCGTTCTCAAAGTTTGTGTCCGGGCCGGTGACCAGCCAGCCGTGGGAAGGTTCCTCCATCAAGTCATCCAGAAAGAACCGAGCCGCGCCCTGAAGCATCGGCCAGATGGAGCGCAGATATTTGGTGTCGCCGGTAAACGCATAGTGATCCCATGCGCTCTGGCACAACCAGGCGCCACCCACTTGGAAGATGCTCCAGCGCGCACTCCCGCTGACAGGCCCGGCCTGCCGCCAGATGTCGGTGTTGTGATGCGCGACCCAACCCCGCACGCCGTAGAGGTTCTTCGCGATGTTCGTTCCATCCACGCTCAACTGTTCGGCGAGATCCACCAGCGGCAGGTGGCACTCGCCGAGATTGGCCGCCTCAACCGGCCAGTAATTAATCTCCGCGTTACAATTCAAAGTCCAGTTCGCCGACCAGGATGGTTGAATTTTATGACTCCAAATGCCCTGCAAATTCGCCGGCTGCGTTCCCGGCCGTGACGACGCGATCAGCAGATAACGTCCGAACTGGTAATACAATGCCGCCAGTGCCGGATCCTTGCCGGGCTGATAGGTTTTCACCCTCTGGTCGGTCGGCAGGCTCTCTGTCACGGAGTGGCCGAGATCCAGTGTTACGCGGTTAAAGAGGTTTTGATAATCGGCGACATGCGCCTCGCGCAGAGCGGGATAAGTCTTGCCAGCCAGTCGCGCCAGATAACGGTCGCAGAGTTTGGCCGGGTTCTTGCCATCGCGGCTCGGACTTTTCCACGGCCCATTGTAACTGGTGGCGGCGACGAACAGCAGCGTGACGCTGTCGCACCCTTTCGCCGTGATCGCCTGATCGTTGATCGTGACGCGGCCGTTTTGGTTGACCGGCATCAGCCGGGCTTCGAAGCGCATCCCCTTTCCCTCCGGCGCGTCGTCCCATACCACGGCTTGGCCTGCATAATTCGGATCCACGTGAGCCGGGCAGCGGCCCATCATGCTGAAACATCCGTTGTCGGCCTTCGTAAGGTGATGCAATTGCGAGTCCAGCGACGCCGTGAAGGATATGTTTCCAGGATGATCGCTGGTCAGCCGCACAATGATGGCCTGCGCCGGGTAGGAGGCGAACACTTCGCGGGTGTAGCGAACGCCATCGCACATGAACTGCACGCGAATGATGCCTTGTTCAAGATCCAGTTCGCGCCGATAGTCCGTCACTTCGCTGCTCATCGGAAAATCCATCTTCAAATCGCCGAGCGGTTGATAGCTTTCATTATATTTACCGTTCATGTAGCGCTCGACCTAGTGCTGGGCCTCCTTGTCATTGCCCACAAGCAGCAACCGGCGGATTTCCGGCAACGCCTTCAGTCCGTCAGGGTTAAGGTTGTCGTAGGGTTCGCCGGACCAGAGTGTGTCTTCGTTGAGGTCGAACCGCTCGCTTGCCACGCCGCCCCAAACCATCGCGCCGAGCCGGCCATTGCCGATGGGCAAAGCCTCCGTCCAGCGCGAGGCGGGCTGTAAATAGTTCAGTGTCAACTTACCGGCTCTTGCCGGGACTGCCGGCGAATCCAAGCACGTGAACGGGCCGGCCATGGCCGGCAGGCGCGAAAAGACTAGTCCCAAGGTCGTGGCTGCGGATGCCTTCAGAAAACCGCGCCGGCTCCAGCCGGGATTTCCGGAACCGTAGAAATCACATGGCCCGGATCCCGCTTTCTCTTTGTAACTGTCGCTATTCATGGCTTGAAATCAATGGGTGTCAGTCGCACGCAACACTACCGGCCCAAGCAGTCCGGATGGCAACAGTGAATCGCCGGGATGATAGGGATTATTGGTGGTCCACGTCAGGCGTTTTTCCAGCGGCAATGCAGAATCGGCGATGAGGCGGTTGACCCACGTGTTGACAACCCGAACTTCCAGCGTGTTCCGGCCCGGCTTCAATGCGCCGGTGACATCGAGCGCGTAAGGTTCTTTCCAGACGATGCCGAGGTCCTGTCCGTTGATTTTGACCGAGGCGAGCACCTCAACTTTGCCGAGGTCGAGCATGATTGTCTCTCCCGGACGTAACGCTGGCATTTCAAATTCCTTGGTGTAAGTCGCCGAACCGGAGTAATCACGCACGCCGGCATCCGGAAAATCCGTCCAGGAAACCAAATTGGTGAAAGTGACCTGTGCTGGCGCGCCCCATCCCGGCGTGAAGCGAACGTTCCACGGTCCGGTCAATGCCAGAAGTGTTGGCATGTCCGAGATGAGATTGGTTGTTGCCAGGGGTTGCGGCGTTGTCAGATTTTGCGCCTCCCGAAACACCACAAAGGCGGAAGCGTTTGCCTCCATTGTGAGCGGCACTTCGGTTCGGCCATTGATTTCGCGCCAGTTGCTGATTCCAGTTATCATTCCGGTGTCGGCGTCCCACCGCTCCGGAACGCGTCCCGCCACGCGGAACGCGGCGGTGACTTTTATGGCGCGAGGCTGGTGATTTGCCATAAAATAAATGTCGCTGTCTGCCGTCCGGCGGTGCGCATACAAGATGTTCGTGACGGAGCTGTCACCGGTGATCTCAAAGTCGCGCGGCATGCCGATGGCCGCGAGCGCCTGCGCGGGTGTCATGCCCCACAGCATTCGCCCAGTTCCCGTCCAATGCCCGCCCGATGCCGGCAACGGGCCGCTGCCCCATAATTCGTCAGCGATTCGTCGCACTTCCTCATCGCCCGCTGCGCCGTCAGTCAGGGACGGCGACCCTGTGGGTTTGATCGGGCCAAGCACGGTGGCCCCGGCATTGACGAGCGCGCGGAGTCGTTTGGCGGCGGCGAGCGTCATCTGATTTCCATCCGCAAGAATCAGCAGCCGGTAACTCATGCCGTCGGGCAGGACGATGAGCCCGTTTTTTACGCTCGCGCGCTTGATGAGCACTTCATCGCCGCAAACGTCGTAATCGTAGCCGGCGGGCGGCGCGGGCCGCATCCGCCAGGTGGCAATTTTGAGCGGCGTGTCGCTGCCTAGGTCATACAGAATATCGGCGACGGCATGACCCTGACGCATGAGATAGGAAGAGCGCGCGAGTGAAGTCCAGAAACCGGCGCCGTCTTCCCACCAAGTGTTGTGCCGCTGATAAGGAACAAAAAATCTGTCCTGTGTGACACCAGGCAAACGGTCGTCCCATGGTTGATGAATATAGGCGAGCACGACGAACCGGTTGATTCCCAATGCCAGTGCCGCATCGGCGAACGGCTTCATCATTCCCGGATGGGCATCCGCGCGGCTGCCGGTGAACGATTCAGCGGCGGCGACGGGCTTGCCGTAAACGTGCGCCGCACTCGCGGTTTCCTTGCAGTCCATCGTGCCGTTGGGCTGGCTCATCCAGAACTCGCCCATCGGAATATCCGTCCAGCCTTTCGCTTGAATATTGTCGCTTGGCAGGCAGGTGGCGATGCCGGGAGCCTCGGCCATTTCGGTCATTCCCTCAGCGTGGCAAAGGTTTTGGAATGTGCCGTAGTATTCCTCGCTCATCAGGTCGGCGATGGTTCGGCGGACATCGAACAGGAATTTATCCGATTGCTCGCGGCTGCCGACCACCCGGCCCATCATCGCTGGAAGAAAATTGCGCATGGAATAGCCGCGGCGTTTCTCGAACTGCGCCTCGAAACCCGGCGTCCAGTTCTGCGAACCGTGCTCCGCGCTGTCAATGTTGATGCCCGCAAGCTTCGCGCCTGGCACGCGGCGGACTTCACGCAGAATGACGCCGACATAGTTTGTGAATTGAACCCGCGTGGCTTCAGCACTTAACTTGTCGGATTCGAGACCCAGGTTCTCCGGCCGGCCATGTTTTGTTCTGGCGCCGGTCGGCGTGTGGCCCAGTCGCAAAATCGTCCAGCTCCCCGGCGGCGCGTTCCACGTCAGTTTTCCATCCGCGCCGAGTTGTTTGGTGAGGTCGAGGATATTTGCCGGATCAATCACTTCTTTGCCGGAATAATCGGGCGTGCGGTCGGGATAGGAGAAGTCAACTACGTTGCCCGATTTCTTTTCCCATTGGTCAATGCGCGCCTCGCCGTGCAACTCGACGCCGCCGATGACCAGATCGTCGTCATTCGCCAGGTAATTGTGTCCCCAGCCGTGGAAATTAAGCCGGAAGTATCGCGCGGTCGTCGCCGGAAACGCAACCGTCTGTGGCGTCCAACTATCCTGCAAGTAACCGGTGGCGGGCAATTCGCAGACAGAACGCCACACCTGGCCGTCGACACTCGCTTCCAGGCGGCCGATGGGCGGATTGAGCCGCATGTTCTGTCCGTAGAAATCATCTCTCCAAAACGTCGGCACCTGCGTGGCAATCACGAGCGCTTTCGAGTTGAACCGGACCGAGTAAGTGAGGCTGCGCGCGGTGCATGGCCGGTCGTAATCGAGCTGAACCAACACCGGCCCTCCGTCAGTTGTTGGGTGGATGCGCGCCTTGGTTCTGTCGTCGGTGCTGAAAAGTTGCTCGAAATCAATTCCTGGCGGATTGCTCGTGTAAACCGGTTTTGGCAACGCCTCCGCTCCGCCGCCGGCGGGCGTCGGATAAGCGAGCACCGCAACGTCGCGATAATAGTTCAATTTGGCGGGTGGCTGCGGCAAAGCAATGGAAATGGAATGTCCGCCTTCAACCACCGTTTCGCTTGCGACGAGCCGCTGCATTCCCAGCGCTGGAGTAATCCACGGTCCGCCCGCGACATAACCGTCGCTCACGTTGACCTCCAGCGTAAGTCCAAGACGGGCGCATTCGGCGGAGGCGAAACGCAAGCGCGCCAGCCATTCCGGCGAGAGACTTTTCAACGCATCGGGACGGTCGGTGAAAACCTGTTCATAAATCACCACGCCGCCGAATCCGACCCGCTTGAGCGATTCCAAATCCTGGGTGATGCCGTGATCGGTGGTGACGGATTCGCCCCAAAACCACCATGCCGCCGGCTTCGAAGCGCTCGGCGGAGAAATAAAATTCTGTTCCAAATAATCAGGGGCGTTGGTCACGACGCCGGCAGAACTTTTGATGTCTGCCACCGCCAGAATTGTCAGGCAGACGGCCGTGGTCAGCCAGCGATACAAATGGTTTTTCATGTGAGCGTGGTGAATTTTATGGAACCTGAATGAAGTAAAATTGATTTGGTGTTCCGTTTGCGACGGAACTGGTCATTTGAAAGTTGCCCAGCAAATCAAAATGGTTCGTGGCTAGGCGCGCCCAATTTGACAACGACAGGGAGATATTGGTCGAGGTCAGGACAAAGTAGTTGCTCGTCGCCAGTCCACCAGCGCCGGTGAAGATAAAATTGGTCGAGACCATTGCGGTGGTGGAGATGACCGGCTTGAATGCCAGCAAATTCACTTGCCCGGGAACATTCGTGGCGAGGAGGTATTTGAAACCGGGAGGCATCACACCCATCGCTAGGCTGCCGGAAAGCGTGCCGGTGTAGGTGAACAAGGTATTCGTCCTGGCCACCGGTCCGCCGATGTTGGTCGCATTCAACGTGCCGCCGAGGGCGAGATTGCCTTTCACCACGATGCGGTCGTTGTTGGTGCCAAGACCGAAACTGGAAACGGATCCCGCAGCCAGCGTGAGATTGTTGCTGACGGTCAGCGTGCCAGCCGTCGCGTTGTTGGTGCCAGGCGAAATTGTGCCGCCCGCGAGGACGGAGACCGGGCCGTTGATGACGCCGACGCCCGCCAGCGTGCCGCCGGCGACGGTGACGGTGTTGGTGTAAAGCGAACCGTTGACCTGCAACGTCCCATTGCTGATGGTCGTGGCGCCACTATTGGTGCAGTTGCCATTTAGCGTGAGTGTGCCAGCGCCGGCTTTGATGATGGCAGTGGCGCCGGATGAACCGTCTGAGATCTGCCCGTTGAATGTGGAATCAAAGCCGAGCGCACCGATGACATAGGTGGTTAGATTCGCATAACTGGAGGCGCCGGAGATTTTTGTCGAGGCACCTCCCGACAACGCACCGAGTTGAACGGTGATCCCGCCGTTGCGATTGTAAAGGTTGCCAGTGCTGTTGCCGAGGTCAAACCACGCGTTGGAGCCGCCCAGCGTGCCGTAAAACCGGC
The DNA here is from genome assembly GCA_964655855.1 of uncultured Bifidobacteriaceae bacterium. Classification (GTDB taxonomy): domain Bacteria; phylum Verrucomicrobiota; class Verrucomicrobiia; order Limisphaerales; family UBA11358; genus UBA11358. Next base: position 17,486 of record CAZZPE010000007.1, read on the forward strand.
ATGGCGCGCCATTGCCCGGCGCCCAAGCGATGGTTCCAGCAAACTCGCTCCAATCACCGGCGGGCGTGAAAACGCCCGAACAGGTCGAGTTCAAATACAACGTGCCGCCGCCCGTCAGCGGCGCGGCCGGCGAGACATTGCCGGAGCCGCTGATCGTCCAGGTGTTGCTGCCGGAATTAACAATCGGATTCGTGAACGAAATGGTGTCTTCATTCAGCGTGCCGCCGCCGGTAAGTTGAATGCTGTTGTTGTCGGCAGAGTATTGGTTGTTGATTTGCAAAGTTCCACCGGCCACCGCCAAACCGCCGTTGAAAATATTTGTTCCGGACAAGGCAACGGTGCCAGGCCCGAGAATCGTGATGCCATTGGTGCCGGAAATCGCTCCCGCCAAAGTCAGCGTGCCGGTGGAGAGGTTGCTGACGTCTAAATCGCTGTTCAAAATAACCGGCGTGGAAATCGTGTCGCCCTTGCCGGCGGCCAATTCCACCAGCAACGCCTCGCCGGGCGTGTCGTCAAACGTCAGCGCGCCGCCATTGCCGGTGAGGTTGAACGCGCCGCCGGATGCGCCGAGGCTCAAATCCCCGACCGTGATGGACTGGTTCAGATTGATCGTCTGGCCGGCGGCGATGGGCGAATTGACAATCGCCGTCGCCTGCGTGGAATTGGGAAAGGCGGTGCCGTTGCTCCAATTGGTGTTCACATTCCAGCCTTGCGCGGAAGTCGTTATGGCGTTGATCCAATAAATCGGCGGCGGCCCGGAAAATGGAATAGCGCTGGCTTCCGGCGAATAAATACTGTTGCCTCCCGTGCTTACGGCATAAACGACATAGAAGTAATTCGTTCCGTTCCGCAGGCCCGTGTCGGTGTAAGTCGTGTTGGTCGTGGCGGCCACCACGAACGTTTCATAGCCGCTGTTTGTGCCGCGCAGAATGACGTAATTCGTGGCGCCGATGACTGGACTCCACCGCAGTGAAATTTGCGCGTTGCCCGGATAAGCGTTCAGGCTGGCCGGCGCAGCCGGCGGCGTGCTGACGATGGTGGAATTGCCCGAAACTCCGCCGGCGTTCATCGCGATGACCGTGTAGGAAAAAAGCGTGTTGGAACTCAATCCGCCATCGGTGTAGTTCGTCGTGGTCATGCTCAACACATAATTGGTCGGAAACGAAAACGGCCCGGCGGGACTGTTGCTGGCGCGGTAGAGAATATAGCCAACCGCGCCGCTCACCGGCGACCAGGTGACAAAGACCGACTGGTTCGTGCTGGTGACGGTGGTTTTAATGGAAACATTTGCCGGCGGCGTGGCGGGCGGTGGCGGAACCGGTTTGGCCGTGACCGCCGCCGAAGCGCCGCTGGTGCCACCGGCGCTGGTGGCTGTCACGAAATAGCTGTAAGTGCAACCCAAGGTTCCCGAAGCATCGGTGTAAGTGGTGTTGGTGGTCGTGTTGCTCAAGGTGATATAAAAAGGAACATAGCCAAGCAGATTGACCACGGTGCCGCGCTGAACGGTGTAGTAATTTGCTCCTGGCGAAGCGCTCCACGCCAGCGTCACGGCGTTGTTGGTGCTGGTGACGGTCAAGCCAGTCGGTGTGGCTGGAGTCGAGGTGGAAAACCCCGATGAAGGAGTCACGCCACCGCTGGCCGGTGAGTTGGTGCTGCTGCCAACAGGGTTTGCCGACTGCACTTTGTAGTAATAAGTGGTGTTATTCGCAGCGCTGTTGTCAACATAAGTGGCGTTCTGTGGGCCGCTGCCGCAAACCGGACCAGTCACCCCGTTCGTAATGGAAACATAACCAGTGCCGGAAGTAGTTGATCGAAGGATGTTATAGCTCGTTGCGCCGGGCGTGACCGGCCAGCTTAAGAGAACAGCGTTGTTGCCGGCATAAGCGGCAATCCCGGCCGGCGTCGGCGGCACATAGCCGGTGAGTTCGAGCCGGATATAGTCATACATGAATTGGTTGAAAAAGCTGGCCCCGCCAGCTTGCCGCAAAGTGATGACAATTGTGTTGGTGCCCGCGACCAGAATATTGCCGGGGAAATTGATGCGCTCGTCGGTGGCCGGGCCGTGATTCCCTTCACGAACGCTCGTGTCATCGCCAACCGGCGGACCATAGCCGGTCGTGGGGAATGAACTCGGCGAAGCGGTCATCCCGGAAACGTTCGCCAGATTCTGGCCGTTGACGGTGAGAATCACCGCATCCGCGTCGTTGGCCGCCAGCGCGATATACAGCGACGCCGTGGAATTGGCCGCCGGAGCCGACGCCAGATTTAATGTGATGGTCGAACTGGTTGAAACCGAATTGCCGGCGAAGCTCGGCACGGATGACTGAACGTAATTCCAATCGGTGCTCCAGCGGCTTTGTCCGACGACATAGTTCAAACCATTTGGAAAGTCGAACGGAAACTCGAAGAACTTATCCCACACAGGACTTGGCGCGGTCGGGCTGGGGCCAACATCGCCCACATTGTAATCGTCGCCGTGCCGGAACTTGTCCGACTTGCGGTTTGGATAACCGATTTCAAAAACCGTCGGCCCCACGCGCGATGGCGTCCAAGTCACCGTTCCTAAATTATTCGTCGCGCCGCCCGTGACCGTCACCGCAAACGGTGTCGCCGACACATTGAATAAAATCGGCGGGCTGCCACCGGTTTGATTTTGCGACAGGAAAGTTCCCTCCGCGCCCGGGCCGAAGGCATACAAGGTGTAATTATTCGTGGCGACGACATTTGGAATCGTGAAGTTTCCACCGGCATCCGTCTTGACCCAGAAATGCAACGGCTTCGCCCATTCCTGGAAATCGTAGTTGTTGACCACGGTGACGGGCTGGCGGACCACGCCCACCCACAAGTTCGAGGCGGAAGCATTCGGATTGCCGCTGTCGTTGATGACAATTTTTCCGGTCACGGTGCCGCGTTGCGATGCCGATGCGTAAACCGGATTGCTGAACCAACTGTAAGGCCACGCGGAAACTTCCGCCGCCGCCTGCGCCTGTGCATCAGCGAAGAGCGCGCGGGAAGTCTGCACCGGATCGGTGAGGGAGTTCGTGACTTTGTTGAAATAAATGAAATAAGGACCGGAAGCGCGCGACCAGACTTCGCCGCTGCCATAACTATTGTCCAAGGGGAACGAATGGCTGCCGCCAATCATGTTGACCATCGGCGCGTCGGTGAGATCCGCGTTCAACGGTCCGCCGGCATCATATTCGGAACTGGCCTTGACATGCCAGATGCCGATGTTTTGCCCGACCACGCCGGCGGAGGCATCGCTAACGCTACTCCAGCCCCAAACCCACAACGAAATCAAATCCGTGATGCCTTTGTATTTGTCGTCGTAGGTTCCCTGCCGGATGCCGGTAGTCACCAGGGAATTTTCCCCGGGGGAATAAAACGCGGGCGTGTGGCTTTCGCCGATGCCAATCTCCCAATCCCGCGCGGCGTCCACGCTCTCCCAGTTGAAGTAAGGCGCAAAGTAAATGTTGTCACGCATCTCGCCGGTGCCCACCGCGCCATCCTGTGCACGGTGGCTCCAGACGGGCGTCACATAAAATCCCGGCGAGCCGCGCAGCATCGAATAATGGATGTCCACCGTGCCGTTTGTGGCAGAATCGCTGAACAAGTCCACTTCGGCGTAACTGCCGCTGTTCGTCACCGGCGAGTAGGCGAAGCTGCCCGAACCGAAACCGCCAAACTCCCAATAAAATGTTCCTCCGTTTTTGCCGCCGGCGAGCACCTGGTTCGTCACCGCGACGCCGCTGTTGTTGTAGGTGTAGTAAATCTGGTTGATGTTCGCATTGGCCTTGGTGATGACGATGGAAATTACGCCGTTGGCCATCGTCACCGTGCCGTTGCCGTTGTCCGTCACGGTGACGTCCGGCCCTGTGCCGCTGCCGCCGCCAGGGATATTGGCGTGAGCCGGCGCGGTGAGAACCACGCCGCACCACCACATCAGCAAGATGACAGTGAAGGAAAATGTCTTTTTCATCATGAAATAGTGAAGCATGCTATTTTTTCCGGCCGTTTTGAATCTCGCAAATTCTGGTGACACGTCGTTCACCCAAAAGTAATGTCTGGGTTTATATCGCCAGTTTTACGCGCCTGGCTTTCCCGGAATAGCGAATCTCGAGATCCGCCTTTTCGCTCGGTTCGATTCCCACGCCGTGGCCTGGCTCGACCAGCACCACCCGAAACATGCGTTCGTTCAACATGCCCGGAAACCGCCCCTCCCGTTTGCCGAGGGTGATCGTTTTGGTTTTGTCGTTCCAAGTGAACAGAATGGTTGTGTATTCGCCTTTTTCGTAGTTGTCGTTCACTCCTTCGTCCTCATAGAGCGTGAACTTGCCGTTCGAGCCGGGATAAATTCTCAATTCAATGGGGCTGGCCGGTTTCTGGCCGGTGTATTGTTCCTCCGGCCCGAGCGGAAGAATGGAACCAGCGCGAACATGCAGCGGAATTTGTCCGAGCGGCGCGGCGGCTTTCACCGTTTGTCCGCCCGCCATCTTTTCTCCCGTCCAGAAATCAATCCAGCCGCCGTCGTTCTTCGGCAGATACACAGGCCAATTCGTCGCGCTGCCTTCCAACACCGGCGAAACCAGAAAGGCCGGCCCGAACATATATTCATACTTCTGGTCGAGGGCCGTTGCATCGCCGGGGAAATCCATGACGAGCGGACGCATCAAGGTTGAGCCGTCAAACGTCACCCGCGCCGCCTGACTGTAAATGTAAGGCAACAACCGATAGCGCAAATCCAAGTAACGATGCGCCTGATCCTCCACGTTGGTGCCAAAGCGCCAGAACTCGGTGTCCGTCCGGTAGCCATGCACACGCTGAAGCGGACAGAACGTCGCATATTCAAACCAGCGGATAAAAAGCTCCTGATAGCCCGCGTCCGTGTATTGGCCGGACGGACGGAAAAATCCGCCACAGTCGGTCGTCCAATACGGCAACCCGGCAGCCATGTAATCCAGGCCGGCGGGAATCTGGCGGCGCAGCGTTTCCCAGTCACTGCCGATGTCGCCCGACCAGGTCGCCGCCGCGTAACGCTGTTCACCGGAAAAGGCACTGCGGGTCAGGATGAAAACGCGCTTGTCGGGTGCATCCCGACGCTGGCCCTCGTAAACTGTCTTTGTGACGAATAGCGGATAGATGTCGCGCACTTTTTCACCGGGTCCGAGAAATGTCCGGCGACCGGCCACATCGTCATTCTCGGGTTCCGTCGCATCCTGCCACCACGCATCAATGCCGAGCGAAAGCAACCCCTTGCTGAAGTTGCTCCAGTAAAGCGCGGCTGCGTCCGGATTGAAGAAATCCACCCATTGCGTGCCGGGGATGAAATAATTCCCGGCGACGAACTGTTTTCCGACCTCGGAGTTCGTGCCGATTTTCGACCAGACCGAAACCATGAGCCGCGCGCCCACCCCATGAAGCTCACGCACCATCGCGGCGGGATCGGGATAAAACTTCTCGTCGAACCGCATCGCGTTCCAGCCATATCTGCCCCAGTATTGCCAATCCTGGACAATTAGATCCATCGGCAAACCGCGCCGGCGAAATTCGGCGGCGGTGTCGAGGATTTCCTGCTGCGATTTGAAACGTTCGCGGCAATGGATGTAACCGTAGGTCCATTCCGGCATCAACGGCGCCGGGCCGGTGAGTTTACGATAGGCGCCAATCACCTCGTCCGCGTTGCCGGCGAAGACGACGTAATCAATGGCATCAGCCACAGGGGAGCGCAATACGGTTTCATCCTGTGCGGGGCGGAAGAAAATCACCGGCTGGTCATTGTTCTCGCCGCTGACTTTGACGGTGTGCTCGCCGGTCGCAAGGTCCATGTGCCAGCTGGTCGTCGGCGGCAGCCAGTGATTGATGAAGTCAATCACGGGTTTCCCGTCCACTTCGACATACCAGCGTCGCGCCATCTTCTGGCCGATGTCCAGCATGAAGGCGTAACGGCCCGCCTGCGGCACGGAGAATCGTCCGGTGAATTCGCCCGGCTTGCGCGTCTCCTTTTTTGCGCCCTCGGTGGTGGTGACTTCAACCACTGTCGCCTTGCCCCCGGCTTCGCCGGCCGTCAGATTGATTTTCTCATCGGCGGGATTCAATTCCGTCAAACCGTAATTGTGCCAGAGCAATCCATAGCCTTTGCTCGACAGCAAAAAGGGGATTGAAATCTGGGAATTGACCTGCGTCAACCGGCGCGGCAGGTCGCGGATATCAAGCTGGCCGTCCTGAAACTGGCCGGAACCGAACAGGTGTTCGTCTGGAGGTGAAAGAAAGGCTTCCGTGACCGCCAATGTCGGCTCATCTTGAACGGACGACGGCTGGATCGAACGCGCGCCCGGTTTTTCCGCCAGGAGCAGTTTGCCGCTTGCATCCTGAAAGTTGAGCGCACCGGTGCTCCGATCCACGACCACTTTCATTTTGGCGGTGGAAACCGTGATTGAACCTCGTGATTCCTCAAGCTCGAACTTGGGAGCAGGAACTTTTTCAGTGAGCAAGAGACTCGGCGACTCCGGCGTCTCTCCATCACTGACGCGAATGCGAACGGCGTTGTCGGCGAGAGGACGGATGATCAGCCGATTTTTTTGAAGCGCGATTTCCACTTCGGTGTCGTGTCTGGCCACGATCTTTACGCCTGATTCCCCGGCGCCAGCGCTCAAGCAGATAAGCATTGCCCAAACGAAACCAACGGCAACGCAACAGGGAAATTGCAAAGGCAAGTGTGGTGTGAAATTCTTGCCGAGCATTGCCGGATCCGGCTTTGCCAAAGGCGTGTTGATCAAATTAAATGAGCGTTCCATTTTATTACAAGTTCGATGAGTGCCGTTTCCCGTTGATGGTGCCGCAACCGGTCAACATGGCGCCGGATTCGATTTGCACCATGTTGCCGTGATCGGTGGTGACGGATTCGCCCCAAAACCACCATGCCGTCAGCTTGGATGCGCCCGGCGGCGCAATAAAATTGCGTTCCAATGGATCGGTGGCATGGGTCACTATGTCGCCAAAAACGCAGGGAGCTGCTGTTATCAAGATGGCCATACATGCAGCGGAAGTCAGCCAACTGCGCAACCGGCTACTCATGCCAATGGATAGTTTCACAAATTACCTCCATTCTTGCTGGCCGAATTTGTCATGAAGCGGGCGCTGCCGGTGACGGGATCAATTTCAATGGGCAGGCCCGGCTTCATTCCCGGCCGCTTGTGGCCGATGGCCGTCAACCAGGCATCTTTCCAAACGGTCTGGTCTTTCTGGTCCTGGTGTAGAATGTCTTCTCCATTCGGATAGCGGGACATCAATTCGTCAATGCTTCCGGCCGTCGCGGCGTCTTTTGCACCCTGGTAAAGCAGGATTTGTTGCGCCATGAGCCAATGGCCCAAGTCGCCCGGATGGATGCCGTCACGGGTCAAAGCAAAAGTCACGTTTGTCTCGCGCTCGGCGGCCAGATATTGCTTCATTGGAAAATGCAAGTCCGCCACGTCCCATCCGTTGGTGCGTTGGGCAATGAGCCAAGCGGAGTAACGGTCCAGCACCTCGGCGTAGCCCGGATGTCCGCCTTTGGCCTCGTCAAAAACCGGCGGGGTGACGTGAATGATCCTGACGCCGGATTTTTCAACTTGTGAGTGCAGCCATTCGATTCCGTCCTGAAACAGCTTGAACCGGGTTTCGTCGAACGGCTGATAAATTCCGTCGTTCATGCCGTAACAGGCAAAAACCAAATCAGGTTTGGTCTTGTCGAGCACACGCGCCAGCCGCTCATGCAAATCGGGACGCGGAAATTTTCCACCCGCGTGCCCCGGCTCGGAAAGGCCCGAAACGGTTTCGCTCGGCAGCCCAACGTTGATGAATTCCATCTTGCGATCCGGAAACCGCGCATGTTCATACGCCGCGACATCTTCCACATATTGACCCGCATAAGTGATGCTGTCGCCGAGGAACACAACCCGCTTGATATTCGGTGCAAATAAACTGGTTTCAATGGGCTTCGGCACTTTCATCGCAGGGATTTTCAGTGTGTCGCCATCAACTGTGAGGGCGATGACTGTGTCCACCGGCTTGCGATCATTTTCGGGAACAGAAATTTCCAGCCCGGCATCCGATTGTTTCACGTCAGCCTTGCCACCGTCGAGCACGCGACTGCTCAAAACTTTCAATGGCAGTGGCGGGAATTTCAGCGTCGCGCCGGCCCACTTCAAAATATGAAGGTAAATCGTTCTGTCGCGTCGCGTCGAACCGCCATAATCGCCGGGCTTGAACGGCCCGCCGCGCGTGCCGTAAATGCTTTCGCCGTTCGTCGCCAGCCATTGCCCCATTGCGAGCAACGGTTTGGCTTGTTCATCCGGAATGACGCCCAAAGAATCCGGGCCGACATCGAGCAAAAGGTTGCCGTCGCCGGTCGCGCAATTGACCAGCGTCCGCAAAGCCTCTTCGACTGACTTCACTTTGCCATCGGGCCGATACGACCAGCCGCCATGCTTCACGGTGATGAGGGTGATGCAAGATTCCCAAGGCCGCGTGTCATTGTAGCTGCCAAGCTTTTGTTCGGGCGTGTCGAAATCACCACGCGATTCCGGCGGATTGTTGGTGGCGCGCAGCGCGGCAAGACGGTTGTTGATGACGATTTGCGGCTGAAGCGATTTGATGAGCGTCCACGTTTCGGGAATCCTCCAGAACGCCAACGGATCGCCGCGACCGTAGCTGTCGAACCACAAAACATCCACCCGCCCGTAGTTCGTCAGCAACTCGCTCAACTGGCCATTCATGTAGTCAACATACTTTTCGTTATCGCCAATGCCGTAATCCGGCTCGTGCCAATCTCGCGGCGAATAATAAATACCGAAACGCAACCCTTCAGCGTGACAAGCCTCGGCCAATTCCTTCACCACGTCGCGATGAAACGGCGTGTGCATGATGGAATAATCCGTGAGCTTCGTGTCCCACATGCAAAAGCCGCCGTGATGCTTCGCGGTGAAGACCAGATATTTCATCCCGGCTGCCTTTGCGAGCCGCACCCACGCCTTCGCGTCAAAGTTGGTCGGATTGAAATTTTTGTAAAGATTGTCATAAACCGGATCCGCAACGTAACCAGCCGGATCGCTTCCATTGTCCAATGGTCGCGAGCCATTGCGCGACCAACTGATTTCTGTGCCGGCGACACTCGACATGTCCCAGTGGATGAACATCCCGAACCGCGCTTCGCGCCACCAAGCCGTGCGGGCGTCGCGTTGCGCCGGCGTTTCGGGAAAGTCATTCGTGGCTGCAAGACTTGAAAATGACACAAGCACAAACGCCGCAGCGATAATCACAGTCCGTGTCATGGAAAACTTTTTTTGGTTCATTTTGCGATAGAAGAAAGTTTTTTGCTTTTTAGTTTTATTTCAAATTGATTTTCATCACATAGCTCTCGGGTGTTTCGCCGCCGTTAAGATTAAATCCCGATGCGCCGTAAAAATACGCCGGCCTGCCATTGAGCATCAAAATGCCGGGACGCTCAAACTTGAAATCTCGCCCGTAAAGTTTGCGCACTTTGGACAAGTCCACATTCTTGGCGTAGTTCGTCGAATGCAGGAAGCCAATCTCAGCATCCGCCAGCGCGAAGTTGGTTGGCGTATCCGAACGCCACAAAAGACCGGCACCGGGAATGCCCGTGTGTGTGCCATAATTGTCGTCGGTCAGCAGGCAGATTTTTTTGTCCCAGATGAACGCGGTCGCGTCTTCAATCTTTGCCTTGTTTTCCGTGCACCAATGGTCACCGATGCGATAAGGTCCTTCCGGCTGGTCCGCCACGGCGTAGGCGTAGGCGTAGCTGAGAATCTGGCCGTTATGTTTTCCACCGTGAAAATAAATGTAATATTTTCCGCCATAAGCCAGAAATGTCGGGTTGGTGCATTGCCAATCGCCAAATGACCAGTGGTTCGTGTCGGACGACGGCATGAAGAGCGGATGGTCAGCCGTGAGATTTTTCCACGGCCCATCGGGTGAATCGGCGACGCACAGGCCGATGTAATTCGGCGTTATGCCCGCGGCTAAAAACGCACTCGGCCGGCGATCAAAAGAAATGTAGAGCAGCAAATATTTGTCCCCCACGCGTTCAATCGCCGGATTGTGAATGGTGTTGTTCCAGAGCGCGTCCGGCTGCGCGGAAACTGCGACGTCATGAAATTTGAACGGCCCCTCCGGTCTGTCACCGACATAATGGGCGATCTCGCAATGCGTCCGCCAGCCGTCCATTTTGTAAATCTTGGGCCAGCGCGAGCAGTAGAGATGAATTTTGCCATCCGGCCCGGCAATCGGCGAGGTGCACCAGACATAATAATCCGGCTCGCTGACGGCGACCCCGACCCATTCCATGGATTTGGCCAGTTCGGAAACCCGGGTGACCGGCGGCGTTCGTTTTGAGTCGGGAGATGTTGTGAAAGTCTGCACATTCGTGGACGCAGCGATAACAGAAGCAGCCGTCAGGACCAGCACGCAGAAAAGAGCTTCTGTTTTCATCGGTAAAGAAAAATACATCGGCGGCGAGATGCTGTCTTGCAATTATGTTCAGCGAAGGATATTGAACATTTTACCCATGACGGTTGAACCCATCTATCGGGCTGGCCGGACGCAGTTGCGAATTGACACCTGCGCGCCGCAGTTTGCCGCCATGCGCGGCGGAAAAATCAAGCTGCACGCGCTGACCAGGGGGCATTACCCCGGCATTTTTCTCAAGCCCGCCGAACTGCCGGGCATCAACAGCATCGGCTTTTGGAACGGCACCAGCACCCAGGATTGGGGGCTTGAACCGCACCGGAATGAAGGCATCGAAATCGTTTTTCTGGAAACCGGCGCGATGGCATTTTCCGTCGAGGCGAAGCCATTTCAACTTCGTGCCGGCCATTTCACGGTGACCCGCCCGTGGCAGTTGCACCGGCTCGGCGCGCCGAACATCGGGCCGGGAAAACTCCACTGGCTCATCCTCGATGTCGGTGTGCGTCGCCCGAATCAGGATTGGCGCTGGCCGCGTTGGCTCACGCTGACCGCCGCCGACCGGGGCGAGCTGACACGAAAACTGCGGCAAAACGAGAATCCGGTCTGGGATTCCTCGCCCGAAATTGCCGCCGCCTTTCGCGGGTTGTCCGACGGCGTGCTGCGCTGGCGCGAGCCGCACATCGAATCGCGGATGCTCGTCCTGCTGAACCAGCTTCTCCTTGGCATTCTTACCGCCCTCACCGAACAGCAAAAGCAGCGCAACCCCGACCTCATTTCGCGCCAGCGCACGGTGGAATTATTTCTACGCGACCTCGCCGCGAACGCCGCCAGCAGCAGCCAGCCTTGGACGCTGCAAAAAATGGCGGCGCACTGCGGCATGGGCATCACCGTGTTTTCAAAATACTGCCGCGCACTTGTGAACAACGGCCCGGTCGAATACTTGAACCGCTGCCGGCTCAACCGCGCCGCGCAGCAGCTCGATGAAAATCCGGAACTGCCGGTGACAGAAATCGGCTTGCAGAACGGCTTCAATTCCAGTCAATACTTCGCCACGGTGTTTCGCCGGCGTTTCAAGCAAACGCCCCGCGCTTACCGGGGAAACCGGAAGCGCCCGGCACAGGCCTTTTGAGACGGCTTTCCCCAAAGCGCGTCCATTGGCGTCACCCGCTCAACATTCATTTATTTGTGAAATGTAAAGCCTGCGGAGCTTGTCCCATTTGGCCGGCAACCCGCGGTTGAAACCGCGGGCTGTTTTCTTGCGCCTCGACGAGGCGGCGATTGTGCCAATGTCAATTGAAACTGTTCCGCCGGCAGAAATTGCAATTTTATCACGCCGCTTGCCGCCGGATTGCGCCATCCGCCTCCATTCTGGCGACGAGCGGGAAAACGTCGCGTTGCAGGCAGAACGCCACGTCGTCGCGCAGTTCTGGAATTGCCAGCAGCCGCCGTGCGTTCGTGGAAGTCTGAAACGCGCCCGCCACATCCGCCTTTGCCTGCGCCCACGCGCGCCGGGCGATTTCTGCTGAATCAGATGTTTTGGCAGGGACGGCGCGCTGCGCCGTCCGGTTATCGCAGCGCGATGACCCTGCCTCCAGCAATTCGCACAGCGCGCCCGCCGCCAGCGCGTCCTCCAGTGCCGCGTCTTCGTGCGTGCCGGCGCAGACGAGCAGCACCTCCGCCGGCTGAAGCTTTCTGATGAATTCCGCCGTCGCGCCGAGATTCAAAAAGGAACCGGCCAGAACCGTCTTTGCGCCCGCGCAGGCGCGCAAGGCGCGGGTGCCGTTCGTCGTGGTGGAAACAATCGTCCGGCCGCGCACCATTTCGGGCGTGCATTCGCGCGGCGAATTGCCGAGGTCAAAATCAATTCCGCCGGTCTGCGCGGCACGGATTTTCACGCCGCCCCGCTCGCCACCGAGTAAAATGGTTTCTGCTTTCCGCTTTCCGCTTTCCGCTTTCTTGAAAGCCAGCGCCTCGGCGATTTCGCTGACCGGAACGACGGCCGTCGCGCCGTTGTGGAGCGCGGTCACAATCGTGCTCGTGGCGCGCAGCACGTCGAACACGACGCAGCACGTTTCGCGCAAATCGCGCCGGGCGAGCGCGGGCAGTTCCGCCGGCGTCAGGATGGTTTCAATTTTCATTGTTTCTCACGCAAAAGCTATTTCATTTTCGTCCTCATGTAATGGAAAAGATATTGCTGGGCGTAACCGGCGTGCGGCCCGAAGTGCGTGGCGGCAAATTGGCGGAGGCGTTTTTCCGTGGGGCGGCGGCGCGGAAAATAAAGCTGCCGCAGCGCGCGCCCAATCCACACATCCACCGGAAACGCGGCGTCGAAGCCGCAGGCGAACAGCAGCACGCAATCGGCGATTTTTCCGCCGACGCCGCGCAGTCGCATCAATTCCGCGCGAGCTTCGGAACAATTCAGTTCGCGGATTTTTTCCAAATCCAGTCTGCCTTCGGCGACCTGCCGCGCGGCGGCGAGCAGGTGCGGCGCGCGAAAGCCCATTTTGCAGGCCCGCAGTTCGGCTTCGGTCGCGGCGGCGATTTTATCCGGTGGTGGAAATGCGAATTGTAGAGTTCGGCCTGTGGCCGAATCGGGTCGAGCCGCAGGCTCGACGCTACAACAATTGATTGGTTCCCCGAACCGCTCGCAAAGCAGGCCGATGATTTGCCGGATTTGGACGATTTGCTTGGTTGAGGACAAAATGAACGACGCGAGGCATTCCCACGGTTCCTGCCGCAGCAGGCGCAATCCGCGGCATGCGGCGACGGCGTTTCTCATCGGCTCGTCGTCGGGAAAAGTTTTGAGCACGGCGGGCATATCCGTTTCGGTCTGGAGAAAATCGCGGAGCCATTGCCAGTCGGCAACCGGCGCGGCGGTTTCGGCGCGGATGCCGCCGGGTGTCTGGGTGAGCCGGACAAAATGTTTTCCGACGATGCCTTCCCAGGAATCCCCATTTTGCCGCCAGCGGAAAACCTGGCCGGAGTCGAGCGTCGCGGCCAAATCGTAATCGCGGACGCGCAGGAGGATTTCCGTCGCGGCCATTTATTTCAAGTTGTAGCACGCCCAAAGATGGACGCGGTGGAACACGCGGTCGCCGATTTTCACGTCCTGCTCGCCGAGGTCGGAGACGGAGGCAAATTCCTGCGCGATGCGCGGCGGCAGCAAGTCCGGCGCCGGCGCAATGCGGGCCACCGGCTCATGCGCCAGCCATTTCCAAACCCAGCCGCTTTCCAGTTTGTAAAGGCCGGCCTCGGAGACGAAAATGGCGCTCTGGCCCTGGCGCCGGGCGCGGTAGTTGTATTCCGACCAGAAATAAAACTGGTTCTCCGGCTCGTCCGAATCCGCGGAATAAACCAGCGGGCCGGATTTCAGCGCGTCGCGCGCCTGCGGAATGTAAAATGAATACAGCCCGGTGATGCCGTAATGCCCGGCGATGATGAAGGCGGGCCGGCCTTCGGCGGCGAGTTTTTCGCGTGCATTTTCGACGAGCGTGGCGGCCACGTCCCACGCGCGCACGCGGCGCAGCGGGTCAATCTCACCGGGCAGCGGCTGTCCGGCAATTCGGGAGACGAGGTTGCTTTGATACATGATGGCGATGGCGAAAATGCCCAGCGCCACGCCGGCGGCGAAAAACGGCTTCGCGGCGCGGCGGCGCTCGTTCCAATAAACCACCATCAGGCAGAACATCGGCAGCACGGCGGGCGCAATCCAGTTCGGCAAAATGCGCGAGTGAAACGACCAGAGGAAATGGCCGATGAAAACCGGCGCGCCCATGCAGAAAAAATAGAGCCAAAGCGGGCGCTCGCGGCGGAATTTCCAGAAGCCGATCATCGCCCAGATTGCGCCGGCGAAGAAAACGGGATTGAGCAGCGCGAATTCCTGAAAGATGAAATCCCAGAAGTAGCGCAGCGTCGGATGCCACTGGCCGTGGAGTCCGGCGTTGCCGGCGACGTGCGTGGCCGTGATCCAGCCGTGCCGCGAATTCCAGATGACGACGGGCAGCGTGCAAATCAGGAAAACCGCCAGCGCGAGCCACGGGCCGGGCCTTCGCAACTGAATCCGCGCCGGCGGATGGAGCGCGAGGAAAATGCCGAAACAGACGATCAGGTAAAGCGCGTTGTATTTGCAAAGGAAGCCGAGTCCCATCGCCAGACCGACGATGAGCCAGTCGCGCGTTTTGCCGTCCGGCTGCACCGCGCGCCAGCCCGCGACCAGCGCCCAGGTCCAGCAGAGGACCAGCGGCGGATCAATCGTCATCAAAATCGTGCCGATGCCGAGCAGCGGCGTGGCGGTGGCGGCGAGCAGCAGACAGAACGACGGGCGCGCGCCGATTTCGCGGGCCAGAAAACGGAGGAGCAGCAGGCTCGTGATGGCGGCGAACAGCGGCGAGAAATAGCGGACGCCGAATTGCGTGTCGCCAAAAATCGAGGTGCCGGCGAACTGGATAAACGCGATGCCCGGCGGCTTGCTGTAATACGACAGCGCGGGATGCTTGGACCAAATCCACTGATACGCCTCGTCCTGGCTCAATTCGATGGCGCCGCTGGCGAGATAAATCCAGCGTCCGACAAGCATGGCGATGATTAAAATGGTGCCGAGGCGAAGCCACTCCAATTCGGAGTTGGGAGTCGGGAGTTGGGAGTTGGGGGATTCCGCATTCCGCACTCCGCGTTCCGCATTGACGAGCGATGGCAATTGCACGTGCCAGAGCGGGAACCATTTTTTTCCGATCCAGTTCCACGCGGCCTGCAATCCAATCACCCCCGCCGCCGCGTAGCCCGCGCCCAGAACCGCGCCGGCCAGAACGTCGCCCGGATAATGCACGCCGACATAGACGCGCGAGAAGGAGACGGCCAGCGCCATCGGCAGCATGAACCGCCAGCTTTTGGGATAAAACAGGAACGCGACCATCGTGGCGGAAAACCAGTTGGCGGCGTGCGCCGACGGCATGGAGCCGGAGGCGGTGCAGCCGAGACGCGCGATGGCATCCGTCAGCGCCATGCACGGCCGAGGCCGGGCGACGGCGTGTTTGATGATGTTGATGACGAGCGCGTTGCCGAGCAGGGAGACAAAGGCCATCGTCAGCGCGCACAGCCGGGCGCGGGTGCTGCAAAAAAGCGCCGCGACAAAACCGATGAAGACGGCGAGAACGAACCACCGCATTACATCGCCGCCACCGCTCAAAACCGGCATGAGCCGGTCGAAGAGCGGGTTGCCCAATGACCGGTTCATGAAATGAAACAGACTTGTGTCGAGTGTTTGCAGCCAATGCATCGCCGCCAGTGTAGCGGGAAACGCGAGGTTGAAAACTCAATTGCGCCGGGGACGCCGCGGTCAGCGCGCCGGGGCGGACGGCGGGAAATTGATCTGCTCCTTCACTTCGTAGCGGAACATGCGTTTCTGCATCCAGCGCACAGCGAAGAGATCGTGGACGGTGATGAACAGCCGGTTCAGCACGCCGTAGTGGCTCCGGCCCTTGAAGCGCGCGTGATGGCTGATCGGAATTTCCGTGACGACAAATCCCTCGATCCGGAAGAGCGTCGGGAGAAAACGGTGCATGCCCTTGAAAAATTTCAGCCGCGCCGCGCATTCGCGCCGGAAAATCCGGTAGCCGCAGGCGGAGTCGCTGACGGTTTCGCGGGTGAAACGGTTGCGGGTCCCGTTGGCGATTTTGGACGAAAGCCGGCGGAGGAGCGAATCGCCCTGCGCGCGGGCCTGGACGCGCGAACCGCACACGCAGTCGCATTTGCCGGACTGGATGGCCTCCAGAAATCGCGGCAGCTCGCGCGGATGATTTTGCAGGTCGGCGTCCAGCGTGGCGATGAAACGGCCCCTGGCGGATTGGACGCCGGCCCACAGCGCCGCCGACTGGCCGCAATTCCGGTCCAGCCGCACCGCGCGGATTTTGGGATCGGCGGCGCCAAGCGTCTGGAGGATTTTCCACGAGCCGTCGGTGCTGCAATCGTCCGCGATGACGATTTCGTGGGTGACGTTGAGCGGTGCCATCGCCTCGCGGATGGCGGTCACGAGCGGAACCAAATTCCCCTGCTCGTTGAAGCAGGGGATCACGATGCTCAAAACGGGTGGTTCAATCATGCGGTTCCGGCTTCAATGTATCATGGGGAAGCGCACGGGGAAGTCTTTTTGCCGTATGCGGCCGGCATCGCCAGAGGTCAATGAAGAATGCAGGATTGGGAAAAATCATTCCGGCCTGGTGGCGTGCGCCTGCAGCCAGAGCAGGTCCGGGTCGTCCGGTGCGACGGAGATGAACTTGTAATTTTCGGTGGCGACGCCTGACTGCTGTGGGAATTGGGTGTCCGGGCTTAACCACCGGTGCAGTTCCGCATGACCGTCGGCAAAAGTGACCGGCCCGCCGCCTCCGTGATAATTTGCCGCAATCTCCACCATTGTCGCATTGACCATGGTGACGCCGAAAAAACCGTCGTCCACGCTGTCGTCGCGTTCATCAATGAAAACAAAAGCGTCGCTGGCGGACAGCTTGCCAAGGTCGGTTGTCTTTCGGATAAATTGAAACGCCGTGTCGAGCGGGCGGTTCGTGTAGCCCATCCAGCCGTTCATGGCCACCGTGCGCGCCAGCGGAAAAAGGCCATTGCCTTCCTTGACCATGACGCGGCTGGCCGGGCAATGAAAAATCGCGGCGGATTTGACATACTCTCCCAGCGACGACCATTGCGGGTTCAGGAAAAGGTCGGTGTTGGTGTTGTCCGGATTGTCGGCCATGGTGGCGTCTTCCCAGCCCGTCGTCCAGTTCAGCGAGCAGCGCGCCATGCCGTTGGAACCGGCCTCCTGCCACCAGTTGTTGCCCGGAATGAAATCATCGTGGTCGTTCACATACATCTGCCACGCAAGCTGCAACTGTGTCAGGTTTCCAAGACACTGGATTGTCTTCGCGCGTGATTGGGCCTTGGAAAGAACCGGCAGCAGCAGCGCCGCCAGGATGGCGATGATGGCGATGACGACCAGCAGTTCGAGGAGAGTGAAACCCGCTTGAAATCGTTTTCTCGTTTTCATGCGGGCCGGACGCGCTCAATAAACCACAACGGAGCGCACCGGCAGGCCCTTTAATTTTTCGCGGCCGTTCAGGAATTTCAACTCGATGAGAAAGGTGACCTCCAAAATCTGCGCGCCGAGTTTCTTCATCAGTTCCACCGCGGCGGCGGAGGTGCCGCCGGTGGCGAGCAGATCGTCAATCAGCAGCACGCGGGCGCCGGGCTTGAGCGCGTCAGTGTGCATCGCGACGGTGGCGTGGCCGTATTCCAGCGCGTAATCCTGCTCGATGGTTTTGTAAGGCAGCTTGCCCTTTTTGCGGACGGGCACGAAGCCGGCGTGCAGCTTGGTGGCGGCGGCGGCGGCGAAAATAAACCCGCGCGCGTCAATGCCCACAACCGCGTCCACCATGCCGGGCTTGAAATTTTCCGTGAGCAGCTCTATCGAGCCGGCAAACAGCCGCGCGCCGGCCAGCACGGGCGTGATGTCCTTGAACTGGATTCCGGGTTTCGGGAAATCCGGGACGTTGCGGATGGCGTGTTCAATTTCAGCGGCGGTGACGGGGGGCATAGAATCAATATTGGTTTCTGGACGTGGTTGCGAAATGGGGCCGGGAAATGACTAATGACGAAGCGCTAATGCCTAAAGAATGATGAAATCCGAATGACGAATGGCGGGAAATGCCAGACATCCGGCATTCGTCATTCGTCATTGGGGTTTCTTTAGTCATTCGGATTTAGTCATTCGACATTCCGCGTTCCGGTGCATGGTTTCATTCTTCCTTCTTTTTGGAGGCTTCGAGTTTTTCAATCATCTTCCGCAGCTTGTGCAGGGCGAGATTCTGGATTTGCCGGACGCGTTCGCGCGTGACGCCGAATTTCACGCCGACTTCCTCCAGGGTTTTTTCCGCGCCGCCATCGAGGCCGAAGCGGAAGCGGAGAATCATCGCTTCGCGCGGGTCGAGGTGCTTGACCATGTCCTGCAACATGTCGGTGACGGTTTTGTCCTCCAGGTTGTCGTAGGGCGAGGTGGCGTTTTCATCCTCAACCACGTCGGAAAAATTGTTCGAGTCGTCGTCGCCGATGGGCGCGTCGAGCGACGCGGGGCGGACGGCGGCCAGGCGCATCTGGCGGACGCGGGCGGCGGTCATGCTGAGTTCGTCGGCCAGCTCCTCGTCGGTCGCCTCGCGGCCCAGCTCCTCCTGCAATTTCATCCCGACCCGGCGCATCTTGGAAATCTTGTCCACCAGATGCACCGGCAGGCGGATGGTTTTGGACTGGTTGGCCAGCGCGCGTTTGATGGATTGTTTGATCCACCACGAGCCGTAGGTGGAAAGCTTGCCGCCCTTTTTCGGGTCAAACCGCTCGACGGCCTTCATCAACCCGATGTTGCCTTCGCTGATCAAATCCAGCAGCGGCAGGCCGATGCCCTCGTAATCGCGCGCGATTTTCACGACGAGCCGGAGATTGGCCTTGATCATCTGCTCGCGCGCCTTCTTGTCGCCCCGTTTGATTCGCGCGGCCAGGACAATTTCCTCCTGCGGCGTGAGCAGCTTCACCTGGCCGATTTCGCGCAGGTAAAGCTTGATGGCCGTGTCGCCGTCGTAACGCTCGGGTTCCCGCGGGATGAATGTCGTGGTGTCGCCCTCGGCGGGCCTGGCTGCGGCGGGCGGCAACGGTTCCGGGGCCGGAGCGGAGGGTTTTCCGCGCCGTTGAACTTTGACCGCTTTGGATTTTCGCGTCTTCACCGCCATAACCGGCGGAAACTAAAGCGTGAAAAATGCGCGCCCGCAAGAAAATTAAGAATGCATCAATGCAGCGGTCACAGAACCGCACCGTGACATCATAAGCCATCAGGTTTCATTTTCTGCAAGTTCTTCGTTCGTTCCGCTTGGCCGCATTCCCAGGATTTCCTGCGCCGCCGCCTCATCCTCGGCCGGGACATAAATGCGCCGGAGTCCTTCGGCCTTCAAGCCCTCTTCCGGATCCGGCTGGGCGCCATCAAATGACACCCCGATGTCTGCGGCGAGCAGGCGCTCAACCCAGTGTTGGGCTTCCGCCGCCGGGAATTCGCCCAGGCAGCAGGGCGGCGGTGGTTCCACATCCGCCAGTTCCTTGGCCGTCAGGCGCGACTTGTCGAACAACTCCGTGACCGGCCCGCCACCGGGATGGGCATCGGGTTTGTCCGTGGCGAATGCCGCACACCAATAACCGGCTCCCCCCGACGATGTGAACGTTTTTCCGTTGGGCAGCCGGATGGGTTGCCTCTGGATGATCCAGGTGCCTTGCACCCGGTTGGCATCGAGAAACCGGCCTTGATACAAAATCGGCGGGCCGGGCAATTCCTGCTGCAAATCCATTCCCTGATCCACCAAGGATTCCCGCAACGTCTTGCGGCTGCCATCCTCCTCAATGACGTAGCCCACCGGCATCTGTTTGGTCAGTTCAAAATTGGGGAAGGCAAAATATCCGCCCACCGTGCCCACGCCCGGCATTCCAGCCGGCGCATCCTCTGTGACCGATCCCGCAAAATGCGACGTCCACCCTTGTTTTAATTCCAGCGTGAAGGTGACCGGACCGAAACCGGGACGATTCCCGCGCGGGCCATAACCGTAACAGCCGCGCCAGACGCCGGTAACTTTCTTGCGCGTGGCCATTGGCCCGCCCAACGACTGGCCGTCCACCGGACAGATCGTCACGTCATTTGGAAATTGTTTGCCGCAATATGGACAACGGTTCATAGGCACAAATGTTTTCCGATATTAACCTCAGCCTTCAGCCTTTGCTTCCCGCTCCGCCACCAGCATGTCGCCCTGATACTCCACACGGAATCCGTGCTCTGCCAGATGCAGACAACGGTCCAGGTCAATGATGGCCCGGCAGATGTCGCTGTCGGTGGAATTTCTGGCCACCGTCAGGATTTCGTCCGCGCTGCTCAGGCGCCGGCCGGCGGCACTTCGGGGATAGGCGCCGGGCGCATATTTGGGCGAGAAATAAAAGCCGGCATACTTGGGCGTCTTCCGCACCCGGTCGTAGATGCGGTTCTTGAACCGGAAGAAGCGGTTCACCGCGTTGGGCCGCGCCGCCACGGTTACATTCCCGCCGATGTTCTCGTGGCAACAGGTGCGGCACATCACCCGTCGGGCACCCGAGACGATGGCGTAATCCAGCGCGCCGTCCGACACGGCCCCGCACGCGCCGAAGAACACCACCGCCGTTGGCTGAACCTTAAGTTGCGGGTCGAAAATGTTGTCCGGCACGAAGCTGAAATTCCCGGGCAGTCTGCCCAGTCTCATGGCCCGGTAACTTTGAAAATAGCGCGGGTCAATGTCCGTGGCGATGACTTTGGCGCGCGGCAATCGTGCGGCCAGGTGGCAAGCATGGCGTCCGAACACGCAGGCGGGATTGACGATGGTCGTCTCACCGCCAGAACCCGCCAGCAACCGGACGATGATGTCCTTCAGGTGCGCATCACGGTGCTTGCGGTAGAATTCCCCCCGGAACGAGGTATAGGGAAATAGATGGCTGGGAAAACCGGGAAAGCGTTGGTTCCATCGCGCGGACAGCGGGCCGGCGTGACGTTGCATTCCGTTTTCCTCGGCGGACCGCGCCACGATGTTCCCATGCCGGAACTCGTCAAGGAGTCCGGCCAACGCTTCCAAGGCCAATTCAGACTGAACAGGTGTCATGCGACATTTGAAAACTTTTCAACTTTCGATGACCGCCGTGCCTGCTCGCCGCTGGCAGCGTTTCCGGTAGAGCCGTTCCGTGAAACCGCCTTCTTTTTCAAAGGCAGCCGCCTGCGCCGCCACCTGACGGCTCAACAAACTGCTGGCCACCATGATGAGCGCCAGGGCGCCGTTGGCCGCTATCTCTGGATAGGTGGGCTGTGTGGACACTGTGGACTGGATGGACTTTTGTTTTTCGCCTCGTCCACCCTGGCCGGTCCGTCCACTCCGTCCATTTTGTCCATGCACCGCCTCCACCCAGGCCGCCACGTCATCTGCTGTGGCGGGACGCCGTGCTATCAGATCAGCCCGGCGCGCGTCCTCGCGCGGCCACTGCGGCAGCCCGCGTTGCCGCAGAAAATCTTCATAATCCAGACGCAGCTCCTCCAGGCTGGCGCGGGCCACGTTCGTGAGCTTGAGTTCCATTTTCTTGGACGTGCCGCTGGCCTGGCTGCCCTCGGCAATGTTCTGCACGCCCGACCGCGCCGCCTGCACCATCTGGTCGTGGGTGCGGCTGCGCGGAGAAATGTAACGGTCGCAGAACCGCACCGTGACATCATAAACCAATTGTGCCACCTGAAAGCTTTTCAACTTCCGATAACCGCCGTGCAGGGGAATCAATTTTTCTGTGTCATTCATCTATCAGCGCGAAAATGCATCCGGCAGAAAGTAGAAGTGGTTGTCACATGCCAAAAGCTTCTATTTTCCTGCAATGAGCCGCCGAAAATGAGCTTCTGTCTTCGGTCGCATCGCAATGATGTCGTTCTCCAGTTTTTCGATTTTCAAATACTGTGCATCAACCACTTTTTGTCCATCTTCGGTCGGTTTGCTATCTATCAGAGTTTGCACCCGGTCGCACGTTCTTACGTATTGATCGCAGGTGTTCACAATGACTCGAACATCATTTTCAATATCTTGTGGCAAATAGATTTTGTTAAGTTCAAAAGTCTGCCAGAATTGGTTCACATCAGTTTGAAAGATCTGTTGCCTAGCCCGCAGTTTCTCCATGTTCTTGTCCTCGATAAGAAGGGCGCAATCTTGGTATGAGCCTATAATTTTAAGGTAGCATGGCCAGATTGCTGATGCCGCCGTCGCCGCTCTTTCCAAATATTTGGCCGACACTCCAGTGCTTGGGTTCGGCCTTAAATGGTCAACCCTTTTGCATTTAGGACAGGTCACGCTAATTGCTGTTGCCTGTGTCAGAAAAATAAATCCGCAGTGAGAGCACTTGTGTCCCATCTTGCCGTCAAATACTGGCGCAATGGAAGCAGTTAAAAAATCCCATGCAGAATCGGGAAGCAACAAGAATTCAAATTCCACTTTTTTTCCCGACGTCAATTCAATATAGCCCTTGCCATAGCGCTCACTCTCCTTTTCATGGACTTCAAAATTTGGCTTAAATCTCAAAACTTGCTGCCACTCGTGCATGTCCTCGTCGGCTTCGATATTTACTACGGCTTGCTTTTGGCCAATATTTAACTCTGATGAAACAGGCACAATTCCGCTCCCTTTTATCAGCTCATCTGGCTTGAGCGCCACTGCTACTCGGCGAATTCTCACTACCTTGCTTCCAAAATTTACCGCTTTGATGGTAAGAAGCCCCTGCCTTGTATTGGTATTTTCCAATGCCAAACTTGCCGTAACTTCCAATTTGCTGCCATGATTTGTGCGTTCTGTTCCGCGTCTCGGATTGAGGGTTTGCTTTTTGAATTTCCGTTCTTCGTAGATTAGAAACCTGTTTAACCTTGAAAGTTGCTGATTACCCAATTCGTTCAATGAAGTGATTGCGTGCGGCAATTTCAATTTCTTTGAAGCAAAGGCATAAAGGTCAGAATCGGCGAATCCCAGCGATTTTGACCTTGGCCAAATTCCTTTTAGTTGTGCAGTTCGGAATTTTTCGGGGTCAGCGTTCCGTAGTCTTGAATTCTTGCTGGCACGCCATTGGCGAAGATAACTAATACCCGCCTCCGCCTTCTCTCGGGGAAGTTCTTTATAGGTTGTGAGGCCAAATTCCGCATTAAAGTCTCCCCAAACCCTTGCGTATGCCTTGCCCGTGTTGCCGCCAGAGACAGTAAGGCGCTCGACAATTTCGTCAACAATTTGCCTTAACTGCCTGGCTGTTTCAGGAGCAATGTGCTGTGGCCCGGGCGAGAACACGACCCGCCGTGATGCAGTAGATTTTGTCCCGATCACGATGTCACCTGAACCGGAATGCACAATCTGAACATGGCTTGAATGCTCATTAAGCGCAGGCACCGTTTTTAGCGGAGTGCCTGTTTCTACACGTTGCAAGGCGGCTTGCTCGGCAGCAGCTTTCCACTGACATAGAAGGGGCGCTGTATATCGCGCCTCGTCGTTGTCGATAAGCTTTGCGCAGTTTTGGCAGAGCCAGATGCCATTTTGGATTGAAGAGCGATCTACTTGAGACATGCTCGCGTCGTAGCGCGGTCCGCCATGTGCCGCAGCAGCGATATGTGCCGCGACCCCGACATTGATTGCCTTTCTCGGATTTGTGTGGGGTCCGGTCGTGGGGCATTTGCACGACGGATTTGAACATAGGAATCCGACGCGCTTTGCCAAGATGTCTTTAACTTTTTGCTGGAAGTCATCTCGCGTATCTCTATCTAGAACGATCTCCTTCTTTGTGGCCGCCTGCCAACCCGGTATCCCTGGAGAGTCCAACCGTAGCGTATTTCCGCTTCGGCAAGCTTCCAAGAGCTTTGCATACTCCTGCTCGTTGTTCGGAAGGCGCCAGTTGATGTAAAGGAATTGTGCCAGGGAGCCTTTGATTGGAGCGTCGTCAAGCCGCAACGGAATGAAACGGCGGTCCTTATTCAGCGGGTCACGAAACCTGAACGTGCCCAATTCCAATTGTGCCCAATCAGACCCAAACGCATTTTCCGACATGCAAAGCACCAACACACGCGATCGTTCTAGCGCTTCCTCAATCTTCGCTGGGATGCTATCCCCAGGTTTGATTTGCTCCTCGTCCAGCCACACGCGCACGCCGTCCTTCTTCAAACGCGCGGCCAGTTCGCGCACCACTGGCTTATCCTTCGTGCTGTGACTCAAGAAAACATCGAATTGGTATTCGTCTGGCATTGATTTGTTCTGCTAGGACGCCTTTTTCAAAAACACATTGTCGCGGTGGAATGCGAGAAATTCCCGTTGCGGTTCGGCAAAGCTGCCGACGTTGACGACGCGATCCGTGATGATGCCCATTTTGTTCATGGATTCTTCGTGAGCCACCGGTGAGATAAGCAATTCGCCGCCGTTTTCAAAGGAAATAAAGCCGCGGTCAAACAGGTGGTCTATGGTCGGCGTCAGCAGCAGGCCGTTGCCCGCAAACAGCCGCTCGCGGTTGTCTGATTCCCGCCACGGTTTGATATGGCTGGCAATCAAATGTTCGGGCCGGTCCACCCGCGTGACGCGACAGAAATGTTCGATGCGCGCGACATTTTGACGGAACAAGCCCTGTCCGCGCCGGGCTTTGATGAGCGCCTGCTTTTCGGTGTCGGGCAACTGGCGGTCGGCGGAAATCTGCTCACACTCGTGCTCTTCCCATTCCACGATGCCGCGCAATTCCGGCAGCGGCGTCTCCGCCGTTTCGGAAATCTGGACGCCCTGAATGATTCCCAGCAATTCCGGCGAGGCGAGTTGCGCGACGACCAGCGCCATTGGCCGCTGGATTTGCGCGAGATAGACGCCTTGGTTGCCGTAGCCATTGGCGCGAATGGGCGAATA
Organism: uncultured Bifidobacteriaceae bacterium; assembly: GCA_964655855.1. Classification (GTDB taxonomy): domain Bacteria; phylum Verrucomicrobiota; class Verrucomicrobiia; order Limisphaerales; family UBA11358; genus UBA11358. Next base: position 42,427 of record CAZZPE010000007.1, read on the forward strand.
GCGTTCGGGCAACGTTGGCGCGATGGCGTGCATGTGTTGCGTAGGCAGAATCGGCTCGGTGAATTTCTGGAAATCAATATCTACCCTCCAGCCAACTTCGTTCCATGCCTGTCCGATGTGACCGAATTCATCCGGTCGCGGCGAGGTGTAACAATGCGTGCGAGCCATGCCGAAGCCTTGAACCGCGCCATCGGCAAAGGAATAAACAATGTCGCCGGGCGCGACTTCGCGCATAGTTTCGTAAAACGGATTGGTTTGGTCGTTGCGCTTGCGCTTGGGCGACCAAATGTATTTTCCGAAGAACTCATGTCGGAAGGTCTGACTGTGATTGACCCACCAGAAGTTCATTTCATTTGTGGTCCCCTGACATCCGCACAACTGCCGATGGAGCCTTTGCCAAGGTCAAACGCCCGGACGGTTTCAGTTGCCGCCGGTTCCGCTTTTTCCTTCGGGATGTTGTCTTGCATATCCAGGTTCCTGGATTTTGAGGCCGTCAAGAGGACCGGCCCGCCTGTTTGATTGTCCGGCGATGCTACGCCTGTGTCCCCGGTCCGGCAATGGCTTTTTTGTGGCAGAGGGCATCCGTGGGCGAGGGGAGTTGCGGGATGTCGGAGCCGAACTCACGTCGGCTGCCACGAAATGAGGTCACTGCAAAACCCCTGTAGCGGCGCTCTGTGAGCGCTGAAAGGAAGTAAATTTTCGAGAAAATCACGGCGGTCACAGACCGCCGCTACAAGAACCGCCGCTACAAGAACAGGGCGGGTTTTGGAGAGGTCTCATTTTGTGTTCTTTGGCTTATTTGTGGCAGAGGGCATCCATGAGCGAGGGGGGTTGCTGGATGTCGGAGCCGAACTCACGTCGGCTGCCACGAAATCATCAAAACCCGCCATTTTCAAGGTTCGGGCGCATTTCAGGCCGGGAAACGGGAGTTGCGGGATGTCGGAGCCGAACTCACGTCGGCTGCTACGAAATCATCAAAACCCGCCATTTTCGAGGTTTGGGGCGCATTTCAGGCCGGGAAATGGGAGTTGCTGGATGTCGGAGCCGAACTCACGTCGGCTGCCACGAAATCATCAAAACCCGCCATTTTCAAGGTTTGGGGCGCATTTCAGGCCGGGAAACGGGAGTTGCGGCTGTCGGAGCCGAACTCACGTCGGCTGCCACGAAATCATCAAAAACCCGCCATTTTCGAGGTTTGGGCGCATTTCAGGCCGGGAAACGGCATTTCATCAATTTGGATTGCGTCCAAACAATGTCGGTTTGTCCTTTCACCCATTCGTTCTGCCTTTCCGGCGGGGCGTTTGACTCCTTCATCAAATCGTCGTGTCCCGGCATCAAGTCGTTGTGCCTCCAACGGGCATCGCTTTGATTTTCCGTCAATTCGTTCAACCTTGGAACAACATCGTCTTGTCCCTGCATCAAATCGTTTTGCCTCTGAACAATATCGGTTTGTCCTTTCATCAAATCGTTTTGCCTTGAAACAATATCGTTTTGCCCCAACGCAAGACCGGATTGCCTGGCGGGGCGCCGCCGCCGGCCATGGACCGCCGCCACAAGCCCGGCCCGTGAGATTAGAAGCTTGAAAATAAATGAAAAAAACGTTGACAGGTTTCATGGTGTTTGCCATTAATCCCCCTGCACGCATGATTAGCCGGACACCTCCGTCCGGCCGGTTATTTTCTGAAGGGGAAAGAAGCAATGGTGAATGAAAAAGAAAGTAATCCGTGTCGCACTGTCATTTGCGACCTTCTCTGATAATGACGCAAACAGCCTCGCGATCCTGGTGATTGTGTGCCTCAAAAACAACCTGCTGTATCCCAACCTTCCCGTGGCCATCGCTGCAATGACGCTGTTGCAGACGAAGTTTCAGGACGCCATCACCGCGGCGGCGCAGGGTGGAAAGCTGCTGACAGCCGCAAAAAACGAGGCGCGGGAAGCCTTGATATCCGCCCTGCGCCAGACGGCGGGGTATGTCCAAAGCCTGGCCCCGACGCTGACCGTCTCGCAGGTGTTGTCGTCGGGCTTTGACGTGGCCAATGCCAGCTCCACCCCGTCGCCGCTGGATCAGCCGGTGTTCTCGCTGGACAATTCCATGACCACCCAACTGGGGGTGGGCCTGTCGGTGGTGCCGAATGCCAAGGCGTATCAGATGCAATTCTCCACCGGCACGGGCGCATGGCTGGAGGCGGGCATTTTTCCGAACACGAAGGGCATCGTCCTGACGAATCTCACTCCGGGCACCATCTATAATGTGCGCATCCGCGCGGTGGGCGGCTCCACGCAATACAGCCCCTGGAGCGCCACCGTGTCCAAAATGGCCACCTGACTTGCATCGGCCGGTCCTTGCGGGGATGACCACCCATTTGGCAGGGGCATCGCGCTGCGATGATCCTGGTGGCATCCCGCAAGGGAAGCCGTCCCACATTCTGCGGGCTGGTAGGGATCAGGGACGCAGACCGGGCGACGGCAAAAGGTCGGAGCGTGCATTCCTTCGGAAAAACCCGACCACCCGCCGCCCGGAACAATTTTAACACAACCCGCGCCGGAATGAAAAATCGTTCCGGCGATTTTATTTTCGCCCGCAGGGCTGCATTGCCGCGCCCCGCCTGAAAATCAACTATCTCCGGCTGTCGCGCGCGAGGGTGAGATAATAAAGCAGCGTCAGGATGCTGCTGACCAGCGCGGCGACGTAGGTAAGCGCGGCGGCGTTCAGAACCTTGCTGACGCCCGCGCGTTCGTGTTCGTGGACAAGGCCGAGCCGGAATAATTGCTCCTTCGCGCGGCGGCTGGCGTCGTATTCCACCGGCAGCGTGACCAGTTGAAACAGGGTGATGACGGAAAATGTCGCAATAATGATCCACAGCGCCACTCCCAATATGTTCATGAACATCCCCACGAACAAAATTCCCATGTAAGCCATGCTGGCGAATTGCGTCACCGGCGCAAGGGCCATCCGGACATTGAACAATCCGTAGGCCGCCTGATGCTGGAGCGCGTGGCCGGATTCATGCGCCGCCACGCCGACGGCGGCGACCGACTGCCCGTGAAAATTTTCGGACGACAGGAACAGCGCGCGCTTCATCGGGTCGTAGTGGTCGCTCAAATGGCCGGAAATTTCCTCCACCGGCACGTTCACAAGCCCGGCGTGGTCCAGAATTTCGCGCGCCGCCTCCGCGCCCGTCATGCCGGAGTCCACCGCCACCTTGCTGTATTTGCCGAAGGCGCGCCACAGCTTGACCTGCGCCCAGATGCCGAGCAGCAAGCCGGGAATCAAAAACAAAAAATACAAACCAATCGAATGAAACGAATTGTAAATCATAAAATCAAAACAATGGACAGCGCGTTCGCCGTTTTTACTCAACGGAACGCGCCGTCCTTGCCGGAGTAGAGCATAAATCGGGTTGCTGCGCAAGATTTGGCCGAAATGTCGAAATCAGATGCAGGAAGCTTTTACCGCAGATTTCGCAGATGGCGCAGATTTCTTTTCTGCGCAAATTGGCGCAGGCGGTGCTGGTTTTGGTTTATTGAGTAGCAGCGGACGTGAGTCCGCTCATTATTCCGGCGGGGGAGAAGTTTGAGCCGACTCACGTCGGCTGCTACACATTCCGAATGGGAAGTTTTATCCGCAGATTTCGCGGAAGACGCAGATTTCTTTTCGGCGTAAATCGGCGCAGGCGGTGCTGGTCTGGTTTATTGAGTAGCAGCGGACGTGAGTCCGCTCATTATTCAAACCGGAGAAGATGGAGCGAACTGACGTTCGCTGCCACGATGGAACGTGTCGGCGCTGTGCGCCGATTCGTTCGAACCACAGGCTCGACACTACACCTTTCGGCTGCGCGACAACGCAGCCCTGCCATTATCAGATCTCCAGCACTTTCTCAAACCGCGTCAGGTTGCGCGCGCCGTTGCCGGTGACGAGCGCGACATCCTCCAGCCGCACGCCGCCGATTTCGGGATAGTAAAGCCCCGGCTCGACGGTCACGACGTGGCCGGGCCGCAGCCGGCCCGCCGAGGTCGCGCCCAGCCGCGGCGCCTCGTGGACTTCCAGGCCGAGTCCGTGGCCGGTGCCGTGAAAAAAGCCCTCCATCCGCCCGTCGTGCCGTCCGGTTTTGTAGCCCTGCCGGACAAAAAATTCCTGCACGGCCTTGTGAACCTCCGCCGTCGGCACGTTGGCGCGAATTTTCTCAAAGCCGATTTTTTGCCCGTGCCAGACGGTGTCGTAAAGTTTCCTCACCGCCTCGCCCGCGTGTCCGCGCACGACGGTGCGGGTGATGTCGCCAAAGTAGCCGGTTTTTTGCGAGCGCGGAAAGATGTCAATGACGACCGGCTCGTTGGCGCGCAGCGGGCCGTGGCCGCGCTCGTGCGGATCGCAGGCCTGCCGGCCGCCGGCGACGATGGTGTTCGCCGCCAGGCCGTGCGCCTGCAGGATCGCGCAGTCAATCACCGAGCGCAGTTTTTCCGACGTGAGCGTGAGGCCGTGGTAAATGAGCCGGCGGTTGCGGCCGATTTTGGAGCGGCGCAGGACTTCCATGCCCTCGGCCATGCCGACCTCGGCCATCGTCAGCGCGGCGGAGATTTTCCGGACCTCGTCGGCGGACTTGATTTCGCGCTTCGGGAAAACGGCGGCGCGCGGCTTGAGCTTGACGCCGAGTTTTTTCAATTCCTTCGCCAGACCCAGCGGGAAATTGTCCGGCACCACGGCGCGGCGGATTTTCTGCTCGCGCAAAATCTGCCGGATGACGCGCGCGAAGCCGGGCGATTTGACGCCGTCGCGCCGGAGTTTTTGCTGGCAGGCGCTCAACGACACGGCGTGGCAGTGCGGCGCATTGGCGCGGGCGCGGTCAATCTCCAGGTCGCTCATCACGAGCAGCGGGCGCCCGCCGAAGTTGAGGTAGATGAACGGGTCGGGCACGAACAGGCCGGTGGCGTAAAGCATGTTCGCGTCACGCTCGCTGTCGGCGACGATGAGCAGGGTTTCTGACATTTTTGAATCCGCGAATTGCGCGAATTTCCACGAATTAACTGTTAATTTTCATCCGCGTCAATTCGCGAAATTCGCGGATGAAGTTCAAGTTCCAAACAGCCGGTCGCCCGCGTCACCCAGGCCGGGCAGGATATAGCCTTTTTCGTTCAACTGCCGGTCCAAGGCGGCGGTGAAAATCGGCACGCGCGGATAATTCTGCCGAACGCGGCGGATGCCTTCCGGCGCGGCAACCAGATTCACCAGGCGGATGTGTTTGGCGCCCTGTTCGACCAGCAAATCCAGCGCGGCGACCGCGCTGCCGCCGGTCGCCAGCATCGGGTCAATCAAAACCACCTCAAACCGGCCCAGGTTTTTCGGAAAGCTTTTGTGGTAAAACATCGCGCGCAGGGTGGTTTCCTCGCGCTTGAGGCCGATGAAGCCGACGCGCGCGTGCGGGATGAGCTGCAAAATGGAATCCAGCATTCCCAGTCCGGCGCGGAGGACGGGCACAAGGACGACTTCGCGTTCCAGGCGGAATCCGCGCGCGGATTCGAGCGGCGTCCGGACGGAGATTTTTTTCACGCCGAAGGAGCGCGTCGCCTCGTAAATCATCAGCGCCGCGATTTCGCCGAGCAGGCGGCGGAACTCCTGCGGCTGCGTCCGCCGGTCGCGCAACCGGGCGAGGTTGTGTTGCACCAGGGGATGCGCGATGACCGTGACGCCGTTCATTTAATTCAAGGCGCCTGCCAGAGAAAATAGAGCGCGCCGGCCTGCAATTTGGGGATGTCCATGCCGAGGTCGAGCTTGATGTCGTGCGACTTGCTGCTCTGGCCGAGCATCGAAAGAAAATTGGAAAGGTCGTAGCGCTCGCGGTATTCGATCAAATTGGCCTTGTGGCCGCTGTTGGCAATTTTCTCGGCGCGGTCCACGGCGGCGTCGAAATCGCCCAGCTCGTCCACCAGGCCGAGCTGCAATGCCTTCGCGCCTGAAACCACCCGCCCATCCGCAAATTTCATCCAGTCGGGCGCGAGCGCGCGGCCCTCGTTTTTGTTTTTTTCATGCGCGGCGCCGCGGCCTTCGGCGACGATGTTGGTGAATTGTCCGTAAGTTTCCATGATAAGATCCTGCACCAGTTGATGTTCGTCGGCGGGAATCTCGTTCGTCTCGCGCATCCCGCTCAACATATCCTTGTGGATGCCGCTTTTATAGACATCCGGCGCGACGCCGATCTTGTCCATGAGGCCGCGATAATTCAGCCCTTCCATGATGACGCCGATGCTGGCGGTGAGGGTCAGATCGTCCGCGACAATCCAGCGGCTCGGCGCGGAAATGTAATAACCGCCGCTCGCCGCCAGGCTGCCCATCGAGCAGATCACCGGTTTTCCATCAGGCCCGGCCTGAAATTTCGCGAACAATTTGTTGATTTGATCCGACGCCATGACTTCGCCGCCAGGCGAATCCACTTTCAGGATGACGGCTTTGACGCGGGCGTCGTCCTTCGCGCGGTCCAGTTGCGCCTTGATCACGTCCACCATGCTGTTGCCCGCCGGGTCGGCCTCATGGCTGGTGATGATGCCGTCCACCTCGATGACGGCGATTTTGGCGCGCGCGTCATTGTCTTCCAGCACGCATTCCTCCAGCTTCGGGCCGATGTCGCGCGCGGAGCCGGTTTTGAAGCCGCGATTGAGGCCGCCGCCAATGGCGTGCGAAATGGCCTGCGCAAAATTTCCCAGCAGGCTGAAACCCAGCAGCACGAGCAGGATGATGGCAAAAACCATCCAGCCCCGGCTCCGGCGCGGCTTGGTCGGCGGCGGCGGCGCGATGACCGGTGGCGGTGTGACTGAAGGCGGCGGTGAAGACGGCGGCACTGCCTCCTGCGAAAAGGGCGTTGTTTCCATAGCGCCTGCAAACTACCGCAAAGCCGGTGGGCGGGCAAGTTGGTTCGGAAACAAAACCCTGCCGCTCCGGGGCGTGGCATCCGAACGCGGCGCGGGAAGACGGCTCGAGCAAGGTCGGAGGGGTGTTCCATTCCGCGCAACTTTTCCCCTCCGCCGGAGTTTGTAACAATGAACCTTGAAATCAACATTTTCCAATCGGAGGGAATCATGCGAAAAATTTGCGTCGTTTTAATTGCCATCGTCTGCTCGCTGGCCTCGGCCGGTCGCGCGCAGGACACCAACGCGCTCAAGACCGAGATCGGGATTTTTGAGTCGCAAACCGGGGTGGTCATCATCAAGGGCTTCGGCCAGGTCGGCTCGGTTTCCACCGGCGGCGCCGTCATTTCCGTGCGCTGCAAGGAGTCCACGAGCCTGGCCACCGGCCGCAAGGATTATGGCATCTCCGTCGAAATCGAGGCGAACCAGTGGCAGGGGCGGGCCATCGTGGATTATGACGAACTGGATGCGTTGCTCAACGGCATGGACAGCCTTGGCAAAATGACCTACGGCGTGACGGCGCTGCCGGGGTTTGATGCGGCCTTCACCACGAAGTCCGGTTTGCAATTCATCGCCTACGGCAACAAGCAGCAGGGCGGCATCCGGACTTTCCTGCAATACGACGACGGCCCCCGGGTTTCCCTCGCGTCCGACCAGTGGGTCCAACTGGTGAATCTCATCGGGCAGGCGCGGGCGACGCTGGATTCGTTAAGAGCGTCCAAGTGACTTTTGCAGCACCGTGTCGCGCTGCGCCCAGGCGGGGTTCGCGGACGGGTAATCCAGATTGTAGTTCAGCCCGCGGCTTTCGGGCCGCTGCAACGCGCAGTGGATGATCAGCTCCGCCACGGTGGCGATATTGCGCAGCTCCAGCAAATCGCCCGTTACGGTGAAATTCCAGTAATACTCGCGAATTTCCTCCTGTAGATTGGCGATGCGCTTCTGGGCGCGCGCCAGCCGCTTGTTCGTCCGCACGATGCCGACGTAATCCCACATCAGCCGCCGGATTTCGTCCCAGTTGTGCGTGACGACGACGAGTTCGTCCGCGTTGGTCGCATTGCCCGACTGCCAGAGCGGGATTTTCAAATCCACCTTTTCCGGCGGGGCTGAAATGATTTTCTCCGCCGCACGGTGCGCGCAAACCAGCGCCTCCAGCAGCGAATTGCTCGCCAGCCGGTTCGCGCCGTGCAGGCCGGTGCAGGCCACCTCGCCGACGGCAAACAGCCCCGCGATGTCCGTCTCGCCGTCCACGTTCGTCACCACGCCGCCGCACTGGAAATGCGCCGACGGCACCACCGGAATCGGCTCCTTGGTGATGTCAATGCCGTAGCGCAGGCACGTCTGGTAAATGTTCGGAAACCGTTCGATGAGAAATTTCGCGGGCTTGTGCGTGATGTCCAGCCACACGTGCTCCGCGCCGCTTTTTTTCATCTCCCGGTCAATCGCGCGGGCGACGATGTCGCGCGGCGCCAGCGATTTCATCGGATGAACCGCGTCCATGAATTCCTCGTCGGCGAGCGTTTTCAGCACGCCGCCCTCGCCGCGCACCGCCTCGCTGATGAGAAACGATTTCGCCCGGGGATGATACAGGCACGTCGGATGAAACTGCACGAACTCCATGTTCGCAATCGCCGCGCCCGCGCGATACGCCATCGCCACGCCGTCGCCGGTCGCGATGTCCGGGTTCGTCGTGTAAAGGTAGACCTTGCCGCAGCCGCCCGTGGCCAGCAGCGTCACCGGCGCGGCGAAGGTCCAGACGCGGCCCGATTTTTTGTCGAAAACGTAGGCACCGAGGCAGCGGTTGCCGTCGTCCAAGCCGACTTTCCGGCTTGTGATCAGATCAATCGCGATGTGATTCTCAAAAATCTGGATGTTCGGCTGTTTCGAAATCGCGTTGAGCAGCGCGCGCTCCACTTCGCGCCCGGTCATGTCCTTCGCGTGCAAAATGCGCCGCATCGAGTGGCCGCCTTCGCGCCCGAGATCCAGTTCCTTTCCGCCGTCCTCGCTGGGCGCATCGCGCTCGGAAAACTGCATTCCCAGCTCGATCAATTCCTGAATCCGCGCCGGGCCTTCCTCGACGATGGTGCGGACGACGCTTTCCTTGCAAAGCCCCGCGCCCGCCGTGAGCGTGTCGCGCACGTGCAGCTCGAACGAATCCTCCTTGCTCGTCACCGACGCGATGCCGCCCTGCGCATAATTCGTGTTCGACTCCGCGCGGTCCTTTTTTGTGACGATGGCCACGCGCCCGTGCGGCGCGACCTTCAGCGCGAATGACAGCCCCGCGATGCCGCTGCCGAGAACGAGATAGTCGAATTGTTTCATTTCAAAGCCTTGCGTTGTCAATCAACCGCGTTTTGCCGACGAACACCGCCAGCGCCATGTGGGTGCCGCGTTTTACCCGGGCGACCGGAGTCAGCGTTTCGGGATCGAAAAATTCCACGTAGTCCAGCCGGGCCTGCGGAGATGCGGTGAAAAATTCCTTCAGGTCGGCCTTCAGGCGCGCGGCGGAAACGGGTTTTTTTGCCACCGCTGCCTTCACCGCCTGCAATGCGTGAAACAAAATCACCGCCTGCGCCCGCTGTTCCGCGTCGAGAAATTTGTTCCGCGAACTCATCGCCAGCCCGTCCGGTTCCCGCAGCGTCGGCGCGACGATGATTTTCACCGGGAAATTCAAGTCGGCGACCATGCGCCGGATGATGGCCGCCTGCTGGAAATCTTTCTGGCCGAACACCGCCACGTCCGGCAGCACGAGGTTGAACAGCTTGGCCACCACCGTCGTCACGCCGCGAAAATGCACGGGCCGTGCCGCGCCTTCCATGGTTCGCGACAGTTTTTCCTCGACGACGTAAGTGCTGAAGTTTTGGAGTGCGCCGACATGTCGGCGCTTTGAAAGCGGTGACATGTCACCGCAATCCAAAGTCGAATACATTTCCCCGTCGTTTGGTGTGAACACCGCGTCCACGCCGGCTTCGCGGCACAATTTCAAATCGCGTTTCAGGTCGCGAGGATATTTGGCAAGGTCTTCCGTCGGCGCGAACTGCGTCGGGTTGACATAAATGCTGACGACAACCTTGCCGTTTTTGCCGGCGCGCCGGCGCGCCTCGCGCACGAGGCTCAAATGGCCGGCGTGCAAATAGCCCATTGTCGGCACAAAACCGACGCGAAGGCCACGGCGCTTCAGTGACATCGCAAATTGCTGCATGGCGGCCGCGCTTGAAATGACTCGCATGGAGCCATGCTAGCCGGAATCCGCCGCGATTTCACGAAAGAAAAAGCCGCGCCGGAAAGCAACGGCGCGGCTTCTGTCCCCACCTCAAATTCAGTTCAAGTCTCGACGAACAAATGCGTATGCTTGCCGCACGACTGGTTGGTCGGCGCTTCGGGCACGCGGTCGTTCGGCTGAACGATGCCGTTCGCCAGCATCCAAGCCTCCACTTCCTCGCCGCTGACGTCGGGAAGCATCTGGCCGTTGATTTCGACGCACGGGCTTAACGGCTGGCCGGTCTTCAGGATCATTTCCTGCCGCTGCGCGGGATCGTTGATGACATCGCGGTCCTCGAACGGCAGATCGTATTTCCGCAGCACGGCGCGGACGCCGTTGCTCCAGCCGCAGGTCGGTTTCAAGTAGGCGATGATTTTCGGTTTTTCCATATGTTTGCAAATATTGTCTTTGCGATGGCAATAAACTGCCATAACACGGGGCGGATGCAAGCGGAATTTTAACGCTCCGTTTTCTGCCGGCGCTGGGCGAGGACTTTTTGCGACGGCGTGTAGTTGGCGATGAACTTGCGGTGAAATTCCGAGAAGGTTCCGCCGGCAATCGCCGCGCGCACTTCGGTCATGATTTTCAGGAACAAATGCGAGTTGTGGACGCTCACCATGCGCAGGCCGAGAATTTCGTTCGCCCGCACCAGATGCCGGAGATACGCGCGCGTGAAATGGCGGCATGCAAAACATTCGCAGCCTTCCTCGATCGGCCCGAAATCCGTTTTGTAGGCGGTGCCCTTGAGCGCGAACGCGCCGGTGTGCGTGACCGCCGTGCCGGTGCGCGCGATGCGCGTCGGCAGCACGCAGTCGAACATGTCCACGCCGCGCGCAATCAACTCGACCATCTGCGCCGGCGTGCCGAGTCCCATCGCGTAGCGCGCCTTGTTCGCCGGCAGATGCGGCTCGGTGATTTCGATGGCCTTCATCATCTCTGGTTCCGGCTCGCCGACGCTCACGCCGCCGATGGCGTAGCCGTCAAAATCCATCGCGACGAGCGCCCTGGCGCATTCCTCGCGCAGTTCGGCGTTGGAACCGCCCTGGACGATGCCGAAAACTTTTTGTCCGTCGGCGCGGGGCTGTTCGCGGCATTCGCCCGCCCAGCGGATGGTGCGTTCGACGGCGAGGCGCTGCTCCCTGGCCGGCGCGTCGTGAGGCGGGCATTCGTCAAAAACCATCGCGATGTCCGAGCCGAGAACGCGCTGGATTTCCATCGCCTCCTTCGGGCCGAGAAACAAAAGCGAGCCGTCGAGGTGCGAGCGGAATTCGACGCCGTGCGGCTTGATTTTCCGGATTTTCGCCAGGCTGAAAACCTGGAAGCCGCCGCTGTCGGTGAGGATCGGCTTTTCCCAGTTCATGAATTTGTGCAGGCCGCCGGCGGCGGAAATAATTTCAAGTCCGGGTCGCAGGTTGAGATGGTAGGTGTTGCCGAGGATGATTTGCGTGCCCATCTCGCGAAGCTCGCGCGGGTCGAGCGCCTTGACGCTGGCCTGCGTGCCGACGGGCATGAACACCGGCGTCTCGACGACGCCGTGCGCGGTGGTCAATTTTCCGAGGCGCGCTTTGGTTTGCGGATCGGTTTTGAGCAGTTCAAACATTCTGCAAAGGGTTGATCAAAATGGCCCGGTTGAACATGAAATTTTCAAGTGAGGCTGCGCCCCGTTCACGGACTGCCCGTCAAACAGGGCAAAAGCCGGGCTTCAAACAAAAGTGTCCACCACCAGACCAGCAGCACGCCGCCGCGCAGATAGAATGAAACCGCCAGAAATCCCATGACGATCCGGCCGGCCAGGAGCGCCGCCAGCGGCAGCGACGGAATTGGCGTCGGGAGCGACCGGATTTTCATTGCCAGAAGGCAGACCCCGAACAGGACGGTCAGGCTGATGGCCGCCCGACGATTTTTGAACAGTCGCATGAGCCAGGCAAACGGGGCGAAGAGCAGAAACAACTGATTGAAAGCCAGTGCAAACAGCACCTGGGCAAACCACCGTTTGAGGTTGGTCGGATATTCCTCCGGCAATTTCAACCGGAGCGACGGATCCAGCCACAGGTGAAACACTACTGCCGCGCCGATTCCAATCAAAGTTGCCGCGAGGAATAATTTTGGTTCCGGCTTGAGAACAAAGACCGGATGATGGGTGTATGGCTCGTGCCACGCAAAGACAAAACTCCAGAGGACGATGCCGCAAAGAAAAATCGCACCCTCCAGATACCAGATTGGAGCGGACCGGCCGGTCCAGAGCGAAATGCGCGGATAACAAGCCAGCGCCGAGGCCAGGGCGGCAATGGCCGCCAGATTCAACACCTTGGGTTGGAGGAGATGGCGCACGTTTTGCCGACCGGCACAGCAGGACGATTCTATGGATGAAGCTCGACAAACGAAACATCCACCAGCAGGTCGGCGGCGATTTTTTCCAGATCCCTTTTCAGCGCGGCGAGGTCGCAGCTTTCGGGCAGTTGCAGGCGCGCGCCGGCCTTGAACAGGGTTTCGCCGGACATCGGCGCGCTTGACACCTCGCTGGAAAACTCCTCGACGTTCACGCCCGCCCGCGCGAGCGCGCTGGTGATTTCGCGGACGATGCCCGGCCGGTCGCTGCCGACGATTTCCAGCCTCGTCTGGCGGCCCGGCGTTGACGGAGCCGGTTTGGGGTCGGGCTGGACGACGACGTTCAGCCCCGGAATTTTTTGAAGCGCGGCCAGCAGCGGCGCTTTTTCCGCCGCCGGAATTTCAATCCGCAAAATTCCGGCAAATTCGCCGCCGAGCCGGCACATGCGGCTTTCGAGCCAGTTGCCGCCGTGGCCGGCCACGGCGCGCGCGACGGATTCGACCAGCCCGGTGCGGTCCGGGCCGATGAGGGTGATCACCAGTGGGATTTGCATGGGGGCTTGGTAGCGGTTTCCGGCCCGGCTGGCAAGCGATTCCACCATTGGCAAACATCAGTTGCGGTGAATTTGACGATTCGTGAGGCTGAAATCGTTCGTAATTCCGGCTTTAATTGCATTTTTTGCTTTTCAGATCCGCTTATCTGTGCTAAAGTGGCAGACAACGAAAGGCTGATTATGATGCTTGAATACGCGCTGGAAAAATTTCCGTTTTCCGCCAGGTTGCGGGACGGCACGGCGGTCATTGTGCGTCCGCTGGCCAAACGGGACGCCGGTCGCCTGCACAAATTCTTCCTCGCCGTGCCCGAGGAGGAGCGGTTGTTCATCAAGCAGCCGATTTTTGAGGGCGCACTTTTCAAGCAGTGGTGCCAGCATCCCGATTTCGAGCACAATCTGCCGCTGATCATGCTGCATGGCGACCGGATCATCGGCGAGGCGACGCTGCACCAGCGGCTCGGCGGCTGGAAGCGGCACATCGGATTGATCACCGTGCTGACGCATCCGAACTACCGCGGGCGCGACGTGGCCAGGATGCTGGTGGAGGAGCAGGTTGAAATTGCGCGGAACATGGGGTTGCGCCGGCTCGAGGCCGAGCTGAACGGCGAACGCAAGGTCGCCATCCGCGCGCTGGAGCAAATCGGGTTCGAGCACCTGATGAAACTGGAGGAGTATGTGCTCGACATGAAGGCCGTCATGCACGACTACGTCCTCATGGGCATGGATTTGCGGACGAGCGAGGAATACGCGGGCGTCGGCGGCTAAAGCTCAGGCCTGGCTGGTGATCTTGCGCCAGTCCACCTTGTGCATGCTTGCATAAATGGCGAAGGCTTTTTCGTTTTGAATCAGCACCGCGCGCACGACGCTCGAGTCGTCGGCGCGGCCCAAATCCAGAATGCTTTCGGGGATGAACCCCATTTTTTTGTGCGCGTAAAGCAGCGCGAACACCGCCTGTGCGACGGTGACGTAGGGCAAATCCTTGTAGCTGCCTTCCACCGCGTCCTCCACCGCGTCGGCGAGAAATCCGAGCTGGTTCACGAGGTGCGGAAATTTCGGCGCGTTGATCTGGGTGAACGCGAGCTTCCACTGGGGCAGCTGGCGCAGGATTTTTTCGGCGATGGCGGGTGTGACGCTGGCCGCACCGCTGTTGACGAATTTTGCGATTTCGGGCATGGCGACCGCAATCTATGAAAAACCCCGCGCCTGTCAAAGCGAAATCGCCATGACAAATCGCGTTTTCATCCGTCCGGCTTCCTGCTAGAAATGGGGCGTGCAAGATTTAATCGCCAAGGCCGGGACGCTGCTGGAAGCCCTGCCGTATATCCAGAAATTCAGCGGTGCGACCTTCGTCGTCAAATACGGCGGCAGCTTCATGGACTCGCCCGACGAAACCGTCCGCACCGGCGTCGCGCGCGACGTCGTGTTTCTCGAAGCCGTCGAGATCAATCCCGTCGTCGTCCACGGCGGCGGCAAGGCCATCACCCGCGCCATGGAAAAGGCCGGATTGAAGGCGAATTTCATCCAGGGCCAGCGCGTCACCGACGAGTCCACGGTGGAAATCGTGGACAAAGTTTTGACCGGCGAGATCAATCCGGAAATCGTCAGAACCATCAATGCGCTCGGCGGCCAGGCCGTGGGCTTCGCCGGGCGGGACATTTTCAAGTGCCGCAAGCTCTGGCTGGACGACCGGGAAAATCCCGGCAAAAAAATTGACATCGGCTACGTCGGCGAAGTCATCGAGGTCAACGTCGCGCCGCTCAAGGAATCCATGTGGTGCGGCTTCACGCCGGTCATCAGCCCGACCGCGCGCGGCGAGGACGGCAAAATTTACAACTGCAACGCCGACGTGGCCGCCGCAATGTGTGCCATCGCGCTCAACGCCAAACGGCTCGTGTTCATGTCCGACGTGCCCGGCTTGATGCGCGACCCGAAAGCCCCGGACACGCTCATCGCGCATCTGAAAACCGGCGAGGTTCCCGGACTGAAATCCGCCGGCATCGTGGACAAGGGCATGATTCCCAAGGTGGACAGCGCCGTCGCCGCCATCAAATCCGGCGTGGAAAAGGTTTCCTTCGTGGACGGCCGGGTGCCGCACGCCGTGATGCTCGAAATCTTCACCGACAAGGGCGTCGGCACGGAAATCGTGTTGTAATTTCCGATTGGCGATTGCGGATTGCGGATTTGTATGAACCCGGGCGAATTAAAACAGCGGACGAAAGATTTTGGCAAGCGCGTCATCAAGATGATTGAAGCCTTGCCCAAAAACACCACGACGACCGTCATTGGCCGCCAATTGCTGCGAAGCGCGACTTCGGTTGGTGCGAATTACCGGGCGGTTTGCCGCGCCAAGTCGCGTGCCGATTTCGTTGCGAAGCCCGGAATCGTTGAGGAAGAATGCGACGAATCACTTTACTGGATTGAAATGCTGGTCGAAACAAATCAAATAAAGCCGGCGTTGGTTTCAAATTTGGCAAAAGAGGGCGAGGAAATACTTGCCATTGTCGTCACATCCGCTAAAACCGCACGAATGAAAAACAATCCGCAATCCGCAATCGCCAATCCGAAATGAAAAACATTGTTTCAACGCCGCCGCCGATTGTGCGGAATGACTACGAATCCATCCGCGAGCTCTTCGCGAAAAATGTCGTGCCGAGCTACGGCCGCTTTGAACTCGTGTTGAGTCACGGCGCGGGCAGCTACGTTTTTGACGTCGCCGGCAAACGCTATCTCGATCTCGGTGGCGGCATCGCCGTAAACTGTCTCGGTCACGCGCATCCGGCCATCACCGGGGCGCTCGTCGAACAGTCCAAGAAACTCATCCACGTCTCGAACCTGTATTTCACCGAGCCGCAGGGCCGGCTGGCCGCCGAAATCGTCAAACGCACTGGCGCGGGCAAGGTCTTTTTTTGCAACAGCGGCGCGGAGGCGAACGAGGGGCTTTTCAAGCTGGCTCGGAAATTTGGCCACGACGAAGGCCGGTTTGAAATCCTGACGGCGACAAATTCCTTTCATGGCCGGACGATGGCCGGCATCGCCGCCACTGGTCAGGACAAGGTGAAAAAAGGGTTTGAGCCGGCGACACCGGGTTTCCGGCACATTCCTTTCAACGATCTGGCGGCGGCGCGGGCGGCGATTTCGCCGGCGACCGTGGCCATTTTGATCGAAGGCGTGCAGGGCGAAGGCGGCGTCACGCCCGCCACGCCGGAGTATTTGCTCGGACTGCGGCGGTTGTGCGACGAGAAAAAACTGCTGCTGCTCATGGACGAAGTGCAGTGCGGCTATTTCCGGACGGGAAAATTCCAGAGCTTCCAGCGGATTCTCGAAACTGCCAATCCGCAATCCGAATTCCTGCCCGACGGCGTTTCCATGGCCAAGTCGCTCGGCGGCGGATTTCCCATTGGTGCGTTCTGGGTGCGCGCGCCGTATGCGGATTTGTTGGGCGCCGGCACGCACGGCACGACCTACGGCGGCACGCCGCTGGCCTGCGCCGTCGCGCTGAAAATCTTTGAAGTCGTCGAGCGCGAGCGGCTGGATGAAAACGCCCGCAAGCTCGGCGAGTGGCTGAAAAGGGAATTGGAGCGGCTCGCAAAAGATTGTCCCGGCGTCGTCAAAAACGCGCGCGGCCTCGGCTTCATGCTCGGACTTGAACTGGTGGAAAAGGAAAAAATTCCGGCGTTTGCCCCCGGCGACAAACCGGCGTCCATTCAAATGACCCACCGGCTGCAACAGGCCGGCGTGCTGGTGATTCCCGCCGGCGCGCAGGTGATCCGCCTGCTGCCGCCGCTGAATTTGAAGCCGCAGGAAGCCGGCGAAGGCATTGCCAAGATCGAGGAAATCGTCAAATCGCTCGCCTGAACCAAAAGCTGGGGGCGTTTAAGCGGTGGGCACAGATTAACACGTTCTTTTTTTTATTCCGATTTTGGAATAGAACTCCTTGTGTTTGGTTCCCTGCAACAAAAAAAGGCCGGGACGGTTTCCCGTTCCGGCCTCATTTGCCGAATCCCATTTGAGCTTTCAGAATTTCAGCATTTGCCATGGTGGCCGTCCGCAAGGACTCAGTCCACAATTTTGGAGCCGGGCATGGACCAGTCGCTTTGGCCGGTGCTGCCGCCCAGCGCGCGCGCCCGCACCTGATACACCGTGCCGGTGGTCAGGCCCGCCAGCGTGATGGTGCGCGCCTGCGTGGAAAACATGGCCGTTGTCCATGCGCCGGTGCCGGTGCAAGTCTGCACCTCGTAACCCACCGCGTTGGTGATCGGCGTCAGATGCACATCCAGTTGCGTGGAGATGTCGTTGTCTATGCCCGTGATGGACGGCGCGTCCAGCGGCGACTGCGCGCGGTTGGTGCTGGCCGCCTGGTAGCCGGAGGAGAGCAGCATTGGCAAATTTGTGCGTGCCACCGTTTGGACGTAAAAACCATTGGCGTCCAGGCCTTCAAACGCAACCGCCAGCGCGGCGTTTTTCTCCGCCGTCTGCGGGGTTCCGGCATCCACGGCGGCTGCGATGGCCGCCTGCAGGGAATTCATGCGCGTGGTCATGTCCACGGGCAATGTCGGATCGGGCGGCACCGGCGGCGCCAGCGGCACCGGCGGTTTGGGGAACGCCGCGTTGCCCGTCATGCATTTGATGATCCAGGCCATGATTGACACCACCATGGACGCCGGCATTTTTTTGTAGCCCAGGCTGACGCGGTTGTTTTTTGTGTTTGATGTGTTCATTTTCCTTCAACTTTCGTTTGTGGTTGTGAGGCCCGGCAATGCCGGCGTGGTCTGGCAGCGGCGGCTTGAACCGTCGTTGTTTTCCAGCCATTGATCAGCGCGCATGCATCAGGCAACGCTGCGACCGTTTTGCCAGGGTCTCCTGTTCAATGTCACCAGGCCGTCTGGAGGAAACCATCCGGCTTCGCGCCGGCCCAGGGTGACACCACATCGTAAAGCAAACCGAATGCCAAGTTCTAATCCAGATTATTTATCAATAGGTGTAATTCTTTATCTAAAACACAAAACGCGCATAACTTATTTATTGCCAACCACTTGCCGGTGCAAATTGTTTTGGGGCGCGGGATCGGGGTTGTTCCTGTCTACGGGAAAAAACCGGCTCTGGGACGGTAATATGTGCCTCTGATACGGGAATATCCGCCTCTGATATTACCGTCTTTGAGGCAGTTCTTGCCGTCTTGGACACGGATATTACCGTCCCGGCCAACGAGATTATCGCCTCCGTCTGTGATATTCCCGTCTCAATCATCGGGATTCCCGTCTCGGACTCCGATATTGCCGTCTCGGTCAACGAGATTATCATCTTCGTCTCTGATATTACCGTCCCGGTTATTGAGATTTCCGTCTTTGCCTTGGGAATTCCCGTCTCGGTCATCGAGATTCGCCTCTCAATGTCACAATTTCCATTTTTATGGAAAAAGCGGGCAAAAAGGGCGCCCCGCAGCCAAAATCGGCGCGAACGCAGTGCCGACCGGAAATGCGAAACACATGAAACACGCGGGCGCTTTGACCGCTGATTGCGCGGATTTCTGTTTTCCGGTTTGTCATTCTTGTGTGCCTTTTTGTGGCGATTAAGTCTGGCCACCCGGTTTGCCTGTTGTGTATGGCCGGTCTTTCAATCCGCCTCTTGAACAACCCCACTTCCGCCTAAAAATTCAAGTTAAGGAACTTTCGGCGCGCTTCATTGCGGTTCTCCGCGCCAAGTTTTTTATAAATGCTGTGAAGATGGACATGCACGGTGTTCGGCGAAATTTTAAGCAGGCAGGCTATGTCCTTGTCACAGCGGTTGGAGCAGACCTGGAGCATGACTTGCTGTTCCCGCGCGGTTAAACCCCACGAGAACACGTTTTCGCCAAGCGTATGCAGCCATTGGACGATCGTTTTCTCCGAGTGCGCGCATAGCGCTGGAAAGCCCTCCAACGCCTTTTTGACCGCCGAAATGGTGTCCGAAGGCGAACTGGGCTTGACCACGTAACCCGACGCGCCGGCTATCATGGAGGAAATGAAACTGTCGGTGTCCGTTCGCGCCGAGAACATCACCACCGGCAAGTCAGGCAGCAATGCCTTGATTTTTTTGGTGCATTCAATCCCCGTCATTTCGGGCATGGTAATATCCATCAAAACGGCGCGGGGCGGGACTTGTTTGATGCAGTCAATGGCCAGATTGCCGTCCAGATAACTGTCCAGCGTCCAATCGGCGGCCAGCACCTTGAAAGTCTGGCGCATGGCGGCATGAATGCTCGGATCATCATCCACCAGCGCGATGTGAATTGCCTGGCCGGAGGGCGCAGACTGGCGCTGGCCCGCAAGTTTCGCGGCAACCGCCGCTGGCGTTGATGGCCTTGCCAGGGATTTTGCCGGAACCAGTGCAGACGATGGCCTGCCTGATTTCGTCGCAGCGTCAAATGTTACGCGCGATCCCATGACTTCAGAGGTTTTCCATTGGTGAATCCGGATAAATTCAATTTGACAAAAGCATGTTCCATGCCCTGCCGATCCAATCGTTTGATAAATCCAAGACCATTGGGGCGGCAAGAGCAAGGGGAAAACGGGCTGTTTTCCCGCTAAAATGGTCTAAACTATGTCTAACCCTTTTATTGTTCAAAAAACGTTTGCTTATTCAAAGGCGCTTATGATTTACTGGCATCAATCGGCAAGGCCATGTGGCGGGACCGATGGGAGTGGCATCTGACGGATATGCACGGAGCAATTGGAATTTGTCAAGACGCGCGGAAGCACAAGGAGCGAGAGGATGGATTTTGCCCACGATGGATCGCGCTGGTGCCGAAATCTAACCAACATTCGTCCACGGTTAGTTGCCGAGTCCGCGCTCAATTAATTTCTTCGCTTAGGCTCATATTCATTGTTCAACTTCTCTTCTGTTCAACCTATCTTTTTGCCGCGGATGCTGTAAGCCTGAGCGGATATTTCACTGTTCTTACACAGGATGGACTTCATAAGCCTTTACCTCAACTATGCAGCAGCAATGAGTTTCAGGTTTTGGTTTGCCGTGATGGTCGCTGGGCCATTAATGTGCGTTCATTGGCAAAGGAAGACGATATCTCTTATTTAACATTTGACGGTAAGGATACGTATTCTGTTCATTACCAGAATTCAATTATGGGAATGACAAATGGTCAGCCTGACATTATTGCGACCGAGCCATTTACAAATCATATCAATCGCGCGTCGATAAGCGCAGGCGGTTATCCATTTAACGTTTCAGACCCACAAGGCAGGGCACAAGTATTATGGCTTGCGTTTGATGCGGGCTCGTATCTTCATGACCATCCACAGAAATCAATGCCTCTCCCATGGGCATATGTAAGATGGAACTTGGCCGCCTATGGATTCCGAATGGAGTATGAGTTAAGTGAGAATGCGCCCAACGCTATTCGAAGCTTGAAATTTATCAGGTCAACGGCGCTCGACCTGCCTGATAATGAGGAATTTGATCGTCCCGAACTTGACAATATCAACAGGTCTGTATTCGAGAAGACGCTTGAACAACGCAAGAAGGAGTTGCCGGATGGTTTTGTAGAAGGGATTTTTCGGGGTTCCGAAAGCACGAACTATCACAGCATGGAACTTCCTCTTGCATTTGCTTTCAAAGTTTTTAACCCGCATTATAAAAAGGATGATTTTTCTCGGAAATACGAAGGAATTGTTACTAATGTAGCGGAGGCAGATTCATTAAACTTCTCCCTTCCTCCAATCCAATCTGAACTTCGTGTTAAGGACGAACGCAGGAGATATAAAAGTGCCGCTAAGATAGAAACTGAAGTGGATTATCGCTTAAAGCCGGCAGAGAATTGGCTATCGAAGGATGCGTTAGCTTCGCAACAGTTTGAAGCTGTTATACATGACCCGGTATCGGACAGGAAACGATACCTTGGCAAACTGGACAAAGAGTTAATTGTAAAGATTGCCCTTCTAATTTCCACAGTTTTACCCATTATAATATTTATCATTATCCGCTTCAAACCCAAATTACCTCCATCAAAAAAATGGTATACAATACAATAGCGTTAGAATAAGAATTTGAATGGAAGCAACAAAACAAACAAAACAAACAACACAACAACAAAAAAGTATATGAAATTAAAAATGAAATGCGTAAAGACAGCGATTACCATTATGTGCGTTATTGCCGTGTCAGCGCCGTTGGCGCGGGCATTTACATATTACGATTGCCTTGCGGACTCGAGCACCGGCAGTCGTCCCTGCAAGCAGCCCACAGAAGGCAACCCCGATTGTTCTGGAAAAGCATGCGATTGGATAAATGAATTCGACGATTGCCAAACCGTTAAGTTCGTATCGGTGTGCCTTTCGTGTGATACTGATATTACGACTGTAGTCATCGGGACGTGTCAAAAGGGTGGAGATGGTAGCTGTTATTGCTGGCCTGTAATGTAACTGTATTTGCAGCCAATAATTTCATGGTTGCTATCATAACGCTATTCTGCCGACAGGGCGGATTAATAAGTTATTAAGGCCAACCTCGCTGTTATGCTGTCGTGAATCATAACAGCGAGAGTTGGTCTGTATTAAATTATTTCCAGGCAACACCCCAAAAGTTTTCGAGGGTGATTATGAGGAAAATTATGCAATCAACACCTGTTCAATTTTTCCTGCGGTCAGCAGGTATATTGCTGTTGATTACAGCGTTCGCAAAGTTGGGAAGTAGTTTTGGCAGCGCTAAATACTTGGAGAGTTTAGATCCTTTGCTGTCAATTTCATTTCGACACCTTTTTAGGATTGTCGGAATGGTCGAGTTGGGCGTTGCGTTCATATGTTTTTTTGGAAAGCCGACAAGCATGAGAGCCTCTTTTGTGGCGTGGCTGGCTACAGCCTTTGCTCTGTATCGCTTTGGATTGTGGTGGATTGATTATCACAAACCATGTAGTTGTTTGGGAAATCTAACAGACGCTATCCATCTATCACCAGAAGCTGCAGACGCAGTTATGAAAATAATTTTGGCGTATCTGCTCATCGGCAGCTATGTAACCCTCTTCTGGCGCTGGCGGCAGCGCAGGCAATTGGCATCTGGCATTTCGGAGGTGGGAGCTAGTAGTTAGATGCCGGTCTTTTGTGCTATGAATTGGCGTGGCGGCATCATTCAAATTGGCGGCCAGCGCGAGTCGGCTCTTGTTTCAATGAACTTATATTTGAGTCGGCTCAAGACGGGCGTGTTACGAACTGGAAGGTTTTTTCAGCTAATACAAGTTGCGTTGCCATTGGCAATCGTTGTCGTTTGTTTGTTTGGATATATGTTGGATCGCTATTGTGGCATTTTTCGCGATTTGGAATCGGTGTTGCCATCGGTTCAATGGATGCTGTTGGTTTGCCTCGCTGCCTGGTGCGGCACGTTTCTTTTTCTGACGTTCAACCTGAATGATCTGTTACTGATTGCACTGCTTGTCATCGCGGTGGCCGCGTTTTTCATCGGCTATGCAGTATCTCAACCGGCGATGGATGCCATCATTCTTTTGGCGGGCGTGACGTTGGGAAAGGGGGTGCGCTTCGCTCTGATGGAAGATGGAAGATGGAAGATAAAAGATGGGGCGGAGAAAGAAGTCAGAAGTCAAAAGTCAGCAGTCAGATTATTTCTAATTGGGTTGGTTGCTTTGCTGGCGTTTGCGTCATGGTGGCATTTGGATGTGGCGCAACACTTTTATCCCGCCGGTGTGCGCTGGACCGGGCTTTGGGATAATCCAAATATTTACGGAATGTTGATGGGAGCGGGGGTGATGCTCGCAATAGGGTTGATTGCAGCAAAGCAAAAAGCAGAAAGCGGAAAGCTGAAACTATTGCGCTCTTTGCGCTCTTTTGTGGCTATCAAATCCGCAATCCGCAATCCGCAATCCGCAATTCTCTTCATTGCGGTTTTGATGATGGGGGTGGGATTGTTGTTCAGTTACAGCCGGGGTGCATGGGTGGGGACGGCGGTTGGTTTGCTTTATCTGGCAAAGGTGCATGGCAGGTTCAAATGGCGGTCTCTGAAAGTATTTCTGCTTTCTGCTTTCTGTTTTTTGGTTTTGATCTTTGGCGTTTGCTTTTTCTGGAATTCCACATCGGACACAGGCCCGTGGTATCTCAAGCGCATGGATTTAAGCCGCGCATCGGCGCAACACCGGGTGTCCGCTTGGCGCGGCGCGGTTCAAATGATGCGGGATCATCCGTTTGGCGTCGGCTGGAACAAGGCGGTTGAAACTTACGACAAGAATTATTCGCCGCCAGAAGACGGCGCGGCAGCGATTACCACGAATGATTATTTGATGCTGGGAACGCAATTAGGGTTTCCGGGGTTGGTTTGTTTCGTCACTTACGTTGCGCTGTGCTTTCGCAAGTGCGGAGCGCTGAGTGCGGAGTGCGGAATTAAAGAACTCCGAACTCCGAACTCCGAATTCCGAATTAAGACGGCTTGTCGCGCCGGTGCTTTAACCATGCTGGTGGCGTTTTGGTTTGATGGAGGATTGTTCAAGCTGGCAACGGCAGCGGTGTTCTGGATTTTGCTGGAATTGGGAACGGAAATTCAAAAACAGCCCGCCTTCACCTTGTTTCGGCGCGGTTGCGCCGAAGCTACAACGACAGCGGAATAGCGGAGAAATGAACATGAACACTGGACAAAAAATAGATCGTTACCTTCGGCTCTTTCCGGGCATTTGGATTGTTCTCAGTGTCATGGTTTTCCTGACGGCGCGCATCGTATGGTGCCGACCTCATTCGCCACACCATATCCAACAACTGGCAAAAGACTTCTCGTCAATTGATGCGTTTCGGGATCCTCCGGTTGTCAATCACGCCGGAACTTTGATTGGAATGGTTCACAATACCCCGCAGGGAATGGGCGTCTTTATTGCAAACATTCCAGCCAAAACGGAACAAACAATATGCGAGGCAAAAGAAGCGGATGTAGTTGGCGATCCCCATGTGTTCGGATGGTCGTCCGATGACAGCACTTTTGCTTATCGGTGGAACATTAACTTGCATTTTGTGAACACCAATGCAGTGGAATGTCCCGGTGCAATACCAACCCCTTATCTCAAGTCGTTCACATGGTTGTCGCCGGACAGTTGTGCCTACATTGACAGCAGCACAAACGCTGACAGTGATACACAGTTAGCAATTGCCAAACAGATTAATGGAAGATGGCAGGAAACCGCCTCGTGGCCGCTGACGGCAACCAATGGAACGCCGCGCTCGCTGCTCGCAATGGGGTCTAATGCGGTTGTCTGGTATGCAGGCAATTCAATCTGGCGAATGGACCTTTCAACGGGTGAAATCAAGCCCTTGTATTCAACTCCACCCAAATGCGCAATCAGCAGCCTTTCCTACTCGAAGGACACCGGACAATTCCTGTTTATTGAGACCACAAATCGCGCCCGCACGGTCTCACTGTTCGCCTTTTCAAACGGCTCAAAGGTTTTGAAAAGAACCGGCAAAACACTTATAAGCGATGCCCAATGGATCAACAAAGGGAAAGGATACGCGTATTTGATTCCCGCCGGGGATAATGCATCACTGTTCATTCAGGCCGGGGATGGCCAAGTGAAAAGAACGTTTTTTTCCGATGGCCAAATCGCTGGAATATTTTGCGACGGGGAAAGTCCGAACGTGTATGCTCTCGCGTCCTATACAAATGAGGCGCCAAGCATTTGGCTATGCAATACGGCATCCGGAGATGCCCAGTGCTTGCTTTCTCCGTGGGGCTTTGCGGCTTTCCCAGTTTGTTTTCAACCGGCATTGGTTGATTACGCTCCAATGCCTGACAAACACGAGGAAAGATTCGTTCTGATTCCTCCCGCGAATTTTTCGCGTCATAAGAAATATCCGCTGGTCATCGGTATGCAAGGATATGATTGGATGAATGTTGCCCACGCAACCTATTCACAAGCAATTGCAAATCGTGGCGCTTTCGTGGCTTTGACCGGTTATCATTTTACGCGAGAGACGCCCGAAGCCCTGATAGCTTATACCAACAATGTCCTGGCAGTCTATAATCAACTGGCGAAAAATCCAAATGTGGACACCAACCGGGTCTATCTTTTTGCGTTCAGTTTAAGCACCATCGTTGTTAACCATTTGATTGACGACTACCCGCGCCGATGGCGTGGTGTCATGCTATTTGGCCCAACGGCCGGCCTGCCGACACCAAAAGCGGGACGGTTCCCTCCCATATTGGTAACCGCTGGCTCGGATGAAGAGTGGTTATGGAAACAATTCCCGGCTTATCAGGAAAAACTGGCACAGGCCGGAATCTCCATGGAATGGTTCGTTCATTCCGATGAGGGTCATATAGAGCGGTCTCAAAACACCATGTATCAGCGGACATTGTTGATGGGGAAAATGATTTTTGGCGATTGACACACCTCTAACATGACAACTACCCCCATTGCCATTCCGAAGGTCAAGGCCATAAACGGCGCGGCGCTATTCAGCATGTCGCGCGCCAGCTTGTTCGTGCTTTTAGCCGGGACAATTCTCACATTTACCGGGATGGGTGCAATTTCCGGCGGTCTAGCCAAAGATCAACTGCTGGATTTGGCTGACCCTATTTTTAGCCTTTCGTTTCGAGGCCTGATGCTGGCTTTCGGAACAGCAGAAATGCTTGCCGCCTTTCTTTGCCTGTTCACGGACATGAGAACATTGAGTTTGGGGCTTGTCGCCTGGCTATCCGGCAATTTTATGGTTTATCGAATTGGATTGTGGAGCATGGGCTGGCACCATTCTTGTGGCTTCCTGATTGATCCGCTCGGGCTTTCATTGACAACCACCGATATCATCTTCAGTGTGTCTTCGACTTTTCTGCTTGTCGGCAGCGTTGCCACGCTTTGGCATGAGCGCCGGACGCTTCAAGCGGTAACATTTCTCAAAATATCCTGCATTTCATGCGGCGGACACATTGAATTTCCCACCGCAGCCGTCGGGCAAAAAATCCAATGCCCGCACTGCGCAAAAAACATCACGCTGTTGAGTCCGGCTTGAAACATCCCTGCCTTAATTTCGGGGGCCGTGAATTTTTTGTGGCGCGAAGACAGTAAATCGTGAATCGTAAGCCCCGTGCCGATTTATGAAATAACATGACGCCCGCCGCCCACAGGCATCTGGCCAAAAGCGACCCGGTGATGCGGCGGCTCATCCGCGAGCACGGGCCATGCGACCTTGTGCCGGAGAAGCGCCGTCCGCCATTCCAGTCGCTTGTGCTGGCCGTGGCGCACCAGCAGCTCAATGGCACGGCGGCAAACACGATTCTGACCCGGTTCAAAAAACTTTTCCCCGGCCGGAAATTCCCGCACCCGGAGGATTTGGCGAAGGTGACGGACGCGCAAATCCGCGCGTGCGGGTTTTCGTTCGCCAAGATCAAATCCATCCGCGACATCGCGGAAAAAACGCTGTCCGGCGTTGTGCCGTCGTCACGGCGGATTGTAAAATTGAGCGATGACGAAATTGTCGCGCGGCTGACGGAGGTTTGCGGCGTGGGGCGCTGGACGGTGGAGATGCTGCTGATTTTCCAGCTTGGCCGGCCTGATGTTTTGCCGGCGGGCGATTTCGGCGTGCGCACCGGTTTTCGCATCGCCTACAAAAAACGCGGGCTGCCGGATCCGAAGGAGCTGCTCGCGTTCGGCGAAAAATGGAGGCCGCACCGGACGACCGCCGCGTGGTTTCTCTGGTGCGCGGCGGACGCGGCGAAGGAAAAGAAGTGACTCCGGGGCGCATTTTGGCTACAAAATTCCCTTTGGGCGAAAATTCCCAGAAGCTTTTGGCTTATGAAACATTTGTTGTCGTTGGAAAAATTGCCGGTTGCGGACTTTGAAACAATCCTGCGTGACACCGCCGTTTTCAAACGCGAACGCGGCCACCACAAAAAGCAGCCGCTGGCCGGGCAAACATGGGCGCTGATGTTTTCCAAGCAGTCCACGCGCACGCGGCTGTCGTTCGAGGTCGGCATCCGCGAACTGGGCGGGCAGCCGATGTTTTTGAGCGCGGCGGACATCCAGTTGGGCCGCGGCGAGCCGATCAAGGACACGGCACGCGTCATGGGCCGGATGGTTCACGGCGCCGTCATCCGCACGTTCGCGCAGCGCGATGTGGAGCAGTTTGCCGAATTTTCAAAAATCCCGACCATCAACGCGTTGACCGATGACGAGCATCCGTGCCAGATTCTCGCGGACGTTTTCACGTTTCGGGAACAGCGCGGCTCGATCAAAGGCAAAACCGTCGCGTTCATCGGCGATGGCGCGTGCAATGTGGCGAACTCGTGGATCTGGGCGGCGGGGAAACTCGGCTTTGAACTGCGCATCGCGTCGCCGAAAAAATTCCAGCCGTCGCCGGAATTGCTGAAGCGCGCCGGTGAAAATGTTTCCGTCACGTCAGACATCCAGGCTGCCGCGCGCGGCGCGGATTTGCTCTACACCGACGTGTGGATTTCGATGGGCAAGGAGGCCGAGGCGAAGGAGCGCGTCCAGATTTTGACCGGTTACCAGATCAACGCCGCGCTCGTGAAGCTGGCCAAACCTGATGCGCTGGTGATGCACTGCCTGCCGGCGTATCGCGGCAAGGAGATTGACGAGGAAACTTTGGAAGCCCATGCCGGCACGATTTTCGAGGAGGCGGAAAACCGGCTCCATGTGCAGAAGGCGATCATGAACTGGGCGGTGTCCTGAATTGCCACAAAGGCAAGGGCACGCAGAGGAAAACTTCAGGACTCTGTGTCTCTGTGGCCAAACCCAGCCGCATACATCCGCAGATATTTCAGCGCGACCTTAAAATCCTTCGGCAGCGGCGCGGAAATGACCAGCATTTCGCCGGTGACGGGATGCGGCAGGCTGAATTTCTCCGCGTGCAGCGCGGCGCGCGAAATTAGCGGGCGCTCCTCGCGGCCGGGCTTGAGCCGGTAGTCGCGTTTCAGACGCGAGAGCCAGAGCGGCTTGCCGCCGTAAAGCCCGTCGCCGGCAATTGGAAATCCCGCGTGGCGCAGATGGACGCGAATCTGGTGCGTGCGTTCGATGAACGGCAGGCAGCGCAGCAGCGTCCAGCCGGAAAACCGTTCCACCACTTCAAATTGAGTCTTCGATTTCTTGCCGTCCGTCGGGTCCACGCACATCAGGCCGGTTTTCAGCGGATGCGGCGAGAGCCTGGCGTCCACCTCGAATTTTTCCTCTTGCGGACTGCCGTGCGCGAGGACGGTGTATTTTTTGAGCGGTTTGCCGGAGCCGAACAAATCCGCGAGCGCGACAAGCGCCGGTTTGTTTTTTGCCAGCAGCATCACGCCGCTGGCTTCAAAGTCGGGCCGGTGCGCGTTGCTCAAATAAACCAGATTGCGTTCGCGCGCCCACGGCTTGCCGTCGGCGATGCCGGCGTGCAGCAGCGCCATGAGGCTGGGCCGCTGCGGGTCGTTGCGGTCGGGTGAGGTCAGCAGGCCGGCAGGCTTGTCGAGCGCGAGCAGGTGCTCGTCCTCGAAAAGGACGGGGATTTCCCAGAACTCGCGGGTGGCGGGCGAGGACAGCTTGATGGCTCCGGCGGTTTTCAATCGTCGTCAGTTTGTTGGTCGCAATCGCCGCCGGATTGATTGCGACCGGGATTTATTTTGTGCCGGTGGCGGCTTGCTGTTTGTAAACCGGCGTGTTGCGCAGCTCGCGGCCGGCCTCGGTCTGGACCCACTCGTTGAACGCTTCGTTTTCCCGCGCGCGCCGCAGGCTGGCGGTAAATTGGGGCAGGTCGGTGCTCACGGCGGCCTGATTCACGGGCGTTCGGGACTGGACATAGACGATGAAGCCGCCGTCCTCGGTTTCCATGAAAGGGCTGGCGTGGCCGGCCGGGATGCTCGCAACAAGCCGCAGAAACTGGCTCAATTCGACGTGGTCGCCGAGTTCCGGCAAATCGCGGGTTGCCAGGGAAAACGCCGGCAGCGATTCCGGTTGGAGGCCGGCGGCGATGCAGGCCGCCGCGAAATTGTGTCCGGACATCAGTTGGCCGGCCAGTGCGGGGGCGAAATTTGTCCCGGCGCGCTGCGCAATCACCGTCGCCTGCATCGTCCGGTAATCCTGCATCACGCGGTCCCGAATCTGGTCAAGCGGGGGAATTTCGCTGGGCAGTTGCTTGTTGAGCGCAATCACAAAATCAGAGGAGGCGCCGTGGATCGGGCCGGCAAGCGGATCGTCGGGTGTCAGCGCGAAGGCGGATTTGATGAGCACTTGCAGCGCGGGGGAAGAATCCGGCCCGTAGGCGCTTGAGAACGGCGGCGTGAGCTGCACGGTCAGTCCCTTTTGCTTTGCGACCGTGGCGAGGTTGTCCGACTGCGCCGGGGTCACGTTGAAAACCGCGGTGGCAAATTCATTCGCCTGCGCCCGTGCGTCGGCCAGCGCGCGCTTGTGGATTTCGGCATCCCGAAATTTGGATTTGGCGGCCTCGGGCGTCTTGGCGTCGGGGAAATAATCCGGGCCAAAATATTTGTAATCCGCGTCCACCATCGCGTTGAGGTTCGACTTGGCCAGTTCCGATTCGGCCTGCGCCAGATAATTCGTGAGGTTGAATTCGACGTAATTGATCCGCACGCGGTCGGGCAGGCGGTAGTAAGCCATGTTGTTCGAGTAGAATTGCGAGATGACGGCGGGCGTGATCGCGACCTGCGAGACGAAATTCGACGCCGGGAAGAAAACGATTTGCGCGGACACTTCCTGATGCTCCCGCTGGTAGGCGGCGGCGGCTTCCTGCGGCGTGACGAGGCTGCCGGTCAGTCCCATCGTCTGGATCAATTGCTGGATGACAACGTCATCACGGGCAAAACGTTCAAAATCCTCGGCGGTCAGCCCCTTTGGCTGCAACACCTTGCTGACAAAGGTGTCAATCGGGATGGACTGGCCGTTGCGTCCGAGCGAACGGAGCATTTCGTCCGCCGCCGCCGCCGCCGCCTCGTCGCTGACGGAAACGCCCAAGGCGGCCGCCTTTTTTGTGAGCATCAGGCGGAGATAAATCTGTTCATCCATGTCCTGGTTCTTGACGGTGCTGTCCGGCCATTCGTTGTTGTGGAACCAGTAAAACAGGTAGAACTCATTGCGGGCGCTGGCGTAATCCTGCGCCGTGACTTTCTGGCCGTAAAGCGTGCCATAGCCGCCGCCGCCCCCCACGCCGCCATTGCGCGACACCGGGGCGATGTTCCACCCGATAAATGAAATAATTGTGAGAGCGGCAATGACCCACCAGAGCCACTTCGAATGTCGGCGAATTGTCCCAATCATAGTAAAAAAATGGAACGCCAAGAGTAACCAGCCGGCGGGAACAAGGCAAATGGAATTTCAGGTTCAGAGTTCCGCGTTCAAGGTTCACCGTTGAACCGCAAAAACTTTGAACCTTGAGCCTTGAACCGTCATTTCAGCCACTTTGCCACGTCCGCCGCCGCGTAGGTGATCAAAATGTCCGCGCCCGCGCGCCGCATCGCCAGCAAGCTTTCCAGCGTCACCGCGCGCTCGTCAATCCAGCCCCGCGCCGCCGCCGCCTTGATCATCGCGTGCTCGCCGCTCACCGCGTAGGCCGCCGTCGGATAACCAAACTCCGTTTTCACGCGATGAATCAAATCCAGATACGCCAGCGCTGGCTTGACCATCACGATGTCCGCGCCTTCCTGGATGTCGAGGGCGACTTCGCGCAATGCCTCGTTCGCGTTCGCCGCGTCCATCTGGTAACTGCGCCGGTCGCCGAACTTCGGCGCGGATTCGGCGGCCTCGCGGAACGGCCCGTAAAACGCCGACGCAAACTTCGCCGCGTAACTCATGATCGGCGTGTCAATGAAACCGCCCTTGTCCAGCGCTGCGCGGATCGCCGCCACCCGGCCGTCCATCATGTCGCTCGGCGCAATGATGTCCGCGCCCGCCTCGGCATGGCTCGCCGCCGTTTGCGCGAGCAGCTTCAACGATGGGTCGTTCAAAATTTTCCCGCTGTGAACAATTCCGCAATGGCCGTGCTCCATGTATTCGCACAGGCACACGTCGGTG
Organism: uncultured Bifidobacteriaceae bacterium; assembly: GCA_964655855.1. Taxonomy (GTDB): domain Bacteria; phylum Verrucomicrobiota; class Verrucomicrobiia; order Limisphaerales; family UBA11358; genus UBA11358. The sequence continues at coordinate 73,457 of CAZZPE010000007.1, forward strand.
ACGACCAGCAGCGACGGCAGTTCCTTTTTCAACAAGCGCACCGTCTGCTGGACAATGCCGTTCCTGACACAGGCACCGGAGGCCTTCGCGTCCTTGGTGTCCGGAATGCCAAAGAGCAGGACGGCGGGAACGCCGAGCGCATGGGCGCGCGCGGCCTCGCGCAGGACTTCATCCGGCGAAAGCTGGAAGACACCGGGCATGGCGTCAATTTCGCGGCGCAATTTTTTGCCGGCGCGGGCGAACAGCGGCAGGACGAGCTGCTCCACGCTCAAGCGCGTTTCGCAGACGAGCCGCCGCAACGCGGGCGACTGACGCAGCCGGCGCGGGCGGGACACGGGAAATCCGGGCAAATTCATGGACACAGTCTAGGTTTTGGCAGGCGCGGGCAAAAGCGGAAAGTGCGAACGGATTTCCAGCCACAGATGCACACGGATGAAACACGGATTACGGAATTGCGAGGCGGTTGATGGCGAGACCGGTGTTTTGGACTACTTGTTGCAAACGTTGAAGGCTGACCATTTCCACGCTGCCATCGACAAGACCAATGTTGCCACATTCTCCATGAAACGAATCTGCCCAAGTAATGGGAACGTTCGGCGAAAGTTCCAACAGACCGGATTCGACATGAACACCACCGCTTGTAAAGTTGTCATCTCCGGAGAGAAACATTTGCGAATGGCCTTTTTCAGCATCCATGCCGACGAAGTAACTGATGTTTTTGGCGGAAAACCGAGTTTTGAAATCTGTGGCGGCAACCCGGTCTGTGTCCGCCGGACAATGCAAAACCTTCGGGTTGTAAAGTTCGTTGCTCATCACAAGAAAAGTGGCCAAGGCATTGCTCCCATTGTTCAATTCCAATGTGCCTCCATCTGTCACCGAAACTTGCATCGGAAATCTTCCGTTGTGGTCGCCAGCCCAAATAGAATAAGCCAGACCAACTTCCTTAAGATTCCTCATGCACCTGGTTCTCATTGTTGGGCCCGGGCCGGAAGTAGCCGGTAAGAGCAATGCCGCCAGAATAAACAGCACGGCAATAACCACCAGCACCTCCACCAGCGTGAGCGCGGCGGTCTTCTGACGGGAAGCGCGCAGGTTCATATTTCCGACTCTGCTCCCGGCCCGAAATTTTGTCCAGCCAAAGTTGGACGGGATTCAGATGACGGTGCCGTGCGGGATGACGGCGTTTTTGGGGATGATGACGATGCCGTCGCGGATGTAATAAAGCGCGTGGTCCACCGATTCGGGCTTGCCGGCGGGCGAGATGGTCACGTTGTTCCCGATGCGCGCATTTTTGTCAATGATGGCGGTCTCGATCCTGCAGTTCATGCCGATGCCGATGCGCGGCTGGTTGTCGCGCTCGTGCTGCACCACCGATTCCTGCGATTCGTAATAGTCGTTGCCGAGGAGGACGACGCGGTTCAATTGCGTGCCGGCTTCGACGATGGTGCGCAGGCCGACGATGGTGTGGGTGATGCGGGCGTTGTTGATGATGCAGCCGTCGGAGATGACGGCGTGGTCAATCTGTGCGCCGTTGATTTTGGAGCCGGGCAGGAAGCGCGGCCGGCTGAAGATGGGCGAGTTCATGTCGAAGAAGTTGAACCGCGGCAGCTCGGAGACGAGGTCGAGGTTCGCCTCGAAAAAGGAGCGGATGGTGCCGATGTCCTCCCAGTAGCCCTGGAAGACGTAGGAGAAAACGCGGCGCGCGGGGATGGCCTGGGGGATGATGTGCTTGCCGAAATCGGACAGGGTGTTGTCGAGCAGTTCGCAGATGAGCTTGCGGTTGAAGACGTAGATGCCCATGGAGGCGAGAAATGATTCGCCGGGCGGGATTTCCAGTTTCGTTTGCAGGTCGGGTTGCAGCTTCAGGGAATCCAGCGCGGCGTCACCGGGCTTTTCGACAAAGCGCGTGATGCGGTAGTCCTCGGCGATTTGCATGATGCCGAGCGACTGCGCCGCGTGCCGCCCGACGGGAATGGTCGCGACGGTGATGTCCGCGCCGGTTTCGGTGTGCTGTGCGATGAGCGGGCGGAAATCCATCCGATACAACTGGTCGCCGCTCAGAATCACGAGGTGGTCGAAGTCGTGGCTCAAGAAGTGGACGAGGTTCTTGCGGACGGCGTCGGCGGTGCCTTCATACCAGGAGTTGTTGGTGAGGGTCTGCTGCGCGGCGAGGATTTCCACGAAGCCGGTGGTGAACTGGTCGAATTTATACGTCCTCGAAATATGGCTGTGAAGCGAGGCGGAGTTGAACTGCGTCAGGATATAGACGCGCCGGAAGCGGGAATTGATGCAGTTGGAAATGGGGATGTCCACCAGCCGGTATTTGCCGGCGAGAGGCACGGCGGGCTTGGCGCGGTCCTTGGTGAGCGGGAAGAGCCGCTTGCCCTGTCCGCCGCCCATGATGACGCACAGGACCCGGCTGGTGTTGAGTGATTGGCGTCCGGTTTGTGGCATAAAATATTCGGTTGAAGTTTTTCTGGAAGATAACGCCGGAACCGTCCTTTCGGCAAGCAACGGATTTGTGAATTGACCTATTTCAAAAATTCAGGGACGCTGCCAGCGAAACCCGCAACAAACATCAAATCAACAAAACTATGAAAAAACGACTCACCAACGTCAACCCGCTCAAACTTGGAATTACGCTTGGAGTTATTTACGGCGTCATGGCGCTCATCATTATGGTTCCTATTTTTCTCATCGTGACATTGGTCGGCGCCGCCGGTGCGAAAACGGGCAATCAGGCGCTTCCCGCCATTTTCTCCGGCGTCTTCGTTATTTTTCTGCCGGTCATTTACGCCGTGCTGGGATTTATTGGCGGAGTGATTGCCGCCTTCATTTACAACCTGGTTGCCAAATGGACCGGCGGAGTTGAGTTCACCACGGAAGAGGCGTCCTGATCTTCAGGCTGCCGGTGCGTCGCGGACAATGAACGCCGCGAATTCCGCGTGGTGATGCGGCGGGATGCGCGCCTTGAACCGCGCCGTCTTGCTGTTGTAGCGGCGCTCGATCACCTGCCCGACCTTGTGCAGCCGCGCAATGACGGCGGATTGCTCGTGCGGAATCCGCAGCTCCAGAAATTCGCGCTTGGGCCGCAACTGCGTGCTGATCTCCGCCAGCAGCGACGGAACGCCCTCGCCCGTCGCCGCCGAAATGGCGACCGCGTGCGGAAACTTTTCCTGCAGCCGCTTCAGCGCGCCGACGCCCGCGCCGGTTCCTTCGGGGTCGAGCCGGTCCATTTTGTTGAAAACCATCAGCGTGGATTTTTCGTCCGCGCCGATTTCCTTGAGCACGGCGTCCACCGCCGCGATTTGTTCCTCGGCCTGCGGATGGCTGATGTCCACGACGTGCAGCAGCAAATCCGCCCGCACCACTTCTTCCAGAGTCGCCTTGAACGCCTCGACCAGCCCGTGCGGCAGCTTTTTAATGAAGCCCACCGTGTCCGTCAGCAAAACATTCTGGTTCGTCGGCAACTTCAACCGCCGCGTCGTCGGGTCGAGCGTGGCGAACAAAATGTCCTTTGCCAGCACGTCCGAACCGGTGAGCGCGTTGAGCAAAGTGGATTTGCCGGCGTTGGTGTAACCGACGATGGAGGCGAGCGGCCAGTTGCTGCGCTGGCGCCCGGCGCGCTGCGTCGCGCGCTGGCGGCGGACGGCTTCGAGGTCGCGCTCGATCTTGTCAATGCGCTCGGAAACCTTCCGCCGGTCGGCTTCGAGCTGCGATTCGCCTTCGCCGCCGCGCATCCCGATGCCGCCGGATTGCCGCGACAGGTGGCCCCAGAACTTCGTGAGGCGCGGCAGCAGATGCTGGAGCTGCGCCAGTTCGATCTGCATCTTGCCTTCGCGCGTCCGGGCGCGCTGGGCGAAGATGTCGAGAATCAGCGATGTGCGGTCGATAATTTTGCACTCGAAGATTTTTTCGAGGTTGCGGCATTGCGCGGGCGAAAGGTCGTCGTCGAAAATCACCGTGTCCACGTCCTGCCGCCGACAGAAGTCCGCGAATTCCTCCGCCTTGCCCTTGCCGATGAACGTGGCGGGCGACAGCGATTCCATTTTTTGGATGCCGGTGTCAACGACTACGCCGCCGGCGGTCGTGGTCAGCTCGCCCAGTTCGGCGAGCGAATCGCGGAGGGCCGCACGGTCATGGTTTTGGCGTTCGACGCCCACGAGGAAAACCCGTTCGGGCCGCGTGCTTCTGTTTTCAATGAGTGCTTTCAACTTCTTGCAATGCAGGGGTCGTCAAATCTAAAAATCCACGGCGGTTTTCTTTTTCCGGTCCGATTTGTTCAGCACGCGCATGTCGAGGCCGTCGTAAATCACCAGCGACTCCGGCGCCACGCTGTCCATGATGAACACGTTGCCGCCAATCGTGCTGCCCGCGCCGATCACCGTGTCGCCGCCCAGAATCGTCGCGCCGGGATAAATCGTCACGCGATCCCCGATGGTCGGATGCCGTTTCCGTCCGCGCAACTGCTCCACGTTTGCGGTGGACTTCGCGCCGAGCGTCACGCTGTGATACATCTTCACATGGTCGCCGATGACGGCCGTCTCGCCCACCACCGTGCCGGTGCAATGATCCACGAAAAAATACGACCCGATTTGCGCGCCCGGATGCAGGTCCATGCCCGAACGCAGATGCGCCCACTCCGTCATGATGCGCGGGATCAGCGCGACGTTTTTCAGGTAAAGCTCGTGCGCCAGCCGCTGCACCGCGATGGCCTCGATGAACGGATACGACACGATGACCTCCTCCTTGCTCATCGCCGCCGGGTCGCCGTTGTAGGCCGCCTCCACGTCCGTCTGCAAAATCTCGCGCACGCGCGGCAGGCTGCCGAGAAATTCCAGCGTCAGGCCGTGCGCCGCCGCCGCGATGCCCTTTTTCGCCAGACCGGCGGGCGGATGATATTCCAGGGCTTTGCGGATTTCGTCCTCCAGCCTGCCAAAAACGTCCTCCAGCAGCGCCGCCGTCTCCGCCTTGATTTCGGAGGAATGAAGCAGCTTCTCGTCGAAGAATCCGGGGAACAGCAGCCGCAGCAAATCCGCCGTGATGGCCGTGATGGCGCGTTTGGACGGCAGGTTTTTGCCGTCCAGATGATTGATGCCGCCGACGCGCGCATACGACGCGACCAGCTCGTTCGTGAGTTTGGTGACCGTTTCCACAGGGAAGGATTTACCACAAAGGAACGAGGTCACAAAGTCTAATTAAATCGGCCACCGAGCCGCAGAGTCGCAGAGAAAAATCTTTTCAACTCCGTGTCTCTGTGCCTCTGTGGCAAAACTTCCTGTCAGTCCGTCTTGCCGAAGACGTTGCCGAGGAATTGCGGCTGTTTGGGAAGTTTGAGCATCAAGCCGTAATCATAGGATTTTTTGTCCGGCCAAAGCCACAGGCCGCCGTCCGCGGCTTGGGCAATCACGAACCCCCATCTACCGGTAATCGCAACCCAGTCGTCGTGAATGCCAAACCGTGTTGGCGAAACATTTACGGCCTCAACTGCGGACCCATTCTTGAAATTCCATTGCCACAGCGAACCGTCGGCTTTGAGTGCCACCATCATCCTCCAACTGACGGCAACCGCCCGCCAGTCGTTTTCTTTGCCGACCTGCAAAATGCCGGTTCCCAGTGTTTGCCTGCTTTTCTCGTCCCAATACCGGTTGAGCACCCACAAGGTTCCGTCTGTGCGAACAAATGCTATTTCGTCGTCGTTGATACACGATGCGGTTTGCAAAACAACTTCATCAAAGTTTGTCGTCCGCTCAAATTCATCCCGGCCGGTTTTCCAATCCACATTCAATCGCCAGACGCTGCCATTCGTCTGCCTGGCAAACATCCAGCCCAAAGTGACAAGCTCCTGCCAGTCGGAGTTGGTGCCGATTTGATGAGGGGTGAAGGCGCGCAGTCCAGGCCACCGATGCATTTCGTTGGTGGGACAACCCCAACGCCAGAGCGTGCCGTCAGCTTTCAAAAGCACGACGCTGGTGTAGTCCTGTGCGAGCTGCCGCCAGTTGGTTTCGCTGCCAAATTGGTGCAACGTCCCCGCCGCCCAGTTGTTTGTTTCAGGCTTGTCTGAAATCCAAAGCGTGCCATTCGGTTGGATGCCGACCGTTTCCATGAAATCAGACGCACCAAATGATAAAGCTTTGCCCGCAGTCCACATAAAATGCATGCGTGCCGTTGTCGCAGCCACCCAGTTTGAGCCGGCAAGAAACTGCTTTGGTTCGAGGCTTTCCGGCAAGGGATGCGCCAGCATTTGCCATACATACCTCCACCGGACTGAACCGCCATAATAATCATACGGAGAATCACCCAACACATCAAACCAGACGCGGCCATCGGGCAGCCGCACGAGCAAATTGTGGTATTCCGCGATCTGCAAAGTTGGCGGATTCGCCAGCGTCAATTTCGCCGGGCCATGCGCCGGTTCCGCCGGTTCAAAACATTCCCAAGCCCGGTTGTAAATCGCCGCGCTGCTCACGGCGATAAAAACCAGCGCTCCGACAATGCCAAGAATATTACGTCGCCACAGTGGCCAGCCGTCACGGAAGTTGTTGAAGTTCAAATATGCCAGCCAGAGCAAGGTGACGATAATTGTCGGCGTCGAGATCACCAGCGGCAGGATGGAATTTGTGGAAAATGAACCATAGAAAAGCCTGTGGCTAACCGAGAATCCCGAAATAAGCATGACCCAGCCAATAGACGTCACGATGGCGAAGCCGATGGCTTGCAGGAAAGTTTTGGCGAGAGTCGAGGCAAAGAAGCTCACCAACGCCAGCCATGCGGAAATGGTGGCGGTGCCCAGCACGAGTAGGAAGACGTCGAATTCAAACGGGCGGCTGTCCGACATGAAGGCGGGATTCGGAACGCCAGCGATCGTCCCGGTGATTTCCAGCAGCATCGGCATTACGCCGCCGAGAAGAATGCCGAGACATAACGTGAAAACTCCCTTGATGGCGAACTGAAGCCGGCGCGAAACCGGCAGACACAATTGCCCCTCCATCACGCCCAGCCTGCGTTCCTCGGCTACAGCTGTGGCACCGATAACGACTGGCAAAGTCAGCCACAGCAGCCAGAAAATGGATGTCAACATTTCACCGGCGGAATCTTTGGCGAAGTGATGATATTTCCGCAGCACGATGATGCCGATGTGGAGCGCCAGCAGGCCGGTCGCTCCCATGAAGGCGGCCTCTTGCAATCGAAATTCCTTTTTGAACAGCGCGAAAATGGGTTTCCGGCTCCGGGTGGAAAGCGCGTTTTCCGAGCCTGCGAAAATTTTCCATTCCGGCAGGGCGATGATTCCCCCGGACCAGCCCGCGTCCTGCGCGCGGAAAAACAGCCGGCGCGCAAACAGAAAGCCGCCCACCGAGTAAATTCCGAGAACGACGCACAGAACGGCGATGATGGCGTTGCCGGAATGGTTTTCAGCAAGAAACCCGGTGGTCAATCCGGCTAGGACCGCCGGCACGAGCAGCGTGAGCCAGAACGCGCCGGCGACCTGGCGAAGCAGCAATGTTGTCCAAAGCCCGCCGGTGAATGTCGCGGTGCCGATCAGGCAGATGGCGATGAAGAGATTGTAAGAATTTTCCGCAGTGTCGGCATCCACGCTGGTATTGACAAGCGCGATGCCAAAGGCAACCAGCCACACGATGAAGACAATCACGAAGGCGACGACAAGAACGGAAAGTTTTGTCTGCCAGATCCGGATCCGTTCAGCAGGCTGGGCGAGCATCGCCGAAAACGTGTTGAGGCTGGTTTCGCGGCCAATGGATGTCAGCGCCATGATCGTCAAGCCAAAGAAAAGCAGGGACGCGACGTAAAAATCATACGGCTGCATAACCGCCTGAACCATGGCCAGCAGCGCGGCCACCAGAAAGCTTGGCAGCAGCAGGCGGATTTCCTTTTTGACGAGCGGGTTCATGCCTTCGCCTTTTTCAGAATGTCCGACGCCACGAAAATTTCCTCCAGCGACAGCGATTCGCAGCGCAGTTCCTCCGGCGAGCGCACTTTCAGCTTTTCCAGCAGTGGCTCGGCGTTGCCGTTCGTCAGGATTTCCATTTCGCGTCCGCTTTGCTTCACGTTCAACGCGCCGGACAAATCCAATTGCGTCGTCGGCTGGGCGAATCGGGCGCGGATTTTGCGGAACCGGTCGCGCGCGGCGTCGGCTTCCATTGTCAGCAGTTCGCGGCCCTGCTCGATGATGGTGAATTCGTCGATCAAGCCCTCAAATTCGGAAATCAAATGCGTGGAGACGAACACCGTGCGGCGGCCGGGATCGCCGGATTGATACGCGCCGATGACGGTCTCGATGAATTCGCGGCGGACAATCGGGTCGAGGCCGCTGGTCGGCTCGTCGAGCACGAGCAGTTCCGGCTCCGGACAAATGGCGCCGATGAGCGCGAGTTGCGTGCGCTGGCCTTTCGAGAGATGGCTGGTCTTCTGCTTCGGATTGAGCTGAAAGCGTTTGATCAAATCGGCTTCGATGTCTTCATTCCAGTGTTTGCGGAAGGAGGCGAGATATTCCAGCGTGTCGCCCACGGTCATCCACGGATAAAACGCGACCATGTCCGGCACATAGGCGAGCCGCGATTTCACGGCAACCTCATGCTTGCGCGGGTCGAGGCCGAACACGCGTGCGGAGCCGGAATCGGGCCGGAGCAGATTGAGCAGGCATTTGATGGTCGTGGTTTTGCCCGCGCCGTTGCGGCCGAAAAAGCCGTAGCATTTGCCGGCGCGCACGGTGAGCGACAGGTCGTTCACGGCGTCCAGCTTGCCGTAGCGCCGCGAGAGGTTTTGGATTTCAATGATGGGCGAGTCAGTGTTCATGCGGGTTTAATCGTTGTCGGATTTTTCCTTCACCTTGCGCTCGAAGCTGTCGAGCCGCTCCTTGACGAGCGCGAGAAACGCGTCGCGGTCCACCTGCAGGTGGTGCGCGGCGACAACGGCCTCGTCAATTTCCTTGGTCAAAATTTTCTGGCGCGCGGACTTGGTGAACGGCGAATGGCTCTCCTTGAGAAAACAGCCCTTGCCCGGAATCGTCTCGATGACGCCCTGGCTT
>CAZZPE010000008.1:0-79006 GCA_964655855.1 uncultured Bifidobacteriaceae bacterium
ACTGGCAGAGCTTCAGCCAGATCACGTTCGCCTTCCGGGTCACGCCGGAATTGCTTGCGCGCGGCGTGGCGTGGGCGGCGGTGATTGGCTTGATCGGCGGCTTGTTCCCCGCCATCCGCGCGGCGCGGATGCCCATCGCGGCGGCGCTGCGGGAATTGTGAAACATTTGCGTTTATGAACTCCGCAGCCGCAGGCATTGGTGTTGCATGGCGAATGCTGAAGTGGATTTTCAGCCGAGCTTGCGCCGGAATTTTGCGCACGCCTTCGCCACGTCCGGCGCGTTGAGGATGGCGGAGACGACGCAGACGCGCTTTGCGCCTGCCGCCAGAACGTCATCCATGTTTCCCAGATGGATGCCGCCGATGGCGAACCAGGGAATGGTCACATTCGCCGCCGCCCAGCGGACGTAATCGAGCGTCACGGGCTGGGCGGTCGGTTTGGTGCCGGTGGCAAACACCGGGCCGATGGCGATGTAATCCGGCCCGGCGGCCAGCGCGCGTTGCGCCTGCTCCGGCGCGTGCGTTGACAGACCAATGCCAAGTGCGGAGTGCGGAGTGCGGAGTGCGGAAGCATTTTTGAAACCCGCGTCGAAAAAATCCTCCTGTCCGAGGTGGCAGAATTCCACGCCGAGGTCGCGCGCGATTTCCAAATGATCGTTGATGACGAGGCCGACCCCGGCGCGGCGCGTGACGGGCAGGATTTGTTCCGCCATCCGCCGGATTTCGTCCGGCGTGGAATTCTTGGCGCGGAGTTGGATCAAATCGCTGCCGCCGTCGCAGAGCTGTTGCGCGACAAGCTCGGGCGCGCGGTTGTTCAGATAGGCCGTGTCCACGAAGGTGTAGAGCTTGCAGTTCGCGAGCGGTTTCATTTCCTGAAAATTGAACAACAAAGCAACGAAGTAACAAAGGAAAACCATTCCTGAAAACCTTGTTGCTTTGTTCCTTGGTTGTTCAAAATAAAAACGGCGGCGGAATTTCTCCCGCCGCCGCGTGCGTCTGAAAATGTTACTTCAGGCCGGCGAGGTAGCCGAAGCGTTTCTTGAATTCGTTGGGCGTCACCTTGATGACGGCGGCGAGCTTGGCCAGTTGCCTGGCGTCCTCGAAGTCCTTGCGCTGCAGCCGGATCATGTAGGCGCGGGCGCATTCGTAGGCCTCGCCGTCCACGTTGACGCGGCGGTTCTGCATGCGGCCGGTCTTGGGGTCCAGCATCTTCTCGAACGGCAGCGGGTTTATCCTGCCATCCACGAAACTGATGATGGCGCCGTATTTTGCGGCTTCGGGCGATTGCAGGAATTTCACCGCGGCATAGCCGAGGTCGCGCGTGTATTCGGCGTCGAACGGAATCGGGTCTGCGCAGCGCAGTTCGTAGCCGATGTCCTTGGCGATGAAACCGGTCTTGAGGCCGAGTTGTTCCAGTCGCTGCGCCAGCAGTTCCTTCATCAGGCGGCCGAACTCGATTTCGCCGAGGCTCATGTGGCCGTGGTCGTCGCGGATGATTTTACCGAATTGCTGCAACTGGCCTTCGGGCAGCGCGGCGAGCAACCCCTTTTCTCCGATGCCTTCAATCAAACCCTCGGCGAGCACGACGCTGCCGTGGTTCGAGCCTTCGGCTTTGCGCTTGATGATGGAGCCGATGATGATGTCGCAAATCTCGTCCACGGTGACGGGACGGTTGTGGAATTCCTCCAGGATGATGGAAAGCGTTGCGGCGGAAGCCTTGCCAATGCCCAGCGCGAGATGACCGGCGGCGCGGCCCATGCTGATGATGAGATACCACCGCGAAGTGGTGCGGGCGTCTTCCATCAGGTTGCGCGCGAGCTGGACGCCATAATGCCGCGCGGTCTCGAAGCCGAATGTCGGCGTCGTGCCGGGCAACGGCAGGTCGTTGTCAATCGTCTTGGGCACGTGGGCCACCTTGATCTTGCCCTTGCTCTGCTTGGCTACCACGCTGGCGGAAAAAGCCGTGTCGTCGCCGCCGATGGTCACCAGGTTGGTGATGCCGAGTTCCTTGAACGCGGCGAAGACGTTCTTCATCTGCTCCGCGGACTTGGTCGGATTCGTGCGCGCCGTGCCGAGGATGGAACCGCCTTTCAGGTGGATTTCAGAAACATCGTGGATCGTCAGCGGTTTGCACTGGCGCGTGTCGCCCTGCGCGAGGTGTTTGAAACCGTCGCGGAAGCCGATGACTTCGAATCCGCTGTTGATGCCTTCAATGGTGGCCGCGGCGATGACGCCGTTGATGCCGGGGGCCGGGCCGCCACCGACCAAAATGCCCAATCTGCCTTTGTTACTCATAAGTTCGCCGCAGAATGCCATGCGCTGGTAAAATTTCAATTTCATTATTGGCGAAAACCCACCACAATTTGCCGCATGAACCGGGCTGTTTTCCTTGACCGCGACGGGACGATGATTGCCGAGAAGAATTATCTGTGCCGCGTCGAAGATGTTGAAATTTTCCCCGCCGCGCCTGCCGGCTTAAAACGGCTGGCCGACGCCGGCTTCAAATTATTCATCGTCTCAAACCAGTCTGGCGTCGGGCGCGGCTATTTCACCATGGCGGATGTGGAGCGGGTGAATGAATACGTCAGCCGGCAGCTGGCACCCGCCGGCGTGCGGTTTGAAAAAATCTACATCGCCCCCGAAAAACCCGGCGACCCGAGCCGAGGCCGCAAACCGTCGCCGCAGTTTTTGTTCGACGCGCGGGACGAGTTCGGCCTGGATCTGGCGCAAAGTTACATCATTGGCGACAAGCTGATTGATCTGGAATGCGGCTGGAATGCGGGCGTGAAAAAGTGCATCCTCGTCCGCACCGGCTACGGCGCCGAACTGGAGCGTCAGGAATCGGACCGGCTGGCGCGCGCGGCAATCGTGGATGATTTGAACGGCGCGGCGGATTGGATTTTGAATTGCAAGGGAATCCGCTAATTTACGCGAATTCATTTTTTAGAAACCAATTCGCGATAATTAGCGCAATTCGCGGACAAATTTTATGTGCGGCATCATCGGATACGTCGGGAAGAAGGCGGCCTCGCCCATCCTGCTCGAAGGATTGCGGCGGCTGGAATATCGCGGCTACGACAGCGCGGGCGTGGCACTGGTGTGCGACGGCAATTTGCTCGTGCGCAAGAAAAAGGGCAAAATCGGCGAGGGACTCGCGCGGCTGTTGAAATCCGAACCGGTCGAGGGAACCCTCGGCATCGGCCACACGCGCTGGGCCACGCACGGCCCGCCGTCGGACAAAAATTCCCATCCGCAGCTCGACGCCTCCGGCAAAATCGCCATCGTCCACAACGGCGTCATTGAAAATTACGACGCGCTCAAACAAAAACTGCTCGCCGCCGGACACAAGTTCAAGTCGGACACCGACACCGAGGTGCTGGCGCATTTGATCGGCGATTATTATCAGAAAGGGAAAATCGGACATCGGAAACCGGAAATCGGAAATGAATTGACCCGGGCTGTTTGCGACGCACTCCGCGAAGTCATCGGCACCTACGGCCTCGCGGTGATTTGCGCCGACCAGCCCGACACCCTCGTCGGCGCGCGGCGCGGTTCGCCGCTGATCATCGGCATCGGCGCCGGCGAGAATTTTCTGGCCAGCGACGCCAACGCCATTGTCGCCCACACCAAAAAAGTCGTTTATCTGAACGACTACGACGTGGCGACCATCACGCCCGACCGCTTTGATGTATTGAACCTCGGCGCGAACACCGCCAACGTCCAGATCAGCAAGCTGGAATTCAGCCAGGAAGACGCCGTGCGCGGAAAATACGAGCATTTCATGCTCAAGGAAATTTTTGAACAGCCGCGCACCGTGGAAAACGCCCTGCGCGGCCGCGTGGACAGCGAAGGCGCCACCGCCAAGTTCGGCGGCCTGAATCTGACGGCCGCCGAGCTGCGCGCGATTGACCGCATCGTCATCGCCGCCAGCGGCACGAGCTGGCACGCGGCGCTGGTGGGCGAGTATTTGATTGAGGAACTGGCGCAAATTCCGGTCGAGGTGGAGTTTGCGCACGAATTTTGCTACCGCAATTGCCCGCTCGAAAAAAACACCGTGCTGCTGGTCATCTCGCAATCCGGCGAAACGGCGGATACGCTCGCCGCGCTGCGCGAGGCCAAGCGGCGCGGGCACAAGGCGCTGGCCATCGTCAACGTCGTCGGCAGCACCATCGCGCGCGAATCGGACGGCGGCATTTATATGCACGCCGGGCCGGAAATCGGCGTCGCCTCGACCAAGGCCTTCGTCTCCACGCTTACAATTCTGGCGATGCTGGCCGTGCATCTGGGCCGGCTGCGGAACCTTTCCGCCCGTCGCGCGCTGGAAATCCTGCACGCCCTCGAAGCCGTTCCGAAACAGCTTGAATCCATCCTCGCGCAGAACAACGCGCTCAAGAAGATCGCGAAGAAATACGCCCGGGCCGGCAATTTCTTTTTCCTGAGCCGCGGCTACACCTTCCCGGTTGCCCTCGAAGGCGCGCTTAAGCTGAAGGAAATTTCCTACATCCACGCCGAGGGCTATTCGGCGGCGGAAATGAAGCACGGCCCGATTGCGCTGATTGACCCGCAGACGCCGACGGTTTTCCTGGTGCCGCAGGATTCGATGTATGACAAGACGATGGCGAATCTGGCGATGATCCGCGCGCGCAAAGGCCCAATCATCGCGCTGGCCACCGAGGGCGACAAGCAAATCAGGAAGGTGGCCGACGATGTGATTTACCTGCCGAAGGCGCTGGAGCCGATTTATCCGATCCTGGCCGCCGTGCCGCTGCAACTGTTCGCCTACCACATCGCCGTCGCGCGCGGCTGCGACGTGGACAAGCCGCGCAACCTGGCCAAGAGCGTGACTGTGGAGTGACCGGCATTATCTCCGCCAGCGGGGCAGGTGTCTGTGTCCAATTAAGATTGTCACACCTAATTAAAGTTTGCCAAAAACGGCCAGAACCCCTTTCCAATTAAGGCTTGTCACAAACCGACAGATGCATCCGTGAAGGACACTTTTACCATTCCAGGCCTCGGCAAGCTGGTGTTGGTCAATCGCAAAGCCCGTGTCGGTCGCAATCCCGCTACTGGTGAAACCATCCAGATCAAAGCCAAGCGCGTCGTGAAGTTCCGCGTGGCGAAAGCCGCGAAGGACGCCATCTTGGGTGTGAAGAAGTAAGCCTCAATTTTCGCCACGCGCTTCGATTCGCGTGAAACATTGCATACTGCGTCCCGGCCTATTGAAGGCTGGATGTTCCGGAAAGTTTCTCGCGCCAAGTGCTGATGGCCTTCCCGCGGGCGGCAGCATCACCCCATGGATCTACGTCAAATGAATCACCAATTACAAGACGCAGTGCATTGGCCGCTTGGATTCGCACCGCAAGCCGTGAATCGTTGAGACCATCCAGCACGTCAACTGTATCGCGTGAGGCCAGCGTCTTCAAACGTGCGGCAGCGGCCTGGACTATGTCGTCTTCGCGCGAAGCGGAAAGATCAAAAAGTTTGACCGCAACTGCCTGAGCCGAGTTGGTTCCCTTCGCGACCAACAACTGATCGACATCTGCCAGCGCCTGCTTGGAGAGTGCCTGACGGATTGCGGCCTCCTTTGCTTCGGAGACGCCATATGTGAGCCATTGCAGGAAATCACCTGTAGGCTGAAAGCCGGTGGCCCGATCCACTTCATTCCCCGCAGGGGAGAGCAGGATGAATGTTGGCACGGCACTGATGCCATGCTGGGTCGCCAAATCAGGGTGCTCGTCTATGTCTATCGCGACATGCTCAATGTTGGAAAACGTTTGCATCACCTCTGGGTCGGTGAGCGTGATGCGGGTCATTAGCTTGCAAGGCCCGCACCAACTGGCGGTGAAATAGACCAACGCCGGCTGTTGATTCGTATTCGCCAACACCAGAGTGGCTTGATAATTGGTGCTCCAATCTGGAGGCAATTCAGCGCAGGCGGTCCAACTGCCGAGCGCTATGATGGAAAGTATGATCGCAAGCAATTTCATTGGGACAAGGTGGTTCTCGCGCCGGTGTGTTGCGGTTCGTTCCCGTGTTTGATGAGCGACCAAAACTCGGTCCAATCAAACGGACGGCTGAATTCGCCGTGATGACATTTCTGGCAGTCCCCTGCGTCGAGCGGCCGGAAGGTGAACTGGACAGAGGTGTCGCCCTCTCTTCCGCGCACATGCAAACTGCCCGGACCATGACAGCTTTCGCATCCGACATCGACTAGGCGATTGGCGCCGAATTCGCGGCGATAACCGGAAGGGCTGCCAAATCCAATGGTGTGACAGCCGATGCACTTGGGGTCAGCATCGGCGCCACGGGCGATCAGCGTTTTGAAAGCCTGCGCATGGGCGGAGGCCGTCCATACCGCCGCGGAGCTGGGATGGCAGGCCAGACATTTATCGGTGCCAACGTAAGTTGCCACCGTTCGCACGCCGGGCACCATGTCGGCACTCAAATTATTTGGATCGTCCACCGCCAGTCGGGTTCGGCGCACTTCCGCACGATAGTCCTGCATCAGTTGGCGGAACGCCGCGTCCTGAGGGATTTTGTCGTGTAACAGCCGGATTTCATTCCCGGCCACTTGGAGTGGTCCATCTTTCGACAGTTGCAGGTGCAAAATCCCCAGCGCCCTTGATTCATTGGTCACAAAATACACCAGACTCCGATTCACATGGAAAAGCTCCTGCGCCGGTTGGCTGACTTTGCCGCCGAGGATGACCTGGCATTCGTAGAATTCCTGGGCGAGACGAGTCAGCGTCGCTTCGTCTGTGAAAGCCAGGAGCACAATCATGTCCGCCTTGCCACGCAACTCACCGAGGCACCGTTCAATGGCCGAGTCCATGTCTCCGACAACCAGTCCCTCGCCAAGGTTGTCGCCCAATCCGTTTGGATCCAGCACGCCGATAATGGCGATCTGGAACCCGCCGCGTTGAATGATCCGGTAGGAATCAAAAATCGGCTTTTGGTCGGCTTGGCTGAGCAGGTTGGCGCTGATGATGGGCGCCGGCGATGCGCGTTTGATCTCCCGGAGCTGCGCGGCGGTGAATTGCGCCTCACGCGAACCGACGTTCAGAGCATCGTAATTCATCGCCTCAAAAGCACGGAGGATGTAACGATATTCGATCAAATCATAATCCTCATGTCCGCCAATGGCGTCACCCACGTCCACGCGCAACGCCCCGGCGGGGGACTCGGCATCAAGCACCGTCTTGAGCCGGGTCAATCCGCCGAACTGGCCGATGAAACAGCCGCATGGTTCCAACCGTCCCTCCGTGTCGCACGTGAAATAGATCGGCAGATCGAGCGATGTCACGCGCGGCGTCCGGCCGCAACTGGCGGCGAGCAAAACCAGAAATACAATCGAACCGGCGCTCCGGAAAATTCCCCTCAACGCGATTCCGCCTGATTGATTCCTGGATTTAATACAAAACCGCATAGGTAAACACGTTCACGTTGACCCGCGCGGGATCCTGGATTTCGTTCCCGCCGCAACAGCAACAGCCCTCGGCATTATGCACATCGTTCAGGCCCTCTTTGGAGTAAACCATCACCAACCGGCCATTGATTTCGAGCCCTTCCAGAGACACGGGTTTGTCATTTTTGTCCACGAGCCGGGAAATTGGATTCACAATGGAAAATATCGGGTGTGTCATCGGAATTTTCTGGAGCGGATATTCGGGAAAACACACCTTGATTTCCTGCCGGAACGATTTGTCCCATTTTTCATCCGAGCAGCCGGGGCTGACGAGGAGAAACCCGCCTTGAGTGAGATATTTCCGAAGCTGCTGGCGTTCCTTTTGGGTGAGTGAAAAATCCTCGTTGCCCGACATCACGCAGAACGGATAATCAAAAAGGGCGTCTGCATCCAGGCGCACTGGACAGAATTTCGGGTTTAATCGCAGATTGGTTTGCTGCGCCACGTCGGTGAGAAAATGATCTGCGAAGCACACTGAACTCTTATTGCCGCCGTAAATCAGATTGCCGCACTGCAACAGCGTCAGATCGGAATGGACCGGAGCGGCAGGCGCGACGGTCGCCGGCTGGCTGAAACCCGGCAGCGCGAAGGCGCACAGTGCCAAAGCAATGCCGGAACGACGGATAAATTTCTGAAGTTCAATTCGATTTTTCATTGGCTGGTTTCTCCTTCTTTGTGGTGATGGCCTTGAAATAACTGTCAACGAGATCGTTGTATTCTTCGATGACCGTTTCCGAAGAAACGGCGGCGGACTGGCGGTTAACCGGGTTGAGTCCCTTCATCACGTCGGGGTTTCCAGGCTGTCCCTTTCCTTGACCGGCAAGCGCACCGGCACCTCTGCCATACCGGCTGGATTGGCGTGCGGCGGCGTTGCCGTTCCGCACGGATGATTCGTTGCCCAAGACGTTCATGGTCGAACCATCCATTACTGCATAACCGGAGGTGCCCATCAGTCCCTGCCCCATGCCGCCTGCCTGTCCGCGACCTTCGCCGAATCCAAACTTCCGGCTGCGCGCCATCTGCGCAAAATTGCTGCCCGGGTTCATGCGCTCCAATTGCAAATACGTATCCAACTCATTGCTGGAGGGACAATTGCCACCCTGGCATTCACTCAACAGTTTCTCCATCTCGCTGCGCAGACGGTAGGCCAGTTGAAAGGATTGGTCGCCAGCACCCGCCAGCATCTGACCGGTAGCCTGCTCTGCCAATGGTTCCAAGCGGTGTCCATCGATCTGGCCCGCCAAATTGCGCCCGCTTTGGGCCGCCTTCGGGAAAAGTTTTTCAGCGGTCTTGGCGTCATCGCGCAGTTTCTGTTGAAGCTGGTCGAGCGTATCTGCCACCTGCTTTTCCGTAGCGGCCAGATCTTTCAGGGCCAATTGGTCTTCACGACCCAGTTGACCCGGTCGGTTATAAGCCTGCGATTGTTGGGCCAGGTCCTGCTGCGTCCGGTAGAGTGCCTCGAACAAATTGAAATCCTTGATCAATTCCTGCATCTGGCTCATGTCATCGAGGGTTTGGACAATCTGCTTGTCGGTTTGTTCCTGCACTCCGCCCAACCGCGAGACTTGATCATCCGAGGCCTTTTTCAAATCCGCCAGCAGGTCGGGTGACAACTGGCGCGGGCCGCCCGGCGGTGAACTGCGTTGCGCAACGTCGCCCGCAGCGGCAGTGTTGTCCTTTGTGCTCGCCCTGATGTTTCCCGCCTGCTGGCGCAGCAACTCCTGGAGATCCTGTTCGACATCATAAAGCGGATGTTGGCGGACGAAATTCTCCATGCGCCCGGCCTGTTGGTTGAGTTTTGCATTCAATTCATTTTGTCTGGCGAGGAGGCTGTCCAATTGTTGTGCGAGCGCCTCCCGTTGCCGCGCGTCGGCCTTGGCGGCCTGATCGGCCAGTTTCTGTATTTCATCCCCGAGCTGTTTCTGCTGGTCTATCATGTCCTGGAGGTCGTTGTTGAGTTCGGCGTATTTCGCTTCCGCGTCGGATATGTCGCTTTGCTCGCGCAGGTAATTGTTGTAATCCTCGACGCTGATGACCTGAAGCCGGACGGTCTGGCTATGTGCCAGGTGCGGTTGTGGAGCGGTGTCCACCGCCTCGGCAAAAAGGGAAATCACATCACCAGGTTGGATGCCGAGATCGGCAAAATTGAAGTCAAAGGTTTCACGGCTGTCGAGAACCACCGTTTCATACCGAAAAACCTTGGGGGCGGAATAAACTCCATTCAAACCGCGGTGCAACCGGATTTCGCGCAGGCCGTAATCATCGCTCGCCTCGATCTGCGCCTGCAATTTGAAATCCATGGCGGCAAAGGCATCGTGGTCGGGATTGGCAATGTGAACATCGGGAGGAAGATCATGCGTAACCGTGAGCGCACCCTCGCAATCACCCTGCGACGGAAGCCCGGCCACATCCACAATGCCAAAACGCAACCGGCCTGACTCGGTCGCAATGAACGAGCCGGTCACTTCATTGTCCGCTGACTTCTTAAGCACGATGTTTTGGGGTGGTTGATCGCCTGCGGTGATTTCCAGCAATCCTTCGCGCAACGGCCGGTTGGATTGCAACCGGAACCGCACCTCGCTGCCTTCCAGCGCCTGCACGCCCTTGAATTCGTAGGGTTTTTCCTCGGGCTGTATGCCGGTGTAAGCCGGCGGCGCAATCCGAACGAACGTCCGGCTCAATTGCGGCGTCAGCACTACGCCGATATGCACCTGCTTGGACTCGCTCACATGGTCGCGGGTATGCGCGAACACGAGCAGTTCCGTGCGGACATTATCCACTAATTGGTCGAAACCCACGTTGCCTTTGTCAAACATGGGAAGCGTGACGGCCTGCTCGGGATGGCCCGGCGGGAACGCCGTGAGGAAAACTTCCTTGGGTTGGTGCCCCAACGCCTTCACTTTCACAATTAGCCCGCTGCCATAAATTACATTGGTGCCCGCCGGGCCGGGTTGCACGATTTCCAAGTGCGTGAACGAATACGGCGGATGGTCACCAAACGGATCGGCAAAACGGGCGACTTCAATCGCGCTAATCCGGAAGGCCGCGGCCACTATCACTGTGAAACCAAACAACGCCCATGCAGCATGTTTGAAGTGACGACTCAATTCGTTCGTGCGGGCAAGGCTTTCGATGGGAACGCCTCGGATTTCAGCGGTGTAATTTTCCACCGCCTGCCGAGCCAAATCGCGCGTCAGCGGCGCGAGCGAGGCGTCGCTGGTTTGTTCGCCCAATTGGAGCAGATTGATCAAGCGCGAACCGAGCGCGGGATCGCGCGTTTCCAAAAACCGTGCGATGTGCTCAATCCGGTTTCGCCTGACGAAGGCGACATACCAACCTGCCAGCATCAAAGCGATGCCACCGGAAATCATCGCCAGCAATAAACCCAGACGCCAACCGGCATTGAAGTGGAGAATGACATCAAGAATGAACGCGGCGAGAACAACTGCGCAGGCGTATTTCACGCTGCGCAGCAGGAGCCGGACGCCCGCTTCCTTTTGGTGCGCTCGATCCGCGGCAGCGAGCCGGTCCAGGATAGTCTGTGTCTCGTTCAGCATAATCCCCACCGTCTGCGCAAAAACCAATCCACTCCGAACAGTAGACCCGCCAAATAGAAAACCCAAGCCCCATTCCAGGCCGGACGCAACAGAACTTTCGGCGTCTGGTCCGCTATTTCTTTGCTCAATTCCGACAGCAACTTCGGCAACTCGTTCGGTTGGAGCAATCGGCCACCGCTGGCTTCACACAGGCGCTGGAGATATAGCGTGTCCGTGGCCACCTCGGTTTCCTCCAGATTCTCCGTGAACACGATGAACCGCGATTCCTGTGTCGTCCCGTCCGGCAGGTTCACAACCGCCCGGTAACGCCCGATTCGTTCCGGCAGAAATTCCGCCGTGAGCCGGCCGATGCTTTCCGGAGCGGGTGCCAGCGTCGTCCGGCCGGCTTCGGCGTTGTCATCATAAATTGTGACCGGCACCGATTTGACTTTCGGGTCCGCCTGCCGCAGGACCAGCCGGAAATAAACCTTTTCGCCGAGCAGAATGTTGGCGGAACTTGGCCGGAACGAAAACTGGCGGTTGGGAATGAAATCGCGCCCGGCGAGCAGCCACAAAACCATCTGGTCCCAAAATCGGTCGAAGGGCGAATTGGCGTCTTCAACCTTGGCGTTGAGTGACCACCGCCACAAACCGTCCACGCCGATGCTGACGACCTGTCCCTCGCCATATCGCCGATGCACTATGGCTGGCTCCGGTGTGGCATCGTCACGTCCTGACCCGACGGCAAACGTGGAAGTCAGCGGCTGCATTCGTCCGGGAATCTTCTCATCCACCAAATCAGGAAGGTCGTCCAAGCCGCCTCCAGCCGAGTTCAGCACCCGGAACGGCGAAAGGGAACGTCCTTCAGCTGTGGCATCCAGATGAACGTGGTCACGCGACTTATCGCTCCACAAGACTGGCTCCAATCCGTCTGGGGATGAATTCTGAAACGCCCGGCCGCGGCTGAAGATCACCGTCCCGCCGCGGTTCTTGACATACTGATCCAGCAAAGCAGGGAAATCCGCGTGTCCGCTGGATAGCAAAGCAAATTGGCCGGTCTGATTTGGCTGGGCGGAATTGCCCAGCGTATCCACCAAGCGTCCCAGAATGACCACGTCGTAGGCGGCCAGTTGGTCCAAAGTCTCAGGAAGATGCAGATCGCCAGTGCCCGGGGTTTTACGGATGGCGCGGACATGGTTCGGGCCATAGCGGATAAGCGCGTCCATGTCGAACTTGTCGTTGCGCATCAATGAGCGTTGCAGAAACGTCGTGTCCCAATAAGGATCGCCCTCGAGCAGCAACACGCGGATTTGCTGGTCAATCACGTTAAGATAGGTGATCGCGCTGTTGTTGGCCGTGTCCATCTCGTTCTCCAGTGGCTGGACATGGACTTCGTATTCGTATTGGCCGACCGCCGGTTCCGTGACCTCGAAATCCACCGGCAATTCCTGAAGTTGCTGTGCATTGACATGTTTGGTCTGGACCACCTGGCCCTGGCGCAGCAACTGCACGGTCAGATCTTCCAGTTCGCAGCCGATCAGCCGCAGCGTGGCGCTGATGTGCGCCTTTTGCTTCACATAACAATAAGGCTGATAACCGGTGATGCGGACGGCGACGTCGCGCACGTTTCCCTGTTTGCCGAAGGCGACTGCGTAAATCGGCGCCTGACGGTTGTGGGCCGCCAAGCCGGTTTTGACCGGGTTAACCATTTCAAAGTCGTGACCGTCGGTCAGCAAAATTACCGCGTTGACGGCCTCGTCTCCGGCTGGCGCGCTCAACATGGTGTCGATGGATTTGTGAAAAAGCGTCGTCTTGCCGGCGGGCACGAGGTCCAGAATGGATTTTTGAATCGGCCGGGCGTCGTCGCTGAATTCAAATAATCTCAACAACGGGTCGGCGGGCATTCCGCTGGACGTCACCACACTGGATGACTGCAACAGATTCTTGGCGGCGTCGAAACGCGACTCTCCTCCCGCATCGCGCTGCTTCATGCTCAACGATGTGTCCAAGCCGATCAACGTGACCCGGTCCTTGGTTGGCGGCGGCAAATAATCGCGGCGCGATGGCTGAAGCAGCAACGCCAAGACCAGCGCAACGCCCGCCAGCCGAAAGAACAGCAGCGCCAAATTCCGCCAAAGTCCAATGGACGACCCAACGCGCCAGTAAACGCGCACGGTAAGAACCAATAATAGCACGCCAAGCAACACAATGAGCGGCACCGGCAGAATCGGGTCGAAAACCAATTTGCTGGCCGGAATGCCGTTCACGCCGTTGTCCTCCGAATGAGAAGTTGAAATCCGCTTTCCAGAAGCAGAAATACGAGCGCAGCCAGCACGAACCAGTGAAAGACAGGCCGTCCTTTGGCCAGTTGATCGTAATCGTCGCCCCCAGCTACAATGTGCGCCTCATGTTGGTCTGCAAACTCCGTGGGCAGGAGACTCTTGTCAATCTGGCGCAAATCGGATTGGTCCGTTGGCGGATTGACGCCGAAGGCGTAGCTCGGTCGGGGGACGCCCAACGTATAAAACCCCGTTTGGTCCGGAGTGAAGACAAGACTGCAACGTTCGCCGGTCACTTCACGGCGGGTAGTCACGGCCGCGCCGGCGGGGTTAAGTAAATCATCGCGCATTTCACTCCGCCAAATTTCGCTGCGGAGCGTTTCACCGATGGTATAGGACGAGGGCGGTGGTTCCTCCGTGGATATGGCCTTGACCAAATCCTGCATCCAGGCTGGAAAAATCCGCTGCCGCGCGATATTGCTCGAAAATTCACCGGCTGAAAAATTCAGCAGCAACATCGTGCCAAGACCGTAATGCAACGACGCCATCGCTGGCGATTCATCGCCGTATTCCAACAATACGCCACCCGCGCTGGTCGCCCCGGCTTGGTAATAATCGTAAAACTCCAGCAGTGCCAGGTCCTGGCGCGCGTCGCCTTGAAAGAGCCGCAGGTAACGCGACTTGAAATCGCCCCGCACGATTTGCTGCGCACCGGCGGTCACATTGGTCGCCACACTCCGGCGGGCTAGGCGCATGGGCATCGAGTTTGGCCCGGTGATTTTTTCCAGCGCGGCGAGATTTTCCGCATCCGCTGATCCGTCGAGGAAATAAATCAAACCGCCGCCATGCAACAAAAACTGCCCCACAGCACCGCAGGCTTCCGGACTCAAACGGTTGACCTGGATAAAAAACATCTTTTGCACGCCAGCCAGACGCGTGGACGAAAGGTCGCTGGACGGAATGATATGCGGCAGCAGCGAGCCGGCTTCATTGTCAAACGGGTTGAGCGCGGTCTTAAGATAATAAGCACCGCTGCGCTGCTGGTCGGTCCCATCGGAAACAATCAGCACCTCCTCCTTGTCCTGGACCGTCAGCGTCAGAAAAAAATGATTGTCGTATTCCAGCGCGTCCGGCGGCAGGCGCACCTCGCAGAGATGCACGCCTGGTCCGCCGACGGAAACCGGCACGATGATCTTTTCTTCCGACCACGGCGCGGCCGAAACGTCCTGGTCGAAGCTGTATTGTTTGTCGAGCGTCACCGTGACCCGGCCGTTGAAGGCTTCCGCACTGAAATTGCCGACGGTGACTTCGAGGGGAACAGTGTCACCCGCAAGCATCTCGGTTTGCGAAGGTCGGGCGTCGAGGATTGCGTGGTTGTCGCGGTGCGTCGGCCCGACGTCCACAAAGAACAATTTGGCTGCCGGCGGCAGCATGGTGAAATTGGCGTTGGCCCATTTCTTCCGCTCGAAATCCGAAATATAATAAACCTCCGGCCGCGCGGCCGTCGGAGGAAACATTCGCGCCGCCGCGGTGCTGGCCAGATTGACATCGGCGCGACCCAGTCCCGGTTTAAGCTGGTTTAGAAACTTTTTGGCCTCGGCGGTGTCTTTCGAGAAGGAAACGAAACACGTGGCGAGATTTGGCTCCATGAGCAGGACATTCACCGTATCATCCGCTCCGAGCGAATCAATCAGCTTGGTGGCTTCATGAACGGCGCGTTCGCGCGACGTCGGCCCGTCGCCCTTGTGCTCCATACTCACCGAGTGATCCAACACGATCAAAATCTGGCGTCCGTTCCGGTCGGCAGGATTGGTGCCGAAACGTTTCAATACCGGCTGAAGAAATGCCAACAGGAGCAGCAGCAAGAACACCGTGCGCAAAAGCAGCAGAATCCAGTGCCTCCAGCGATGAACCTTGGAGCGGCGCGCCATGGTTTCCCGGATCAGTTCGATCGAAGGAAACCGGAAATGGCGCGGAAAACCCTTGTTCAACAGGTGCAGCACCAGCGGCAGTCCCAGCAGCGGAATCAAGACGGCAAGCAAGGCTGGACTCAAAAAAGACATGGCTCATCGCGTTGACAATTTATTTCTGCCACGAAAACCGAGGTAGGCCTCGATTGCGTCAAGATACGGCCGGTTTGTATGCACCAGTGCGTAGCTGATTTGGCGGAGATTGGCTTCGCGGGCCAGCGTGTCCGCCCGCCGGCGTGCCAGATCGCGGTAGGCGGTGCGAATTTCCTCCGGCTCGACCTCGACCTCATCGTGGGTTTCCATGTCATGAAAGCGCGCGGCGTGGACGCCCGGCAGGTCCAGTTCGTGCGGATGAACAACTTGGAGCAGAAGGATTTCAAATTTCCGATGGAGGAACCGGCTCAAGGCCTCGAATGTCCGGTCGGGGTCATCCCAAAAATCAGACAATACAACAAGCAATCCTCGCCGCTTGAACAGCGAGTTGCACTCCATCAACGAGCTGGCAATGCCGGTGGTGAAGGCCGGCTCAACCGCTTCCAGTTCGGCGATGAGGTTTTGCAAATGGCCACGGGTTCCGCCCGCCGCCAGAAAACGTTTCAGTGTTTCAGCAAACAAGCCCAACGCTGCCTTGTCGCCTTGATGAATCATCAGATAAGCCAGCGCTGCGGCGATTTTAGCGGCTATAACGTATTTTGTCTCGCGATCCGTGCCGGCGTAGTTCATTGAGGCGCTTACGTCCACGAGCAGGTAAATCACCATGTCGGTCTCCGCCTCGTATTGACGCACGAACAGCCGCCGTGAACGGCCATACGCCCGCCAGTCAATGCGTTTGGGTTCATCGCCGGCCACGTATTCCTTGTAGTCGGTGAACTCGACTGAAGAACCGCGATACGACGATTTGTGTTTGCCGGCAAAATAGCCTTCAACCGTGGAGCGGGCAAATAGGAGCAGGTTGCCAAACCGCTCCAGTTCCGCCGGCGAAAGCAGCGAACGACGCCTAGCCACAGGCTCGTGCCGCTTGAAAAACCCGGGAAAAGGTGGCTGGACCCGTGCCGAAGCCGGCAAGGGTGGCGGGGCCGATATTCGCGGTGGCGTGATCACCGGCGGCACACTGCCCGGAGGCGCCACTTGGGCAATAACCGCGCTCAACTTCTTGGCGCGCTGGCGCGCCTCGCTTGCCTCTGGATTCGGATCGCTCATGGGCATTTCGCCGGAATCTGCGCCGTCTGGTCAATAGGACTTTTCCTTAACCTCGGTCAAAATGCTTTGCACGATGTCGCGCGATTTTTTGCCCGAGCCGGTCGCGCGGTAGTTGGTAATGACGCGGTGCTGCAAGACGTGCATGGCCACCTCGCGCACGTCAGCAGTTTCCGGGCTGATTTTTCCCTGCAACAGCGCCAGCGCCTTTGCGCCCAGAATGAGATACTGGGAGGCTCGCGGGCCGGCACCCCATTCGACGAAATCGCGGGCCAGTTGCGGCGCATCCGTATTCGCCGGCCGCGTTGCTGCGGCCAGCGAAACCGCGTAGTCAATCACATGATCCGAAACCGGTGCGGCCAGCACGAGCCGCTGAACGCGCAACAGGTCCTCCGCCGAAACCGTTGGCGTGAGCGTCGGCAATTCGTGCAGCGTGGTGCGTTTGACGATTTCGATTTCCTCCGCCTTCGTTGGATAATTCAGATACAGCGAAAACATGAAGCGGTCGAGCTGCGCTTCCGGGAGCGGATACGTGCCCTCTTGTTCGATGGGATTCTGCGTAGCCACCACCAGAAAGGGGTCCGGCAGGGCGCGCGATTGGCCGCCGACCGTGACCTTGCGCTCCTGCATCGCTTCCAGCAAGGCGGCCTGCGTTTTCGGCGGGGTGCGGTTGATTTCGTCGGCGAGGATGAGGTTCGCGAAAATCGGGCCGGGCTGGTATTCGGATTCCAGCCGCCGCTCGCGTTCCTGCAAAATTTCCGAGCCGATGATGTCGCCTGGCATCAGGTCGGGCGTGAACTGGATGCGTTTGAAACTCAACTGGAGGATTTCGGACAGCGCACGGACGATGAGCGTCTTCGCCAGACCCGGCACACCCACCAGCAGGCAATGACCGCGGGCAAACAGGCTTACCAGCAACAGGCGGACGATCTGTTCCTGGCCGACGATGACCTTGTTGAGTTCCTGGGTGATGCGATGATGCAGATCGCTGACCTCTTTGGGCGAGATTTCATTCATTTATTGCTCCGATTTTTTTCATGATTTTCCAAACTTCGAATCAGCAAACAGCAAAACGGAACCTGATCAGCCAAGCGACGATGAAGAACGAATCTCACAAACCAGCCCGAAACTCAAGGACTCGTTCATCGCGTCAGCCCCCTTTTGGTTTTGCATAACGTGCGAAAAATAAAATCCCGCCACCGCCCACCAAACTGCCCGCAACGTCGCCATAAAAAGGGAAAGGCGGCAGCGACAGCCGAATCCCGTGAATAAGCAAAATCAAACCCTCCGCCAGCATCAAGGCCCCAAACCATGGAATGGCCGCGCAGTATTTTTGCGGCCATATCATCAGGACCAGATACCAGCACCCAATCAGTGTGAATGCGCCTGCCGCCATCCGAAGCCAGTAATCAAGCATCGGGTCGTAGGCTATCGGCCTGGCTCCAAGCCCCTGCAAAAGTTGTGACGCTTCCGGCCAGCTGACGAAAATGCCAAATACCGATGCTCCCCAGGCAACGGCCGCGAAACCGAGGAATAATCTTAAAAGGCGAAGTTGCATGAGACTGGTGGTCTTGATGGGGGTTTTTGCCGGTGTCGCTTCTGAAACTGAAATTTCATTCTCATACGCTCTTCTTTTGGCGTTTATATTTGGGGAAAAGTTGAGCGCATACCAGGAGAAGCATTGTGATGAGCATTTTACCACAAAACAGGCAGAGAATGGAAGCTATCATCAGGCCAACCCAAATTCCAAATTGCATCTTGGGCCAACAAAGAACCATGGAGGCGTGATTTTTCCGCCACTGATGGATTGATAGAAACGAAGTCGCTAGCAGAAGCAGGCCAACCCCAAATTGTAACAGCAGAAAAATAAGGACGAACCTCGGCATTGAACCGCCCATCGTGATCTGAACGCCTTCAGCCGGCAAGCGCGTTAGATTAAACAGGATGGAGGCTTCACCGACGTAAGGGGCATCGGTAGCATTGGAAAGCAGTCTAGGCAGAAGCCGTGTGCCGTTCGGAAGAGGCCACGAGGTGGCCAACATCTC
Source organism: uncultured Bifidobacteriaceae bacterium (assembly GCA_964655855.1). Taxonomy (GTDB): domain Bacteria; phylum Verrucomicrobiota; class Verrucomicrobiia; order Limisphaerales; family UBA11358; genus UBA11358. Next base: position 18,492 of record CAZZPE010000008.1, read on the forward strand.
GGCGGTGAGAGGATAAGCTTGTTCAAAATGTCCGTTCACGCGGGCAGCGCCCACACCAAATGCGCAGGCGGCACAACCAAACCCTTTGAGGACCAGCCCGGAATCCACATCCAGATACCAGTCGTTGCCGGGTGAGTCATTTGGAAACTCACGGAAGCCGGCACAAGTCCAGGTTTCCTGCCAGTAATACCGCGAATAAAGCTCATACCACTTTTGTGCCTGTTCGGGCCAAATTTCCGGGGAAAAGAGCGAGACATAGGAATTATCACAACCGCGGGCTGGACCAACTGGCTCTCCGATTGAAGCACTGGCAAAATATGGGACCAGACCACGAGGATCCAATGCCCGGTTCTGAAACCCTCGTATGGCACGACTGACAAACGCCGAATGGTCGGTGCCGAGAACCTTGTCTGCCCTGTGAATCATCGCAATCAAAGTGAGGACGTCGCCTGGATAACATTCACCCGGATAGTCATCCAATAATCCATGCTGGCTGGCGTCAAGCTCGGCAGACAGGCTATCAACCTGATCCTTTAGCATTGGCAGATATTCCTTGTCACCCGTGAGGCGGGCGTGGCTGGTGAGCGCGGAAATGACGAGCATCCTGTAGAAGACATTTTCGGTTTTAAGATAATTTGTGCCCCAATGAATTTTAACCCAGTTCGCCTGCGACGGATCGATGACCAGGCGCGTTGCGGCTTCGATTGCACCGGCGGCATAATCTTTCGGCGCAACCGCATAAGGCGAATGGCCTTTCTCCCACTCATTCTGAAGTGATTCGGTCGCCCACAGGTAAAAGACCGCACTGAATAGCGGCCATTCAGTCCCCGAAATATCTTTGGTGGAAAGTTCAGCCGCCCGCGTGGAAGCAAGACGCTTTCTTGCCCACTGCTCGAATTGGGGGGATAAATTCCTGTGAAATGCCCAAGCGCAATTGGGTATGGCGGCGGAACGAATGGCCGGATCCGACAATTCGTGAACGACGATCAGCCCGGGTATCAGAAAAAAGAACAGAGAAATCAGAACCATCACCGCAGCGTTGGAATAGTGACAGATGCGGATTGAAACCGGCGGGGAGGTTGGCTGGGTTGGCGGCGTCATATTCTAAGAATTTGGCAGGCCATTAACCCGCTGCTCCAGCTCGATTGCCCATTTTCGGCAAAGCCAAAGCGGAATGAAACCGAATACACCAAACGAACAATCAATCAGCCGCCACCAGAACGGAATACCTCGCAAGTTGCCAAATACAAGCGCATAAGGAATCACCAGCACACAGGCAATCAATCCGAAGTCAAACAGCCAGCGATTGCGGATGGGATCGCGCAGCGCGCCGACAAATGCAATCGCAATGACAAAATGTCCAAACGCCAGCCAGTCCGTGCCGTAAAAAAGAAATGGATATTGCGTTTGTGTTTGCGCCAGTGCATCACGCACGCGCAAGAGCCACTGTGCCAATTCCGATGATTCGCCGGCAAATCCAAAGAGGCCCGCCAACAAGTTCAACTCGTGTTGCAACGGAATCGCCGTGGCGCCGCTCAAAATCAAACCGGCAACGAACAGACCGGTCAGTAGCTTGATGCGGCGGCGCAAGGCGTGTTCGCGATTCATGAGGGCGATTTTTGTTGAAGACATTGCCAAATGGATAAAATCAAAGCAGCCAGAACCAGCACGGGGACCAGGATGACAAACGCCAGATAGAGTAAAATATAAACGACTGCCAGGAATGCTGAAAGGTTCCAGCCTAACGCGAGCGAGCCAATCGTTCCGTTCAATATGCCGGTGAATTCCCGAAACCCGGCAAGATGAACCAACAGAAACAACCCGCTGATGGCGGCGGCGCGCTGGAACATATCCTTGGCCGACAAAAATTCGGCCCGTTGGAAAATGACGGGTTTCTTCCCGGAAAATATTTTCATGGTTTTGTTCCCGTTTTCACTTTTTCCCAGAGCGGCCCGAGCGTCGCGGCGTAAAGCAGGGCGGCATCGCCGACTTGATTGCTCGCACAGTATTTCAACCGGCCGCCCTTTCGCGAGGGGAAACCGGCGAAGTCCAGCGTCGCCGCGAGCGATGCAAGAAATTTGTCATCCCCGAACGAACTGGCCCCGATAAATGCCATGCCGCTTGAGCCGGCGCTGATGTCAAACACCGGGATAATCGGGCCGGAATCAATATTGGCCTCGCCTTTCCAGGATTCCGGCCATTCATGTGCGTAGCCGAAACCAAGCGTGACGGCGCCAAGCCCCTTGCGGGCACGCTGGTATTGGTCGCGGGCAAAATCTTCATCCAGCAATTGCAGGCTGTGCGCCACCATCCAAATGCTCGAGCCTTCCGGACCGGCCAGGGGCGCGCCATGCGTGGTGAAACTCGAAATCAGCAGCCCCGATTTGGGATCAACGAGTTTCTGCTTCGCCATGGCAATCCAGTCGCGGATCAACTTCGAATGATCGGCGCCGTCGAGATAGTCCGCGATCTTGATGGCATCCAGCGCAACACAATGATCAAACATCCAGCATTCATCTGGATAGCTTTCAAGCAGCATCCGTGGACTTTTCTGGAAGCGTGCGACAATGGCATTCACGCGCTCGGTCAGCAGGGGTTTGTATTCCGGTTTTTCTTCGACCACCCGCCGCGAGGCCAGCATCAAGGCGATTTCACCGTCGAGAAAGAGGCTGTGCGGCGGCTGCATGACATAAGGGCCCTCCTTGGCATAAGGCATCAGAAAGAAATACATCCCCTCCTGTTTTTCCAGCCGCAGGGTTTCATCAATGATTTGATCCATCGTCCGCAGGTAAAGCGGCTTGGACGCCGGATCGCGCAGCGCCATGTTCGCCAAAGACCATACCAGATAACTGCGCCCCATAAAATCCCACTCCGCATTGCTGACGCGCATTTTGTTGAGTTCCGTTTCGCGCAACGCGGGTTCGGTCCAGAGCTGTAGATGCCGGGCCGCCAGTTGGCGCGCTTCGGGCGAAAGCCCCTGTTCCCGGTGGAAGTTGGAAACGGGTTTGGTGAAAATGAAGTGCAGGCACGGGAGCCAGATGAGCGCAGCAATTGCCAAAGCGGCCAGTCCGGCCAGAATTCGTTTTATTCGTGCCTTCATGAGAATATCAGTCTGCACACTGCCCTGAAAATTGTCTCGAAAAAACTTCCCTGCAAACAATTTTGCCCGATGAATTCCACCGGCCGGTTCGCCTCCCAGATGAACGGGCGCAGCACCCAGCAAATCTGGCTGCCGAGAAAGAGATTTCCCGCCAGCCACGCGAGCAGGACGTTGCGCGCCACGACCGCGCTGCCGGCCCATACCCGCAGCAGCGGCACGAGCCGGAGATTGCCCAGCACGCCGGCCAGCGCCACAAACACTGCCAGCGTCAGTTGCAGCAGCGCGTATTCCGGCGATGATATGGTTGTTCCAGCCGCCAGCGGCGGCGTGTTCCACACGATGAACAGCGCCACCGGGCTTGACGCGCCCAAAACCATCGCGGTCATGGCAAAGCTCATCAGCACCACGGCGAGCGATTGCCGGAAGGTCACGTTCAGCCCGAGCAACGGCGCGAGCATCCCGTTCAATAACCCGTTGCCCAGCGTAGTCAGTAAAATCACCAGCGGCAGTTTGATGCCGGTGTAGAGGGCCTGCAATGGGTCACGCCAGCAACCCATCGCCGCGCCGTAACTGCCGGCACCGATTACGATGGCCGCAACGCAAAATCCCACCAGATTTCCCTGTCGACGCAGCATCCACCCGCGAAAGCACTCCGGTTCGGCGCGCAGAAAGGCGCCGATGGATTTGGGAGTTTCGGAGGCGGTTATCACGATTGAAATGGTTCACGTTTGCCCGAATTTATTCGCGCGCCATCGTTTTCAATCCATTGCCCGTTGCCTTCAAGCAATCGCCCCAGTGGCTCACGAAGAATTGCTTTTCCGTGGGCAAAAACGTGTCCGCCGTGCCGAGGATGGGACGTAGTGCGGTGGTCATTTGCACGGCCACGAGCAGGAAGATGATGACCCACGTGTGGAAGCCCGCGTGCGACCGGGCGTTTGAGTGGGAAAATCCGGCCTCCAAGAACCGCAGCCCGAAAATGGTCGCGATGAACCAGAAGACGAGGTGCAGCGTGCCCATCCAGGCGAGCGATTCGGTGGATTGCGAGAAAATCCACGCGACCGGCGCAAAGCCGATGAGCAAAATCGTCATCAGCATCAGCAATCCGGCCAGCAGCCCGCAGACCTCGACGAGCCGCGCCTGCGAACCGCTTAAGCAGGTGAAGATGTAAAGGCTCGGCAGGCAGATTATAGCCGAGATCATCAGGCCCAGCGCTATTTTGGAGGGTGCGGCCCAGAGTTGGTCGCCGCCGGAAAATGTGCCGGCCACCACGCCGTAAATCAGGCTGCACACGACCGAGACGAGCAGCATCATCGCGATCAACTTTCCCGCTTCCGGCTGGCGCAATTGGAACATCACGCGGCGCGGGTGGCGGAGGATGGCGTCAATTGTCGCAACGACATTTGAAATTGGAACGCGCTCCGCCGGGTCATCACCCAATTGCAGGACTCCGCTTGGCGTGGCGAGGGGAGGGATTCGCGGCGGAATTTGTGGCGGGACAGGATTTTGTTCATTCATGGGTCAATGGTGTTGATGGTTTAGTTGTTGAAGATTTGCTGGAGTGAGTGAAGAACGGCTTCAAAAAAGTTTCCGTGGAATGCGGCCTTGCGGAGAAATTCCGCCGGCAGGTTGGGCGCGCCGATGAACGGGCGCAAAATCCAAGAAAGCTGGCTGCCGAGAAAAAGATTGCCCGCCAGCCACACCACGAGCACGCGAAACGCGACGGCTCTGCTACCGCCAAGCCTCGCGAGCGTTTGGAACAGGCGCACATTGCCGGTCATACCCGCAAACGCGATCACTGAGACATGCGCCAGCAGAATGAAATTGTAAGCTGATCCTGAAAGGCTTTTGGAAACCAGGTCCGGCGCATTCCAGATCATAAAAGCGATTACCGGGCTGAATGCGCCGAGAATCGCCGCCGCGATGGTGAAGCTCATCAGAATGGCCGAAAACGATTGACGGAACGGAATGCTCAATCCCAGCAACGGCGCGAGCATTCCATTGATGAGGGCGTTGCCCATTGTTGTCATCAGAATGATAAGTGGAAATTTGATCGCGACATAAAGCGCCTGCTGTGGGTCGCGCCACCAGCCCATCGCCGCGCCGTAAAGTCCTGCGCCCAGAATGATGACGCCGACGTGCCGGGCGAAACGCCGCACATTGCTTTGCTCAATCCATCCGACAATGGTTCCCAGCTCCCCGCGCAGAAGCGTGCTGATTTCGTGCGAATTTAGTGGTTCAGATTGCGCGCTCATGAAAATCATTCAACCGCTTCGGCGGTCTCAAGTTTTGCCTGTCGCCGCGTCAAAAGTTGCCGGCCATTCTGGAATACGGGCGCGGACATCAACGCCAGCGCCACACAGAACATCGGCCAGTTGAATTTGTCGGGCAGCACGGTGCGAATTGCATCCAATCCGCGATGTGCGGCGGCGAGGGAGTCCGCCAAGAAGACATGAAGCGCGAGCGCAATCCCTGCGAAATTCAAAATCCACGCACGCCAATCTGACAGCACCGGGGTTTGTTTCCCTTCAAATTGACTCGCGAACGTGCCCCACATAATCATCAGTAGCGCAATCAGAACCGGCGCGAGCACCGGTCCCCACCACGGCAGCGGCAGCAGAAACAGAACGTCCCAGTCCAGCAATGAATGCGGCCAGTCACACATCATTTTCAGGAAGATGTAATAAAAAATGTCCCACACCCCGAAGGCGACGGCGGCATAACCGATTCGTGCGCGCCACGTCCGGCCCGTGAGAACACCCACAGCGAACAGCATGACCATCGTTGCGAATTCGCGCGGCAGTTCCACCGAGGCAAATCCGCCGATGACAGGCAGCGGGTTGGGTTGATGCGGCTCGATGCGGCCCATCATGGACCGCAGATAAAAGACCGCCGCTGATTCCACCCACGCCATTGCTACTGCATAGATCACGACCATCCACCAGCGACTCCAATCCGATTTGCGGGCAAATCGTTCAAGCCAGTTGTTGCAGCTCATAATTCACCCCGGTTTTCAATGTTTCGTTTGAAATGAAAGCAAACTGGCGAAGCCTGTCTTCGATTGCGTCGATCACGGCATCCGGCGTGGAAGTTCCCGCCGTGATGCCGACGACATCCTGCGCATAAAACCATTCTTCACGCAAATCTGCCGCCGTTTGAACGTGACAAACGCGCGGGCAAAAACGCAAACAGGTCTTGACCAGTTCGTTTGTGTTGTTGCTGTGCGCTCCGCCGATGACAACGATTGCGTCGCATTTCTGGGCCAACTCAACCGCTGCGCTTTGGCGCTGCTTCGTTGGCTGGCAAACCGTGTCAACGAAGCGCACTACCGATTTGGGAAAGCGCTCTTTGATCAACCGGACGAGCTGCCGGGCCTTGTCAATGGGCTGCGTCGTCTGCGAAATGATTCCGAAGCGGGGACGCTCCCAGAGTTTTTCAACATCCGCTTCGCCAAGCACAACATCGTATTCGTCCAAATCTTCCGTCATGCCGCGCACTTCCACATGGTCGCGTCTGCCGATGATTACCGGATGGAATCCCTCACGCACCAGCTTCGCCAGGCTGCGATGCGCAACGTGGACGAGCGGACAAGTTGCTTCCAGCATGTTCAAGCCGAGTCCGCGAGTTTTGTTTCTCACGCGCTCCGATGCACCGTGCGCTGTGATCATCACCGTCCGCGTATCCACACTGGCGGCCTCTTGCTTGATGTTTATCCCGTTAGCACGCAATTCTTCCAACACGGTTTCGTTGTGGACGAGGTCGCCCAGGACCGTGAGCGGCTCGCGCCGGGCGGTTTCCAAAGCCAGCGCGATGGCATCCTTCACCCCGAAACACATCCCCAGATGTTCAGCCCGGATGATTTTCATATTAACTTTGTATCACAAAGTAAAAGACCGCGCGCATTCATTTTTGTTCAAAAGATTTCTATTTGGGTTTGTTTTGCTGGACGATTTGCTCCAGCAGATTGATGTAATTGGCAAACACCTTTTTGCCCTCAGCGGTCAACGAGCAGGTTGTCAGTGGCCGGTTTTTCTTATAGGACTTGCTCACGGAGACATAACCCGCTTCTTGAAGCGTGCGAATATGGGTGGTGAGATTGCCGTCGGTCATTTCGAGGGCGTCCCGCAGTTCCGTGAACGACAACTCCGGCGAAGCGGCCAGCATTGACATGATTGCCAGCCGCCCTTTCTCGTGTATTACGCGATCGAGCTGTAGGAAGGATTCTGGATTCACGCCGCATTCTTTCCTTTTTCGGACAGATACAAATATGCGCCATAAGCCAGATGCAGCAAACCGAAGAAAAAGCCCATCAGGTAATGTGCGTTTGGTTCGCTTTTCACCCAGCCAAGGGTGAATACGTAGAAAAGGCAGCAAGAACTGATAATGAAGATCCAGCCGAAGAGCCTTATTCCCCGCGGCATGAAAAAGCCTGCCGAATGGAGGGCGCAGCCATAAAACAAAATCCAGATGAAGGCCGCGAGAAGTGCCATTTCGTCTTGAATCCCTGTGAGAAGCACGCCCAAACACATTCCGGCTGCCAGCGGAGGCGATAGCGCCACGACCACGCGCCGCGTCGGGGGCGACCAAAAAGGCTCGTGGTCCTTCAGGGCTTGGCGACGGGCGATAAGCAAGGCGCCTGCAATTGCTATGACCGCCGCCCCCAGCCAAAGTCCGCAGAAATCCCGCGTTGAATCCATGTGAAACAGCAACCCGATTAACATCGTCAATACACCCACCGAGCCGGCAAAGAGCATGATGGGCGCAAGGGCGCGACGATAAATAGCCGAACGTTCCATCAGGGTGCGGATGGTTTGAAGATGATCAGCGGCCCAATTCGATTCCATATCAACAGCTTTGCACTGCAAAGCGTAATTAGCAAGCAAAAAGTGCGGCCAGCCAACCAAAGCCCTGTAAGAATTGACCGTCCATTTCAATGCCCAAACTGGCCATCTTCCTGCTGATACGCCGGATTATTTTGCCAGTCCTTGAGTTTCGGATCGAGCCCGGGAATCGCCAGCGCTTGGAAGCCTGCCACACGACGTTCCACATCCTGCTGCTGATCAGCCGTCAGGCGGGCCAAGGCGCTGGTAAGGTTGATGTTCGCGCGTTTTGAGAAATTCGGATCAGATGAATGCAGCATCGCCAGCTTGCACCACATTGCCGCTTCTTCCGGGTCCGTTGAAGTGATGTCGCCGTTTAGGATGGCGAAACTCAGGTCGTTCTGCGCGGGGGCAAATCCATGTGCGGCCGCGTCGCGCACCAATTTCTCTGCTGCCGCCTTGTCTGGTTCCACATCCAACCCGCGAATCAAAATGACGGCCAAGGTGGATTGCGCCTGAGGATTTCCGTGGTTTGCCGCCCGGCGTAGCCACTTGACTGCCTCGGTTTTGTCTTTCGGGTAAACGGGGCAATCCTTCCCCGGGGCCACTCCATTGTAATATAGCTGAAACAGAAAGAACTCGGCTTTGGGCCAGCCGTTTTCCGCGGCCTTGGTCAGCCATTGATTTCCCGATTCACAATCCACTCCGAAATCGCCGTGGAAACAACTCAAAGCACATTGCAATTGCGCTTCGCGATGCCCCGACTGCGCCGCCCGGATCATGAATTCGTGCGCCGTTTGCGATGAGGCGCGGTTGGTTTTGTCCTCCAGATAATGCAGGGCCAGATCGTATAGGGCTTCGGGATGATTTTTCGCCGCGGCCTTGCCATACCACGCCAATGAGGTTTGAGGGTCTTTTGGCACGCCATCGCCCAGCCGGTAGAACTGCCCCATGAAAAATTGCGAGTCGGTGGCGCCGAACGTTGCGGCCTTGAGGCGCCAGTAATGGTAGCTGGCCAGATTGGTTTCGGTGCCGCCCCAGCCGCGGTAATAAAAATTCGCCAACTCCTGCGCCGCCAGGGCGTCCCCGAGTTCGGCGCTTTGATTCATCCACTTGAAGGCTTCCGCCATCGCATTGGTGTCGGGGTATTTAAGGCTGTAAATCACGCCGAGGTTATACATTGCCCGGCGATTTCCTCCTTCATTCGCCGCCCGCAGGAACCAGTATTCGGCTTCCGTCTCATTGGTTTTTACGCCGTATCCATGCATCAGCAGGTAACCCAAACTTTTCATGGCCACGAAATTGGTCTGGTCGGCCGAAAGCCGAAAATATTTTGCCGCCATTGAAAAATCCTGGGTCGTTCCCAGGCCGTAGTGATAGCAGCCGCCCAACTGAAGTTCCGCTTCGGCGTTTCCGGCAGCGGCGGCCTGATTGAACCAATGAAAAGCCTCATCGTAATTCTGGCGGACGTATTTGCCCCCTTCTAACAAATATCCCAAGTTCAACATGGCCAAGATGCAGCCCTTTTCGGCTGCGCCACGCAGCAACTGAATACCCGTGGCCGAGGCTGCCGGAGAATTGCTCTGAACAACAAGAGCGAAACCCCATAGCGCCTGCGCCACAGCATTTCCCTGCCGGCTTTCCTGACATATATAATTGGTCGCCTCCGCGACGGTGAAATTGGTATTTGCCCGGTATCTGGTCGGCACGGCCGCTATGACGGCCGCATACCAATTGGTTGAAAGCCTGTTGTCAAATGCTTGCGTCGGCATCTCATCCGCGGAGGGAGCGTTGGCGCCGGGCAATTGACAATGCGCTGTCAGAACCAACGCGAATATTGCCAGGCTGCATAGGGTTTTTTGCATAAATTCAAGTCGGCTTCGGCGATTTGACCGCCGGGTCGGCTGGTTCGGTCTGACGAACCTGGTAGCGCAAGATGGTTTGGGCGGTCGGCACCGCCTTTCCTTCCAAGCCGCTGAGTGAAAACGTCACGCCCTTCGTCTTCGCTCGAATGATGCTGCATTTCCAAATCGGCGGTTGCTTGTCCTTGAGACGGAACGACAGAATCACGTTGGAATAGGAGCGGCGGGCGAAGGTTTTTTCGATTTCCTGAAAATGCAGCGGGCGCGTCCAGCCGCTGTAGAAAATGCCGTCGGCGTTCAGGGTCAATTCCCCGTGCCGGTGGCGTTTCCAGACCAGGGTGATTCCCAGTGCCGGAAGGATTCCGAAGACGGCAAACATGACCCGTGCCGCAAGGTCATTGATGAAGATGGCACCCGCCAGACAGCCGGCCACAACCAATCCCAGCAGCACGACCACCGCCCACAACCCGGATTGTTTGTAACGCCATTTTTTCTCCGGGAAATGCTGTTCCAGCATCGCTTTCCCCTCCGGTGTGGCGTAGTCGGCCTTGGCCAGACGCAGCTTGCCGATGACGGTTTGCGCCTGTTGGGCCAGATTGGTGAACAGCGCGTCGCGCGTGGAAAACCATTTCGCATAGGCGCTCTCCGATTCCGTCAGCGCAAGGTTCCGGGCGTCCTCAACACTGAAGTTCTGGCCGAGCGCTCCCAACCGGATGTTCAGAGGCGGATGAGAATCCAGCGGATGGGGCGTCCTTTTCTCAAACAACTGGGTCCAAAATTCCGTATCTGCCGCCAGTTTCTCCTGCACGACGGTTTGCAACGGAACGTTCAGGGGATTTTCGATTTTGTTTTTGATCGCGTCCGCCAGGCCGCGCTGAAATGCCTCGGTGGCTACTTGGAACCGAACGAGCGCATTGGCCGTCGTTCGCGGTGAGGTCAAGGCCGCCGCCTTTTGGTCCGCCAGCAATTCGCGTTTGCGCGAGGCCGCCTGTTCCGTCTCGCCAAAACACCAGCTGAAGAAGTTGAGAAATTGAAAGCTGGGCCAGCCCACCCAGCCCGACCGCGCCATGGTTACCATCGTTGCGTGGATCTTCAAACGCAACGGATAGAATTCCCGCGTCATCCGCGTGTCCTCGCCTATAAAGTGCCCCAACTCATGGCCGATGATGGCTAGCACTTCATCTCCCGAAAGCTGTTTAAGAAGCGGATACGAGAGATAAAGCGTTTTGCCTTCCGTGCGCCCGGAATCCGGGCACACGGCCAGTTCCGTCACGTAAAAGTTGAATTGCAGTCCAATGACGATGCGATCGGGCGGCGAGGTTTGCAGGCGCTGCGCGGCTTCCCGGACGGCCTGCCATAATTCCGGCGCCTCTTCCGGCGTGACCTCCCGTGACATCGGCTCCTTGAATTCCAACGGCACCCTTTTGAGCAGAATTGCGGCGCTTCGCCACAGGGCGAACAATCCGCCCACGATGATCACCAATAGCAATTTCGGGAAGAACTGGCCAAACGACAGAACCGTGAGTTCAAAGGTTCCATAAGCCAGCAGCGGTATCAGGAGGAAAACCTTGGCCAGCGCTGCGGCCATTCCGATCTTCCAGCCCAACCGATAACCGTGGATCAAATCTGCCTGCGATTTCTTCGCCTTCCCGTTCAGCGCAAAAATTGCCCAAATGGCAGCGGCCAAACCCGCCACCAGCACCGACGAGAGAATCAGCCCCCATTGCAACCGGCGAAATCTCGCCGCCAGGCCCGAGCGCACCAGATTGTCATGCAACCTTTCGAGTCCGACAGGTGGATTAAAACAAACCTGCTGGAAATCCATGGTGGCAATCTTATCCGAACGATCTTCCATCTCGGCAGGCGAAAGGTTGGGGCTGGCCTTGACGGCAGCGGTGATCTCCGTGCGGATTTTACTGTTCAACCAATGAGGGGCCGCGATGAAAAATGCCAGCAGCAGCACCGGAACCAGCAGGCTTTTGAAAAGGGCCAGCAACAAGTTTTTACGGACATTGACCGGCGGTTTGCTCTTGACCATAAATTTTGTGCATTGGGCTGGGTTGATCGCTGCTTCTGCGCCTGGGCGAAAACTGATTATTCCGAGTGCCTATGATGCGCCAGTGTGCGCTTGGAATCTCCCAGCGTCAATTTCCACATTGTTAAGACTGTGAAAACCCGGACACAACCTCGCGGTTGTGTGTCTGTGTTCGCAGACGGGTCATTTTCATTTCAAATTTCAATAGGCGTGAACTGGCCTTCAGTTTAGCCAACCCATCTGCAAGTAATATTCGGGCGGTCCGCTATGTAGCGTTCGCAGAGTTTTGGAAATAAAACATTCATGGATTTGTCGGAGGCAATTGAAGAAAGAGCAATTCCGTGGCGGCACTGGTATATTCTTCAAAATTTGTCACGTTGGTGGTCAGACATTTTTTAAAAAAATCCACCGCCGCCATTTTATCATTTTCGATCAGGTGTTTCGACCCGACGTAGAAATATGCTTCGCAATGTTGCTCCTTTGAAGTCTGGAGATTCGGGTCGTCAGCGGCTTTGAGGAAATCACTTTCCGACAATTGGCCGGCGAGAAAACGCCCGACCTTTGATGGCCAATCGTCGGGGTTCTGAGCCTTGCGGTGTTCCAGATACGCCGCCAATTCCTGGGTCGCAGCCTCCTTTTCTCCCAGCCGCGCCCGGATGAGCCAGATACGGAAATAGGAATAGTCCTGGTTGTCGGAACCGAGTTCGCAGGACTTGCGGAAATCCGCCAGGGCGTTGGTCAATCGGCGTGCATTGTAATCAGCGCAGCCTTGGGCATGATAGTCCGCGCCAGTTTGGAGAACAGGCGCTTGGGGAGCAGGCGCTCCGCTCATAGAGGGGAAGCGTGTCATCGTTGGCGAGCCAAAAGGCATCATTCCAGCCGGTCCTCGTCTTTCGCCATGTTTCCCTCCCGCCTGCTCCAATAAGGTGATGGTAACGCCCCGACGCAACATGGGATTGTCGCGCGGGAAGGAGGGCGGGGTGAACGGCAATCTCATGTCCGTGCGGTTCATCATCAGAAATGGCGGCTGGCCAATCTGGCCTGCCAAATCAAGCGGCGTCATGCCATCGGCATTGGTGGCGTTGATGGACGCCCCCCATTTCAGCAGCAGCGCGATGGCATTGGTTTGGCCGGTCATCGCCGCCAGATGCAACGCCGTGTTCCCCGACACGGCAAGTGCCCGCCGGTTGGAAAACGGCGGTCCGCTTCCACCGGGTTGCTGGGGATTGTCTGACGGCTCGGTGCGGAGGTTGAAATCTGCCTTATGTTGGAGAAGCAGTTCAAGGACTCCCGTGGAGCCGTTGAGGGCAGCAATGTGAATTGGCGAGAAGCCGGCAGCGTCAGCGACGTTCAACTTGGCCCGGCGTTGGATGAGCAATTCCGCAGTGTTGGTCTGGTTGTAATCCGCCGCCGCGTAAAGCAGTGATTTACCGGTGGACGTGCTATGGAAATTGGGAGACACGCCCTTATCCAGCAGGAGCTTCAATATTCTATCCTTGCCTGTGGCGGCGGCGATTTCTGCCACGGAAACACCAGCGGGATTGGTGGCGAGTGCCAATGATTTGTCCTTGTCAATCAGCGCTGCTGCGGTTTCCGTGTCGCCGGAAAAGACCGCGTCAAAGATATTTTCCACCGCTCCCCGGTTCTTCAGAAGACTGGCCACCTCCTGATGCTCTTGCGCGAGGGCGTCGCCCAGCGGAGAAAGGCCAAACGCATCAGTCGTTTTCAAATCCGAGCCGGCGCCGAGCAACAATGCCACGGCGGGAGCGTTGCCGTTGACGGCGGCGAGCCGGAGCAACGAAGCATCGGCAGCCAGGTGGGGTTGCTGTGCAATCAAATCGTGCAGGACATTCGTCCGACCGGTGAGAATGGCCGAGACCGGATCCCATCGAACACCGTGCGCATCTAGAAAATCAGCAATGTTGGTGCGCCGCATTTGGGCGGCCACCAGCAGCGGCGTTTGTCCAAACTGGTTGGTCTGGTTCAGTAAATCCGGTGATGATTTTAAAATCGCGGCCACGGATTCCAGCTTGCCCTCGCGAATAGCTTGAAAGATGTCTGTGTCCGGATTAAAACGGAAATCGCTAAACACATTTGTGGAGCGGAGAGCCTGTTGGCGAGGTGTCTCGCCCGCGTTATTTGCGGCATCCTGGCTGGCTCCCTGTTTGACCAGCCAATCATAGACATCTTTCGTTCCAGTTTTGGCGGCGAGTTGCAAAGGTGTGTCGCCGTCGTTATCACGGGCGTTGATGTCCACCTTGGCCAAAATGAATGTGTCACCGATGCCGCGAATAAAAAACATCGGGCTTTGGCTGCCGAGGACGGCGAGATAATGGAGCGGCGTTTTGCCCTGGTCATCCTTCGCGGAAAGGTCCGCGCCAGCCGCGACCAGCATGTCAATGCATTCCCCCGCTTCGCTCCAAGCCCATTTCCCGGACAGGAAAAGGTGTGCCGGCGTGCGGCCTTGCTTGTCGCGCAAGTTGGGATTTGCCCCGGCATCAAGCAGCGCCCGGGTGGCATCTCTGCGAAACGAAGAATCCGACAGCGCCACCACATCCAAAGGTGTCAGTCCCTGATTGTCCTGAGCATTGACGTTGGCCTTGGAATAAATCAGCAATTGGAACGGTTCGTTGACCGGTGGGTTATTTCCATCCCATCCTCCAATTTTTTCCGCAGCCACGTGCAGAGGCGTTTGTCCCAAATTATTCGTGGCATTCACATCCGCGCCGCTGGCGATAAGACTATTCATCGATTCAACCTTGCTCATGTCGTAGAAGCCGGTGCATAACCGGTGCAGGGCGGTGTTTCCCTCTGCATCGCGCGCATTGAGGCCATTGCCCGTCTGTTGCAAGAGGGGGAGAATTGCGTTGCGGTCGTAATCCCACAGCATGGTCGAATCCGCCGTCACGAGTTGCAAAATGGTTTGTCCGGCGTGGTTGGTGGCAGCCGGGTCGGTGCCGCAGGCCAGAAAAAACGCCACGGACGCAGCTAGCTCCCTCGGTGATGTGTAACCACTCGGCGTGTTATAGACCCGCCAGAATTTCTCCTGGCTGGGAATCTTTTCCCTGCGTTCCACCCAGGCGTCGGACGGACGGCCTTTGACCCAATGCGTGCGGCTGAGCAAAATCTGGTGCAAGACGGTGTTCCCTTCGGGATCGCGTGCATTCACGTCGGCGCCGTGGTCAATCAGTAACGCTGCCGCGCCAAGCTGCCCGGCTTGGCCTGCCACTTGCAGAGGCGTGAGGCCGAGTTCGTTGCGGGCTTCGAGATTGGTTTCCGTTTCCAACAACGACGCGAGAGCGGCGATGTTTCCAGTGGCCGCCGCTTCGTGCAGTGTGCCGGCTAGGCCGCGTTCCGGATGTGCCACGGCCGGTGCTTTGGCCATCAACAAATGGATGCAATCGGTTTGCTTGGCTTGGATGGCGGCGTCCAATGGAGTCCAGCCGTTGGTGTCGCGAATGTCAGTCGGCGCACTTGCCGCTAGGAGAACTTTGACTTGTTCACTCAGACCCTTTGTCGCGGCGATGTGTAGCGGGGTCTGGCCGGCAAGATTCGTGGCGGCAGGCGACGCACCAGCTTGGAGCCAAAATGACGTGAGCGGAAGTTGATCGTTCTGCACGGCCCAATGCAGCGGAGTCTGCCCGTTACGGTCGCAGGCTTGGACCACGCTCCTGTCTGTGGCCAGCAGCTTGGTGGTCTGTTGGATGTCGCCCATTGCGGTCGCCGCGAAGGCGTCGTAATCAGCGCCGTTCTTGATGAGCAGGTCGCGGATCTTCAGCCAGCGTTCCGGATTCGTGGCATCAACCCTGGCCGCCTGTTCAGTTGCCCGGGACCGGGTGAAGTTGAGATTCCACTGGTTTGCGTTGGTGCCGAGCCTCTTGAGTTCGTTGCTGGTTTGCTGCCATTGGGCGAGAGCGTCCGGATACGCCTTGATTGCCGGCGCTTCAGCGATGGCGACCGACTGCAACACCGGCATTCCACCGGAGACGTTGGTTTTGACGGAAACGCCCGCCTTGAGCAAGGCCTCCACTGCCTCCAATTCAGCACGTTGTGCGGCGGCTGATAGCAGCTGTATGCCGCGTTCCGCGATAATATTCGCCGCTGCTTTTTTGTTTTCGGCTGGGGGGTTTTTCCACGGCAGCGGACGTGCCGGTTTCAAGGCAGCCGGCCCCGCTCCTTCCTGGCCGAGCATCCGGGGAACCAATTTCCCGTCGCCCTGGGTGATTGCCGATTCAAAAGGGGTGGCTTTGTTGTAGGCATTGTCCTTTTTCAAAAATGGGTCGGCGCCATAATCCAACAGCCAACCCGCCACCTCTGTCCGGCGGTAGGCAAATGCGTAATGCAGCGCGCTTCCTTCAAATCCACTTTGCAGATCCGGGTTTGCACCCGCTTCAAGCAGCAATTTGCAGAGATTGGTGTTTCCGTTCCATATTGCAGCCTCCAGCGCAGTGAGCCGCACATTGCTGGTGTTCCAGGTGTCGTTTTGGACATTGACGTCCGCTCCCCGTTTGAGCAGTTGTTCAACAATTTCAACCGAACCGTCTCCTGCCGCCACGGTTATCGGCAACCGACCGTAATAGACCGCATGCACCAGATTCGAGTCCGCCTCCAACATCCCGGAAACTGTGTTCGTGTCCTTTCCATGAACTGCGTTAAAAAAGTTTTCTACCGTCATTCCGTTTGACGGTGTTTGTGCCGAACCAATAAAGGTCGTTCCCGAAAAAACCAGCCAAGTGGAAATTACCAGCGCAGTTGTGAGCGAGGAACAAGCTCTGAATGCTTTCATAAGGGCATCATAGAACTCCAGCCAGGTTGGACAAGCGAAAACTAATTTTGCTTGCCATGCCTCCATTGCCAGCCAATAGTCGGCGCATGAAAGTCATTTCAGTCCCGTTCTTTTTGGGGCTGACGGCGATTTGTGCGCAGTGCGCCGTTTTACGATTGCCGGAGCCTCCGCAGCAACACAGGTCGTGGCATCCGGATCCGGCCATACCCACCAACATCCTCTCCGCAGCCGAAACATTATTTGAACAGGGATTTCCCGATCCGCGCGACTGCGAGTATCGTGAGATCGAAGTGGAAGTCAGCGGTGTCTGGGACGGCAAAGTCCACCTCGTGGACACGCGCGGCTGGGTATTGCCAAAAAAATCCGGGACGAATCAGTTTGCCATTTGCTGGAACGGACTGATTTATCCCGTTGCGAGAGTTTCCGCCCCTGTTGACCTGCACGCTGAAGTTACTAAATCGAATTTGCCAATGGCGCGGCGCTTTGGTTTCAGCGGAGGTTCAGCCATTGGTGAATTCGGTTCGGTCTGTTATTCGAATGCGCTCTCGACCCGAGTTTTATTGCTCCTGCGCTGTGGCGAAACGGCCGCCGCGTTGACAAATTGGTCGCCGAACCAACAGATGATGTTCGGCGGAAATGGTCGTGGCGGGACGCCAAACCGACTTGACGATCCTTATCTCGAATTTGCCAGTGACTGGGCGTGGGCGATGTTTGACCGGATGATTTCGGCGCATCAGCGCGGTGACGAGGCCTTGGCGTTGGCAACCGCGCAACAACTCTCCGAAGTCCAACCAAAGATCGAAGCGGAATGCGCACAACGCGGCTTCCAACGGCCGCAAAATATGACTTCTGATTGGAGATCAAAGCCTGGACCGTATCTGGGATTTCTCGACCAACTTCCGCAGATTCTTGCCGATTTGGAACGTCGCTCAAAAGAACCGGCGAAAACCAATATCATTGAAGCGGGCATCACGAATTATCCGGATCAAACCAAACGGATTGTCGCCTTGGTTGGCGGCTTGGACCTTGTCAGCGCCCGACAATGGGGTCAGCCCGGCTGGGTCGAACTCCCTGAAGACCCCATTGTTTCCGCACTGATTCAGGAAGGCGATCCAGCGGTCGAACCGTTGCTCAACTGTCTGGAGAATGACAAACGGTTGACGCGTTCAGTTGGGTTTGGTCGTGACTTCTTCCGCGGACGCACGGTGATCACGGTCCACGATGCCGCCAAGGTTGCTTTGCTATCCATCCTTCGCGCCGGATTCAACGATGCCGCGCCGGAGATCCGCGCCTATTGGAACAAATACAAAGGTCTCCAACTCGAAGACCGCTGGTATGCCATTCTCGGCGATGACTCTGCCGCCGCCCGCTGGGGTGAGGCAGCCGCAAACATCGTTCAGCCGGAAAATGTCCGGAGGTATTCTGGCGGTCTAAGCGTTTCCAAGCCGGCGGCGACCAACGCTCCAGTCCGCATGAATGGCGAAATATTACGCGCCAAAGCGAATCCTTCTGTTGCCGAACTGATGGCCCGGCGCGCACTCGAAGTTCCCACCAACAACGTCAATGCCTACGACATTTCGGCGAGTTGCCAGATGGCGTTGTATCTCGCTGCCTGGGATCCGGCGGCATCATTGCCGGTGGCCCGGACCCTGAGTGAACGCGCTTGCAGCGTGATGAAATATTCAGGGCAGCAACTCGGCCCACTCGTCACCAAGCTGGCGTTGGCGAGGGCGAAGGCCGGCGATCCGCAGGCGTTCGACGATTACGCGTCATGGATTGTCACCACCTCTCCCAACTCATTGGGCTATTCCATTTCGGAATGTCTTGAGCCTTTTCGACAGTTTGCGACCAATCGAATCGTGCAGACCGCTACAGACAAAATATTTGGCGATACAAGCTCAGACTGGAGCCGGTTGCCGTGGAAGGAAATGCAGGGGGACAATCCCATTGGCTCCGATCTCGTTAATTTGCCAGCCTTTCGCCTATTGCTCGTTCGTGAGCTTGGAAAGACGAACGTTTGCGGTTCGTTCACCTGGCACGCACCGAATCAAATTGACTATTCGATGACCAACTACCAAAGCGGTGGCTATGGTGCTGTTGCATTTCCATCCGGCACCCAGCCGACAAACGGGACCACTAGCGAACTCCGTTGGTGTGATTGGATTGCGTTCTCATTATCCCAGGCCAAACGCATTCCGTTCTTCGATCCTTTTGCCTCAATGATGGAGCGCGATGCAGCAATTGAAAACGCCAAGAAAATCCTTGGGCAGCGCTAACTGTGATCGAGTGGCTCTTCATACATCATGTTCGTTATGCAACAATCTTACAAGCAATATCTTATGTGGTGAACTGCGTTTTGGCATGAACCTGATTTCAGCGATTCCTTTCCAGTTACTAAATTTTTTGTTCAAATCACTTTTGGGAACCGCGGTTCTCCTATGAAATTTATGATTGGGGGTGTCCAAACTATTTGTATGATGACAGGGTCGGCCCTTTGCCCGCCTTGTGGGCACCGGAAAAAGGTTGATATTTTTTGACGGCTGTGGTGTCTATCCGCATGTCCCATCGGCGCCAGTTCCAGCCCCTCAAACTGCGGGCGGCGACATCATGTCGGCGGCTGTTCGGATATTTTTTTAATCTGCTGCTGGCCGTTCTGCTCGTCTCCGGGTTTCAAGCTCTCGCGCCGGCGGCGGAATCCAGCGCGCTCATCGTCACCGGCATCAGCCCGATGCCGGACGACGCGACGAACTGGCTTTCGCTCGCCAGCGCAACCAAACGGCTGCTCGTCGCGCGCGGCCTGCCGGAAAATCGCGTGGAAATTCTCGACGAAAACGTGACGCGCGATCTGGTGCTGAAGAAACTCCAGGCCGTTTCAACCTCCACCAACGATGAATTCTGGCTCGTGCTTTACGGCATCTCCGGCCGGTCGCGCGGCAACCAGCCGGCGTTTCAAGTGAGCGGTCCGCGTCTGACGGCGGCGGATTTGAAGCTGGCGCTGGACGCGATTCCGGCCCGGCAGTTTGTGTTCATCGGCACGGGCGACAGCGGCGGTTTTCTCCCGGTGCTGCAAGACGGTCGGCGCACAATTCTTTCAGCAACGAAAGAGGAAGGCGAACCCGACCAGCCGCGATTTCCGGACGCCTGGGTGAAAGCTTTCGGCGAAAATCCAAAGGCGCCTTTTGCGGTGATTGCCGCGCGGGCGGCGGCGGACGTGGATGCGGAATACTCGGAATTGCATCTCGCGCAGGACGAGCATTCCCGGCTGGCCGACCCGGCGACGGGCAAAATTCTGGAACCGCCTTTCGGCGTGAATTTGAATGCAACCAATCCGCCGCCGGCGAACCCGACGGAAAAATGACGGGCGCTGATAAATTTTCCGGAAAATTGTAACTGCCGGAGAAGCGATTTTTTGCAACATTTTGGCCGTGGCGGTGTCGTAAGAATTGTTCACGCCGCGCGAATTAATGTTTTTGGCCGATTAATCAGTTGGCGGACGTTTGTTTGTGGGGAATTGGAAAATTGGAAACAAAGCACGCTTGAGGAAATTGAGAAAAATATGAGCATGACAAACACGATTGCCGAACCTTCCGCCACCCAAACCACCGACGCCGACGTGGCGCTTCTGCGCGAGGCTCCGGCCCGCTACCAGCAACTTGCCAAGGAACTTGGCAAGCGCATCATCGGCCAGGAAGAGGTCGTCCGCGACCTGTTTGTCGCCCTCGCCGTGCAGGGCCATGTGCTGATGATCGGCGTGCCGGGACTCGCCAAGACGCTGCTCGTCCGCAGCCTCGCGGAAATCTTGGATTTGCCGTTCCAGCGAATCCAGTTCACGCCCGATCTCATGCCCGGCGACATCACCGGCACCGAAATCATCGAGGAAGCCGAAGACGGCCGGCGGCAGTTCCGGTTCGTGCGCGGGCCGATTTTTGCCAGCCTGCTGCTCGCCGACGAAATCAACCGCACGCCGCCGAAGACGCAGGCCGCGCTGCTCGAAGCCATGCAGGAACGCCGTGTCACCGTGGCCGGGCGCGGTTACGATCTGCCGTCGCCGTTTTTTGTGATGGCCACGCAAAATCCGATTGAACAGGAAGGCACCTATCCGCTGCCCGAGGCGCAACTGGACCGGTTCATGTTCAACCTGCGCGTGGATTATCCGTCGCATGACGAGGAAGTCCGCATCCTGCTCGAAACCACCGGCGACGAATCCGCGCCGCTGGCAAAAATCTGGACCGGCGCGGAAATGCTCGCCTTTCAGCGCGTCATCCGCCGCGTGCCGGTTGCGCAATCCGTCGCCGATTACGCCGTCGCGCTGGTGCAGGCGACTCGGCCGGCGAATCCGAAATCGCCCGACTTCATCCGGCGCTATGTGCAATGGGGTGCCGGTCCGCGCGCCTCACAATATCTCGCGCTCGCCGGAAAAGTGTTCGCCGTGCTCGACGGCCGGTTCAACGTGGCCAGGGAAGACATCCGCTGCGCCGCGAAACTCGTGCTGCGCCACCGGCTCATCACCAATTACCGCGCCGAGGCCGACAACCAAACGGTGGACACCATCATTGACCGGCTGTTGGAAATCGTGAAATAACGCCGGGGCAAAACCATGCGCGCACCGCCGCCAATTCTGTCCGCGCCGCCGGTCATCGGCCGCACACCGCGCGCCCAACCGCGTCAGCCGTCGCTCGTGCCACCGGTGTTTCCCAAGCGGTTGCCGCCGCTGGACATGAAACTGCTGGCGGAACTGCCGTCGCTCGAACTCCAGGCGCGTTATCTCGTGGACGGATTTCTCAACGGCCGGCATCGCAGCCCGCAAAAAGGTTCGTCCGTCGAGTTCGCCGAATACCGCAACTACCAGTTTGGTGACGACCCGCGCCGCGTGGACTGGCGGCTGTTCGGCCGCACGGAACGGCTGCACGTCCGGCAATACGAGGAGGAAACGCAGCTCCGCATTTTTCTTGTGCTGGATGCCAGCGCCTCGATGGATTTCACCTCGCGGCCAAAGGCGATGAACAAAATCCAGTTCGCACGGATGGCGGTCGCCGGCATCGCCGCGCTGGCCCAGCGCCAGGGCGACGCCTTCGGCCTCGGCCTGGCCGGTCTGGATTTGAAGGATTTTCTCCGCGCCCGCTCGTCGTTGCCGCATTGGAAATCTTTCATCGGCCGGCTGGAAGCGGTGGCGCCGTCCGGCCCGACGGCGCTGGCGCGCGTTTTGGAATCGCTGGCCGAAGTCGTGCCCGCGCGCTCCATGATTTTTATCGCCAGCGATTTTTACGAGGAACCGGACCGGCTGCGCGCCGCGCTGCAACGGCTGCGCTACGACCACCACGAAGTCATCGGGCTTCAGGTGCTGGACCCGTTTGAACTGGATTTTGACCTCGATCACGCCGGGACGTTTGTGGACGCGGAAACCGGCCTGCGGCTGAAACTGGATTCGCCGTCGGCGCGCGAAGGCTATTTGAAACGGTTCCGGCGATTCTGCGCGGAGCTTGACGAAATGTTTCATGGTGCGGGCGGCGACCTCGTTCAACTGCGGACGGATGAATCGCCGGTGGCCGCGCTGACGCGCTATCTCGCCGCCCGGTCGCAGCGGTTGAAATGATTTCATGAACTGGCTGTTTCCAGGTTTTTTGGCGGGCGCGAGTCTGATCGCGCTGCCGGTGATTTTGCATTTTCTGCGCCGGCGGCAGACCGCCATCGTTCGTTTTCCGTCGCTGCGATTTCTCGGCGAAACCGCGATGCGCGACACGCGGCGGCATCAATTGCTCCGCTGGCTCACGCTGCTGCTGCGCTGCCTCGCCATCGCGCTGATCGTCGGCGCGTTCGCGCGGCCCTTTTGGATGAGCGCCGCCGCGTCGCGCCGGCAGTTGATGGTCGTGGCCGTGGACAATTCCATGAGCATGCAGACGGCGGGACGCTGGGAAAACTTGCAAGCCTGGGCGTTCAAGCAACTCGACGCACTGAATCCCGGCGACCAGGCCGCCGTGCTGGTGATGAATCCCGCGCCGGTCTGGACCGTGCCGCTGACGGATGATCTGGACCGGGTCCGCGCGGCTTTGAAAAACCTCCGGCCCGGCTACGAAAAAACCCGCTACGCCGGTGCGTTGAAAATGGCGGGCGCAACTCTGGAGCTGCATCCGGGTGCGACCAAAGCCCTGGTCTGGATGGCCGATGAACAGCGTGCCGGCTGGCGCGGCGTGGACTTTGCGCAAACGCTGCCACCCGGCGTGAAAATCCGTTTTGCCGAATCCGCACCGGAACCCAGCCGTCAGGCGGCGATCACTTCGCTGCAATGGTCTTTGGACAAACCCGGTTTGGTCGCCAACGTGCGTCTGTTCGCGCCGGTGCAGGATCGGCGGCGGATCACCGTGAGCGCGGGCGGCCGCAGCCTGGCGGAACAAACCGTCACGCTCCGCGCCGGCGACAACAAAATCCTCCTGCCGTTTTCGCCGCCGGAAAATGCTGATGGCTTCCGCGTGGAGATGGACGCGGATGATCTGCCGGCGGATGACACCGCGTGGATTGTTCCGCAAAAGACGGCGGCGGATTCGGTTCTGCTCGATGCCGTTCCCGGCACGGATTTTCTGGCGCACGCCCTGCGCTCGACCGAAAAGCTCGGCTCGGCCGCGTTGAAGCCGGAGCCGTTGCCGGAAAAAAACTGGCCGGCGGATTCAGTGGTCATCCTGCGCGGTGACTCCGCGTTCAGCCCGCCGCAACTGGAGCAGCTCGACCGTTTTTTTGACGCGGGCGGCGCGCTGTGCATTTTCCTGGACGGCTCCGCCGGGCAGCTCGACTGGCTGAAAAAACACGGCATCGAGGCGGCGGCGCGGAAGACTTCCGAGGATGCCTGGCATTTGCAGGATTGGGATCCCGACCATCCGGTGCTCGCGGCGTTCGCCGGTCAAAGTCTGCTGCCGCTGTTGAGCGTGGAATTTCATCGCGGCTTCAATCTGGCCGGCAGCCAACTCGCGCCAGTGGCGGACTGGCCGGATGGAAAAATGGCGCTGGCGGAATGGAGCGACGGCGGTCATCGCCTGCTGCTCGCCGGTTTTCCGATGAACCGCGCGGCGACGGACTGGCCGACGCAGCCGTCGTTCGTGCCGTTTGTGCATCAAACCGTGCGTTGGCTCGGCTCGTTTGAGGAAAAGCGCGACGACTGGCGCGTGGGCGACACAATTTCCCTGCCCGCCACAAACGGAACCTGGCGCGTTCTGGACGGCCCGGCAATGCAGTCGGCACGCGGCGCCGGTGGCAGCATCCGGCCCGACGCGCCCGGACTTTATGAATTTGCCGGCGGCGGCACGCGGCGGATTTTTGCCGTCAACACACCCGTCGAAGAATCCGACCTTGCGCCGTGGCCGAAACCGGAGCAATTTGCGTCGCTGGAATCCAAAAATTTGCCCGAACGCGCCGGGCGTCATCTGGCGGCTGTGCCGATCAGCAGCGAGGCCGCCGAAAATCAGCAGCGCCTTTGGTGGTGGCTCCTGGCCGGATGCGGCCTCGTCATCCTCGCCGAACTGGCGCTCGCGAACCGAACCGCAACGTAATATGAACACGAATCAAAATGCCGTGGAACAGTTGCTGCGCCGGCAGCGCCGCTGGAATCAATTCGCGTGGCCGTTGATCGTGCTGGCCGCCGGTCTCGCCGCGACGCTGGCGTTTGAATGGCGGCAGCATCCGTCGTTCGCGCGCGTGGAAAATTGGGGACACCTTCCGCAATGGTGGCTCGGCGGCGTGGCCGTCACGCTCGCGGCTGCCGCGGTGGTTTATTTTCTCCGGCGCAAAAGCGTGTTGCAGGCCGCGCAGGCGATGGACGCGCGCTGGGAAACCAAGAACCGGCTCGAAACCGCCGCCGCCCTTTCATCCGCGCCGGACGCCATCGCCCGGGCGCAACGCGAGGAAACGGCCGGGTTCGTCCGGCAGGCGCAGCTTCGTCCGCGCGGGGTTCCGCTGTCGCTGCTCGGTGGATTGGTGGCGCTGCTCGCGCTGGCAAACCTGCTGACGTTCGCGAGCTGGGCGCGTCCGTTGAGCGGCGGTTCTTCCGCTGACGCCGGTCAAAAAATTGACAAACAGACCGCCGGCATTTCGCAACCGGCAGAGAAGGCAAAACCCGCTGACGCCTCGCAGCCGGAGGCGAGCATCACCTGGAATTCGCCGGAGGAGGAAATCAAGGCCGCCGCCGTCGAGGAGGTGCCGCTGGAAGCCGTGGCGGATTCCGCCGGCGGTTTTCACGACACGGTGCTGGAAATTTCCGTGAACGGCGCGAGCCGCCCGCCCGTGCCCGTGGAAATGGCCGAACTCAAAAACGCCGGCAAGCACACGATCCAGACTTCGATCTACATGGACCAGCTCGGCGTGAAACCTTACGACATCGTGTCCTACGACCTCCGTGCGCAGCGCAACGGCATCCAGAAATCGGCCGAGACGGTGTCGCCGGTGCAGTTCGTGGAGATCAAGCCGTTGCGCGAGGACGTGCATGAAGGCCAGCCGACGCAAAATCCCAGCGTGTGTTTCAATTGCATCACGGCCATCAAGTCCGCGCAGTTGCGGGCGATGAAGGAAAATTTCGCCCTCGCGCACACGCAGCTTTCGCACGGCAGCGACGATTGGAAGGCGGCAAACCAGCAAGTCGGCGACAACCAGAAAATCCTCGGGGATAAAACCGGCGAGTTCATTCAACTGCTGGACAGCAACGGGGCGCCGGAAAACATCGTCAGCCTCATCCGCCAGGCCCGGCCGGAAATGGCGGACGCCGCGCAGAAAATTTCAGCGACCGAAAACGAACCGGCGCTGGTCCCGCAGGGCAAGGCGCTCGCTCTGATCACCCAAGTGGAACAGTATCTCGACAAATCAGTTCGCCAGAGGCCGTCGCTGGTTCAAAAAGTTCCCGATCCGTTCGACAAAAAGGAGCTTGAGATGAAACGGCGCGACCAGACGCCGGCCGGCGAGCTGGAGATTCTGGCGAAGGAGCAGTCGCGGCTGGCCGATGATATTGCGACGACCAATACCGTGCCCGAAACTCCGACGGACGCCGGCAAACCTGATCCGGAAAAAATCACCGGCACGCCCGCCGAGCGCGAAACCCAGATCAGCCAGCGCATCGGCGCGCTGATGGACACGAGCAATTTTATCGCCGAGGTGACAACGCATCTGGAGCAGGGCCGCAGCCAGGCGCAGGCGTCGTTGCAGAGTCTCAACGCGGAAGACGCGGTCGCGGCGCGCGAGCCGGCGGCGGAATCGGCGCGCGAGCTGCACCTGGCCGACGAGGCGATGAAGCGCGCCGCCGAGCAGGTGGCGAAAAACGAACTCGCCGATGCGTTGCGGGCGTTGAGCGACGCCGCCGGCGGGGCGCGCATCGCGCCCGCGCAAGTTTCCGACGCCGCCGCCCGGCAGCAGGCCACCAACGTGATGAACCAGGTTCAGAGCGCCGCGCGCAATCTCGCCGAGGCCGCCCGGCAACAGCAGGAAACCGGATCGCCCAGGGCCGCCGCGCAATTGAACGATCTGGCGAAGGCGCTGGCGGATGCCGATGTTCAAAGGGCGCTGCAACAGCTTCGCGAACAGCCGCGCAACCCGGACGTGGCGCTGAACGCGGCGAACAAGCTTCAAGACCTCGCCGACCGCGCCGGATTGATGCGCAACAACGGTCCGCTGTCGCCGGCGGAAATCGCGCGGCTGGCCGACAAATTGGAGCGCGCCCACGTGAACATCCAGCGGCTCGTCGCGCAAAAAACGGCGGCACCATCACCGGGAAAATCACCGGGCAATTCGCCCGGCAGTTCGCCGGGAAAAGCCGCCGGTTCAACGTCTGGCGGTTCCGGAAGTGGAGCGGGTGGTTTTGCCGGGGAAATCATCAGCGATGTGCGGGAAGGTTTGTTTGAAACCGCGCCAATGCTGCCGCAATCGCTTCAACTGGCCGAGTTGCGCGGCCAGTTCCGCGCGGCGCCCGATTCCGGCGCGAGCAGCGCGGATGAGGTGGCGTTTCTGGAAAAGATTGATGCGCCGCTGGAAGGCGTCATCAAATTGCTGCGGGCGGAAATCCCGGACGAACGGCGGCCGTATCAACTGACCGACGACGAACTGTCGCAGGCCCCGGCGGGTTATCGTCCGGCGGTGGCGGATTATTTCGAGAAATTGTCGCGGGATTACCCGGCGGATTCCAAGGCGGCCGGCAAATGACCCCGCCTTTTGAATGGCAGTTTGGCGGCTGGCTGCGCGGATTTCCGCCGGCCACCGCGTGGGGCATTGTCGCCGTGGCTGCGGTCGCGGGACTGGCGCTGGTCGTCTGGCTTTACGGCCGCACCTTGAGACAATTGCCGCCCGCGGCGCGGACCGCGCTCACCCTTTTTCGCGCGGCCATCGTGCTGCTGCTGCTGCTGTGCCTTGCCAATCCGTCGCGCGTGGAAAAGGAAAAACCACCCGCCGCCGGCTCCAAAAGACTGGCCGTGGTCGTGGACCGTTCCGCCAGCATGAGCATTCCGGATTATCGCCGGGTCACCCGGCTGGCCGGGGCCGTGCGCGTTTGGAAAGAACACGAAGGCGAGGCGGCGGCGGCTTTTTCAGAAATCAAATACTACCGTTTCGCCACGGAGCTAACTCCGGCGGCGAACCTCGATGACGCGGTGGAAACCGCAAAGCCCGGCCCGGAAACGCATTTGTATTCGGCGCTGCGGCAGGCGCTGGATGCCGGTCCCGACGCGGTTGTCTGCCTGACGGATGGACTGGACACCACCGGCGCGGCGCGGGACGAACTGGCCGGTGAAGCCCTGCACCGGAACGTGCCGCTTTATTTTGTCGCCGGCATCAACCGGCTGCAGCCATCGCGTTCGGGCGATGCCTTGAACATCCGCGAGATCAAGGCACCGGGAACGGTGCTGCGCCAGGCGCAATTTTCCGCGGGCGCGGTCTTTGAAGTGGCCTCGCCGCAAAGCTCGCAGTTGCCGGTGGAATTGTGGAGCGGCGACACGGAGCTTGCCGCCACGAACCTGCCTGTCCGGGCGGGGGAAAATATTCTTCCATGGTCCGTGCCGGTGACCGCGCCCGATCCCGGAACGATGCCGCTGGAATTTCGCGCCGGGAAAAATCCGCCGCAGACCGCCGCCTGCACGGTCGAGGTGGCCGACCACAAGACGGTGGACGTGCTTTATTACCAGGGCACGCTGCAATGGGGCTACCGCTTTCTGCGTTCGGCGCTCGCGAGCGATTCCGGCTTCCGGCTGACGAGCATTTTGAATCCGGCGCTGAACGTGAAAATTTCCGTGGAGACGCCCGACCAGCCGACGCTGCCGGATTTGCCGGATGACGTGAAGGCACTGAAGCCATTTCAGATTATCGTGATGGCCCACGTTTTTGCGAACCAGCTCACCGCGCGGCAGCAGTCGGCGTTGGTGGAATATGTGCGGGTCGGCGGCGCGGTGGTTTTCATTTCGCCGGACACGCAGGCGGCCGCGAGCTTTTCCGGCAGCGCGCTGGAACAAATGCTGCCGGTGGTTTTCGCGACATCGTCGCTGCCGGAAGACGCGGAGGACATCCCGGGCGGTTTCCGCCTGCTAACTCCTGCCGGCCAGCCCGGATTGCCGGTAGCGTCGCGCAGCCAGTCGTTGCCCGGCTTGAAACCGTTTGCCCTGCCGGCGGGCGCAGCGCATTCCGCCGTCAGCGCGCTGTTTGAAAAATCGGGCGAAACCTTGCCGCACTTCGTCAACAATGCGCGCGTCCGCGCCGCGAAGCCGGGCGCGGAAGTTCTCGCCGTGAGCGCGCCGGCCGGCGGAGGCGAACCGCAGGTGCTGCTGGCGAGGCAGCAGTTTGGCAACGGCTATGCCGTGGCCATGATGACGGATTTGCTGTGGCGCTGGAAAATGTCATTGCCCAGCAGCAGCCACGCGCTGGAAAAATTCTGGCAGCAGTTGCTGCTCTCGCTCGCGCCGTCGTCGGGCGAGGGATTGCGCCTGGTGAAACTTACGGAATCGCCGGCCATCCACCAGCCGGTGGTTTTGCAGATTGCCGGCAGCGCCGCCGGGGCGACGCCAACGGCGGAGGCGGTTTCGCCGGCGCGCGACAGGCAGCCATTGACCCTGCAGCCGGCGACGAACGGGGAAAGCGCGTGGATCGCCAGCTTCACGCCCGACGCGGCCGGAAATTGGGAAGTGCGCGCAATCGGTTCCGGAAAAAAATCCGCGCGGCTGTCCTTTCCAGTTCCGGTAAATTCACAGTCTGCCGAAATGATGAACCTGCCGCCGGATATGGACGGGATGCGCGAACTGGCAGAGGCCACCGGCGGCGCGATGATTGAGGACGCGCCGGTGTTTCAGCCGCGCGAAAAATCCGCCGCCGCGCCCGGCCTCCAGCACGTCCGGCCGTTGTGGAATTCCGCCTGGCTGTTTGCCGGGCTGCTGGGACTTTACGCAACCGAGCTGATCGTCCGGCGCCGGTTCAAATTGTTGTGAAAAATTCCGACCCAATCACACGCGCGCATTTTTTGAGGCTGCTGCTGGCCGGGGTGATTTTTACTCCGGGCCTGACCGCGCTGGGCGGCGGTCTGGACGAACTGCGCGGCGACCGCGTGGGCTGGGCGCGGCTGAAGACTCCCAGTCCATACTGGCTGCGCCATTCCACGGGCGACGCCACCTTGATGCAATTCATCCGCCAGCAGACCACGTTGAACATTGATCCGACCTGGTATGTGGCCGACGTGGAAAGCCTGCCGGAGATGTGCAAATACCCGCTGCTGTTTTCACAGGGCGTTCACATGGTTCAAAGCGCCACCGGCCACGGCAACGTGGCGGAACACATCCGGCGCGGCGGGTTCCTGCTGGTTGACGCCTGCTGTAACCGCGACGTCACGCCGGATTTTGACGCATTTCTCCAGCAGGAAACGGATTTTCTGGCCGTGGCGCTGCCGGAAGCAAAAGTGGTTTCCCTGCCGGCCAGCCATGAAATTTACCGCTGCTGTTTTCAAATCCCCAACGGCCATCCGCCGCACACGTTTTTCAAAAACATTTTCGACGCGCAAAAGGCCGCGCACGGGCTTTACGGCGTCATGATCGGGCAGCGCATGGCGGGGCTGATCACCTTGAGCGGATTGCAGTGCGGCTGGGACCACATGGTCGCCCCGGCCGGCAACGACGTTGCCTGCATGAAGATGCTGGTGAACATTTACATCTACGCCATGATGCAGGGCGGCTGACATGAACAAACGTGCACTTATCAGGAAAATCGTTGCCCGGCTGGCGGGCGAACTTGAGGTTTATTTCCGGGCGGCCCAGGCCTCGCGTGCCGAAGCCACGCACGAGCAGAGCAAGGCCGAGAACAAATACGACACCCGCGGACTCGAAGCCTCCTACCTGGCCCGCGGTCAATCCAAGCAGGCGGCGGAAATCCAGGAAGCCATCGCCGCGTTTGAAAAGCTGGACGCGCGAAAATTCGGCGACGGTGAACCGATTGATGTCGGGGCTTTCGTGGAACTGGAAATGAACGGGGAAAAGGCCGCTTACTTCATCGGCCCACGGGCGGGCGGCACGGAGGTGCTGCACGACAAGCGGGAGGTGCTGGTGATCACCCCGCAATCGCCGCTGGGCGCGCAGCTCATGGGCCGGAAGCAGGGCGATGTCCTGAAATTAAAACTCGCCGCTGCGCAAAACCCATGCCGGGTGACGATGATTGTCTGATTCCAACCGCGCTGTGTTCCGCGCGGATTGTTTTGTTGTGACTGGCCGGCAGGTTTTTCAATACGGCAGCGGAAATTTCGCCGTCAGCTCGCGCACGCGGGTGCGGACTTTGTGCGCGGCTTCGACGTTTTTGATGTCCAGCAGCACCTCGGAAATCATGTCCGCAATCGCCGCCATTTCCGCCTCCTTCATGCCGCGCGTCGTCACCGCCGGCGTGCCGAGGCGGATGCCGCTGGCCTGGAACGGCGAGCGGGTCTCGAACGGAATCGTGTTTTTGTTGACCGTGATGCCGGCCTCGTCGAGCGCGTTCTGGCATTCCTTGCCGGTCAGGTTTTTTGCGCCCACGTCCACGAGCATCAAATGGTTGTCCGTGCCGCCGCTGACGAGCCGGTAGCCGTTGCGCTTCATGCCATCGGCCAGCGTCGCCGCGTTTTTGATGATTTGCTGCTGGTAATCCTTGAAGGTCGGCTGCAACGCTTCCTGAAAGCAGACGGCCTTTGCGGCGATGACGTGTTCCAGCGGCCCGCCTTGGATGCCGGGGAAAACCTGCGAGTCAATTTCCTTCGCGTTCTTCTCGCGGCACAAAATCAATCCGCCGCGCGGCCCGCGCAGCGTCTTGTGCGTCGTGGTCGTCACGAAATCGGCGTGCCCGACCGGACTGGGATGCAAACCGGTCGCCACGAGTCCGGCGATGTGCGCGATGTCCGCGAGCAGATACGCGCCGACTTCGCGGGCGATTTCGCCCATGCGCTTGAAATCAATCGTGCGCGGATAGGCGCTGGCACCGATGGTGATCATGCGCGGCCTGTGCTCGCGCGCCATCACGGCGATTTGGTCGTAATCAATCCGCTCACTGTCCTTGCTTACGCCGTAGTGGATGATCTCAAAAAAACGGCCGGAGAAATTCGCCTTGTTGCCGTGCGTCAGATGTCCGCCGTGGCTCAAATCCATCGTCAGCATCTTGTCGCCGGGCTTGAGCATGGCGAAATAGACGGCCATGTTGGCCTGGCTGCCGGAGTGCGGCTGGACGTTGGCATGCTCCGCGCCGAAAAGTTTCTTCGCGCGGTCAATCGCCAGTTGCTCGATGACGTCCATGTTTTCGCAGCCGCCATACCAGCGTTTTTTGGGATAGCCCTCGGCGTATTTGTTCGTGAGCACGGAACCCTGGGCTTCCAACACGGCGGGGCTGACAAAATTTTCGCTGGCGATCAGCTCGATGTTTTCCTGCTGGCGCAGGCACTCGCGCCCGATGGCTTCGGCCACGGCGGGATCCACATTGCGCAGGCGCAGCGCAGGCAACGCGAGACGGACATCCATTTTTTCAACGCGCCGTTCATGCCGGCCGCCCTCAAATTTCACGGACAGAAATGCATCGAGGATTTTTTTGCCGGCATCGGGCGAGGTCTTCTCGCCGGAAAGACAGAGAATATTCACGTCATTGTGCCGCCGCATCGTGATTGCCGAGGCTTCGTCGGTGGCGATGGCGGCGCGGATGCCGGGGATTTTGTTGGCGGCGATGCAAATGCCGATGCCGCTGGTGCAGACGAGCAGGCCGAATTCCGCCTGTCCCGCAGCGACCGCCAGCGCGACCGGCGTGGCAAAATCGGGATAATCATCGGCCGGATCCTTCGATTTCGCGCCGAAGTCGGTGACCGTCAGGCCGCGCTGCTGGAGATGCTGCCGGAGCGATTCCTTCAAATCAAAGCCGCCGTGGTCCGCGCCGGTCGCAAAACTCGCGGTCGCCGTGGTTTTTGCGCCCTGCGGCGCGGATACGATGTCGTGTTGTTCCATATATTTCAAAATTGACGCGATGCCCTGCTCGATTTGTTTGCGGCAGCCGACATACACCTGGTAGGAGCCGCCGATCGGGTCGCTGATGTCTTTTTCATACCGGTCGAGCGACTCGTCGAATTCGCGGAGCAAAAAGGTCTTTTCCGCCGCTCCCGGATACAGCAGCCCGACGGTGTCCACATGGCTGTGCGTCATGCCAAAAACATAATCCGCCTGCTGCAAGAGGTTCGCCGTGAGCGCGCGGCTGCGTTGCGCGGAAATGTCCACGCCCAGTTCGCGCATCGCCACGACGGAATGCTGCGTCGGCGGCTGGCCGTCCACCGCGCCCAGGCCCGCCGACAGGACGCGAAAATTTCCGCGCCCTTCCACCGCCCGGCGGAACAGCGCCTCGGCCATCGGGCTGCGGCAGACGTTGCCGGTGCAGATGAACAAAATGGTTTTCATTCCGACAAACCCTAAAATTGATTTGCAAATGGCCGGTCGTCAACCCGAAATCAGGGGCGCGCCGCCCGCACGATCGCCAGACCCTTGACCAAATCCACCGCCCGCGCCAGAACCGGGTCGCGGATGAACGGCTTTTGCGGCACGGTTGTGTGCTCCGCCACGGGAACCGGTTCCAACTCGTCGCCGTCCTTGATTTTCGCCCGGACCAAATCCGCCTCGCTCGTGTGGTCCACAAACGGCAGCAGGTTGGTGGTGGCTGCCGTGGAATTGGTTTCGCCCGGCATCGGCAGAACGGCATAGGGATTTTCCATGAGGGCGCGTTCGTCCTCCGCGCCAATGGCCACGACAATGTCCGGCTGCTCCGGCGCGGTTGTCGGACTGTTTGTCCCGGCCGGCCCGGACACGCTCTCAAAAACCAGCCCGGCGTGTGCCGTGCGCAATTCCGCCGCCAGCGTTTCTGCCGCTCCGCCTGTCTGGCGGTTGACGAGAATCGCCAGCGGCAATTTTTCCGCCGCCAGCAAATCCGCCGCCGCTTTCGCCGAATCCAGATCAGTGCCGGTGGCAAAGCGCAAATCCAGAACCGTGCCCGCGATTTTGTTTGAAACCGCCAGCGCGATTTGGGCCGTGCGGATTTCGTCCGAGAGATTTGTCTCAACCTGGCCGATCCGCAGATACGCCACGTTGCTTTCCAGAATGGTGGATTTGGCCAGCGCGTCGGTGGTGTCCGCGCGCGACGAGATTTGCGCCGTCAGCAGTCCGGCCAGCGCCACGGTAAAAATCCATTGAAAACGCCATGTCATTCTGACTCCAAATTGCGCGACAAACCGGCAAAAGTAAAGAAACGACAAATCAGCCCCCGATTTATTGGCCGAGCGCCTTCGCCGCGATGTCGCAGCGGAAATGCGCGCCGTCGAAATGGATTTTCTCCCCGGCGGCGTAGGCGGCAGTTTGGGCGGCGCGTAAATCCTTGCCCAGCGCGGTCACGCCGAGAACGCGGCCACTGTTGGTCACGATCCGACCGTCTTTCAAAGCCGTCCCCGCGTGGAAAACCTTTGTGTGCGGCAACGCGTTGGCGGCGTCGAGACCGGAAATGATTCTCCCTTTGGCATAACTGCCTGGATAACCGCCGCTGGCCATCACCACGCAAACGGCCGCCTCCGGCTTCCATTTCAATTCCGTCTTGCCCAGCGTGCCGTCGGCACTGGCAACGAGCAGTTCCACCAGATCGTTTTTCAGGCGCGGCAGATAAACCTGCGTCTCCGGATCGCCGAAGCGGGCGTTGAATTCCAGAATCTTCGGGCCGTTCTTCGTCAGCATCACGCCGGGATAAAGCAGGCCGCGATAATCAATGTCCTCCGCCACGCAGCCGCGCATGAACGGTTCGAGGATTCGGCGCGCGGTTTCAGCAAGCTGTGCATCGGTCAGAAACGGCGTGGGCGAATACGTGCCCATGCCGCCGGTGTTCAGGCCCTGGTCGCCGTCGAGCGCGCGCTTGTGATCCTGCGACGTGGGGAAGATTTTCGCGGTCGTGCCGTCGCACAGCGCGTGCAGCGACACCTCGATGCCTTCGAGAAATTCCTGGATGACCACGTTCGCGCCCGCCGCGCCGAAGGCTTTGCCGACCATGATTTCGTCCACGGCTTTTTCCGCCTCGGCCTGGTTCGTGCAAATCAAAACGCCCTTGCCGAGCGCCAGGCCGTCGGCTTTCACGACGCATTTGCCGCCGAGCGTGGCGGCAAATCTTTTTGCCGCCATCGCGTCGGAAAAAGTTCCCGCCGCCGCCGTCGGGATGCCGTATTTCTCCATGAATTTTTGGGAGAAAACCTTGGACGACTCGAACTGCGCCGCCTTCTGGTTCACGCCCCAGATTTTCAGGCCGTGTTTCTGGAACAAATCCACGATGCCCAGCGCCAGCGGGTTGTCGGGGCCGACGACGGTGAAATCCGCCTTTTTTTCCTGCGCGAAGGCGAGCAGCCCCGGCAAATCTTCCGCGCCGATGTTGACACATTCGACCGCCGCGCCGTTGCTGGCGAGGTGTTCCTGCGCGATGCCGGCATTGCCCGGCGCACACCACATCTGCGTGGCGTGCAGCGACTGCGCGAGCTTCCAAACAAGGGCGTGTTCGCGTCCGCCCGAACCGATGACGAGAATTTTCATGTAAAAAGCTGCCCGCAGATTACGCGGACGGCCGCAGATTAAAAACAAAGAAAACAATTCCGCGTCAATCGGCGAAATCTGCGGACCATTTGCCGGTTTGTTTCAAGGAGTTGCCGGAGTGAATTCAACTTCGTGCCGGTTGACGATTTCCGCGTTTTGAACAGTGGCGATGCTCTCGCGGCTTCCGAAATCCGGCCTGTCTTTTGGCTCGAAGAAAATCGGCGCGTCCTTGCGCAGCGGCAGAATCTCCAGCCGCAGATCGCCGGTCAAAATTTCCGGCGCGTAGCGGTTCAAGCCCAGGTCAAATTCTCGCCCGCTGTAAAAATTGTCGTCGAGCAGCCGGCCATTCAACGTCAACCGCGCCACGTCGCCGAGGTAATGAATCCGTAGAATAGGATGTAAATTCAAATCCAATTTGGCCGGAAGCGTGATTTTCCAGACCGCTGCGTTCGTGAAATCAGAATCCACTGGCGCAATGGCGATGTGTGCTTTGTCATGGCTTAATGGAATTTCCCGTGCTGGCCCGGCAGGGCGAATCAGTTCCGCTGACGCCGTTGTTATCGATTCCGGTTTGCGCACTGAAACCCGCAGCGAACTGGGGATGTCCTTTTGCATTAAGGCAAACGCTACCGTCGAGCTGGATTCGTTCAGTAAAATAACTTGAACCGACATGCCAGCTTCTGTTTTCAATTGAAACGAGACGCCGCCGTAACCAGGCCTTACGTCTTCGAAAACTGTGTTTGAAGATGCCAATGTTTTTGGGTCAAAAACAAATTCCGCCGACACGCCCGGCGTTTCGGCGAAGAAAAAAGTTTGCACCTTGCCATCGTCAGTTTTGCAAACCGGCTGCGCGGTCGCGTAAACCAGCTTCGCGCCGCCGAGGTCGAGGTTGAACGGCCAGATGAAAAAGCCGTCCGCTGGAATCGTCACCGGTTTTGACGGGAAAACCAGTTCGCCGCCGGGGAGAATCAATTTGAATTGCACGTTCGTCTTTGCCGGCATCGGCTGGAGGCGCTGGTAATTGTTCACGAAAACGTAGCCGCTGCTGCCGTCTGAACGAACCGCCCAGCGCAATGTGTCCAGATCATTTTTGTCCGCCGGCTTCACGTCTGGCAGCGAAAGCGGCATTTGCGAGAGCGGGCCGCCGAAGTCGTGCAGAAACAGATGCAGCCGGCGCAGCCAGTAGTATTGTGGGTTGATCTGGCCGAATTCGCCGATGGGCGCGTTGAAGTCGTAGGATTTCACCGGTAAATCGTTCGGATAGCCAGTGGCCGACGATTCTTGAAGCGTCGTGAGTTTGCCTTCGGGATTTTGCCCGCCGTGATACATGTAATAGCCCATCAGCGAACTGCCGCTGCCGAGCTGGCACAGCGCGACGGCCTCGACATCGCGCGGATCATAATTCATGCGGCGGTGATACGAGGCCGGCATCCCGCCGCCGACTTCGCAGGTGAGATACGGATATTTTTCCGTGCCGGCGGTGTCGCCGGATTTGCCGCCGCCCAGCGTGTCATCGCCCACGCCGGTGTCGGTGCGCGTGAATTTGAAGGTGAAATTTTCCCAGCTTGCGCCGTCCATCGGCTTGGTGTCGCGCTCCCAAAAACCGTCTGCATAGGCGCCGAAGAGCGGCAGCAATTCGCCGAGCGGCACGGGTGTTGTCATTGCCGGCCAGCCGGTCTTGATGTAGAGCGGCACGTCAATGCCGGATTCAATCGCGATTTTTTTCAAGGCCAGCAGATAGTTCGGCGAGCCGCGAAACTCATTGTCCACCTGGATGCCGATGACCGGGCCGCCGTCCTTCCACAATTCGCCCTGGAGCTGTTTGGAGATTTCGCCATAAAGAATCTTCACCGCCGCAAGAAAATTGGTGTCCGTCGAGCGCAGTTTCCAGTCCTTGTGCGCGACGACCCAGTCGGGAAACCCGCCGTTGCGGACTTCGCCATGGCACCACGGGCCGCAGCGGACGATGACTTTCAGGCCAAGCTCGTTGCACGTCTGCAGAAACTTTTTCAAATCGCGCTGGCCGGACCAATCCCACTGGCCTTCGATTTCCTCATGATGAATCCAGAAAACGTAGGTCGCCACGATGTCCACGCCGCCGGCCTTCATCTTGAGCAGTTCGTCACGCCATTCGGCCTGCGGCACGCGCGAGTAGTGCATTTCGCCCATTACGGGAAACACCGGCCGGCCGTCGAACAGCAGGCTGCGGCTGTTCAGGGAGATTTCATGGCCAGCGGGATTTGTTGCGGTGCCGAACTTGAAATAGCCCGTTTCGGCTGGAGGCGGCGTTTGAATCGTGGCCGAAACCACGTCGGCGCGGAGTGAAACGGAAAGCATCAGGCCTGCGGAGGCGGCGGCCAGCAGCAGTTTTGAAAAACAGGAATTCATTTCCTGCAGATTACGCGGATGACGCGGATTTGAAATCAAAAATCTGCGGTCGATTTCGGGTATGATGCCACAGAGACACCGAGGCGCAGAGTTAAGAAATTTTCCCTCTGCGGCTCTGTGTCTCCGTGGCAAAAATCATTCCACTCGCGCCTCGCCCTTGCCTTTCACGACTTCGCCGATGATCCAGGCCTTGTGCTTCTGCGCGTTGATGAATTTCAGCGCCGCGTCCGCCTTGTCCGCCGAGACGATGCTCACCATGCCGATGCCCATGTTGAAGACCTGGTAAAGCTCGGCGTCCGGCACACCACTCTTTTTGGCGATGATCTGGAAAATTGGCAGCACATCCCATGAACCTTTTTCGATGACCACGTCAAGCGTCTTCGGCAGCACGCGCGGGATGTTGTCCACGAAGCCGCCGCCGGTGATGTGGGCGAAGGCTTTGACAGGCAGTTTTGAGTTTTGAGTTTTGAGTTTTGAGTTGAAACGGTTCAACAGCTTTTGCACCAGCGGGCCATAGCTGATGTGGACTTTCAGCAGTTCCTCGCCAATCGTGCCTTTCAATCCCGGCAGGCGGCTGGACGGCTTCAATTTCAACTGCTCGAAGAAAATCTTCCGCGCGAGCGAATAGCCGTTGGTGTGCAGGCCGCTCGATTCGATGCCGATGACCACGTCGCCGCGCCGGATGGTTTTCTGGCCGTCGAGCATCCGGGATTTTTCCACCACGCCGACAATCGTGCCGCTCACGTCGTATTCGCCGGCTTGGTAAAAACCGGGCATCTGCGCCGTCTCGCCGCCGATGAGCGCGCAATGGTTTTCCGCGCAGGCGCGGGCGAAGCCCTTGATGATGTCCGTGAACACGTGCGGCTCCAGCTTGCCGGTGCCGAGGTAGTCGAGGAAGAACAGCGGTTCCGCGCCGAGCACGGCGATGTCGTTCACGCAATGGTTCACGAGGTCCGCGCCGATGGTGTCGTGCTTGTCGAGCGCGAAGGCGATCTTGAGCTTGGTGCCGACGCCGTCAACCGAGGAGACGAGGATGGGTTCGCGGTATTTTTTCGGGTCGAGCGCGAACAGGCCGCCGAAGCCGCCGACCTTGCCGAGCACCTCGCGGCGATGCGTGCTGGCGAGCAATTGGGGCAGCGTGGCTTTGACTTTATTGCCGAGATCAATGTCAACGCCAGCGGCGGCGTAAGCTTTTTGTTTCATGCACGGAGATTAAAGCGGGAAATGGCGGAACGGGCGAGAAAATTTCGGCGCGGGAATGCGCGCCCGTTCAAATCTTCGGCAGCACGTATTCCGTTCCGCGGTCGGCCCTGGCGATTTCCTCCTTGAATTTTTCCTGGCAGCTGGGGCAGATGCTGTGCGAAAAATTCGCCTCGGAGTGGGCGCGGACATATTCCTCGACGTTCTGCCAATACCCGGTGTCGGAGCGGATGCTCTTGCACCAGGCGCAGATCGGGATGAGGCCGGACAGGGTTTTGACGCTGGCCAGCGCCTCGCGCAATTCAAAGACGAGCTTTTCGCGGTCGGCCTCGTAGTGTTTGCGCTCGCTGATGTCCTGAAAAAAGGCGAGGTAACCGCTCAGATTTCCGTGTGCGTCGGCAAGCCCGGTGACGACGAGCGACGCGGGAAAGCGCGTGCTGTCCTTGCGGATGAACGTCCATTCGCCCCGGTCCACCCGGTCCAGCTCGATCTTTGCGATGATGGTTTCAAACGTCGGGCGGAGCGGATGGCCGAACCGTTCGGACAATTTTGTGGCGCGCTCGGCCACCTCCTGCGGGTCGCGCCAGTGCATCAGCGTGGCCTGGCCGACGATCTCCTTCGCGGAATAACCGAGGAGCCGTTCGGCGGCGGTGTTGAAAATCTGGACGACGCCGTTTTTGTCCGTGGTGACGATGGCGTAATTGGCGGAATGGAAAATGGCGTTTTGCAGCGCCAGTGTTTCGCTCAATCTCGACCCGGCGCGGCGGCGGCATTCCCGTTCGCGGCCGGTCATGAAACTGGAGAACACGAGCAGAACGGCGGCAAGCACGCCGCCAATGATAAGCTGGAGCCGGGCGCGATGATCATCCGCCTGTTCTGCGGCGTTCCACACATCCAAAATCAACACCACCGCCGCGGCAACAGGCAGCCAGCGGAGAAAATGCAGATTTTTCCGCCGCGTTGCTTGCTCCGGTGCCTGGTTCATGTCAGATCCAAACCGGTGGAAAATCTAACACACAAATCACCGGCTTGAAAAGCGCAACTTTGCCGCCCGCTCGGAATCGCATTGCACTCCGGCGCGCTTGCTGCAAAATAAGCGCATGAATTTAGACGCACTTTATTCCGAACTCACGCTGAAAACCAAAGCCAAAATCGCGCTGGTCGTCATGGACGGCATCGGCGACATCGCGACGAAGGAGCAAAATTACCTGACGCCGCTCGAGGCCGCCTCGACGCCGAACCTCGACAAGATTGCGAAGGATTCCGCGCAGGGCCGGCTGATTCCCGCCGCGCCCGGCATCACGCCCGGCAGCGGCCCCGGCCACCTCGGTCTCTTCGGCTATGACCCGCTGGAATTCCAGGTCGGCCGCGGCGTCATCGAGGCGCTCGGTCTCGGCATGGAATTGAAGCCCGGCGATGTCTGCGCCCGCGCGAATTTCGCCTCGCTCGATCCGAAGGGCATCGTCACCGACCGCCGCGCCGGGCGCATCCCGACGGAAACCTGCGAGAAACTCTGCGCGATGCTTTCCGCGAAAATCAAAAAAATCGGCGACACGGAAATCATCGTCAAGGCCGGCAAGGAACACCGGTTTGTCGTCATTTTCCGCGGCAAGGGGCTGGAAGGCCCGCTCACGGACGCTGATCCGAACCGCGAGGGCTTCCCGATCCCGACCGTCCATCCGCGCGACGAGAAAAATGCCGGCCAGAAAAAAATGGCCGGACTGATCGCCGAATTTTACAAGGCCGCGCTGCCGATCATCGCGAAGGAAAAGCCGGCGAACGGTTTTCTCATGCGCGGCATTGCGCACCAGCCGCACATCCCGCTGTTCGAGGACCGCTACAAACTCAAGCCCGCCTGTATCGCGGTTTATCCGATGTATAAAGGCCTGGCCCAGCTCGTTGGCATGAAGAAAATCGAAGGCCCGGCGACCATCGCCGAGCAGTTTGAGCGCTATCTCGTCGAATACGACAACTTTGATTTCTTTTTCATCCATTTCAAATACACCGACAAATACGGCGAGGACGGCAATTTCATGGCGAAGATGAAGGCGATTCAGGACTTCGATGCCGCGCTGCCGGTTCTACTGCGGAAGAAGCCGGACGTGCTCGTCATCACTGGCGACCATTCGACGCCGTGCGCGATGAAGGGCCACTCCTGGCATCCGCAGCCGGTGCTCATCCATTCGGCGTGCAGCGGCTCGGACAAGCTCGAGCGTTTCACCGAGACCGGCGCCAACAGCGGCTCGCTCGGTATCTTCCCGGCGAAGGATCTCATCCGGCTGATGCAGGCCAACGCGAAGATGTTTGACAAGTTTGGCGCGTAACAATCACCGCGGCAAGGCGGGCTGCCGGAAGGCGGTCCGCCTTTTTTATTTTTAGTTTGGAATTGCCAATGGCCGCCGCCAGTCGGCAAGCTGCGGGCGAATGAATCTGCCCAACAAACTCACCGTTTCGCGTTTTGCGTTGACGGCGCTGTTTCTGTGGGTGCTGTTCTCGCCGCTCCAGTTCAACGACACGCTGGCGCTGATTCTGTTCAATGCGGCGGGCTTGACGGATTTTCTTGATGGCCGCATCGCGCGCCGGCGTGGCCTTATCACCAATTTCGGCATTTTGATGGACCCGCTGGCGGA
This sequence comes from uncultured Bifidobacteriaceae bacterium, assembly GCA_964655855.1. GTDB lineage: Bacteria > Verrucomicrobiota > Verrucomicrobiia > Limisphaerales > UBA11358 > UBA11358. The sequence continues at coordinate 59,357 of CAZZPE010000008.1, forward strand.
CAAGGTTTTGATCTGCTCGGCGTTCGTCGCCTTTGTCGAAACCACGCACCTGAATCCGAACGCGCCGGTCAGGGTCGCCGCCTGGATGGTCATCATCATCGTGGCGCGCGAGCTGACCATCACCGGGCTGCGTCTGCTTGCGGCGTCCAAGAACATCGTGCTCGCGGCGGAGAGGTTTGGAAAACACAAGACCGTCTCGCAAATCGTGGCCATCAACGCCCTGCTGGTGGTGGATGCCTGCAATGAATGGCCGTCGCAACTGCAAAAATGCTTCCAGCCGTGGGTGCCCGCATTTGCGGAAATCATGCTGTGGGTGGCGGTTGTGCTCACGGCGGCGTCCGGCGCGATTTACCTCTGGCGCAATCGCGCGATTTACATGAGCGATGTGTGAAGCAAAGGCGGAAGGAAGAATGCAGAACGCAGAGAAGGCTTTCGGTTGAATGAACCTTGTTTCTACATTCTAAATTCCGCCTTCTGCATTCATCTTTTCGGCAGCGGCAGCGTGTCGCCGGAACCCGCCGGCTGATAAACCGCCGGCGGCAGCCCGGTCAGCGCATTGCCGCCCTTGTGGTGCTTCAGCGCCCAGCCGGCAAGGATGACCACCAAAACAACCACCGCGATGCCGCCGACGGCCAGGGCCATTTTCACGTTCACCTTCGACAGCAGGAACATCACATGGTCGAGCGGTGATTTGGGATTATCAACCAGCGACGGCGGCTCACTGAATTTTGCCGTCCCCTTCAGTTCGGCGTTCAGCGCGTCGGTGATTTGCGGCAGATCCAGCTTGAGCAGCGTTGCGTAATTTTTCACCGAGCCACGGATGTAAATCGGCGCGGAAAAGACGTTGAAGTTTCCGTCTTCGAGCGCGCGGATGTGGTCGGTGCGGATCTTGGTCGCGTCGGCGACCTGCTGCACCGTGAGTTTTCTGGCCTCGCGCGCGGCGCGGAGTTGTTCGGCAACCGTTGGCATTCGCCCTATTTAGCGCAATTGACGTGTGTTTGGCAATCTTGTAAAACGCACCGCATGAAAACCCTCCTTCGCCGGCTGCTTTTTATTCTCCTTGGCCTTGCCGGTCTGGCCGCCCTTTTTTACGCCGAGGAGGACCTGCGCGGCTGGCGTGCGTGGGAAAATTGCAAAGCCGGACTCGAAGCCCGGGGTGCGGTGCTGGACTGGGACAAATACATCCCGCCGGCCGTGCCGGACGACCAGAATTTTTTCAAGGCGTCGAAAATGACGGAGTGGTTTGTCAAGGGACACGACGGCACCGAATTGCAGAACCTTTTGCAGAATTCAAACACGTTTTCCGTCATCACGACTGAAACGGCGGCCAGCAATTATCTGGCATGGAGTGACCGATTACAACCGGACTTCGATTTGATTCGCGATGCGCTCAAGCGGCCTTATGCGCGGATGGACGGCGATTATTCCAAACCTTTTGAACAGCCGATTCCGAATTTTATTTCCGTCAGGGTTTTGGCGCAGGTTCTGGAACAACGCGCGAAATGTCACCTGCGGCTTGGTCAGCCGGAAAGGGCGCTGGATGACTTGACGTTGCTCAATGATTCGCGCCGCCCGCTGGAAGCCGCGCCGACCGGCAAGCCGATGACACTGGTCGCGGCGATGATCAACGTCGCCGTCACCGGACTTTATGCGGACACCATCGCCGGTGGCCTGCAAATGCACGCCTGGCAGGAGCCGCAACTGGCCGCGCTCCAAAACCAACTCGCGGAAATCAATCTGACTCCATTTGTGTTCGGTGGACTCCAGGAAGAACCGGTTGGCTTATGCCGCACTGCTGAAATCGTCTGGATCCAAAAAATGGTCGATATGACAGGCAATATGAAATGGTCAGACAAAGTCAGATGGTGGCTCTGGCCGCGCGGCTGGACTTACCAAAATATGGTCAACATCGCCGTGTTTGGGCAAAAGCCGCTGGAAGGCTTTGACCTCGCACATGACACCGTCGCGCCGCGCAAATTTGAGGAGGTATCCCGCGAAGCTGACAAATTTTTCTGGCACAGCAGATCACCATATAAAATCCTGGCGGCAGCGGTTTCCAATTTTATCAAGGCAGAACAAACCACCGCGCACAATCAAACGATGGTGAACGAGGCGCAACTCGCCTGCGCGCTGGAGCGCTATCGCCTCGCGCACGGCGAATATCCCGGAACGCTCGACGCACTGGTGCCGCAGTTCATCGAGAAGCTGCCACGCGACATCATCGGCGGCGCGCCGCTCATTTATCGCCCCACGGCGGATGGAAAATTCCTGCTGTATTCCGTCGGCTGGAATGAAAAGGACGATGGCGGACAGCAAGAAATGCCGCAGACCAAAAACGGCACGGTTGATTTCACGAAAGGCGATTGGGTCTGGAAAAACTAAAATGCCACAGATGAAACACCGATTTGCACAGACAGTTTTTATCTGTGTCCATCTGTGAAAATCTGCGGCTCAAACCGCTTCCTGTCCGCCGCCGTCCATTCCCGTGCCGTCCAGATCAATCAGGATGTCGCGCGGCTCGGCGCCCTTGCCGGGGCCGACGATGCCGCGGCCTTCCAGTTCGTCCATGATGCGCGCGGCGCGGGTGTAGCCGAGTCGCAGCCGCCGCTGGAGCAGCGAGACGCTGGCCTTCTGTTCGCTGCGGATGACTTCGATGCATTGCTGGATGAGGTCCTCGTCCTCGTCAATGCCGCTTTCGTTGCCAAATTCGGCGGTGGGCTTGGAAAGCTGCCGGTGGATTTCCAGTTCGTAACTCGGCTTGCCCTGCTTGGCGATGAACTCGACGATGCTGTTGATTTCCTGGTCGGTGATGAGCGCGCCCTGGGCGCGGATCAATTTCGCCGAGCCGGGCGGCAAATAAAGCATGTCGCCCTTGCCGAGCAGTTTGTTCGCACCCTGTCCGTCGAGAATCGTGCGTGAGTCCACGGCGGCGGCGACCTGGAACGCGATGCGCGCCGGAATGTTTGATTTGATGACGCCGGTGATGACGTCCACGCTGGGCCGCTGGGTGGCGACGATGCAATGGATGCCCGCCGCGCGCGCCATTTGCGTGATGCGGGCGATGGCCATTTCCACATCGGCGGGCGCGACGAGCATCAGGTCCGCCAGCTCGTCAATGATGACGACGATGTAGCTGAGCTTTTCGGGAATGATGATGTCGTCCTCGCGCGGCACGACAATTTCCTCGTCCACCTCGACGGCGAAACCCCCGGCGCCCGGCTCGACCTTTTCCTTTTTGGCCTTGAGCGGCAATTCAGGTTCGGTTTCCGGCAGCGGCTTGTTTTTCGGCCGCGAATTGAACGAGGTGATGTTGCGGACGCCGACGCGGGCAAATATCTGGTAGCGCTTTTCCATCTCGCTGACGACCCAGCGCAGCGCGAGGATGACTTTCTTCGGGTCGTTCACTACGGGCACGACGAGGTGGGGCAGGGCGTTGTATTGCTGAAGCTCGACGACTTTCGGGTCAATCATCACGAACCGGAGCTGGTCGGGCGAAAACTTGTAAAGCAGCGACGCGATGATGGCGTTGATGCAGACGGACTTGCCGGAGCCGGTGCTGCCGGCGATGAGCAGGTGCGGCATGTCGCCGAGGTCGGCGATGATCGGGTGGCCGTAAACGTCCTTGCCGAGCGCGAGCGGGATGCGCGCCTTGGAGCTGCGCCATTCCTCGGATTCCAGCAGGTCGCGCATGATGACCTTGGTCTTCACGAGATTCGGCACCTCGATGCCAACGGAGCTTTTGCCGGGCACGGGCGCGAGGATGTTGATGCGCTCGGCCTTGAGCACGGCGGCGATGTTGTTGGAAAGCGCGGAGATCTTTTCCAGCTTCACGCCGGGTGCGGGATGCAATTCGTAGCGCGTGATGGTCGGGCCTTTGGTGATGTCGCCGAGCGAAACCTCGATGTCGAACTGCGCGAGCGTCTGCTGCATGAGCCGCGCATTGGCCATGAGTTCCTCCTTGGACTCGGTCGGCTTGAGGGTCATGTCCGGGTGCTGGAGAAAATCCATCGGCGGCAGCTGGTAATTGCCGATCATGGGCGTCTGGGCCACGGTGATGGGTTTCGGCCTTCTCGGCGTCCGGGGTCTGCGCACGGAACCGTCGGCGATGTGAACGGCCGGTTCGGCCTTCGCCTCCGCCTTTGGTTCGTCAGATTTTTCGGTTCCAGCTTTTTCCGGTTCGGCTCCGGGCGTTTCGGCTTTGGCTTCAACCGGCTTGTCCAGTTCCGCCTTCTTGCCGAGGATTTCCTCGGTGGTGGCCGCGGCGGCTTCGTGCGGAGCGGTTTTTTCAGCATTATCAGCGGCAACCGGGGCCGGCTCTTTTTCTTTTGGCGGGTCGGGCAGGGTGGTTTTGCGGTAGCGCGGGCCTTTGGATTGCGGCACGCTCAAATCGCGGACGGTCGGTTCCGGCACGGGCTGCATGTCCGCGCCGAGGCCGGAGCGGGCGACTTGCTCCTGCAATTGCTTCGCCTGTTTTTCCAGGTCGCGGGCGCGGCGGTCGAGCGCGGCCTCCTCGACCGGTCCGGATTCAACCGCAGCGGATTTGTCTTCCGCAAAAAAGAGGCGGATCCAGCCGCCAAGCCGGAAATTGGTCAGGAAGAGCAGGCTGATGAAACAAAGCGCCAGATAAACGATGGTCGCCCCGACCGAGCCGAACATCCAAAACCCCCAGTCATCGCCGAACAATTTAAAGTCAAACAGGGTGTGGCCGAGCCAGCCGCCGGCGCCGGGCGCGTCCACATTTTCGCGCAACGATTTGAGCGGGCCGTCCAGCACGTCCAGCAGGCCGGACAGTGAAAAAAACAAGACGACCGACCACAGGCCGAACCAGAGCCGGCGTTCGCGCAGGTGGGAAAGGAAATTGCAGACGTGGCCGATGCCGGAGGCCGCGAGCAAAAATGGAAGGATGTAGGCGGCAAGGCCGAAGATGAAGAACGTCGCGAAGGCCAGGTGCGCGCCGAAGGTGCCGATCCAATTGTGCGGTGGATGGTTGGGCGGTGTGTGGATGAATGCGAGGTCGTTCCGGTCAAACGAAAGCTGCGCAACCAGCAGCAGCACGGCCACCGCCAGCAGCGCGAAGCCGATGACATCATTCAAGCCGTGATGCGAATCCGATGACGCCTTCCGTGACATGACGGCAAGTTAGCGAAATTGGCCGGCGGTTCAAAGTTGAAATTGAACCGCGCCCGCGGCGGAGGAAAAAGCCCGAACGATAAATGTTGACACCTTTGCGCAATCGTGGAGTCATTTTCGGATGAATACGTTCCGCCCATTTTGCCAACGGCTCTGGCTTTGCGCCTTTCTGGCCATGATGACGCTGCCCGCCGCCGCGCTGGATCGCACCAATGAGGTCTTCAAAATTTTCCAGTTCCCGCCGGACAGGATTCCGACGATTGACGGCAACACGAACGACTGGGACATCGTGCCGGAAAGCTACGTCATCGGCAGCGACCAGCTTGTGGACGACAACGGTAGGCATCAGTGGACCGATCCGTCCACGCCGAAGATTCGTGTGCGCGTCGGCTGGGTGAAGGGATTGAACCGGCTGTATTTTCTTTACGAGGCCGATGACGATTACTGGGATTTTTCCCGGCCGGATTTGCACAACGACACCTTTGAAGTGGTCGTGGACGGTGATTTGTCCGGCGGCCCGCTGATCGGGCGTTTTATGCCGGCCACGAATTATCTCGGCGAGTGGGAGACCTATCTCACGCTGCAAGGCGCACAGGCGCAGAATTACCACATCTTCACGCCGTCGGAAGGCAAGGACTGGTGCATGGTCTGGGGACCGGAACAATGGATCAAGGAACTGCCTTATGCCAATGCCGTGCAGAAATATGATTTCAAACCGGGCCAGCCGGGACATTACGTTTTGGAATTTTGGATCACGCCGTTCGATTACGCCGGCGCGGAAGGTCCGCAGCGCGCGGTCGAAACGGTGCTTAAGGAGAATAAAATCATCGGCCTGTCGTTTGCGCTGATTGATTATGACGACGTGAATTCCGGCGGCACCAACAACGGCTTCTGGAACCTCTCGCGCCATCACACGATGTATGGCAACGCCGATTACCTGTGCGCCTTCAAGCTGATGCCGCTGGAGCCGCAATTCCAGAAACCCATCGCGGCGCAATGGTCGTTTCAGGTCGTGGACATGGATCGCCGGCTCGTCGCGTTCAAAGATTTGTCCGTTGGCAAAATCACCTCCTGGCACTGGGATTTCGGCGACGGCGAAACTTCGACGGAACAGAATCCGATTCACACCTACAAAAATCCAGATCACTACGTCGTGGTGCTGAATGTCGAGGGCCCGGCGGGCACATCGCGCATGGCCAAAGTCTGGGACGTGGTGGTGAAATAACTTTCCATGAAAACAACATTGCTTCTGCTCGGCGCGCTGCTGGCGCTGAATTTTTCCCTCGCGGCGAAAACCTTCAACGTCCTCGATTTCGGCGCCACCGGCGACGGCGCGACGCTCGACACGGCGGCGATTCAGCGGACGATCAACGCGGCGGCAAGCGAGAACGGACAGGTTCTGGTTCCACGCGGTCGCAAGTTTCTGATTGCCACGCTGGATTTGAAGGGCGGCATTGATTTTCACCTCGATGGCGAGTTGATCATCAGCACCAACCAGACGGACTACGCCAGCGACGGTGTCATCACCGCCTCCAACGCACCGAATTTGAGCATCACCGGCGGCGGGAAGATTTCCGGCCGGTCGCTGTCATTCATGACCAGCTACGAAACGACCAACGAATGGTGGCTGTTCAAGGAATGGCGGCCCAAAATGTTTGTGCTCACCGGCTGCACCAACCTCGTCGTGCGCGACATCACGTTTGCCGACTCGCCGTTCTGGGGCCTGCACATGCTCGGCTGCGTCCATGTCCTTGTGGACAACGTCACCGTGGACAACCGCCTCGACGTGCCGAATGACGACGGCATTGATCCCGACCATTGCCGCGATGTGGAAATCCAAAACTGCCATCTGACTTGCGGCGACGACGCCATCGTCATCAAATCCACGCGGCAGACGAACGACTTCGGCCCGTGCGCCGGAATTCACGTCCACGACTGCGTCATCCGCACGCAGGATGCCGGGCTGAAAATCGGCACGGAAACCACCGGCGACATCCACGACATCCTGTTCGAGCGGTGCAAAATCCTGTCCGGCAGCCGCGGTCTTTGCATTCAATTGCGCGACGAAGGCTGTATTTCCAACGTCATCTTCCGCGACATCCAGTTCACTTCGCGCTATTACAGCGACCCGTGGTGGGGGCGAGGCGAGGCGATTTCATTGACGGCCATCCCGCGCCTGCCGACGACGAAACTGGGAACGATGCGCGACATCCAATTTCAGAACGTCACCGGCCTCGCCGAAAACAGCATCCGCATCAATGGCACGACGAACAGCCACATTCAAAATGTGAGTCTGAAAAATGTGTCCGTGAAGCTGGATCGCCGGACGAAATACAAAGGCGGCTTCTTTGACAATCGCCCGACCAAGGTGCTTGTTCCTGTTGAAACGCATGACACTCCCGGTTTCAACATCCGTTACGCCGATGATGTTACCCTGAAAGATTGCTCCGTCGCCTGGGGACGAAATTTGCCGGACTATTTTACCAGCGCGCTCGAGGCTGAAAATGTGACCGGGCTGTGCCTGGCTGGATTCAAGGGAACCGCCGCCCATCCCGGCCGGGACGCGGATATTGTCATCCATTGAGCCGCCGGGTGGCGCCAAAAAACCTTGCCACACGGGCCAATCATGATTTAGAGTGTCTCCCCTTTGTGCGCGGTTAGCTCAGTGGTAGAGCACCACATTGACACTGTGGGGGTCACAGGTTCGAAACCTGTATCGCGCACCATTCCCCGGTTTTTGCCATTCCGTGACACTCCGCGACAGACAGCGACTTTAGCCCCATGTTTACTGGGTCTTTTTCGCTTTTCATCCCACCCTCCACTGTGACAGCCAATGACGCCGAATGACCGGCAAAGTCATTTCTTTGTGCGTCTCTTTGTGCGTCATCCTCCCCTCCATCCCACGGCAGTTTTTCAACCGCGCTCCGCAACGAAAACAAAGAAGCGTCCGCATACGTGTTCGCCGTCAGCCGGGGATCATTGTGCCGCATCAATTCCATCGCCTCGCGTTGCGGCACGCCAGCCCGGTGCAGATTCGTGCAGAACGTGTGCCGCAGCGAATGGAAATCCACCACGCGCCCCTGTGAATCCAATTTAGCAATGCCCGCTTTCCTCAACAGCGCATTGAACGCTTCCGAACGCGGCACCATGCCGTCAAAAACCAAATCGCCCGCATCCGCATTTGCCGGACGGAACCGCGACAATTCCACCGCCAGCGCCGGATACAGCGGCAGGCAGGCTTGCTTGTGGTTCTTGCTGATGGACGCCCGCACCAGCACCGAAGGCTTTTCCAGGCTTAAATTGAAATCACCCCAACAGAGCCGCTTCAATTCGCCGTGCCGGATGCCCGTCAAAACCGCCGTCAAGCAGACCAGCCGATATTTGCCCGCCACTTCGATCAGGGCTTTGAGTTCGTCATTCGTGTATGCGCGCCGGGGACGCACTTCCCGTCCCCGCGTCTCCACCTTCTGGACCGACGCCAGCGGGTTTGACACCAGCCGCCCTTGCCGCACCATCCAGTTCAACAGCCCCTTCGCGCCGGCTAGGTATTCGTTCAGGGTCTTTGGTGATTTCTTCTGACGAGTGCGCCAGCGGATGAGCGAATCGGATGTGACCTCTTTGACGGACTGCCATCCGCACTCCGCCGATAACAGTTCCAGTTTGTTTTCCAGTTCGTCAATGTATCTCCCGTTTCGCCCCTTGGCCTTCAAATCCCCGATGAATTCCTGAATGTGCCTGCCCAGCGACGCTTGCGACGCCTCCCGTTGGACTTTGGGCGCCAGCAGCCCCACGATCTCCTTTTCCCGCTCCTGGACGATCTGGCGCGCCCGCTCCTCGGCCACCTGCCGGTCCGTCACGCCCAACGCAATGCACGAGATGCGGTTCTCACCGCTCAAACGCAGCTTGAGCGAATACAGCCGGGAAACCGCCCGCTTCCCGTTCCGCAACCGTTTCGGTTTGAACAAGGTTTTAATCATGCGCCATCTCCATTTCTCACGATGTTATTTTTGTCGCGGTCTTCCCGCAGTTGATTCAAATACTTTTTCACGTCCGATTCAAACAAACGCGCCGGACGCCCCGCCACAGGATGCGGCAGCCGGCCGCGACCAATCTCACGCCAGACTTCGCGGACGCTCCGGCCAATCACCTTTGCAACATCGCGCAGGGTTATCAGCGGGTCGAGCTGGTTCAAATTGGTCGCGCTTGTTTCAATCATATTTGTCTCGGAACTCCCCATGCTTGCTAAAATTTGTCAGCCAGGGCCATTAAATACTCCTCCAGATACGGCTTGGCCTTTAATCGTGTTCCCATGCCGATGCCAAACCATTTCTCGTGCAACACCTTCATTGCCGCTGCCCGGTCTGGCCGCAGCAGAGACAGCACCCCGCGCGCGAGCTTGCGGCCAATGATGCCTTCATCTTCAAATGACATTTTTTGTTCAAACTCGGCCTTGCTCATATAAAGAAACTTGAACGACCTTGATTTTGTCCACTTGGCCAAAATGATGGCTTCCGGCTGGACGCTCTCAAAAAACGAAACCCAGCTCTTTTTCGGATCATTCAGCGCCTTGGTAATCGTGACCGCGCTCAATCGGATGTTTTGTTCCTCCATCAAAAACCGGCTGATGGCCCGCGCGCTCATCCGTTCCGACGCCTCAAAAATGAACGGGAACAGGTCCACCACCAACCCGCGATTGGCCGTGAACTCGGCGGACTTTGAATGACCGACCAGTTGCTGGCCGACATCAATCAAACTGACAGGCTTTTCATTTTCGTTTGCCATATTCAATGTGAGATTAACATACTTAACACCCTTGTCAACATTTAATCGCGACCAAACCTGGCTGCCTCCATTTCGCGCCGGCCTGGTCTCGTCTCCGCTTGTGTGCTCGCCCCGTCGCGCTGAAATTTGCACCCGCCCCCAAGCCAGACTTTCAGCCAACGGGCTTGACACCGTAAGCCGAATGACTGGCTTGCCCCAAGACCCCGCGCGACCGGACTGCGCCACCGCTGCGCTCGCCCACGCCATCGCTCCATTCCGGCAGCCAGGTTTCGTCACTCAGCGGAACTGGATGGCGCGACCAAAACGGCGTTGGTTTCTCCGCTCCTGCCACTCCGAACCCAGCCCCGCTTTCGTCACGAATGGGCTGGCGCACGCACTGGCGCAACTGGCTTTGACATGGCGCACGGAATTTTTTAGGCTCCCCGCATGGCGAAAAAGGCTGCTGCAAAAGAAACCGTTGCCGCTTCAAGGCTAAAATCCTCCGCCCTCCTCGACACCCGCGTCGTCTATTGCGGCGACAATCTGGAACAGCTCGCCAAGCTGCCCGACGCCTGCGTGGATTTGATTTACATTGACCCACCCTTCAACTCCAACCGCAACTACGAGGTTTTCTGGGGCGAAACCAAGGAGAAGCGCGCCTTTGAAGACCGCCACGAGAACACCAAGGCTTACATTGACTACATGCGCCCGCGCTGCGTGCAACTCGCCCGCGTCCTCAAAAAGACCGGCAGCTTTTATTACCACTGCGACTGGCACGCCAACCACTACGTCAAGGTCATGCCAATTTTCGGCGAATATAATTTTCAGGATGAAATTCTCTGATTCGCATAATTGTGGGAGAAGATGTTCCAAAAACGACTGACGCACCTCCACTAGACGGTGCTCCAAGAAAATGCCTTCCAGGGTCGGAAGACAAAGGGTTTCCATACAAATTGGACTTTTTAATCGCCCTCATTTCATTGTTATTTCCATTCGGTTGGAGCGTTAGTGGGTTTCCCCCAAGTATAATTCTAGCCTGTATTTGTTGGGCAATTACTCTTATAACATTCTTGCATTTCTTCTGGAACTGGTCGTGCAACGCTGGCGGGTCAATAATTTTACGATGGGTAGTTTCATTGGGAACGCCTGTTCTCATCTTAACAATCGCATGGAAGCCGGTTGTGAATCAGTATCATTTACAACATCCGAAGGTGCCATTCATTGAAATAGCTATTCAGACAATTCCAGGTTTGCCGGAAGGTATACAGAACAATTCCCATCTACGATACCATCGGATTTTGATACAGAATCCAAATCAAGTCGAGATTGGCAATTTTTACGGAAGATTACAGTTACCAGAACCCATCGACACTGTAATTGATACCAACATTCCTCCGGGCGTTTCTATCAACGTCGAGCCAATCCTTACTAGATTTTCAATAATCGGAACTGGGAACAGAAAATTGCTTGGCCCAGCTTCGACACTTCGTCCACTGTATCCGCCGGCTCATTTCTTCCCCGGTAATCGTGCCCAATTGACTCGATATTCGGATGGTAGTGAGGCGACTGGGGTCTGGCAATTCTCAATAGACAAGTTGCCACCACAAAGCGCCGTAATTCTGTCTTTTTTGACGTCCAACGAAGGTGATGCCACAAATTATATTGACCTGGCAAATTATGAATTCAAAACGAATGGCGCGACGATTAGCACTACCATTCAAGGGACTACGAACGGAAACGTCTTACTTCACAATCTCACAATTGCGATGATTGTTCACACGAACAAAGTGATTGAGCCAAATGAAGACTGGCACCTCGGCACAAATGAATTGCGGTTTTATTTTGAGGGATTTTACCAATATCCTACCGGCGAACAATTGGGCAACCAACAGTTTCTGGTCCCATTTGTTTTTGATACAAATAATCGAACAATTTCATCATTACCGATTCAAAAAGAAGATGGGAAATGGCGGCGAGTAACAATAGAATATCAATGAACTGCTTGGAATCACTATGGCTCTCATCCAGTGCCACGAATGCAGCGGACAGGTCAGCGACCATGCGCACAAATATTCAAAATGAAACGAAACCAAATCCTCATTATCATCGCAGCACTGACGATAGCGGCTATTCTGCTGGGAGCTTTCAAAAGTAATCTGCCAGTTGTGCAATATCTCGGAAATACTACCGGCGTGTTGCTCGGTTTTGTGTTGGGTGTCTTGTGGAAGGAATCAGAACGGGAGCGTATTCGCAAGGAACAGGAGGCCGAAAAGAGCCGGATTCATCAAACCAAAGTCGAGCGGTTCTGGAATGAATATAAGATTTTTCTGCTGGATTTTGAAATCAGGCTGAACTACCTAAAAACGCAAGTTGGTCACATCCATGACACGATTTTTGAGCATCGTCTGCCTTTACCCGAAGCCAAGCATTTTGAAAGGCTGGCAGGCGAGCTCGATATAGACAAAAAGATGAGGCAAGAGATTGGATTCATTGCCGATAAAACCCAAGTCATAGATGAATACATTGACATGGGCGCTGAAAAATTAAGGAGCTGGCATACAAATTTTGGCTATCAGGTAGATGATTTATGGAGGCATATTCGCGAGCTGAATTTGAAACATTCAGGCAAGACAGCCCTCTGAAATTATGCCCCTCAGCCATGTGAAAATGCCTGATCAAGTTGCGCGTCAGTCGGGGAAATGGCCATCCCGCATCAAGAATCAACCTGTTTGCCTATTTCGCCGGCAGTCAGCGCAAAAATGCCTCCTCTTGCTCAATGGAACTTACGCGGTCAGATATGTCACTATGACAAGCCCGTCATTCGGCGGGCGTGGGCCGCGCCTCCGGCGTGGCCCACGCCTCGCCGGAACGCTGTCATCACAACTTCCAGAGCGCGCGATGAATCATTGTGGCTGTAAAAGGGCGCTTTTAGGGCGGACGCTGATGCTGACGTTTGACTTCCAGTGAACTTGAAGACGCACTGGCGCGCAAATCCGCCTCCCAAGACAAAAAACCGTCCGCCGTGAGCAGCAAAACTCACGCTAAAGACGTTTTCGGTCGCGCTTGGGTGCAGTTAGGACGCGGAATTATGGGGGGCTGTTGACCAATGCCGTCCACCAGCGGGAGGCGTCGCAATAGACCGTGAGTCCACAGCCCCGGCGCAGGCCGTAAGGCCGCCCGGAATTGCGCTCGATGTAACGCCGGGCAATCCGACGGATTCGATAAGCCTCTTCCGGCGTCAAGTCCAGTTCCACCATCTTTGCCCAGGGGACAGACTTCCGGTTGAAAATGCCCCAGGACCGGCCATCCACCGCCGCATTCTCATCGTCCACTTTTGAAAGATACTTCGAGCAATAGCTCATCACCCCGCGCCAACTGTGGACACGTTCAACCCGGCTGCCCGCAACACAGTGTTTCAAATCACGGGTGCCAACGACCTGATACCAGTTCACGGACACCCACTCCCACAATTGCACGGTGCGCCACTGTAACACCGGCTCCGGCACCACATCACCCAATGCGCCGCCCAGGCTCGCATTCTGGAATTCCCAGCGAATCTGGCCCGCACCGTCTCTTTCCCATTCGTAATCTGACAGCAGCCGTCCCCGGTCATCAACGCCCCAATCCACTGATGGAATGTTCCAGATCAAAAGATGGAAATGCGGCACCAGCTCGCCCGGACGATCGCCGCTCTTTCGCGCCTTCATTTCCAAACGCCAGAAGCCGGCGGCCAAGGGCAACTCGCGTTTCAGCCGTTTGAGAAAGACAGACAAGTGCAGCTTGGCGGTCTGGCAGTTCATCGGCAGGGCCGAATCGGGAAACGTCAGCGTGATGAAGACAGGCAAGTCGGCGGCGCAACTGACTTGGGCCAGCCGCCGCATCAGCCGGCGACGGCAACCGGAGGTAAAACCAAAAACCCTGCCGCGCCTGCCACCGCCGGGGCCAGGTGCACCCGGAAACGACAGTTGCAACAACCGCCCGCCGAGGGCTCCGCGAACCTTGCATGACAGATCCGGCATCCACACCGGGCGCGAATAGCATTCTGCCGCCTCTGGTTTGAAGGGAGCATTCACGGCTCCACCTCCTGGGAAGCATTCGCCGACTTGACGATGGCGAGAATTGCAGCCTTGAGCGGGCAGGGGAGTTTGGACCATGCAGCGACTACGCGCGACAGGTCGTGACCGAGCGGGACTAATCTTTGTGCGTCTCTTTGTGCGTCACCCTTCGATTTCCCCTTTGTTTTCGATGGTCTTTGCAGGTTCGAAACCTGTATCGCGCACCATCTTTGAATATTTAACAGGACGAGACACGCCGCGTCAAATAGCGACATTTCCTTTTTATTTACAGGCCTTTTGTCGCTTTTCACACTCGCAGGCTTTGCGATAGGCGACGACGGCAAATGACCTTCTGCGCCTAAAAAAGAGGAGGCTGTTGGGGAGGGTGAAAATCCGATTTTTGAACCGCGCTCCGCAACGACAGCAATGAGGTGTCCGTGTAAGTGGTCGTCGTCAGACGCGGATCGTTATGCCGCATCAGTTCCATCGATTCACGTTGCGACACTCCGGCACGATGCAGGTTGGTGCAAAACGTGTGCCGCAACGAATGGAAATCCACCACCCGTCCCTGTGCGTCAACCTTTGTAATCTTGGCTGCTTGCAGATGCTCATTAAACAATGGGGAACGAGGCACCAGCCCCTTGAATGCCAAATCATCTGCCGTTGCGGTTGCAGGCCGGAATTTTTTCAGCGCGTCAATGACAGCCGTGCGCAGATGGTAGCTGAGCGCGTCGGTGAGCGTGTTGTGGATGATTTGAAGCGTCCGGCCCTGATCGTGGCTCTTGAGGTTTTTCACGTTCTCTAGCATAAACGCGGCGGGCTGGTGGAATTCGATGATTTCCGCCAGCGAGAAGAACAGGTTGCCCTTCTCCTTGTCGTCAAAGCCGGTCGCGCGGCCGAGGCTCAATTTCTTGGAGACGCCCGCGATGCTAAACGGCTGGCAGGGGAAACCGGCGCAAAGGATGTCGTGTGCCGGAATGTCGGCAACCGAGATGGAATGGATGTCGCCATGCGGCTCCTCGCCAAAATTGGCGGCGTAGGTCTGGCGTGAAAACTTGTTCCAGTCGGAGGAGAAGACGCACCGGCACCCGGCGCGCTCAAAGGCGAGCCGGAAGCCGCCGATGCCGCAGAACAAATCTACGAACCGGAGATTGTTGTGTGCGTCATGTCATTGACGTGGGGCGGGCAGCCCTCTGCCCGCCAAACGCGTTGATTGACAAGAGACGACGCACGGAGTGGCGCACCCCACCCTGATTGTCGGTCATGTGCATAATCCCAGAATTTTCACAACCCGGCGGTTTATCCGCCGCCGACCTAAAAAACGCTGCCAAACCCCAATCCCCGCCGCCGGTTAATAAACGGCAGGCCAACCAATAGTTTTAATTATACTTTGCCATCTCAGTTGACAAAAATAAGCGACTGTGATTTATTATGGCTGTTGCAACGATGGTAGGGTTGGTTGCACGACGATCTTTGAATTTTGTAGAAACCGTTTTCGATCCGGGTTTTGGTTCAGACCTGGATTCGAGTCCTCCGTAATCCTACGTTGAACTCATTCTGAATTCCCCGGGTCTTTCGGTCATCTTCTGACTGACTGACCCGGTTTTTTCTTTCCGATTTCACCCATTTTTTACCAACCCAGCCCCGTTGCGTTCGTTGACACTGCTTTTTTCCGCTGTTACCGTCTGCGCTTCTGAAAATGGCGACGAACTATAAAGACACTTTGAATCTGCCGCACACCGACTTTCCCATGAAGGCCGATTTGGTGGCGCGCGAACCGGAACGTTTGAAAAAATGGGAGTCCGCAAGGCTCCGCGAAAAAATCCAGGCGGCGCGCGCGAGCGCCGAAAAGTTCGTCCTGCACGACGGCCCGCCGTTTGCCAACGGCGACGTCCACATCGGCACCGCGCTGAACAAGATTCTCAAGGACATCATCATCAAGTATCAGACCCTGCGCGGCAAAAGTGCGCCCTACGTTCCCGGCTGGGACTGCCACGGCCTGCCCATTGAATTCAAGGTTTCGCAGGAAATGCGCAAGGCCGGCAACACGTCCGCCGATGCCGCCACCATCCGCAAGGCCTGCGAAGCTTACGCCCGTAGGTTCATTGACCTTCAGCGCACGCAATTCAAGCGCCTCGGCGTGCTCGGCGACTGGGAAAATCCCTATCTCACGCTCAACAAGGAATACGAGGCCGACGAACTCCGCCTGTTCGCCGACATCGTCGCCAAAGGTTTTGTCTATCGCGGCAAAAAGCCGGTTTACTGGAGCATTCCCTGCCGCACCGCATTGGCCGAGGCCGAAGTTGAATATCAGGATCACGTCAGCCAAAGCGTATTCGTGAAATTTTCCATTGTCGGCCGGCCGAAAACGTTCATCGTGATTTGGACGACGACGCCGTGGACGCTTCCCGCGAACCTCGCCGTCGCTTACAACAAGGATTTCCAATACGTCAGCGCCAAGGTCGGCGACGAAAATTACATCGTGTTCCGGGGCTTGCTGTCCGCCGTCGCCGAAAAATGCGGCTGGGCAAATTACACCCAAACGCCGTTCGCCGCCGAAGAATTGGCGAAGCTCGAATACCAGCATCCGTTTTGCAACCGCACCGGCAAGGCTTTCGCCGCCGAATTTGTCACCGCCGACACCGGCACCGGCTTCGTTCACATCGCGCCCGGCCACGGCCTGGACGACTACAATCTCGGACGCCAAAACGGCCTGCCGATTTATTCGCCGGTGGACGACGACGGGAAATTTGTCTACTCAAACGAATTGCCCGTCGAACAGCAGATGCCCGCCGAAATGGTCGGCAAATCCATTCTGGAAAAACACGGCAAGAGCGAAGCGAACGAGGCCGTGCTCGCGCTGCTGCGGGAGAAAAACGTTCTGCTCAAACAAGAAAATTACTCGCACAGTTATCCGCACTGCTGGCGCAGCAAAACACCCGTCATCTTCCGCGCGATGGACCAGTGGTTTATCAAGATTGACCATCGCACCGAAGAATTTGAGCAAGCGTTTGAACAACACGCTAAAGATTTTGGCTCTCGTTATGAAAGAAACGAAAACCATTTGGCGACGCTCCGGCTTCGGGCCATTCTCGCAATTGCTTTTGAAGTCAAATGGATTCCGGATTGGGGATCCAATCGAATCAAGATGGCTGTCACAACTCGCCCCGACTGGTGCATCAGCCGCCAGCGCACTTGGGGCGTGCCAATTCCATTTTTTTATGACGGTTCAGGCAATCCTGTTCCAAATCCTTCAACGGAGTCCGAGCAAGCCGCTAAAGTTGTAGAAAAAGCGGCGGAGTTGATTAGGGAACACGGTTCAAACATCTGGTTTGAAAAAACCGCCGCCGAACTCTGGTCGCTCGTGAAACCCGCAAACTGGACCGGGGCCGAAGCCGTCGCCAAATCCAACGACACGCTCGACGTGTGGATTGATTCCGGCAGCTCCTCGCGCGCCGTCTTGAAACAACGGAAGGAATTGCAGCACTCCACGAAAACCGGCGACGAAGTTTGGCAAGCTGATGTGTATTTGGAAGGCAGCGACCAGCATCGCGGGTGGTTTCAATCCTCGCTGCTGCTCTCGCTCGCCGGCAACGGCGCGGCGCCGTTCAAGACCGTTCTCACGCACGGCTTCATGGTGGATGCCGACCGCGAGAAGATTTCCAAGAGCAAGCAGGGCGGTTACGAGAAGCCGCAGACCGCCGAAGCCTACGTCAAAAAATACGGCGCGGACGTCGTGCGGCTGTGGGTGGCGTCGCAGGATTACCGCAACGACATCGTCGTGAGCGAGGAGCGCATCAACAAGGTCGGCGAGACCTACCGCGCCATCCGCAACACGCTGCGCTACCAGCTCTCGAACCTCTACGATTTCGATCCGGCGAAAAACGCCGTGCCGGACGATAAGCTGACCGGCCTCGACCGCTGGATTCTTGGAGAATTCTCGAAGCTCGAAGCCGAAGTTATCGCCGCCTACGACCAATACGAATTCCATGTTGTCTATCAAAAAATCAGCCAGTTCGTCGCCGTGGAGCTCTCGTCCGTCTATCACGACGTGATCAAAGACCGGCTCTACACCGACGCCGCGAATTCGCCGCGCCGCCGCTCCACGCAAACCGCGCTGCACAGGCTGGTGACCGGCCTCTGCCAGATGCTCGCGCCGATCCTGGCCTTCACGGCGGACGAAGCGTGGGAATTTGTGCCGGGAAAAAATGCGAGTTCCGTTCACGAAGCGAGTTGGCAACCAAAAAAATTCTTTCTGACGGACGAAGAAAGAATAATTTGGGACGTTGTTCCGATGATTCGTGAAAGTGCTTTGCTAAAGCTGGAACAATCTCGGCAAGCGAAACAAATTGGCAAATCACTCGACGCTGTTTTGCACTACAAAACAAAACACTTTGGATTAGTCGTTGCGAAGGACAACATCGAATTGTTACGAGAACTTTGTAATGTTTCGTCTCTGACCGCCGAAGAAGGTGAAGATTTTTCATTCACCGTTTTTCCTGCTTCAAGCAAAGGCCGCCAAAAATGTGAACGCTGCTGGCATTGGGAAATGGACGTTGGCAAAAATGCCGAGCATCCTACAATTTGTAGTCGCTGTGTTGAAGCGGTGATGCAATTCAAAACATGAAGCACAGAAAAATCGCAATCTTCTTTCTGGCCTTCTGCTCATTTTGGTTTTCGGTGCAAGCAGAAGATAATGACACAACCCGTTACCCTTATCGCAAGGTCAATGACATCTCATACGATTTGACCGAGCGCTTTCATTGGGATGAATTGAACGTCACAAATTATGAAGCCACTCCTCCGATGCAAGAGTGGAAAAAACTTTGGGGTAATGTGATCCAAATCACTTCAGACGGCATTCTTTTTTCCGACGACGTGGGTTTGGATAAACGAGAGGCCGTTTTCATTAAAAACTTTCCCCAAAGTATTCCGCTAGTGGATGACGAGCGATTGGTTTTATATGCGATGGCTTCAGGCCGGTATTCCTACGTCAGCACTCTTGGCGCAGACAAAACAGTCTATGCCTATGATTACGGGACAATTCCTAACGACGACGAAATAAAAACACTTAAAGTCGAAGCAGCCGAGCGGTTCAAGCAAGCACAGGAAGCACAAGAGGCTCAACAGCGTGAAATTGCAAATCGGCAGGCTGAAATCGTCAAAGCTCAAGAAGCTAAACGAGTGGCCATTAAACAAAATATTCTGAAATTTTACCAGCCACAGGCAGACGCTGGCGATGGTTTTGCTCAATTTCGCCTCGGCGAAATTTATTTACATGGCGAAGGCGTCGAAACCAATTTTGTGCTCGCTCAAAAATGGTTCGGCATTGCCGCCACAAATGGATTTCCCGAAGCCACAAATTTCCTAAATAAGTTGGAACAAAGCGCCCGCTGAAAGTTTTATCAAGAAAAAACCACCCCGGCAGCGGCAGCGTCCCGGCGCAACCGGCGCGCGGCCAGCCAGAATTTTCAGCCTCGCTGAGGCGGCAGACAATAGCCCGCAGTTTCAACTGCGGGTCGGCGTTCCAAAAACAAACCAAGCCCCGGAGGGGCGAAAGAAATCCGGCTGGAAATTTTCCCCGCGCAATTTTCTGCCGTCCCTCCGGGACTCGTTTCATTTTGGCCGTTTAACCCACAGTTGAAACCGTGGGCTGCTATGGGGATTGTCAAGTAAGAGAAAGCGGTTCAGTTCATTTTTTCAT
>CAZZPE010000009.1:0-72079 GCA_964655855.1 uncultured Bifidobacteriaceae bacterium
AAATCGTCGGTGACATCAAAACAAACAACTCAAACAGCCTTTTTCAGAGATCTCAGTATATGATTTTGGGTTGTTTGGAATTTTGTGTGGTAGTTGTGTTGTTGGTGTCTCCGGCCTTCAACGAAAAAGCTGTCAACGAGAGAACCAGCAACCCTGTGACGAATTGTTTGTATGTTTTTTGCATATTTCCTTTTGTTATGATTTGCGGTCGTGAAAAGAGTGGATTAGGAACGGCGCGCTGTCTTAATGAAGGCGGCCAGCCCAATGAAAAAGCCCAAAGCATTAAGCATTTGTGTGACGAAAAATATTTGCGTTGTGGTAAAGCGGCAAAACACCATCGTTAAAAATATGCCACCATAAACAATCATTGCCGCCATGAGCAATAGTGGCAAAGTTCTTGAACGATGCGGACATTCTGGGGTGTTCATTTTATTCCTTTTTGTTTAATGATTTTCATAAAACTGTTTTGGGCTGATTACGGGAAGTTATTAACCAATTTCAAAAAAGAATGCAAGAAAAAACTTAATCCGTCAGGCTATTCTTATTAATCCCGTTTCCTGCTTGACTGTGACGTGTCTGAAATTGGGCAAGTTAGAAAAAAACTCGGCGCGAACATTCGTTGCTTTCGCAAGCGGGTGCATTTGACTCAAGAACAACTTGCCGAAAAAGCAGACCTCCATCCGGTTTATATCAGCTTGGTCGAAGGCGGCCATAAGGCTGTTTCTGTCGAAGCACTCTGGAAAATTTCAAAAGCCTTGCAAGTCCCGGTTTCCTCACTGTTTCGCAGTATTTAATTGCCTCACACGCAAAATCACGGACATCTCCGGCATTGTGCACAAACACTAAAGCACTGTCGCCAAAACGCTCTTTTTGTTCTGTTTTAAGCCACCCCGTATCAAAATGGAACATATCCGGCGTTTTTGGCCAAAAGTCAGGCTTTAACCAAGGCTTGTCGGTTTTTCACAAACCTTGGTTTATGGTTTTGAGACCCTTGTCAGCCTCCGGGAAGCCTTGGTCGGTCATTGTCCAACCCTTGTCAGGGGCTTTCAAGCCTTGGTCGTTCATTGACAAAGGCTTGTCCAGCATTGAAAAACATTGGTCAAAGTCAATCAAGCCCCGGTCAGCCTTCGAGAAGCCTTGGTCAATCATTTCCAAGCCCTTGTCGGAAACAAATCAGGGTCAAAAAATGGCCTTTTCTATCCGCGCCAAAGATTTATCGGGGCGATCTGCCGGGGTCATGCTCCATTTCGCGTTCTATTGTGGCCTATTACAAACAGTTGGCATACCTAATGCTGTTATTTGATCCGTTCCAAAAAACCACAACCAAAGGAGTTCAATATGGCAGACAACTATCACGTCTCACTGGCCTTTGCGACATATTCCGACCCGTCCCTGGATAATTTTGCCGCAGGCCATGTCATTTGCATGACTGGCAATGCGGCCTTCCCCAACCCAACGGTCAAACCGGCGGACATGGATTTATTGCAGGTCGCCTTCCACAATGCGTTGCTGGCGGCGGCCAATGGCGGCACACAGTTGACGGCGGCCAAGAACGAGGCGCGCGATTCGCTGGTCGCCGCCTTGCGCCAAAATGCGGCGTATGTCCAGGGCCGTCCCGGCCTCACGCTTTCCATGCTGCTCTCGTCGGGTTTTCTGTCGAACAGCACCAATCACGCGCAGACAGAATTGGACCCGCCGGTTTTGGTGTCCATTGACAATGGCGACAGCGGCCAGTTGATCGCGCACTTGTCATCCGTAGCCAACGCGCATGACTATCAGGTGAAAGTGCTCACCCCCGACGGCAAGGAATTGAAAACGGTGGATTCCACCCAGGCGCGCAGCGTGTTGATTTCGGGTTTGACGCCGGGGGTGGTTTACACCCTTCTGGCCCGCGCGGTGGGCGGCTCGACGGGTTACAGCGATTGGAGCGACCCGGTTTCACACATGTGCATGTAGACTGGCTCCTCCCCCGCCCGGCCCCATGCCAAACCGCCGGAATGAGAAATCATTCCGGCGGTGTTTTATTTTGAGCAGCTCCCGCCTATTCCGAAGTCGAACTCTACGATTTTCTGCGACAGCAACAATGCGCCATGCCCGGTTGTGTCGGGACAAATGGAGCGGCAAACAATTTTGATTTCAGAGCATTTCCACCAGTTTCACGAGGCCGTAGGCAATGGCAGCGCTGACAGGCAGTGTAAAAATCCAGGCCCAGACGATTTGCTCGGCAAGAATCCATTTCAATGCGCTCAAACGCCTGGCTGCGCCAACGCCCATGATGGAGGTGGTGATGACGTGCGTGGTGGAAACGGGCATGCCCAGCATCGCCGTGCCCAGCAGCACGGTGGCCCCGGCAGTCTCGGCGGCAAAACCATGGACGGGCTGGAGCTTCACCAGCTTGTGACCGAGCGTCCGGATGATGCGCCAGCCGCCAATGGCGGTGCCGGCGGCCATCGTGAGCGCGCAAAGGATTTTTATCCAGAGCGCGATTTGCTGGTTCTTGGGGTCTACCGCCTCGGGCGTGCGCAGGAAGTTCAGCCACACGGGCAGATGGTCGAACGTGCCGGCCTGCGTGGCGGCGGCAAGGGCGAGCGCGATGATGCCCATGGTTTTTTGCGCGTCGTTGGTGCCGTGGCTGAAACCCATGTAGGCGGAACTGAAAAGCTGGAGCCGTCCGAAAGTCCGCGTGACGGTGCGCGGCCGCCACTTCTGCAGCAGCAGGTAAAGCACGGCCATGATGACGAAGGCGATGACAAATCCCAGCAGCGGCGAGATGATCATGGGAATCACCACCTTGAACAGGATGCCGCCACCGGTCCACCAATGGCTGCCGGCGGCGGGCATTTTGCTCCAGATGATGGCGTGCCAGTTACCGTGCGTCACCGCGAAGGCGGCGCCGCAAAGGCCACCGATGAGCGCGTGGCTGGAGCTGGACGGCAGGCCGAAATACCAGGTGAGCAGATTCCAGACAATCGCCGCGAGCAGCGCGCAGATGAGCATCTGCGAAGAAATGTCGGGCGGAATGAGCTTGGTGTCCACCAAGCCGGAGGCGATGGTTTTGGCAACGGCGGCGCCAACCATTGCGCCGAGCAGGTTCGTGATCGTGGCAAGAATGATGGCCTGGCGCGGCGTGAGCACCTTGGTGCCGACGACGGTGGCGATGGCATTGGCGGTGTCGTGAAAGCCGTTGGTGTAGGTGAAAATCAGCGCCACCAAAATGACGGTAAAGACCAAGAGCATATTTTAACGCGGAATGCGGAGTGCGGAGTGCGGAACGGCATCGGCTTGCGGCGTCGAATCTGATTCGCGAGTTTTTTTGGCGGTCCGAATCGAGGCAACGGAGATGGCCACCAGCTCGTTGGATTCTTTAAGCAGCGCCTCAACCTTTTCGCCGCTTGTTTTTTCCGCCTCAAGCAAAAGCTCAATCCAAAAACACGACTCGTCCGCCTCCTCTTCAACAATTCCCATCTTGAAAATAAAATCGGCGGGTGATTGGGCACGACAGGCGGCACGATAGTTTGCTCCCACCGACGTGCCCGATCGCAACAGTTGTCGGCCCAGAACGGCGCAGGTTTTGTCCGAGGGCAAAGTCTCAACGAATTTGATAATTTCCAAGGCGAATTGCTTCGTCCGTTTCTTCAAATTTTCATTGTTCATAATTGTTCCGCACTCCGCACTCCGCACTCCGCATTTTTTTACGAATTTTTCAGGACGATTTGGGAGATGACGTTGCCGACGTCGCGGCAGCGGTCAATGATCTTTTCGAGCAGCTCGTAAAGGTCCTTCAAAACAATGACCTTGATGGGATCGTGTTTGCCGCTGAAGAGGTCGCGGTAAAGCTCCATGATGGCCTTGTCGGCCTCGCCTTCGACCTGCTGGAGGCGGTCGTTCCATTTCTTCACCTCCTCGAGATTGATGCCGGCGCGCAGGCTTTTGACGAGGTTGACCACGCATTCGGTGGCCTGTTCAAGCAGGCTGATTTGCTGAGAAAAGTCCACGCCCCTGACGAGCTGCGGCGCGATCAGGATGCGTTCGCCGAATTTCTCGACGGTCTTGGGAATGCGGTAGAGCACGAGCGCCAGCGCCTCGATGTCCTCGCGTTCGAGCGCGGTGACGAAGGTGGTATAGACGGCGTTGCGGATCTGGACGGTGATCTCCTTGTCCTTGCGCCGGGCGGCGGCAAAGGCCTCAAGCTCGACGGGCTTGTCGAGCGACTGGCTTAATTTGACGAGCGCATGGACGCTCTTGTGAGCTTCGACGGCGCTGGCTTCGAGCAGGCCAAAAAACATGTCCTCTTTGCCGAGGAACCGTTGGAGTGAAAACATAAATTGCCGTAAATTTCGGTGACGTTGCCACAACCCGGATGCAATGATCGCATCCATCGGACAACTGTTTTACCTTTTTTGGCCGGATTCGCAAGTCAGGACTGAATTTTTGTCACTGAATCGTCACCTTTCCGCCGCATGGTTGTAACACCGGGGTCCCATCCTGTCGCCGCACTTGAAACAACAACCATGAAAAAAATCAAAAGCCAAAATCATACAAAAGCCGCCATCTTCGCCGGCGCCGCCGCGCTGATGGCATTGACCCCGCAAACCCACGCCCAATCGTCCGTGGACGCCCTGCTCAACAAGCTGGAGCAGAAAGGCATCCTGTCCGTGGACGAGGCGAAGGAATTGAAGGCGGACAATGCGACGAACTCCGTGAACGATTTCAACAAGGAGCTGGGCGCGAAGTTTCCGACTCCCGACTGGGTGACAAGCTACAAACTGTATGGCGATTTTCGCGGCCGGTTTGATGATGTGAGCGCGGGAATGCCGGCCTACAAAAACAGCAGCGGGAATGTGGCCGATGACAACAACATCCGGTTGCGCTACCGCCTGCGCGTCGGTCTGACGGTCAACATGAAGGACGATTTGCAGGTCGGTTTCCGCTTGGGCACGGACGATGCGGCTTCAGGAAACACGACGGGGGGCAATCCGCTCTCCAACAACACGACGCTTCAGGGCAACGGCTCGAAGAAATTCATTTTTGTGGACGCGGCCTATGGCAAATGGACGCCCATCAACGACGGCACCTGGATGGTGGCCGGAACCATCGGCAAGATGGATCAACCGTTTCAGGCTTCCCCGATGGTCTTCGATCCCGATTACACGCCGGAAGGCGGAGCGTTGCAGGCGACTTACAAAATCAACGGCCAAAATTCGCTCGCATTCAACGGCGGGGCCTTTGTGATTGACCAGTCGAACTCCCGCGGGCCTTACCTTTTGGGCGCCCAGGCCATTTGGAACGCCGCATGGTCGCCGAAAATCGGCACATCTCTCGGCATTGCGGCTTACGACCTCGCCAACCAGGCAAGCCTGAATGCCAGCAGCGCAACCGGATCCTATTACGATTCAAATCTGGGCAATACGATTGTCGCAGGCCTGCCTGCACGCGAATTCAATCCGTTCGTCGTCAGCGGCAGCACCACCTACACGCTGGACAGCTTCCCGCTCTATCCCGGCGCGTTCCCCGTCAAGCTCGCCGGCGAATTCATGGACAATCCGGCTGCGGCCAGCAACAACAAAGGCTGGTGGGGCGGTGTCACATTGGGCAAATCGGGCAAAAAAGGAACGTGGGATGTTTCCTATCGCTATCAGAAGTTGGAAGCCGATGCATGGTGGGATCAACTCGTGGATGACGACAACGTCACCCTGTTCCCCACTTCCCTGGCCGGCGGCAGCGCGGCTGGCGGAACAAACATCAAGGGCCACTTGGTCAAATTCAACTATTCGGTATTTGACTCTTTGACCTTCTCACTCACGGCTTACATCAACGACCTGATCAACAACCCCGTCGCCGGTGCAAAAACCGACACCATGCACCTGATGGCGGATCTGATGTGGAAGTTTTAACCGTAACGTAACGTGATTAAATGCCGAAAAACTGATTAACTCTTTATGAAAATGAAAAAAACAATCCTCTCAATCCTCGGCGGCGCAGCCCTGCTCGCCGCACAAACAAACGCCGCGCCCGTCAACATCACCGGCGCCGGCTCGACTTTTGATTATCCGGCCTTCACCAAATGGTTTGAGGCCTACAAACAGGTGGATTCGGGTGTGGAGTTCAACTACCAGTCCATCGGCTCTGGTGGCGGGATTAAAAATCTGACAAGCCAGACCGTGGATTTTGGCGCCTCCGATGCGCCAATGACCGACTCCGCAATGGCCGCCACACCGGGGAAAATTCTGCACATCCCGGTTGTCGCCGGCGGCGTGGCGATCATCTACAACCTGCCGGGTGATCCGAAACTGAAGCTGGACGGCGACACGCTGGCCGGCATTTATCTGGGCAACATCACCAAGTGGAACGATCCGAAAATCGCCGCGCTCAATCCGGGCGTGAGCCTTCCCGATCTGGCCATCGTAACCGTGCATCGCTCCGACGGCAGCGGCACGAGTTTCATCTTCACCGACTATTTGAGCGCGGTGAATCCCGCATGGGCGGATTCGGTCGGCAAAGGCACGATGGTGAAATGGCCGATGGGCATCGGCGCACTCGCCGCCAAGGGCAGTGAAGGCGTCGCCGGCCAGGTCAAACAGGTTCCCGGCGGCATCGGCTACGCGGAACTGGCCTACGCCGACCAGAACAAAATCCCCTACGCCGACATGAAAAATTCCAAGGGCAACTTTATTTCACCCGCGCCCGATTCCGTCAGCGCCGCGCTCGCCACGGCGAAAATCCCCGACGATTTTCGCTTCTCGATGGTCAACGCGCCCGGTGACAAGGCTTATCCGATTGCCGGCGCAAGCTGGGTGCTCGTTTATCAGCAACAAAAGAAAGCGGAGAACGGCCAAAAACTGGTCGCCTTCCTGAAATGGGCGGTCACCGACGGGCAGAAACTCTCCCCCGCGCTGGATTATGCGCCGTTGCCCGACAACGTCCAGCAGCGCGAACTGGCCCTGCTTGACACAATTAAATACTGACTTCGTTCCACCGCCCGGTAGTTTATGGGCTTGGGCCGGACGAGGGGCGCGGTTCCTCCCGCTCTTCGTCCGGTTGATTTTAGGATTGAAGAAAACGTGACCGGAAACATTCAAAAAAACGCCGGACGGCATTTTGGCGACAGCGCCTTCAAATGGCTGACGCTGGCCATGGCGCTGACCGTTTTTGTGCTCATCGCGCTCATCGGCTGCGAACTCTGGCACGGCTCGCGACCGGCGATGCAAAAGTTCGGCTGGCATTTTCTGGTCACCAACAACTGGGATCCCGTCAACGACGTTTACGGCGCCCTGCCCTTCATTTACGGCACGCTCGTTTCATCGCTCATCGCGCTCGTCATCGCCGTGCCCATCAGCATTGCCACCGCCGTTTATCTCACCGAACTCGCGCCGCTGTGGCTGCGCCAGCCCCTCACCATCTTCATTGAACTGCTCGCCGCCGTGCCGAGTGTCATCCTCGGCCTCTGGGGGATTTTTGTGATGGTCCCGTGGCTGCACAATCATCTGGTTCCAGTCTTAAGAAGTTCCCTGGGTTTTCTGCCATTTTTTCAGGGGTCAAACTACGGCCCCTGCATGCTGGCCGCCGGCATCATCCTCGCCATCATGATCATTCCCATCATCACGTCCGTCTCGCGCGAAATCCTGCGCTCCGTGCCCGGCCTGCAGCGCGAGGCCGCCTACGCGCTGGGCGCGACGCGGTGGGAGGTCACGCGCATCGCCGTCCTGAGCTACGCGAAAAAGGGGATTTTCGGCGCGGTCATCCTGGGACTGGGCCGCGCGTTGGGCGAAACGATGGCCGTCACGATGGTCATCGGCAACATTCCGCAAATCACGTCGTCTCTGTTCGCCCCGGCATCCACGCAGGCCAGCGTCATCGCCAACGAATTCAACGAGGCCGCCGGCACCCTGTATCCGGCCGCGCTGTTCGAAATCGGCCTCACCCTGCTCGGCGTGACCGTGCTCGTCAACATTTTCGCGCAACTGCTCCTGAAAACCTTCGCCGGCCCGGGCGTCAAACCGCAGCACTGAAACAAATCAAAAAGTGACCGCCCCCAACCACAACTGGCGCAGATTCAAGAACGCATTCATGCAGGCGCTGACGTTTGTCTGCGCGGTTCTCGTCGTCACGCCGCTGGTGCTGGTGTTTTATCATTTGATCAAGGAAGGCTTCACCTCGATCAACTGGGCGTTCTTCACGCAATTGCAGAAACCCGTCGGCGAGGTTGGCGGCGGCATGGCCAACGCCATCGCCGGCACGTTCATTCTGCTCGCGCAAGCCGCAGTCATCGGCGTGCCCGTCGGTGTGCTCGGCGGCGTTTTTCTTTCCGAATACGGCGGAACCAAATTGAACTGGTGGATCCGTTTTGCGGCGGACATCTTGAACGGCGTTCCGTCCATCACCTGGGGCATCGTCGTCTGGGCGCTGATGGTGGTGCCGATGCACGGTTTTTCGGCGCTGGCCGGCGGCGTGGTGCTGGGCCTGATGATGATTCCGCTCGTGATGCGCACCACCGAGGAGGTGTTGCAGCTCGTGCCCGGCGGCTACCGCGAGGCCGCGCTCGCGCTGGGGATTTCAAAATGGAAAACCATCGTGCAAATCGTCATCCGCACCGCGCTCAAGGGCATCATCACCGGCGTCCTGCTCGCCCTCGCGCGCGTCGCCGGCGAAACCGCGCCGCTGCTGTTCACCGCGCTGGGCAACCAGAACTGGACTCACAGCCTGACCGAACCCATCGCCGCCATGCCGCTGCAAATTTTCGCCTACGCCATCTCGCCCTACGACGACTGGCACCGGCAGGCTTGGGCCGGCGCGCTTGTGCTGCTCCTGTTCGTGTTGTGCATCAATGTCGGCGTCCGCTTCCTCACGCGCGACCGCTTCCAACTTAAAACTTGAACGCCATGCCCGAATCCGCCAATCCAACGCTGAACGCCGCGCCGGCGGTTAAATCCACGAACGCCCCGGCCCTGACCGTGCGCAACTTGTCCGTTTTTTTCGGCAAAAACGCCGCCGTCAAAAATGTCTCGCTCAACATCGCCGCCAAGGCCGTCACCGCCATCATCGGGCCGAGCGGCTGCGGCAAATCCACCTTTCTCCGCGCGCTCAACCGGATGCACGAACTCGTGCCCGAGGCGCGCATGACCGGCGAAATCCGGCTCTTTGGCGACGATATTTACGCGACCGGCATCGAGCCGGTCATCGTCCGCCGCCGCGTCGGCATGGTTTTTCAGAAATCGAATCCGTTCCCGACCATGTCCATCTACGACAACGTGACCGTCGGTCTGCGGTTGAACGGCTTGCGCGACCGGAAGCTGCTCGCCGAGCGCGCCGAGCAGTCACTGCGCATGGCCGCGCTGTGGGACGAGGTAAAGGACCGCCTGCACGCCCCGGCCGTCAGCCTCTCCGGCGGCCAGCAGCAACGGCTGTGCATCGCGCGCGCCCTCGCCGTGCAGCCGGAAGTCCTGCTCATGGACGAGCCGGCCTCGGCGCTCGACCCGCTCGCCACGTCGAAAATCGAGGACTTGATTCTGGAGTTGAAAAAGGATTACACGATTGTGATTGTGACGCACAACATGCAGCAGGCCGCGCGCGCATCCGATTTCACGGCGTTCTTTTACCTCGGCGAACTGGTCGAGTTTGGCCCGACGACAAAGATTTTCACCAGCCCGTCGCAAAAGCAGACCGAGGATTATGTCACGGGCCGGTTCGGTTGAAATCGCAACCTTGATTTTGCGCCGGGTTCCGGTTGCAATGCGCCGCGGCAGTGGCAGGGTTGCAATCATGATTGCGGCCGGGAATTGAGACGAGACGAAAATATAAATTATGGAAACGCACTTCGATATGGAACTGGATGGCTTGAAGCAAAAGCTGCTTCTGATGGCCAGCCACGCAGAGACCGCCGTCAACCAGGCCGTGCAGGCGCTGGTCCAGCGCGATCACGATCTGGCCCTGCGGGTGAAGGAAAACGACCGCGTCATAGACCAGTTTGAAGTCGAGATTGACGACATGGTCATCCAGATCCTCACCAAGGCGCCGCTGGCCACCAACCTGCGCCTCGTCACGGTGGCGATGAAGATTTCCCAAAACCTTGAGCGCGTCGGCGACGAGGCGACCAAGGTTGCCAAGCGCGCCCGCGATTTGAGCCGTGAAGCCCCCGTCAAAATCAGCCTCGACCTGCCCCGCATGGCCGGCATGGCGCTGGACATGCTCAAGGCCGCGCTCGACGCGTTTGTGAACCGCGACTCCGCCGCCGCCCGCGCCATCATCCCGCGCGACAAGGAGGTGGACACACTCAACAAGCAAATCCACGAGATCCTTGCGCAGCACATGGTCGCCAATCCCGAAACCATCGGGCGTTGCCTGAACTGGATGGTCGCCACCAAAAGCCTTGAACGCATCGCCGACCACGCCAAGAACATCGCCGAGGAGGTCGTCTATCTCCACGAAGCGCAGGACATCCGCCACACCGGCGCGAAAAATCAGAACGCGCCGCCCGCCGCCTGATCCTCCGCACCGGCAACTTCCGCAGCCATTGAAAAACCCGCGCGGCTCACGCCACGCGGGTTGATGGTTTTAAAAATGGTGGTCCTGCGCAGGCAGTTACGGCACCACGACGGTCACGGGCGCGCACGGCTGGCTTTCGCCGGTTTGATTTCGCGCCGTTACGGTCACGTTCACTTTCGTTCCTGACGACAGGCTGCTCAATGTGTCCTCGGCATCCTGCGTCAGATCCTCGGCCAGGGCCGAATTGTCGGCGGCATTCGTGACCGTGAACCGGTAGCCGTCCGCCCGGCGCGCATCGTCGCAATGCACGAACAGCATGTGCGACCCCGCCGCGCCCGGCGTGACCGCGAGATTTTGCGGCACGTCCGGCGTGCCGGGATGACCGGGCTGGTCAAATCCAAACGCCAGCCAGCGCACGTCGTTGTCATCCATCAACTGTCCCAGTTCCCCCTGCAGCCCGATGAGCCGCGCGCGCCCGGCGTCAATGCCCGCCTGCAACGCCGCCTGCGCGTCGCCCGCGTCCGTGTTGCTCTGGTTGCTCGCCTTGTCCGCCGCCTCGATGGCATCCGCCGACGCCTGGCACGCCGCCGCCGTGCAGTCAATCCCGTTGACGCTTTTGACTTCGCGGGCCGGGTTCTTGCCGTAAAACGCGCGCAACTGGAGCAGCAGCGGCTGCGGATGCGCCGGCACCTCCAGCGAACCGCCGATGAACCCGGCGGCGTTCCACGCGCTGCCCCAACGGTTGCCGAACGCCGGCTTGAGCGCGCCGATGCACGCCATCGCCAGCGCGCGCCCGTTGCTCTCCGCCGATCGCAACGCGGCCGTCATCGCCACCTTGTTCCACTTCGCATCGTTCCAAAGCGCCCTCAACCCGGGAACGGCGGGCGGAACATTGTTTGGCCCGGCCGGCGTGCCAATCAGCGCGGTCAAATCCGCGCGGATGACCGCTTCCGTGTTTTGTTTCAGATTCAGGGCCGCGCCGTATTTGTTCGCGCCATCGGCGGCGTCTTCCAGCAGTTGCACCAGGGGTTCATATATTTTTGGAATAACCATGATTTTCCTTTCGTTGAGTTTGCGGGCCGCCGCCCGAAGAAGAACCAATCAACGCTCCGCGCGCAGGCAGCCACGGTGGGAATCTAAATCCTTCAATTGTCCCGCTTCAATGCAACAGTAGTTGCAACTGCCGCACTCCGGCGGCCATTCCGCCACGCGCTGCTCGGCCAGAATCACCAGATCGCTGAACGTCATGCCCAACGCCTTGCCAATCCGCTCCACCGTGTCCGTCAGGAACATCCGGTCCCGCGTTTCCAACAGAAAAAGACCGTGCCGGGTGAGGCCGGACCGCCGCGCCATCTCGCCCAGCGTCCAGCCCCGCCGCTCGCGTTCCTCGCGGATGATGCCGGCGAGCGCCAGACTGACCGGACCCCGGATGGTGCGCGGCAACGGATTGAACTTTCTCGCCGTCATGCCCTGAAGATGTGGCGCGAGAATGTCACTCCCGCCGGATTTCGTCCAACAGATTTTGCGGGGTTTTTCAACCACTGCCCACCGCGCCGAAACAAGTGAAGGCGGGGGATGAACGCGGATTGACGCGGATAAATTTCCAGCGCACACTCTCCGCGTCACTGGTCATGCACCCTCTGGAAACCTATTTGGAAGAACTCGGCGCTCACCGTGGCGTGGCCACGAAGGAAACCTCCGGTTATGGCGCGCTGGCCACGCTTCTCAACGCCGCCGGCCACACGCTCAAGCCCAAAGTCCGCTGCATCATCCATCCCAAAAACAGCGGCGCGGATTTGCCGGATGGCGGATTGTTCACGCCCGACCAGTTGAAAAACCGGAGCGAGGAGGAATCATTCATTGACCAAAAACCGTCCCGTGGTGCTATCGAAGTCAAATCTGCGGCTGAAGACATTGCGGAATTTGCGGACTCGGAGCAGGTGAAAAAATACGTCAAACACTACGGGTTGGTTCTGCTGACGAACTACCGGAGTTTCCTGCTCCTGAAACGCGGTGACAATGGCAAACCCGCCCAGCTTGAATCCTTCCAGCTCGCGCCGGACGAAAAAACTTTCTGGAAAGTCACCGCGCAGCCGCGCAAAGCCGCCAACGAACTTGGCGAACGCTTCCTCGAATATCTCAAGCGCGTGCTGCTCATCAATGCGGAGTTGAATAATCCCAAGGACGTGGCCTTCTTTCTTGCCTCCTATGCGCGCGACGCCCGCGTGCGCGTGGAAGGTGCCAAAGGTTTGCCGGCGCTTGCCGCCGTCCGGGGCGCGTTGGAAGAAGCGCTCGGCATGAAGTTCGAGGCGGAGAAAGGCGAACACTTTTTCCGCTCCACGCTCGTGCAAACTTTATTTTACGGCGTGTTTTCCGCGTGGGTGCTGTGGCACAAACAGCAAAGTAGTGGCACAGGCGTCTCGCTTGTAAGTTTCAAACCCGATGGCTCTGCCGGCTGCGAACCGAAACACACAGGCAAGATGCCTGTGCCACTATTCGATTGGAAGATGGCCGCTTGGACGCTCCATGTGCCGATGATCAAGGCGCTGTTCGAGCAGGTCGCCACGCCGACCAAACTTGGTCCGCTCGGTCTAGTGGAGGTTCTCGACTGGACTGCCGCCGCCCTCAACCGCGTGGACCGCGCCGCGTTCTTTGAGAAATTTCTGGAAACCCACGCCGTCCAATATTTCTACGAACCGTTTCTGGAAGCCTTCGATCCCGAACTCCGCAAGCAACTGGGCGTGTGGTATACGCCGCCGGAGATTGTGCAGTATCAGGTCGCCCGCGTGGACGCCGCGCTGCGCGAGGAACTGGACATTCCCGACGGCCTCGCCGACCCGCGCGTCTTTGTGCTCGACCCCTGCTGCGGCACCGGCGCGTATCTCGTCGAGGTGCTGCGGAAAATTGAAAAGACGTTGAAGGAAGAAAAAGGCGATGGCGACGCGCTCAATGCCGAAGCCATCAAAGAAGCTGCTCAAAAGCGCGTCTTCGGTTTTGAAATCTTGCCTGCACCGTTCGTCGTGGCGCATTTGCAAATGGGCTTGCTGCTGCAAAATCTTGCCGTGCCGCTGGACGATGCCAAGAACGAACGCGCCGGGATTTTCCTGACCAATGCGCTGACCGGCTGGGATTTTGCCGGGGAGAATCCCAAGCTCGCCAACTGGCCGGAGCTGGAAGCCGAGCGTGCCGGGGCTGGCAAGGTAAAACAGGAAAAACCGATTCTCGTCATCCTCGGCAATCCACCCTACAACGGTTTTGCCGGCGTTAGCCCGGATGAAGAGCAAGGTTTGGTTGAGCCTTATAAAGAAGGACTGATCAAGGAATGGGGCATAAAAAAATTTAACCTCGACGATCTTTATATCCGATTCTTTCGATTAGCAGAACGACGAATCGCGGAAAAAACTGGCAAGGGAATTGTCTGCTTTATTTCAAACTATTCCTACCTGAGCGATCCGTCGTTTGTTGTCATGCGAAAGCGGTTTCTGCAAGAGTTTGATTCGCTTTGGTTCGATTGTTTGAACGGTGACAGCCGCGAAACCGGCAAGCTTACGCCGGAAGGCAAACCCGATCCGTCCGTATTCTCAACCGAGTATAATCGCGAAGGTATTCGCGTTGGCACAGCGATATGCTTGATGGTCAGACAGCCGAAGCGCAGGAAAAAACCGCAGGTGTTTTTCCGCCAATTTTGGGGTGTAAATAAGCGCAAGGAACTTCTCGAAAGTCTGGAAGCCAAATCATTGGTTGCACAATTTGAGAAGGCCGATTCAAAGGAAAGCAGCCGGCTTGCTTTTCGAATTTCTGATGTAGGCGCTTCTTACCTTGCTTGGCCAACGGCCGTCGCATTGTGCGCCGTGGATCCAATTAGCGGTTTGCAAGAAATGCGACATAGTGCATTCATCAGCATTGATCGCGAAATCCTTGCACAACGGATGCTGGCTTACTTTGACCCGAATTTAGATTGGGACAACATCAAGGCTTTACGAACTGGACTGAGTGAAAAGGCTGGTGGATTCAATCCGACTGAAGCTCGCAAGAAAGCTCTCAAAGCTGAAAGCTTCAATACAGAGAAGCTCCGACGGTATGCTCTTTATCCGTTTGACGTTCGCTGGTGTTACTATACCGGCGTTTCAACTCTGTGGAATCGTCCGCGTCCGGAGTTAGTCGCTCAATGCTGGGCCGGCAATCGTTTTTTTGTGACACGCATGTTTGCGGAACGTCCACAAGAGCAAATCACCATGGTCATGACAACTGCGTTGCCAGATTATCATTTATTGCGGCCAAATGCAGTTGCCATTCCTCTAATGTTGCGTGCCGTTGCAAAATCCAAAGCGAAGAAAGATGATGGCAACGGCGAGTTTGGCAGCATTTTGCACGAAGCCGCACCGGCCTACCACGTCGGCAAAATTACCGCTAATCTTTCACCCGCCGCCCGCGCGTATCTCGTGAAACTGGGCATCAAGAATCCCGATGACGACGCGGACACGGCAGCCTTGATTTGGATGCACGCGCTCGCCATCGGTTTTTCGCCCGCGTATCTCGCGGAGAACGCGGACGGCATCCGGCAGGATTGGCCGCGCATTCCGTTGCCAGATTCCCGAGCCGTTTTGCTCGCATCGGCAGAATTGGGCACGCAAGTCGCCGCTTTGCTCGACACGGAAACGCCAGTGCAAAGCGTGACAGTAGGAAAGATTCGCCCGGAATTGGTGAAGATTGCTGTCGTTACCCGGCTGAATGAAAAGCTAAATCTTTCCCTCACCGCCGGCTGGGGCCACGCGGGACAAGGCGGCGTGACGATGCCCGGCAAAGGCAAATTGGAAACGCGCCCGTTCACGGCGGAGGAAGTGGGACAGGCTTCCAGCCTGTCCAGTTCATCGCAACCCGACAGGCAAGATGCCTGTCCCACTACAATCCTCGGTTCTGTCACGCACGACGTTTTCCTGAACGAAGCCGCCTGCTGGCAAAATGTGCCGGAAAAAGTCTGGGACTACACCATCGGCGGTTATCAAGTCATCAAGAAGTGGCTGTCGTATCGGGAATTTGATTTGCTCGGTCGCGCGCTCACGCCGGACGAGGCGCGCGAGGTCACGCACATGGC
Source organism: uncultured Bifidobacteriaceae bacterium (assembly GCA_964655855.1). Taxonomy (GTDB): domain Bacteria; phylum Verrucomicrobiota; class Verrucomicrobiia; order Limisphaerales; family UBA11358; genus UBA11358. The sequence continues at coordinate 15,578 of CAZZPE010000009.1, forward strand.
CCGCCGCATCGCCGCATTGATCCTGCTCCAGCCGGACCTGGACAGGAATTACCAAGCCGTGAAAGCCGCCACAGTTGCTCTCTGATTCCGTTTCGTAGTCATCCAGCCCTCATCCGGCCTACGGCCAGCCGATGCTCGGCCTGCCATTAAATTCGTAAAATCTTTGTCAGGCCTTTGCGTCGTGGCGCCTTTGCGTTAAATCCCGTTCGTGTGGTTCGTGTTTTTCGCGGTTAAAAATGCCGGTGCCGGGCGTGGGTTTGAATCCGTGTCCATCCGTGTTTATCCGTGGTTTGGACTAAATGGCTCATTTCCAACAACTTACCTTTGATTCCAGCCATTTCTGGGTTCTTAAAAACCGGCTCTCCCGTGAAGATCGCCTCCCAAAAAGGATTTTTAGACCGTCATCCCGTCAGGAATCGGCCTAAAAATGGTTTTTTGCGTCGTTTCTCGTCAGGACAAGAATTGCCGGACGATTTTCAGGAGGCGGTCTTCACGGGATGCCCTCCTAAAAAATGTTTTTAGTCCGGTTCCTGAAAGGATCGCCTTTGAAAAAGGATTTTGGGACCCGTGTCTTTACGGGACAAGATTTCAAAAAGGGTTTTCGGATGCCAGTCTTCACGGGAGCGCCTCTTGAAAAATGTTTTTGGCCGGGCCGCTTCACGGGTTGAAACTTTTGGAAACGCCCGAAAATGCCGGTCACCCGGCGCCGGGGGTCTTCTGTCCGCCGGGCCGGGGATGCCCGGTGCCGTGGCGGGCCGGGACGGATGACGCCGCCTTGAATTTGGCGGACAGCAAAGTTTTTCCGGAAATGCTTTGACGTGCCGCCAGGGTGGGCTATATTCATTTCGTCATTTAACGAAATTACAAATCACCATGCGCGAATTCATGGCCATCACCAAGGCGTTGTCCGACCCGAACCGGGTGCGGATTCTCCTCGCACTCCGGCGCGGCGAACTCTGCGTCTGCCAGATCACCGAGCTGTTCGGCTTCGCGCCCTCCACCGTCTCGAAGCATCTTTCCATCCTGCATCATGCCGGGCTGATTTCGTCGCGCAAGGCCGAGCGCTGGGTTTATTACCGGCTGCCGGACAAGGCCGCGCCGGTCGCCGTGCGCGAGGCGCTGGACTGGGTTCACAAATCGCTCGCCAAAACCGATGAAGCCCAGGCCGACGTGAAGAAGCTGAAGAAAATTTTACAGACAGACCTTGCGGTCATCTGCCGCCGGCAAAAATGCTGTTGATTTATGAAAACCATGCCGACTGACAAGCAAAACGAATCCGTTCTCTCCGCATCTTGTTGGTCGCCCGCCTTATTTCGGCCAGATGTAACTCACCGTCACTTTGACATCAGGATGGATTGCCAGAAAGACCGGACATTTCTTGCTGGCAGTCTCCAATTTGGATTGTTCGGTTGTCGGCAGTTTCTTCGGCAAGTGGATGACAACCCTGATCTCGGCGATGCGGTAGTTGACCAAATCGTAACTGACGTCGGCCTTCGCTCCTACAATGTCCAGCTTTTCGGCCTCCGCAGTCTTGCCCATCACGATCATGAGACAACTGGCCAGGCCCATTGACACCAGATCAATTGGATTGAGATCGAGTCCCTTTCCGCCAAAGGCGCTGCAACCCTCCAGCGGTATTGTCTGCTTCAGAGGATGGTGCCTTGCCACGGTATGCACATTCCTGTCGTATGCGACCTGCATCACGGGTGGCGTCGTGGTTCCAGTCGAACAGCAACCGGTCTTTTTCTCATTTATTTTCATAAACCTAAAAAAACAAATCTGAAAAATATTTACAAGAACTATCACGAACCAGCGGCACATTGACAGGAAAATGCCGCAATTTCCACCCTGCCAGAAACCATGCCGGAACTCGTCCATCGCAAATCCGAAATCGCAAATCCAAAGCGTCTCGCGTTCTTCGAGCGCTATCTGACTGTCTGGGTTTTTCTCTGCATGATCGTCGGCGTCGCGTTTGGCAAAGTTGCGCCGGGATTTACGGCGGATTTGAGCAGGCTGGAATTCGTCTCCGGCTCGCACGTCAACGCGCCCATCGCCGTGCTCATCTGGCTGATGATTTATCCGATGATGCTCAAGGTGGATTTCACCGCGCTCGGCGGCATCGCGCGCAAACCGAAGGGACTTGCCGTCACGCTGTTCGTGAACTGGCTGGTGAAACCGTTCAGCATGGCGCTGCTGGCGTGGCTGTTCATGCAGCACGTTTTCAGCGCGTGGATTTCGCCGGAACTGGCGAAGGAATACACCGCCGGCCTTATCATCCTCGCCGCCGCGCCCTGCACGGCGATGGTTTTTGTCTGGAGTTATCTGACCGACGGCGATCCGGTTTACACGCTGGTGCAGGTGGCAGTGAACGACCTCATCATGCTGGTCGCCTTCGCACCCCTCGTCATGTTCCTGTGCGGCGTGGCCAACGTGGTCGTGCCGGCGAAGGTGCTCATCACCAGCGTCGTCGTTTTCATCGTCATTCCGCTGGCGGCGGGCTGGCTGACGAGAACCGTGCTGCTGAAATCCCACGGCCTGGACTGGTTCGAGAAAAAGTTTCTGTCGACGTTTCATCCGGTGACGATTTTCGCGCTGCTGCTGACGCTGGTTTTGATCTTCGCGTTTCAGGCTGAGAATTTGACGACGCGCTGGCTGGCCGTGCTGCTGCTGGCGGTGCCGATTGTCATCCAAGTTTATTTCAATTCCACGCTGGCCTACCTGCTGATGCGCAAGCTGCGCGTGCCGCACAACGTCGCGTCACCGGGCGCGCTCATCGGCGCGAGCAATTTCTTTGAGCTGGCGGTGGCCGTGGCCATCACGCTGTTCGGCGCGGGTTCCGGCGCGGCGCTGGCGACCGTCGTCGGCGTGCTCGTCGAAGTGCCGGTGATGCTGTCCGTCTGCAAAATCTGCAACCAGTCGCGCGGCTGGTATCAGCAGAAAATGACGAATGACTAAATCCGAATGACCAGAGAATTCCCAATGACGAATGACCAATGCCGAATGGAATGTCGCTGCTGCTTCTGCGATTTGTCATTCGGGCTTCGTCATTATTTAGTCATTAGGATTTCGTCATTAGTCATTCCCCTGTTCCGATCACTCAAATATATCGAGAAATCTCAAGTCGCCTTATGACAACCCCAAACAAACCCACCATCCTGATTCTTTGCACCGGCAACTCCTGCCGCAGCCACATCGGCGAAGGATTTTTGCACGCCGCGCTTGGTGACATGGCGAACGTCCAGAGCGCCGGGTCCAAGCCGTCCGGATTCGTCCACCCACTCGCCATCAAGGTCATGGCGGAAGTTGGAATTGATATTTCCGCGCACCGCTCAAAACCATTGACGGAATTCCTGGCGCAGCCCGTCCACACCGTCATCACTGTCTGCGGCAATGTGGACGCGGCGTGCCCGATTTTTCCCGGCCAGGTGAACCGGCATCACTGGCCGTTCATTGATCCTGCCAAGGCCACCGGCAGCGAAGAGGAAATTTTGAATTGTTTCCGTCAAGTCCGCGACGAGATGCGCCGCGTGTTCGAGGCCTATGCCGCCGGGCTGCGCGACGCGAAGAAGGAAATCCCCCGCTGATGATTCCGTTTCAGCTCACACCGGCTTGTTCTCGTCCGGCGATTTCGTCTGCAACCGCCCGAATCGTTCCGCGAACAGGAAAAACACACCCGGCCCGAAACACAGCAGCATCACCGAGATGCCCGTGACAATCCCCCAGAACGTGCCGATGGGCGCGCAGCAATCGTCACGACGGCGGACGATGATGTGACTGGGCACGGCCACGAGCAATTCAAGGATGCTCCCGCGCAACAGCCAGCGCGTGACGCGCTTGAGCAGCGCATCCGGTTCGTCAGACTTGGCGAAGCGGTTGAAGATAAATCCCCAAATCACCCAGAAGACGGCAATCGTAATCAAGGCGCTGGCGAACATTCCCCAGCCGGTGACGTTCACCTCAGGCGTTTGCCCGCCGGTCCGGTGGCCCAGCAACCAGTCCGTGAACGAAAACACCCAAGCCGAGTTATCCAGAAAGATCGCGCATATCACCGAAAAAACCCCGGCGACAAACAGATTTGCCAGGAAAAACCCGGCGACGATGACGGGCACCTTTAATTTGCGGCGCGCGGGCAGTCTTTTTTCGGCAAGGCTGATGGGCAGCAGCAACAGCACAACCTGCCCCGCCATCAGCAAGCCCAGCCACAGCCAGTATTGCCACGCCGCGAAGACTTGCATCGTCTCCTTGAACGTCTGGTTTTCGTTGTGGACGCCCCAGTTGCCAAAGGCGATCAGGATGACCGGCGCGGTGAGCAGCGCCAGCGCCAGCGCGTAAAGCAGCACAGTAAGAATGGCCCAGCGTTTCATAAATTTGTGCGATTGAGTCAGAAAATGAAACACCGCGCCAGCCAAATCGGTGCGCGGTGTGAAAAGCCCCGCCCGCTGGCAGGTGGGAAAACCGGATTCAAAGTTTCTCCAGCTCCTCCCGCAGCATCTTCGCCAGCGGACGGAGGGTCTTTGCGCTGAATTCGAACTGGCAACCAGCGGCGGTGAAGAGTTCCGGCAGCGGACGCGAGCCGCCCAGCGCGAGGGACTTTTTGTAATCATCCAGCGCCTTGACCTTGTCGCGCTTTGAGTTGGCCCAGACTTGCAGCGCGCCAATCTGCGCGATGCCATATTCAATGTAGTAGAACGGATGGAGGAAGATGTGGAGCTGCCGGTGCCAGAGATTGGCCCGCGCGTCTTCGTGTCCGCTCCAATCCACGCCGCCGTCGAAGCGATCCATCAAATCCAGCCACGCCTTGCGCCGCTCCCCGCGCGTATGTTCAGGGTGCGTGTAAATCCAGTGTTGAAAGGCGTCCACCGTGGCAATCCAGGGAAACACGCCGACAACGCCCTCAAGGTGAACGCGCCGGGCGCGACACGCCTCGTCAGCGGAATAAAACTGCTCGATGAATTCGTTGCCGAGCAGTTCCATGCTCATGGAGGCAACCTCGCAGAATTCAATCGGCGCGCTGCGATACGGATACAAATCCTCATCGCGCGTCGCCAGCGCGTGAAAGGCGTGGCCGGATTCGTGGAGGATTGTCTCCACATCGCGTTGCAAACCGACGGCATTCATGAAGATGAACGGCAGCCGGGATTCCGCCAGCGTGGATTGGTAGCCGCCGGGCGCCTTGCCCTTGCGATTGTCCAGGTCGAGCAGTTTCAAATCGTCCATCTGCCTGAACCCGGCCGCCAGCCCGCCATCCAGCCGGTCAAAAATCTTTTGCGTGCGCGAAACCATTTCGGCGACATCCGGGAAGGGTTTCAGCGGAGGGCGGCTCAAGGGGTCCACCGCCAGGTCCCACGGTCGAAGCTTGTCCAGTTTCAACTGCCCGGCGCGCTGCTGGTGCAGGCCGCGCAGGAGGGGCATGACCTCCTTTTCCACGGCGGCATGGAATTTCTCGCAATCGTCAGGCGAGTAATCAAAACGCCCCAGCCGGCGGAAGGCATAGTCACGATAATTCTCAAAACCGGCATTCCGGGCGACCTGCTGGCGCAGCTTGATCTGTCCGTCCAGGATGTCGTCGAACTTGTCGGCTTCCTGAAGCCGCCGTCTGGCCACGAGTTCCCACGCCTCCTGCCGGAGCGGGCGTCCGGGTTCTTCGAGATAGCGGCCCATCTGGACGAGCGTTTTTTCCCCGCCTTGAAAATGGACCGAGAGCGAGCCGCTCAATTTCTGGTATTGCTGGCAGAGCCTCGCCTCCTCCGTCTCCAGCGGGATGTTTTCAGGACGGAACAGCGCGACGTGATTCTTCACGTCGCGGTCGAACACCTGAAAGCGGGATTGCGGGAGATTTTCCCGCTGCGGATGGGCAACGTAGATTTTTTCCAGTGCGAACTGGCGCGGCTTGAGCTGCGGCTCGACGTTTTCCACGAAATGCAGATACGCCTTCTCGGCCTCCGGGCTGTCCGTGTGGCAGGTCATCGCGATATAGCGAAGGGAAGATTCCTCATCGAGCGCGGCGTTCAGCTCGCCCCAGTCGAGGAGCCAGAGTTCGAGGGCGCCGGGGGAATTGCAGCCTGCGGCGCGCGATTCCAATTGATCGAACAGCGGGGCGATCTGCGGCCAGTCGCCCAGGTCAATGACCTGCGGGACAAATGTTCGTGGTTTCGCGGCGGGCAGTTTTCCAAACGGCAACAAATTCATGCGCAAAGGATAGGGAAAGTTGCGGCGAGGGAAATGAATTAATCAGGGCTGAACCTGCGCCATGATGTTCAGGAAGTTCTGGTCGTGGCCCGGCGCGCCGGGATAGCCGGAATTGGCGACATCCCAATAGTCCGGGCCTTGATTGAATATCGCCCGGCTGGTGCAACTGCCTGCATGACCGTCACCACAGACAGCATTGATCGCCACGGGTGTCTGGCCGGAGCGATGGGTGAGTTGCGACCATTCATAAATGATGTCGGTCATCATCGGTCTGGATGAACTCAGGTCTTCTGTTCTTTGTGCCACAATGTTTCCCGAAGCCGGGGCGGCGCCGATCAACTGGTCGGTCTGTGGAAAATAGCCGTATCCAGAACGGACCTTGGGATCGGGATTGAGAACGACGCCGGGGGACTGATATTGCGGCGAATACGCCGGCCACTGACCGCCGGGCGTGGTGTAACTTTGGTAGTCGAATTGGATGCCCAGATCGGGAGTCAGACCCGGACAATAGAAATCCCTGCCAACCGGCATGGCTCCGGTGGTGAAAAGGAGACCGTGATTTGTTGGCGGAGTCAGGGCGGGATCTGCCAGAACCCCGGCGGAACCCACACCCCAATACAGAATGTAGGTGCTGAACGCCCCGCCCGCAGGAAGTTGTTGAGGATTGTATGAGGCTTCAGGTATCCGGTCGGTGTAGTCGCCCGAATACACAAACATCGCCACACCGAACTGTCTCAAGTTGTTCACGCACGAGGTGCATTTGGCGTGTTCCCTGGCCTTGTTCAGCACCGGCAAAAGCAACGCTGCCAAAATGGCGATGATGGCGATGACAACCAGCAGTTCAATCAGCGTAAAACCGCCCCGTTTGCGTCGGGTCAAAACAGCGCGGATGTTGTGCATTGAATCGCACGCGGTTAAAATTTCGTCTTGATGCCGCAGGCGCGGGCAAGACACCAGCCGCGAATCGCCTCAAAGAGGGCGAACAATCCCGCCGCCACAAAAATCAACCCGAACCACAACACATAGTCCACAAGAATGATCCCCACGATGAGACACAAAGCGCCAATGACGCCACGCGCCATGCGACCGCGATAGTCGAGGTTGGGACGGAAAAACCGGCTCACGCGGGGAACCTAACAGAGCCAACTGCAAAAGCCAAGCGTTGCCCGCATGTCGAAGTTGGGACATATTGCTGGAAAAATATGGATGCGTTAAGCCAGCTCGGACAGCTCAATCAGAATTTCCTGCTGGCAAACTGTGTCTGGGGCGGGGTCGCCAGCGGCTATATGATTTACGGCTGGAGGCAAAGGTCGCTGGTCCCCTTTCTCGGCGGCTTTGCGATGATGGCGGTGTCGTGTCTCACGTCGGCGCTGACGATGTCTGTGGTGAGCATCGCCATCATGTTCGCCGTCTGGTGGCTTATGAAACAGGGCGCTTGAATTTCATTTGTCCCCGCCGACCGTGTCGTCGTGGAGAAGGGTTTTGACAACATTGACGAGCTTTTCCGGGGTGCAGTTGAGCTTCAGGAGAAAGGCGTCGGCGCCGCTTTTCTCCGCTTCGAGCACGATACTGGTTTCGTAGGCGTTGGAAAAAATGATGACCTTGGTCTGCTTGAGGGCAGGATCGGTGCGGATGTGCCGGAGAACGTCAGCTCCGTTGAACTTGGGCATCATCAGGTCGAGGATGACGAGGTCGGGCTTGCCTTGCTGTAGCAACCTCATGGCGGCGACACCGTCTTCGGCGACCTTCACTTCAAAACCCTCCCGCACCAGGCTCTCGCGGTAAACTGCGACGATGTTGGCATCATCCTCGACGAAGAAAATAGTCCTCATGCTGCCAATCTAGCACCGTCCGGCAGGCGGTTCAACCGGCCCGGAACGATGGCAGGAATGCCGGCGCCTGTGCCGCGCAAAAAAACCGGAAGCTGGTTGCCCAACTTCCGGTTTCTGAAACTGTGGCAGTGAGTTTTACCGTCCCTTTGGCAACACACTCGTGCCGGCGTAAACGGCGTTCTTGCCGAGCAACTGTTCGATGCGCAGGAGCTGGTTGTATTTCGCCAGACGATCCGAGCGGCTCAACGAACCGGTCTTGATCTGGCCGCAATTCGTCGCCACCGCGATGTCCGCAATTGTCGAATCTTCCGTCTCGCCGGAGCGATGCGAAATGACGGCGGTGTAGCCGTTGAACTGTGCGAGTTGCACCGCATCGAACGTCTCGGTGAGTGAGCCGATCTGGTTCACCTTGACGAGAATCGAGTTCGCCGTGCCGGTCTCGATGCCCTTTTTCAGGAACTTGACGTTCGTCACGAACAAATCGTCACCGACGAGCTGCACCTTGTCGCCGATCTTGTCGGTGAGTTTCTTCCACGTCGCCCAATCGTCTTCCGCGCACCCGTCCTCAATGCTGACGATGGGATATTTCGCCACGAGCTTCGCATAAAAGGCCACGAGGTCGTCGCCGGTGATGGTTTCGCCGGTGCTTTTCTTGAAGGTGTATTTGCCGTTGCCGGAATAAAACTCCGACGACGCCGGGTCGAGAGTCAGGTAAATGTCCTTGCCCGGTTTGTAGCCGGCGTCCTTGATGGCCTGGATGATGGTTTCCAGCGCTTCCTCGACGCTGCCGAGCTTGGGCGCGAATCCGCCCTCGTCGCCGACCGCCGTGCTGCAACCCTTCTTCTTCAAAACGGATTTCAGCGCGTGAAACGTCTCGGTGATGGCGCGCAGCCCTTCGCTGAACGTCGGCAGGCCGAGCGGCATGATCATGAATTCCTGAAAATCAATCGGCGCATCGGAGTGCGCGCCGCCGTTGATGACGTTGGCCATCGGCACCGGCAGCACTTTCGCGTTCGGCCCGCCGAGATATTTGAACAGCGGCTGGTTCAACGCCGCCGCCGCCGCCTTGGCGTTGGCCAGAGACACCGCCAGGATCGCGTTCGCGCCCAGCTTGGATTTCGTCTCCGTGCCGTCGAGCTTGAGCATCGTGGCGTCCACCGTCAATTGATCGAACGGGTCCAGCCCGATGAGCTTGGGCGCGATGATGTTCGTGACATTTTTGACGGCCTTCTGCACGCCCTTGCCGCCGAAACGTTTCTTGTCGCCGTCGCGAAGTTCGACGGCCTCGTTTTCGCCGGTGCTGGCGCCGCTGGGCACCGCTGCACGACCTGTCGCGCCGCAGCACAACGTCACGTCCACTTCCACGGTTGGGTTACCGCGCGAGTCGAGTATTTCGCGCGCCAGAATGTTTTGAATTTTAGGCATAAAAAAGATTGAGCCACTATGATAGGAACCGCATGGGCCGAGTCAAGACAGGCTTTCTTCCGGAAGCAGTTTTAACCAAAAGTGAAAATGACCATTAACTGCGGTCGCCGGACCGCTTCAGCGCAGGGACGCAACGCCTGAACGGTTTGTCGCGAACGGAACGGCCGCCGGAGGGACGGCGCGGTGCACCTCCTTCGTTACCTTTTAACCACCCGCAGCGTCAGTCATGGTGCAAGACCGTGGAACGCGGCCAACCGGCATTTTGCGTTGGCCACGTCAAACCGTTAAGTTTTGCCACTTGATAAACCTCAGAGCAAACCACGAAAGCGATATTTCCGCCGCAGGAACATCGAACCCGGCGGTGCTGCGCGGCGCGAGCCGCCCGGACTTGCTGCGCGATGAATGCCTCGCGGACATCCTCGCCGCCACCGCGCGCCGGCGTCCGCAACATCCGGCGCTGATCTGGGGCAAACGCGTTGTCAGCTACGGCGAACTGAACGCCGCCGGCGACGCGCTGGCGGGGGCGTTGTTCCGGCGCGGCGCGGCGGCGGGCCGGGTCGTTGGATTATTCATGCCTCGCGGTGCGGATTTGCTGATCGCGCAGGCGGGCATCACCAAAAGCGGCGCGGCCTGGCTGCCGTTCGATGCCGAAACGCCGTTGGAACGGGTGAAAACCTGTCTGCAATCCGCCAACGCCGCCGGCCTCGTGACCTGCCGCGACTGGCTGCCACGGCTGGCGGAATTAAAAATGCCGGCATGGGCGTTTGAAGATTTGCTGGCAGATAAAAATTCAAAAACGCTTCCCGTCGCCGCAAAACCTTCCGATCCGGCTTATGTGATTTATACTTCCGGCTCGACGGGCCAGCCCAAGGGCATCGTCATCAGCCAGCGCAGCATCTGCCATCTGATCCGCAGCGAAAATGAAATTCTCGGCGTGCGCGAAACCGACCGGGTTTACCAGGGCTTCTCGACGGCCTTCGACATGTCGTTCGAGGAAATTTGGATTTCCCATCTCGCCGGCGCAACGCTTTGGATTGCGCCGCCAACGCTCGTGGGCGATCCGGACCTGCTCGCGCAAACCCTGGCGCGCGAAGGCATCACGGTGCTGCACGCGGTTCCGACGCTGGTGAGTCTGATGGACGACCCGCTTGCAGGATTGCGGCTGATCAATCTCGGCGGTGAAGCCTGTCCCGATTCGCTGGCGCAACGGCTGGCGCGGCCGGGACGAAAACTTTTCAACACCTACGGCCCGACCGAAACCACGGTGACGGCGACGGCGGCGGAATTGCAGCCGGGCGAAACCGTGAACATCGGAAAGCCGTTGCCGAATTACGGGCTGTTGATTGTGGACGAGCAACGGCATCTGCTGCCGGCGGGCAAAACCGGCGAGCTGTGCATTTTCGGGCCGGGGCTGGCGGCCGGTTATCTCGGCCGGCCGGACTTGACGGCGGAAAAATTCGTTCCCAATCCGCTCGCGGAAAATTCCGGCGAGGAAAAAATGTATCTCACCGGCGATCTGGCGCGCATCGAACCCGGCGGGCGGGTGCATTGCCTAGGCCGCGCGGACAGCCAGGTAAAGATCCGCGGCTTTCGCGTCGAGCTGGACGAAATCACCGCCGCGCTGTCGGCCCAACCCGGCGTGATCGCGGCGGCGGTTGTGTTGCGACAACTTGCTGGAGTTGACGAACTCGTCGGTTTCGTCGTTCCGGCGGCAAATCAAAAAGTGGAGCCGGCCAGGTTGCGGCAGGCTTTGGCCGCGCGACTCCCACATTACATGGTGCCGGCGCATTTTGAACCGGTGACCGAACTGCCCCGCCTGACCTCCGGCAAGATTGATCAAAATGCCCTGCGCGTTCTTCCGCTCAAGCCGGTGACGCAAATTGCCGGACAATCCGCCGAACCGCGCAACGAAGAGGAGCAGGCGCTTTACGCCGCGCTCGGCAAACTTTTTCCCGGCCGCGCATGGCGGCCGGAATCGGATTTTTTCTACGACCTCGGCGGGCACTCGCTGCTGGCGGCACGGCTGGTTTCCATTTTGCGCACCGATGAACGCTACGCTTCATTGAGCGTGCAGGCTGTCTATCGCAACCGCCAACTGGCCGGAATCGCCGCCGCGATGGAACGGGAACGCCGCCGGAAAAAACAATCCGCCGCCGCGCGCGCCGCCGCGCCATTGCGCCGCCGATTTTTTTGCGGACTGGCGCAGGCCGTCGTCATTCCCCTGCTGGTGTTGCTGCACATCGCCGGCTGGCTGACGCCATTTTTTGTCTATCAGTATTACACCGGCGATCCCGGCGACAGCATTCCGCTGGCGGTGCTCTATTCGCTGGGAACCTTTGTGCTGATCCTGGCCGGAACCTTCCCCGTGGCCATCGCCGGAAAATGGCTGGCGGCGGGCCGGTTGAAGGCCGGGCGGTATCCGTTGTGGGGCGTCACTTATTTTCGCTGGTGGCTGGCCAATAAATTCTGCGAATTGCCGGATGTCTTTCTGCTGTCCGGCACGCCGTGGATGCCGATTTACCTGCGCGCGCTCGGTGCGCGCGTCGGGCGGAATGTGATGATTGAAACCGTCACGCTGGGCGCGCCGGAACTGCTGACCATCGAGGACGGCGTCAGCCTCGGCACTTTTGTGAACCTCGAAAACGCCCGCGTCGAGGGCGGCGTGCTGGTCATCGGCCCCGTCCACCTGCAACGCGATTCCGTCGTGGATTCGTATGCCGTTTTGGAAAACGACACCCGGCTCGGCGAACGGGCGCGGCTGGGCGGACAATCCGCGCTGGCGGCGGGCCGGCAAATTCCCGCCGGCGAAATGTGGGAAGGCGCACCCGCGCAGCCGGTGAATCATCCGCAGGAAAAACTTCCGCCGCGGCCGCAACTCTGGTTCGGCTGGCGGTGGGCACAGGCGCTTGTCTTTGGCGTGACGGCCATCGGCGTGTCGGTTCTTTTTTTCCTGCCGACCTTTCCGGCGTTCATGCTGATTGACTGGGTGGACGCCAACACCTGGGATATTTTTGATTCGGATTTGCATCCGATTTTCGCCTTCGGGCTGTTTTTCCTGCTGGCCATTCCGGCCAGCGCCTTGTTTTTGCTCGTCACCATTTTGGTGACGGCGGCGCTACAGCGGTTATTGCCGCGCCAGGTTGCCGGCATTTCGTCGGTTCACAGCTTCGCCTTCTGGCGCAGGAAATTCACGGGTCTGATTCTGGACCAGAGCCTGCGGGGGCTTCATGGAATTTACGCGTCGGTCTACGCGCCCATGTGGCTGCGTCTTCTGGGTGTCAAGGTGGGCGGCAACGCCGAAATCTCCACCGCCGAGGGCATGATCCCGGAACTGCTTGCCTTGGGCGGCGACAGCTTCATCGCCGACGGCGCGATGCTCGGCGACGAGGAACAGCGCGGCGGCTGGATGATTTTGAAGCCGACAAAAATCGGCAGCCGCTCCTTCATCGGCAACGGCGCCTACGTTCCGAACGGCGCGACCGTGCCGGACGACGTGCTCATCGGGGTGCAAACGCGGACGCCGGAAAACGCGCAGCTCCAATCCGGCCAGACGTGGATCGGTTCGCCGGCCGTGCTGCTGCCCGACCGCGAACGTCTGACCGGCTTTCCCGAATCGCTCACCTTCCGCCCGTCGTGGCGGCGGCGGCTGGCGCGCGGTTTCATAGAAGGTCTGCGCATCGTCCTGCCGCTGGCACTGGTCATCGCCACCGGATATTTGATTGTGGTCTTGGTGATGCCTTTGGCCGAGGACAATGGCTGGGGCATGAAAGTGGCGAACGCGCTGGCCGTCGCCGGCTGTTTATATGGCCTTGCCTCGTTTCTGCTGGTGGTCGCGCTCAAATGGATTCTCATGGGCCGCTACCGCCCCTGCGCGCGGGCGATGTGGACGCCGTTTGTCTGGATCAGCGAGGCCGTCACCAATTTGTATGAATCGCTGGCGGTGCCGAACCTGCTGGATTTCTTGCGCGGCACGCCGATGCTGCCGTGGGCGCTGCGGCTGCTCGGCGCAAAAATCGGCAGGGGCGTTTATCTGAACACCACCGACCTGACGGAATTCGATTGCGTGCGCATCGGCGACGGAGCGGAATTGAACGCATGGTGCGGGCCGCAGACACATTTGTTCGAGGACCGCGTGATGAAGATCGGCAGGGTGGAAATCGGCGCGCGCACCACCATCGGTGCGCGCGGCACAATTCTCTACGACACACACGTTGGCGATGGCGTGAAACTCGGCCCGCTCACACTGGTAGCCAAGGGCGAACGCCTGCCCGCCGCGACGCGCTGGGAAGGCTCGCCCGCCGCGCCCGTTGATGAAGAGCAAGTGTCGCTCCAAAAAAGATTCGCGCCTGAACACGGAAATTGACGCTGCCGGATTTCCGGCGCACACTAAAAAAACTGATCATCACCACGACGGTTAACCGCATTTTTGAAAATGAAAAACCTCATCATCGGCACAGCCGTGATTCTAACGGCCGTTCACACCTTCGGAGAACCTGCGAACTCGTTGACAGTCGGCGACGGCCTCGTGAACCCGCTTGGATTTCACGATGCCACACCGGTCTTTTCGTGGAAGCTGCCAGACGGCGTCAAAAAGCAGACCGCCTACCGCATCGTGGCAAAAGTGGATGAAAAGCCGTGGGACAGCGGCTGGATCACGTCGGACCAATCCACCTTGGTGCCCTACGCGGGTGAGCCGCTGACCTCCCGCCAGCAGGTGGAGTGGCGCGTCAATTTCCGCGATGAACGTGGAAAGGACTCCGGCTGGAGCGCGCCTGCGCATTTTGAACTCGGATTGCTTTCGGCAACGGATTGGAAGGCACTATGGATCCGGCCCAGCCAGGAAATGTCCACCAACGGAGAGCCGGTGGCAGACCTGCGCCGCAGCTTCCCCGTGGCGAAGAAGGTGGCGCGGGCGCGGGTGTATGTGACCGCGCGCGGACTGTTTGAGATGTCCCTTAACGGAACCCGCGTCGGCAACGATCATTTTGCCAACGGTTTCACCTCCTACAACAAGCGGCTGGACACCCTGACTTACGACGTGACCGGCCAGTTGCGTTCCGGAAGCAACACGCTCCAAGCCATGGTCGGCGCGGGTTGGTATGCGGGACGGTTGACTTGGACCAAAAACAAGAAGGAGCTTTATGGTGAGCATCCCGAATTGCTGCTGCAATTGGAAATCACCTACATGGACGGCTCAAGCGACACCGTGGTTTCCGACGGCCAGTGGGATGGAACTTTCGATGGTCCGGTCGTTTCTTCGAGCATCTACGACGGCGAGAATTATGACGCGCGCAAAACGAGCGCCGACTGGAAGCCGGTCGTGGCGGAGGCCGGCCTCGGACCGGAGAGGCTGGAGCCAAAACCGTTTCCGCCGGTGCGTGAAGCGCAAACGCTGCGGGTGAAAAACATTTCCGAGCCGGAGCCGGGACGTTTCGTTTTCGATCTCGGCCAGAACATGGTCGGCTGGGCACGAATCAAGGCGCCCGTCGTAAAGGACCGGACGGTCACAATCCGTTTTGCCGAAATGCTCATGACCAACGGCACGCTCTACACGGAAAATTACCGGACCGCCAAATCCACCGACACCTACACGGCGGCAAAAACGGGCACCATCAGGTGGGAGCCGCATTTTACCTTTCACGGCTTCCGGTATGTCGAGCTTTCCGGCCTGCCGGCAGGCACCCGGCCGCAAAAGGATTGGGTGACGGGCGTGGTGCTCCATTCCGATTTGCGCCAGATCGGAGAATTCGAGTCTTCGAACACGAAGCTCAACCAGCTCCAAAGCAACATCGTCTGGGGACAGCGCGGCAACTTTGTGGACATCCCGACCGACTGCCCGCAGCGCGACGAACGCCTCGGCTGGACGGGAGACGCCGAGGTCTTTTGTCCGACTGCGATGTTGAACTACGACTGTCAGGCCTTTTTCAAAAGCTGGCTGGAATCCATGCGCGACGACCAGTTGGCCGACGGCCGGATTCCGCATGTCATCCCCGATGTGCTGCACGCCGGCGACAGCCCCGGCTGGATGGATGCCGCCACCATCATTCCCTGGGAGGTGTATGTCCACACCGGCGATACGAAGGTGCTGTCGGACAATTTCGACATGATGGAAAAGCTTGTCGGCTGGTATCGCTCGCAAGCGGTGGGAGGATTGACTCCCAACATCAAGGGCTATGGCGACTGGCTGCAGCCTTATGCCAAAAATCAGAAGGGCGACACCCCCTTTGCACTGCTTGGCGCGGCCTTCTACGCCCGCAGCGCGCAAATCCTAGCCGACTCCGCGCGCGTGCTGAAACGCGATGAGGACGCGAAACGCTACGCCGACGAGGCGACCGCGGTGAGGCAGGCATTTTTCACCAACTACTTTGATGCCAATGGAAAATTGCAGAATGCGCCCGAAACCCAGACGGCCTATGTGCTGGCGATTGCATTCGATTTGATTCCGCAGGACGCCCAGCAGCAGGCGGCCACGAATCTGGTGCGGCTCATTGGAGAGGCGGACGGCCATCTCCGCACGGGATTCCTGGGCACACCCTGGATCGCGACCGTGCTCGACAAAACGGGACACGCGGACATCGCGTTCAATCTGCTGTTCCAGGAAACCTACCCCTCATGGTTTTACCCCATCAACCAGGGCGCGACGACGATGTGGGAGCGATGGAACAGCTACACCCGCGACAAGGGCTTCGGCAGCGCCTCCATGAATTCCTTCAATCACTACGCCTATGGCGCCATCGGCCAGTGGATGTATGAGCGCGTCGCCGGCCTCGCGCCCGATCCCGCGCTACCCGGCTACAAACATTTCTTTGTCCGCCCGCTCATCGGCGGCCCGCTCGACTCCGCCCGCGCGGAATTGGAAACTCCCTACGGCAGGGCATCCAGCGCCTGGACAAAACAAAACGGGAAAATCGTGATGAACGTTGTCGTGCCGCCCAACACCACCGCCACCATCGAGTTTCCCGATCACCGCAAGCCGGAGACAGTGACAGCCGGAACCTACCGTTTCAGCCTGGACACAAAGTAAGTTGATACATTTAGAGACTAGACTAATGAGATAGTCTTGGGTAGTCTTGAGGTCTATGACAGGACTATTGAACATATCCACTGCCAAGCTGAAACGGATCATTTCGTTGAAGCAGCAAATTGAGAAACTCTCGGCCAAACTGGACGCCCTCGCCGGCGGTTCGGCGGCCCCGGTCGGAAGACCGCCGAAAAAGAAATGGACGATGAGCGCCGCCGGACGCGCGAAGATCGCCGCCGCCGCCAAGGCGCGCTGGGCGAAAATCCATGCCGCGGACAAACCGGCCAAAAAGAAGCACACCATGAGCGCCGCCGGCCGTGCGAAAATCGCCGCCGCCGCCAAGGCGCGCTGGGCAAAGGTCCGCGCCGCGAAGGGCAAGTAATCCCGCCACGCGGGCCGGATTGAAATCAGGCCGTCGGAATTGACCGACGGCGTGATTTTTATTTTATCGTCATGGCGGCATTCCCTGAATGCCGCCATTATTGATTTCATCTGCCACGACCGGACCATGCTGGCTTTCTGTTCCGTTCCGTGGTTTGTTAAGTCATGTCAAAGACAGAGCACACGCCGCACCGGATCGAGTTGAACCTGCGCGAAATCGGGCAGCTCTTCAACACGATGGACCCCGCGCCGTTTCCCGAAAAGGACCTCGACGGCGACGCGGAGGAATTCATCCTGAGCTGGGTGAGGGAATTTCCACTGGACGAACCGGTCGTGCTCGTCGTCCATTTGTCTGAATTCCCCGCCGATCAAAATCCGCAGTCGGCCATCGAACAGGGCGTGCATCATTACTTCGCCTATCGGGCGCGGCTGAACCGGATGGAGTTCCGGCAACTGCTCAAGGAGGGCCGGCAAAGCCTCATCATCGGGATGCTCTTCCTCGCGGCCTGCCTGACGGCGGGCCACGCCATCGGCGGCGACGAGTCGGGAACGTTCCGCAGCATCGCGCGCGAAAGCCTTACCATCGCCGGCTGGGTGGCCATGTGGCGTCCGATGCAGATTTATCTCTACGACTGGTGGCCGGTGCGCCGGCGCGGCAAGCTCTACGTCAAATTGAGCCGCATGAGGATCGAAGTGCGCAAACGGGCTTGACCGTCCCCGCCGCATGGGGAAGAATTGCCGTGGCAATGGAGTTTGCCATCCCACATGGGAAAACCGCCTGACCGTTTCAGTGCTGATGACTCCTACGAATAAATCATTCGCAGGAGCAATATGAATATCGCCTATCTTTGGGTCGCGCTCGGCGGCGCGCTTGGCAGCGTGGCGCGGTTCGGCCTCAACGGCCTGATCTCGGCGCGCTTCGGGGAGACGTTCCCGTGGGGGACGCTCATCATCAATGTCACCGGCTCCTTCCTCATCGGCCTTTTTGCCGCGTTCACCGATCCGGACGGGCGTTACCTCACCCCGCCCGGCGTCCGGCAATTCCTGATGATCGGCGTCTGCGGCGGCTACACCACGTTCTCCTCGTTCAGCCTGCAAACACTGAACCTCGTGCGCGACCGCGAATGGCTTTATGCCGGCGGCAATGTTGTCCTGTCCGTCATCCTCTGCATGATTGCCGTGTGGCTCGGCTGGCTGCTGGGCTCGTTGTTCAACTCAATGAAAGGAAGCTGATATGGAAATCCCCAACGACGCGATGCTCCTGCGAATCTTCATCGGCGAAAGCGACAAGTGGCAGCACAAGCCGCTTTACGAAGCCATCGTGCTGGCGGCGCGCGAGGCGCACCTGGCCGGCGCCACCGTGCTGCGCGGGCCGATGGGCTTCGGCAAGGCCAGCCGCCTTCACACGGCGAAAATCCTGCGGCTCTCGATGGACCTGCCGCTCGTCATCGAAATCGTTGATGGCGAGGACAAGATCAATTCCTTCCTGCCGACGCTCGACAAAATGATCGGCGGCGGACTGGTCACGCTGGAAAAAGTGCGGGTGCTGCATTACCGTGCCGGCGACGCGGCGAACCCCTGAATCAATTGCCCCGGCAAAGAACCGGATTTTTGAAAGTTGAACGCATGGACATCCCCATTCCACAACCGGAGAAAAAACCGAAGGTGACTTTGCCGCCGGTTGCCGAACCCAGGCGGCTTTCGCCGGCGGACGTCTCGGCCATCGCCCGGCAGATCATCGCCAACGTCGAAAAAGTCATCGTCGGCAAGCACGAACAGGTGACGCTGGCGACGGCGGTCTGGCTGGCGGAGGGACATTTGCTGATCGAAGACGTTCCGGGTGTCGCCAAGACGATGCTCGCCCGCGCCCTGGCGCAAAGCGCCGGCTGCACGTTCAAGCGGATCCAATGCACGCCGGATCTCCTGCCATCGGATGTCCTGGGCGAAGCGCAGCTCGATCCCCAAAGCGGCCGCTCCGAATTCCGTTTCGGCCCGCTCTTTTCGCAGTTTGTCCTCGTGGACGAAATCAACCGCGCCAGCCCGCGCACGCAATCGGCGCTGCTCGAGGCGATGGGCGAGGCGATGGTCACGGCGGGCAACGTCTCCTACCGCTTGCAGCGGCCGTTCATGGTCATCGCCACGCAAAATCCCATCGAGCAGGAAGGCACGTTTCTCCTGCCCGAGGCGCAAAAAGACCGCTTCCTCATCCGGATGAATCTCGGCTACCCGTCGTTCGCGGACGAAAAGGAAATGGTCGCGCGTTTTCAACTGCGTCATCCGATTGACACGCTCCAGCCCGTGACGACGCCTGACGACATCACCAAATGCCAGGAAGCCGTGCGCACGGTGGGCGTCGCGCCGGAAGTCTGCGATTGCATCCTGAAAATCGTCCGCGCCACGCGCGAACACCCGGCGCTGCTGCTCGGCTCCAGCCCGCGCGGCTCGCTCGGACTGTTTCGCGCCGCACAAGCGTTGTCGGCGATTGATGGGAAGAATTCCGTCTCCGCCGAACTGGTGAAATCGCTCGCGCAAAAAGTCCTGGCGCACCGGCTCATCGTCCGGCGCGAGGAGAAATTCCGCGGCGTCAAGGTCGCCGACGTGATCGCGGAAATTCTCCAGCAGACCGCGCCGCGGTAATGGCACCATTGCCGCGCGGAAAACAGGCGAGCCATCTTGAACCGGTTGCGACACATCTCCGAATTCCTAGCACTGCGGCGCAACACCTCGCTGCTGCTCATCGCGCTCCTGCTCGCCGGCACCGGTGAGAAACTCTGGCTCGGCTTCGCGCCCAAATACATCGAGACGCTCGGCGGCACGGTGCTCATCATCGGACTCTTCGACGCACTGCAAACTTTTCTCGGCGCGATTTACGCCTATCCCGGCGGCTGGCTCACCGACCGCTGGGGACAAAGAAAATCGCTGCTGCTGTTCAGCGTCATTTCCGTGGCCGGCTACATTCTGGTTCTGGTCTGGCACCACTGGCTCGCGCTGCTGCTCGGCTCGTTCCTGTTTCTGGCATGGAGCGCGATGTCCCTGCCGGCGACATTTTCCATCGTCGCCACGTCGCTGGAAAAAAGCCGGCACACGATGGGCATCGGCGTCCAATCCATGATCCGCCGCGTGCCGATGATGCTCGGCCCGCTTCTCGGCGGCTGGCTGCTCACGCGCTTCGGCTGGACGGACGGCGTGCGTTATGCGCTCGCGCTCTGCATCACCATGAGCCTGCTGACGCTGGTGTTTCAATGGTTCATGTTCGAGCCGGAAGGGTCGTCGCGCTGCGACGACCGGACGGCGCAGCGTGCCGTCCCTACTATTTCTTTTTTCACCGTCGTCAAATCCTTTACACCCGGGCTGAAGGAACTGCTCGTGAGCGACATCCTCATCCGCTTCTGCGAACGGATTCCGTATGCGTTCATCATTTTGTGGGCGATGGATTCCGGCGGCCTGACGGCGCAGCAATTCAGTTATCTCATCGCGTTTGAAATGGTCACGGCGATGCTCTGCTACATTCCCGTCGCGCATCTGGCGGACAAATACGGACGCCGGCCCTTCGTGCTCATCACGTTCGTATTCTTCACGCTGTTTCCGGTGACACTGCTGTGGGCGCACAATTTCGCGTGGCTGGCGCTGGCCTTCGTCGTGCGCGGGCTGAAGGAATTCGGCGAGCCGGCGCGCAAGGCGCTCATCATCGGCGAGGCGGCGCCGGAACTGCGGGCGCGGACTTACGGCGCGTATTATCTCATCCGCGACTGCACGGTAACAACCGGCTCATTTCTCGGCGCGGGGCTGTGGCATGTCAGCCCGCAGGCGAATTTCATCGGCGCGGCCCTCTGCGGCGCGCTGGGAACGCTCTGGTTCTGGTGGTTTGTTTACCGGCGGCCAGTGCCGGCAACAAACTGACTGCTTCTTAAAATTAAATTGTCCCCTGCCCGTTTTCGAGGCAAGCTGTGCGTCTTATGCAGCAGATCAACCTCGGCATGATTGGCGGCGGCACCGTCGGTAGCGGCGTGTTCCACGCCTGGCAGAAAAACGGCGGCCTCATGGCCGCGCGCCTCGGCGTGAAGCTCGTCTTCCGCAAAATCGCCGTGAAGGCGTTCGACGAGCCGCGCCCGTATCCCATCTCCCGCTCACTGATGACGACGGACTGGCAGGAGGTCGTCAACGATCCGCAAATCCAGGTCGTCATCGAACTCGTCGGCGGCTGCGGCATTGCGCGGACCATGATTCTGGCTGCGCTGGAAAAGGGCAAAACGGTCATCACGGCAAACAAGGCGCTGCTCTCCGCGCACGGGCCGGAGCTGTTCGCGGCGGCGTCGAAGCATGGCTTAAATCTTTATTTCGAGGCCAGCGTCTGCGGCGGCATTCCCATCATCAAGTCGCTGCGCGAAGGTTTTGTCGCCAACCAGTTTCCGGCGATTTACGGCATCGTCAACGGCACCTGCAATTACATTTTGTCCCGCATGAAGGCCGAGGGCGCGGAATTCGCCGACGTGCTTGCCGACGCGCAAAAGCACGGCTACGCCGAAACGCCGCCGGATCTGGACATTGACGGCTTCGACGCGCAGCACAAAATCGGCATCCTCGCCTCGCTCGCGCACGGCTTCTGGGTGGATCACCACGCCATCCACACCGAGGGCATCCGCGAGATTTCGAAAATTGACATGCAGTTCGCCGAGAAGCTCGGCTACACCATCAAGCTGCTCGGCATCGTGAAGCAGATTCCCGGCGGCAGGCCCGGCGTGCAGGTTTCCGTTTATCCGACGCTCATCCCGAACGCGCACGTCCTGGCCAGCGTCAACGGCGTGTTCAACGCCTGCTTTGTGCGCGGCGACATCGTCGGCGACACGCTGTTTTACGGGCGCGGCGCGGGCAAGGACGCCACCGCCAGCGCCGTGTTGAGCGACGTGGCCGACGCCGCGCTTGATTTGAAAAACGGGGTGAAGGTTCGCGTGCCGGCGTTCGTCGCGACCGCCAGAAACGGCCGCGTCACGCCGCTGGACGAGGTCACGTCGCAGTATTACGTCCGTTTCAGCGTGGCGGACAAACCCGGCACGCTGGCGAAAATCGCCGCCATTTTTGCCGCGGCAAAAATCGGCATCTCGTCCGTCATCCAGCCCGAAGGCCACGAAGGCGAGAGCGTGCCGCTGATCCTGATGATTCACGACGCGCCGAACGCCGCGATGCGCAAGGCACTGGCGAAGATTGCCGGGCTGCCCGTCGTCAAAGCCAGGCCGGTGATGATCCGCGTTGAAAGCTTCGAGTGATGAGCGCGATTCTTTTTTCCAGCACCAACAGGCAGTCGCCCGCCGTCAATCTGCGCGCGGCCATTCTCGCCGGGCTGGCGCCGGACCGCGGCCTTTATCTGCCCGACCGGTTTCCGACGCTCGCGCCGGATGAAATCGCCGCGTTTGCCGAGCTGCCGTATCACGAAATCGCCTTCCGCGTCCTGTCGAAATTCACCGGCGGCATTTTGTCCGATGCCGACCTCGCCGCCCTTTGCCGCGACGCCTACAATTTTGAAGTTCCGCTGGAAAAAGTCCACGACCGCGTTTGCGTGATGCGGCTGGATCGGGGCCCGACGGCATCGTTCAAGGATTTTGCCGCGCGCATGATGGCGCGGCTGATGGGAAAATTCCTGCGCGAAGACGGCCGGCAGCTCACCATTCTCACCGCGACCAGCGGCGACACCGGCTCGGCGGTCGCCCAGGCGTTCCACAACATTCCCGGCATCCGCGTCATTGTGCTGTTTCCGGTGGCGGAAATCAGCCTGAGCCAGCGCAAGCTGATGACCACGCTCACCGGCAACGTCCGCACCGTGGCGGTTGACGGCAAGTTCGACGACTGCCAGGCGATGGTGAAGCGCGCGTTCAGCGATCCGACGCTGAAACACATTCCGCTGTCGTCAGCGAACTCCATCAACATCGGCCGGCTGCTGCCGCAGAGCGTTTATTATTTTTACGCCGCCTCGCGTCTGGCAAAGCCGGGCGAACCGATGGTGTTTTCCGTGCCGAGCGGCAATTTCGGCGACATGATGGGCTGCGTGGTCGCCAGAAAAATGGGCCTGCCGATGAAAAAAATCGTCGCCCCGGTCAACGACAACGATGCCTTTCCGAAATTTCTCGCGACCGGCGTTTATGAAAAGGTCGTCCCGTCGCGCAACTCGATTTCAAACGCGATGAATGTCGGGCATCCGAGCAATCTCGCGCGGCTCGTGGCGGTTTATGGCGGGCGCATGGACGAGACCGGCAAAATCCACCAGCAGCCCGACCTCGCCGCGATGCGCCGCGACCTGTTTTCCAGCTCCGTCTCCGACGACCGCACGCGGGAAACCATCCGCGAGGTCTGGAACAAACACCAGTTGCTGCTCGAAGCCCACGGCGCGGTGGCGTGGCGCGGCTTTCAAGACTGGCTGGCGACGGAACCGGCCGGCGACCTGCCCGCCGCGATTCTCGAAACGGCAAACCCGGCGAAGTTTCCGGAAGAAATTGAGAAAACCATCGGCTTTGCGCCGGACGTTCCACCCGCGCTGACCGCCGCCATCCGGTTGCCGGAGGATTTTGACCGCATGGGCGCGGATTACGGGAAGTTCCGGGAGTATTTGATCCAGCGGCACACGACGGCTTGATTGTCGGCGTGTTTCTGGCATCCTGTCTGTTCCGACAATTCATAACATGGCTCTGATTGTTCAAAAATACGGCGGCACCTCGGTGGGCAACACCGACCGCATTAAAAATGTCGCGGCGCGCGTGGCGAAATATCACGCCAGGGGCGACAAGGTCGTCGTCGTCGTCTCGGCAATGAGCGGCGTGACGGACAACCTCATCAGGCTCGCCAAGGACATCATGCCGCTGCCGAGCGAGCGCGAAATGGACGTGCTGCTGGCGACGGGCGAGCAGCAGACCATCGCGCTCACGGCCATCGCGCTGCACAGCCTCGGCATCAAGGCCGCGTCGCTCACCGGCGCGCAGGCGGGCATCACGACCGACGTGGTCCACACGAAGGCGAAAATCCACAACATCGCGCCGAAAAAGGTCCACGAACTTTTGAAACAGGGCAACGTCGTCATCGTCGCCGGATTTCAGGGCGAGACGCCGGAAGGCCAGATCACGACGCTTGGCCGCGGCGGATCGGATTTGACGGCCATCGCGCTCGCGGCGGCGCTCAAGGCGGATCTTTGCCAGATTTACACGGACGTGGACGGCGTTTACACGACCGATCCGCGCATCGTGCCGACGGCGAAAAAGCTTCAGGAAATTTCCTACGACGAGATGCTCGAACTCGCCAGCCTCGGCGCGAAGGTGATGCAGAGCCGCTCGGTGGAATTTGCAAAAAAATTTGGAGTCGTCTTTGAAGTCCGCTCCAGCCTCAACGAAAACCCAGGAACGATTGTGAAAGAAGAAACGAAAAGCATGGAAGGCGTCGTCGTGCGCGGCGTCGCGCTCGACAAAAACCAGGCCAAGATCACGCTCGTCGGCGTCCCGGACAAGCCCGGCGTGGCCGCGAAGATTTTCAAGGCGCTCGGCGACGCGACCGTGAACGTGGACATGATCGTCCAGAACATCAGCCACGGCACCGGCACGCCGCAGACGGACATTTCGTTCACCGTGGACAAGCCGGACCTGCTCAAGGCGCAGAAGGTGATCGACGGCTTGAAAAAGGAAATGGGGTTCCGCAATGTCATCACCACCGAAAAGATCGGCAAGCTCTCCATCGTCGGCGTCGGCATGAAATCGCACACCGGCGTGGCCGGGAAACTGTTTGAGACGCTCGCAAACGAGGGCGTGAACATCGGCATGATTTCCACCAGCGAAATCAAAATCTCCGTGACGATTGACCTCGCGAAGGGCGAGCAGGCGGTGAAAGCCGTCCACGCGGCGTTCATCGGCTGACAAAAATCATTTGACCGCCCGGAGACGGACAGCTAGATTGTCACCGTGAATCGCAACTTGAACCTGCTGCTTACGAACGCGCTGCTGACCGGCGCGGCAGTAGGGTATTGAGCGTTCATCTGAATTTATCAACCCACTGCCGATACGGCGGTGGGTTTTTTGTTTTAACCCGGCCGCCGGATGGCAATAATAAGAAAGCCAAACGACTATGCAAAAAGACCCGACGAAAAAATATCGCGCGTTTCCAGCCATTCATTTGCCGGAGCGCCAGTGGCCGAACCGCGTGATCACCGCCGCGCCGCGCTGGTGCAGCGTGGATTTGCGCGACGGCAACCAGGCCCTCGCCGTGCCGATGAACGTCTCCCAGAAATTGGAAT
Organism: uncultured Bifidobacteriaceae bacterium; assembly: GCA_964655855.1. Taxonomy (GTDB): domain Bacteria; phylum Verrucomicrobiota; class Verrucomicrobiia; order Limisphaerales; family UBA11358; genus UBA11358. The sequence goes on from CAZZPE010000009.1 coordinate 40,692, forward strand.
TGTTCCAGACGCTCGTCAAAATCGGCTTCAAGGAAATCGAGGTCGGTTTTCCGTCGGCCTCAAACACCGAATTCACCTTCAACCGCCGGCTTATTGAGGAGAAACGCGCGCCGGACGACGTGTGGCTCCAGGTGCTCGTGCAGGCGCGGGAGGATTTGATCGAGCGCACCGTCGAATCGCTCGTCGGCGCGAAACGGGTCATCATCCACATGTATAATTCGACCTCGCCGGCGCAGCGCCGCGTCGTCTTCGGCAAGTCGAAGGATGAGATCAAGGCCATCGCCGTTAATGGCGCGAGGATGATCAAAGACCGCTTGCACCGACTCCAGGGCACGGAGGTGACGCTCCAGTATTCGCCGGAAAGCTTCAGCGCGACGGAATTGGAATTCGCGAAGGAAATTTCCGAGGCCGTCATGGACGTGTGGCAGCCGACGCCGGAGCACAAAATGATCTTGAATTTGCCGGACACGGTGGAGGTTGCGACGCCCAATGTTTATGCGGATCAGGTCGAATGGATTTGCCGGAACATCAAAAACCGCGACTCGCTCGTCATCAGCTTGCACACGCACAACGACCGTTGCACCGGCGTGGCGGCGACCGAACTCGGCATGCTCGCCGGCGCGGATCGCGTCGAGGGCACCTTGTTCGGCAACGGCGAGCGCACGGGGAATCTGGACGTCGTCACCGTGGCTTTGAATCTTTACATGCACGGCATTGACCCGAAGTTGGATTTCTCAAACCTCAATTCGATCATTGACGTTTATGAGCGCTGCACCGGCATGACGATTCCGCCACGCCACCCCTACGCGGGCGAACTCGTCTTCACCGCGTTCAGCGGCTCGCATCAGGACGCCATCAAGAAAGGTTTGGCCGAGCGCGAGAAAATGCCCGGCTCGCACTGGGACGTGCCGTATCTCACGATTGACCCGGCGGACATCGGCCGCGAATACCGCGAGGTCATCCGCGTCAACTCCCAGTCCGGCAAGGGCGGCGTGGCCTACCTGCTCGAAAGCGAATTCGGCATCGAATTGCCGAAGGATATGCAGCGCGAGTTTGGCCCGATTGCGAATGACGCCGTGGACAAGCTCGGCCGCGAAGTTTCCGGCGCGGAGCTCAAGGCGATGTTCTGGAAGGAATATGTCGAACGCAGCGCGCCGTGGCAGCTCAAGAAATTTGAGACCGAAAGCAAAAATGGCGTCGTGAAATGCCGCGCGAAGATGTTGCGCGACGGGAAACCCGTGGACTTCAAGGGCGAAGGCAACGGCCCGCTCGCCGCGCTCGTCAACGGCTTTTCCGTGTTGGGTGTTTCGCGTTTTGAAATCTCCAATTACAGCGAGCACGCCTTGAGCAGCGGCGAAACGGCGGCGGCGATTGCCTACATCCAGGTCAAAACCGCCGACGGCAAAATCCGCTGGGGCGCGGGCGTGGACACCAACATTGAACTCGCCTCGGTGCGCGCGGTGTTGAGCGCGCTGAACCGGCTGTGATTCCGTGCGCTTCCTGATTCCAACGCTGGGTTTGCTGCTGGTTTTCAACCCTCAAATCGGCTCGGCCAAACAGAAAGCCAGGCCGCAGGTGAATCAAGAGCAACGTAGCGCCGGCTTCCGGCAATTGTTCACCGCCGATTTTTCGGAATGGGACCGGAACCACGACGGCACGCTTGATCTCAAGGAACTTAATGCGGCCATTGAAAATCCGCAGGTGCGCGACACTGATGCGGCCGTGGCGGTTTATTTCCACCGACGGCTCCAAACCGACGAGGAGGAAAAAACCAATGGCCTGACACTAGCCGACGCGATGGCGCTGGCGGATGATCCGGCCATCCAGAAAAACATTTCCGCCAAGGCCTGGCACATTGAGAGCATCAACCACACCCTGTTTGCGCCGGGTGATCCCAACCTGCTGACGTTTCATCAGGGCGGCATCGGCGATTGTTATTTGCTGGCGGTCATCGGCACACTGGTGTTCCAACATCCAGACATGGTGCGTTCCATGATTCAGCCGCAGGCGGATGGCGGATTTCAGGTGAACTTTGGCAACGGCAAAGTCGTGAAAGTGGCGCCGCTGACCGACGCGGAACTGATCATGGGCGCGATTGAAGGTCGCAACCACGGCGTCTGGCTCTCGGTTTTGGAAAAAGCCTACGCGCAAATCGCCGAGGAGGCAAAAGAACGGAAGACCGGCGAGGACTTTGAGGGCGACAACGCGGTGACGACGGATTTCATCGGCCACGGCGGTTATTACGGTCCGGTGATTGTGCTGTTGACCGGACACAAGATTTCCGGCGCGGCGTTTCCACGCTGGGTGAAGGAGAATCCAACGACAGGCTTGCAGCGTGCACATGACCTGCTCACCAATCTTTCCGCCGAGCATAAATTGATGGCAATTTGTGTCAATGGCGACAAGTCCCGGCCGCGCCCCAAGGGCATCGCCAGCGGACACATTTATGGCGTGCTCGGCTACAATCCGGCTACACGCCAGGTGACGGTGTTCAACCCGTGGGGCAACCACTTCAAACCCGCCGGGCCGGAGGGATTGCTCAACGGCTACCCGACGCAGCACGGTTTGTTTGAAGTTCCACTGGACGAATTTGTCCAAGTATTCGCCGGGTTTACTTACGAAACCGACAAGCTGGCAGCTACTGCGCATTGAATCCGGCATTACAGGAATTTCGCCTCGCCAAAACCGGCGCGGGCGTATAGTTTCCACGACCATTATGAATTTGCGCCGCGCATTATTTTCAGGGAGTGTCGTTGTGATTTTTGCCGCCGCCGGACTTTTCGCGGCGGACACCAACTCCACCGGCGGCGCCGTGACTTCGCAGGCCGTTTATGTGCCGGACATGTCGCACGCAAACGGTCCGCTGCCCGACGGCGTGCTGGCTTGGAACAGCCTGACGTTGGAAACGAACGTTGAGACCGGCCAGGAACTCGCGCGGTTCACCTTCGGTTTTACGAATGTGGCGACGCGCGCGGGCATCTCGCTGGTCACCAACGTCGTCACGACCGCCAATCTCAACACGACCAACATCACCGCCGTGACCAATTTCACGCCGGTCAGCGTGGCGATAACAGGCACTAAAGCATCGTGCGGCTGCACCACGGCACAGATGCCGCAATTGCCCTGGATCATTCCGCCCGGCGGCACCGGCACTTTTGGCGTGACGGTAAATCTGGCGGGCCAGACCGGCATGTTGTTCAAAATGATCACCGTCTTCACCGACAAGGGGTCAAAGGATTTGTTCATGCGAATCAACATCCAGCCGCTGGTGATTCCCAGCCTGACCGACGCCGAACGGGCGCGCGACGTGGAAATCGCCAAAGCCGACCGGCAGGCTGTTTTCAAAACCGATTGCGCCACCTGCCACGTCAGGCACGCGGAAGGCAAATACGGCAAGCCGCTTTACGACATGGTTTGCGCCGTCTGCCACGAGACGGAACGCCGCGCCGCCACGGTGCCGGATTTGCATAACCTCAAAGTTTCCACCAACGATGAATTCTGGCGCACCTGGATCGCCCACGGAAAGGCCGGCTCGCTCATGCCCGCGTTTTCCACCGCCGATGGCGGCCCGCTGAACGACATGCAAATCGCCACGGTGGCCGCCTATTTGAACACGGCGATCCCCCCGCAGCCCGTTCCGGCGGCGACGAATGCCCCGGCGGCAAAATGATGCCTGCTTGCGGAATTTTTTCCGCGCGGTATGATGTCAACCATGACAGCAAAACAGGTTGACGCAAACAATCACGGCAAGATCTCCGAACTCGGCCGGCGGGTCTTGGGCGGCGGGCAGATTTCCCGCGACGAGGCGCTGTGGCTTTTCCATCTCGAAGGTTCTGCGGATATTTTTGACCTGCTGTCGTGGGCCAACCGCATCCGCGAACAGTTCAAGGGCAACAAAATCCACCTCTGCTCGATTGTGAACATCAAGGCTGGTGCCTGTTCGGAAAACTGCCGGTTTTGCGCGCAGTCGGCGTTTTATCAGACGGAGTCGCCGCGTTACAGCCTCGTGGAATCCGAGACCGTCCTCGCCGCCGCCGCAGAGGCAAAAACCAACGGCGTCACCGGCCTGGGGCTTGTCGCCGCCTGGCGCGGGCTGGAGGAAGGCCCGGTGCTGGACGAGCTTTGCGAGCGGTTCATGGAATTGAAACAGAGCGGCCAGGCGCGCCCGGACGCCTCGCTGGGCATCATCAAGAAGCAGGAAGTGGCGGACCGCTTGAAGGCGGCCGGCGTCGAATGCTACAACCACAACCTCGAAACCTCCCGGCGGTTTTATCCGCAGGTCTGCACCTCGCACACCTACGAGGAACGCGTCCAGACCGTCCGGCATTTGAAACAGGCCGGCATCGGCATCTGCTCCGGCGGCATCATCGGCATGGGCGAAACGCGCGAGGACCGCTGCGACCTCGCGTTCTCGCTCAAGGAAATCGGCGCCAACGTCGTGCCCATCAACATCCTCAACCCGGTTCCCGGCACGCCGTTTGCCGGCAACACTCCCCTGCCCGTCCTGGAAATCCTGAAGACCATCGCATGCTTCCGGTTCATTTTGCCGCGGCAGGAAATCAAAATTGCCGGCGGGCGCACCGTGAACCTGCGCGACTGCCAGAGCATGATCTTCATGGCCGGCGCGAGCGCGCTGATGGTCGGCAATTATCTGACCACGCTGAACCAGTCCGTCGAAAAGGATTTGCAGATGCTCAAGGACCTCGGCCTCGATCCGAGCTGGGACAAACACGGCTTCAGCGATCAGAAGGAAACCGGCTGCGGGTGTAGGAAAGAAGGGTGCGAAACGGAAGTGTTGCCCGCTTGACTATCCGGGGCGCGGTCTTAACTTACCCACATGGTTTATCAAGATTGCATCACGATTGACCCTCGCATCCGCAGCGGCCAGCCTTGCATCAAAGGCACGCGCATTGCGGTGGCGGACGTGCTGGACTACCTCGGCGGCGGCATGACCGTGAAAGAAATTCAAGCCGACTTCCCCGATTTGACCGCCGAAACCATTCAAGCCTGCCTGACTTTTGCCGCCGAGCGTGAACGCCGTCTGCTCGTCACCGCATGAAGCTCCTGTTCGACGAAAATCTTTCGCCGAACCTGCCGCGCCTGGTGATGACGGCTTTTCCCGGCAGTGAACACGTCCGTGAAATCGGGTTAATAGGACGAACCGATGAAGATGTCTGGAATTATGCCGGACTTCATGACTTCACCATCATTTCGAAGGACAAAGACTTTTATCAGCGCGCTCTGCTTTATGGCCCGCCGCCCAAATTCATCTGGCTACGACTGGGCAACTGCACCCGCAACGAACTGCTCGCCCTAATCCAACGCCACGAAAAAGACATTCTCGCGTTTGAAAGTTCAAGGGAATTCGTGCTGATTCTCTCATAATCATGAAACGCGCCGGACACCCGCACGGATTCAGCAATCTGGAAAAAATGACGACGGCTGCGAAAAGACGAGTTGCAAAACGGAGATCACAACTGCATAATTTTATCCGTGCTTGGTGTTCCTAAAAACTTGGATTTGTCGGAATTCAAAGGAAATCTTTTAAGCCAAATCTCGGTTTGTAAGTATCAAATCTCGTTTAATTTTTTTGAACCCACAGTGAGCATAACAGCGATGGGTAGCTGGGAACTCAAAGATGCTTTCGGAAATCGTGTTGATGGTTCTGATTCCTCCCCAGAATACGCAAAGGGAGACGCTAGTTATTGGAATATAATCTTGGGAAAAGTGGTTAAGAATGTTGAAATAGACCCGCCGCGTTCCATTTTGTTTTATTTTGAATCTGGATATATCCTTCAAATTTTTGATGACCTTGGCCCCTACGAATCTATTCAAATTCAACCTGGGGATATTTTTTTCTAATTTTCTTCGCGTCTTTGCGTGAAATTTATCTCGTGCAAAAGCTCGGCAAAAATCACGGCGGCTACCACGGCGAGACGATTGACATCCGCGCCACGCTGCACGAGATCGAAATCGCGGCGCAGTCACGCGGCTGGGCTTCGGAAGTTTTCCATGAGCAGGCCGGTTTCAAATGGCTCGCGCTGCATCGCAAGCCGGTTCGCATCTCGGACTTCTCAATTCGCATTTACATCAGCACCGGCGTCCACGGCGACGAACCCGCCGGGCCGCTGGCGGCGTTGAAGATGATCCGGGAAGACCGCTGGCCGGAGAGCGCGGAGATTTTTCTACTGCCCTGTCTGAATCCCGACGGCTTCGCGCTGAACCGGCGGGAGAATGCCGGCGGCATTGATTTGAACCGCGATTACCGGAACCCGCAGACGGCAGAAGTCCGCGCGCACATCGCATGGCTGGAGCGGCAACCGAAGTTTGATTTGTATCTCTGCCTGCACGAGGACTGGGAATCGCACGGTTTTTACCTTTACGAGCAAAACCCCGATTCCAAGCCGTCACCGGCGGAAATGATGATCTCGGTCGTCCAAAGGGTTTGCCCGATTGAGTTGTCAGAAAACATCGAGGGCCGCGCAGCGAAGGGCGGAATCGTTCGCCCCACCATTTTGCCGCACGAGCGGCCGGACTGGCCGGAGGCGTTTTATCTCATCACCCGGAAATCGCGGCAGGGTTACACACTCGAAGCGCCGTCGGATTTTCCGCTGCAAACGCGGGTGGATGCCTTGGTAACTGGCGTCAATGCGGCGCTGGATGGGTGAATCACAACCGGCTGGCGGCGACGGATCGTCAGTGAGCCGCAGCCGGTGCCGTCAAGTTGGCCCGATCCAGCCGCACGGCAAATGGAACCGGCGGCTCTTCGATGATTTTTGTTCCGCCGCTCACTTCGGCCACCTTCGGCGCGCCGTGCAATTCGAGGACGATGATTTCGTTCCGGCCCGGCTTGAGCCATTGGCGGGGCAAAAACAGCGAGCGCAAGCCGCCGCGATCCCAGAACCGGCCGAGGTTGTGGCCGTTGACCCACACGGCGCCCATGCTCCAATTCCTCATGTCGAGAAACGTGCCGCCGACTTTGTCCAGCGTGAACGTGCCGCGATAAAAGGTCGGCCCGGTCTGCGCCGCGTCTGACGCCTTGAAATCATCCACGTTGTTGAGCGGGAGTGAATAAATCTGCCAGCCGCCCAAATCCTGGCCGTCGAGCGACGCGCCGCCAATCAATCCTTTCCGGGCGAGATCCGGCGATTGCGCATTGACCACCACGCTGATGCGGCCAAGATTATAGACAAGCAAATCCAGCGTCGCCGGGCCGGCGGTTTCCGGCAGCTCGATTTTATTGCTGTCCAGCCCGTCGCCAACGAAGGAGGTGCCTACGGTTTTACCGTTGACCATGACGACGGTGTAATCCTGCGCCTTTTTTAGTTCGAGCTTTCCCTTCAAGCCATTCGGAAAAGTTTTACGGTAAAGGACGAAGCCGTAATCCTGATTGAGGTCTTCCATGGAAACGGTTTTTTCCGAGACCAGCGTCGGCTTGCGCGGCAGAGTTTGGAGCAGCGGCTCCGCCTGATCCAGTTTGATGGCCGGAATTTCGATGACCGGCGGGTCGGCGGGCGCGGCGGGCGGATTGATTTTCAAGCGCGCGGTCAGCAGGTCGCGCAACGCGCGGTATTTTTCCGTCGTCCGTCCGGCCTCGTCAATCGGGGCGTTGTAATCGTAGCTCGTCTGCACCGGCAGGTATTCGTCGCAGCCGTTGTCGAAGCCGAAATTCGATCCGCCAAAAAACATGTAGAGGCAGAACGAAACGTTGTGATCCAGCAAAAAGGTCACGGAGCTGATGATTTCCGGGATGGCGGAATTCTTGGTGGCAATCGGTTCGCCCCAACCGCTGAACCAGGCCGTATAAATCTCCGGCGAATAAAATGGAAAATCGCCGACGGCCTCCGCGCTCTGCTGGATTTTTTGCTCGCTGGTCAGCCCGTTGCGCCCATACATCAAGCCGGGCACGCGCAGCTGGGAACGGCTCCAAGTGCGGGTGGTTGGATCACAGGTGAACAGCAGGCCGTCGAAGCCGACCTCCTTGAAAATCTTTGTCAGCGCGACCATGTAATCGTTGTTCGCCGGCCCGGTGATGCCGTATTCGTTTTCGACCTGGACCATCAGCAGCGGCCCGCCTTTGCTCACCTGCAAATCGCCGACCTGTTTGTCAACCTGCGCCAGATAATTACTGCACCAACCGAGCCACCGGGGATCGGCGGTGCGAATCTTCACGTCCGGGTATTTCAACGTCCACGACGGAATGCCGCCATACTCGATCTCCGCGCAGCAATACGGGCCGGGACGAAGAACCGCCCACATTCCATTTTCCTGGCAGAGCTTGAGCACCCGCCGCACATCCGTCATGCCGGTGAAATCAAATTCCCCCTCCTTCGTTTCCACCCGGTTCCAGAAAAGGTAGAAGCTGATGGTGTTCAAGCCCATCGCCTTGGCCTGCCGGATACGCGTCTCCCAGTCTTCCGGCTGGACGCGGCCGAAGTGCATCTCGCCCGCGACCAGCATCGTGGGTTGGCCGTCAATAAAGAATTGGCGATCGCGCGCCTCAAACTTGTGCGGCTTGCCGTCAGGCACAATGCCCGCGACCGTCTGGGCGGACAATTTGAGAGCGAAACCGGCGGCGATGAATCCAAGCAGAGCGAGCCGCGCAAAACGATGAGAATTCTGGCTGTTCATGGCATGAGAATATTGGTGCTGTCGAAACCCTAGCGAAATGCAGCCCGGCAGAGAAGCGGAAAATCAAAAACCAGCGGCGAAAAAAACGGAAGATGAAGCGAATACATTTACGGCTAAACCTTCAGCGCCGCGTCGCGCCTCATCATCCATTGCCGGCCTAGATTGATGAGCGTCTGCGCCTTCAGCACGCGCTCGGCCATTGGGAAAACGACACGCTCCTCCTTGTCAAAATGCTCGCGCGACGCGGCAATGGCTTTGAGCAGGATGCTCTTGGCGGCCTTGAGCGTGCGCGCCTTTTGGACTTTGGCGAGCGTTTCCTCGATCTGCCGGTGCTCCGCGTGAAAGGTTTCGTTCTGTCCGATCTGCTCGAAGCAATGCTCCAGCGGCTCGATGAACAGGTCATCCTCGGTTTTGGAATGCGGCGCCATGAGCTTCTCCATCAGCGCCGCGAGCAATTTCACCTCGCCGGGCGTTTTCAGCCACGGCACGGTGGCCTCGATGTGGTCGAACAAATTATGGAACACCGCGTGTTCCGTCATCAGGACTTCCGTGATTTTCATAATGCGAAAATACAGCCAAGCCAATACCCCCTTGCCGCCATTTACGCCAGCCGTTTCTTGTCGTTTCTCAACCGCGCATTCAAATCATCGTCACCATGAAATACCGATACTGTAAAATCTCGCCGGCATACCGGCTTGAACGGAATTCGTGAAAGCGCTGTTGCCCGAAAGATCGGAAAAGTTTGTCGCGATCACCGTCCATTGCGACTGCGGCAGCTTGAGATCAGTCGAAGCGACGAGGTAATTCGTCTGGTTCGCCCAGCCGCTGGCGGTAAAAATCAGATTGGTTCCGACTTTTGCAATCGTCGGCGACGGCGCATTGGTCGGGCCGAACTCGAACGCGCCCAAATCCGGCGCGGCACCGTAAAACGCGAAACCCAGGTTCGTGCCCACGTCAATGCAATCGCTCGTGTTGGTCAGCCGCAGAAAATTGATGTAAGGCAGGTTGCCGTTGGTCTGGCGCGGCGCAGTGAGCTGGCTTGTGTCAAGCGTGACGAAATCGCCTGATGAAACGATTACTGGAAGCGTGAAATAATTGTAGGTGATGTCATTCGTTGTGGCTGGCCCAAGCTCGGAAACTTCAGACGATCTTGCCGAGTAGCCGAGGTTGTTTTTCATCACTTGATTGTAGCCCGGCACATCGCCGGCGGGACTCCCGTTGTTCGTGCTGCAAAGCATGTCGTAATTCACGCTATTGCGATATGCGGTGTTGTTCAACCAGACCTGTCCGTTCAGATGGTGGTTCGCGTAAAAGCCGTTCGCCCGATTGCTCACCGTCAGGCAAAACTCGATGACGTGGTGCGGGACGGCGTTGGTTGGATATTTCCCTCCGCTATCGCCGTAGCCACCGCCCTTGATGCCATTGCCATCGCCGGTGGAATTGACGAAATTGGTGAAGAAGCCGTTGTAAAAAGACCAGCAATGGTCGAACGTCACCACCTCGAAAGCATTGATGCAATCATATCCGTCGTCGCTGTTAAACCACGAGCGGCAGCCGTAAAGCACATTGCCTTTTCCACCACTGGATGGATGGCAGCCAAAGCCGTCGGTGTTGCCGAGTGAGCCACTGTCCAGACCACGATTGTTATACGCGTCGCAGTTCAAGACCAGGTTGCTGGAGCCGCCGGTCAGATACCAGCCATTGGCCATGCCATCGTGCATCCGCAGTTGCTCGAAGCGGTTGAAGTTCCCGCTCGCGACACGAAAATTTTCCGACTGCGTGTGCTGCAACGCAACATCCACCTGCACACCCACCACATCAAAGCCCTTGAAGACGCAGCTGCTCGCATTCACCAGAAACGCCGTTACGCGATTGGAGTTGGCAATTGGCGGCAGGACATTGCTGAAATTAAACACCGGCAACTCGCCCGGATAGGCGATGTAGCTGATGCCGCTCTTGGTGATGTTATTGACGATGACCCACGGATTGTTCGTCGCGGTTACATTGGCGTAACTCAAATAATACGTCCCGCCGCGCAGATAAACCGTGTCGCCCGAAGACGCCACCGTCTGCGCCCGCATGATGGTCGCGAGCGGGCTGTTGCTCGTGCCGGTGTTGGTATCAACCCCGTTGGTGGCCACAAACCAGGTCGCGGAGAAAACGGCCGCGGTTTGCAGCAGGAAAAACAGGGCGGCGAAACCCGCAACTTTGTCAGGGAAATTCGGCTTGAACATCATAAATTTGCCGGTGCCATCATGGAGTGCGGCTCCATGCTAACACGGCCAAACCAATTATCAACTGCTCCTGCCTGAAACGCGGATTCAACCCGGATAATTCTCCATGCCGCCGCAGGAGCAGACCGGGTTGCGGTCGCCGAAGACGTTGTCCACGCGGCTGACGTGCGGCCAGAATTTGTAATCCAGCAGGCTTTTCGCCGGAAACGCCGCCTGCCGGCGGCTGTAGGGACGACTCCAATCATCGCCGGCGATCTGATCCGCCGTATGCGGCGCGTTTTTCAGCAGATTGTTTTTCGCGTCCACCGCACCGGTTTCCACGGCGGTCATTTCCGCGTGGATGAAAATCATCGCGTCACAGAAGCGGTCCAGCTCGTATTTCGGTTCGCTTTCGGTCGGCTCGACCATCAGCGTGCCGGCCACCGGGAATGAAAGCGTCGGCGCGTGAAAGCCGTAATCCATCAACCGCTTCGCCACGTCCTCGGCGGTGACGCTGTGAAACGCGCGCAAATCCAGAATGCACTCGTGCGCGACCAGACCGTTGCTGCGGTAGAGCGTCGGAAAATAATTTTCCAGCCGCTTGGAGATGTAATTCGCGTTGAGAATGGCAAACTTCGTCGCCTCGGTCAGCCCGTCCGCGCCCATCATCGCGATATACATCCAGGAAATCGGCAGGATTCCCGCGCTGCCCCACGGCGCGGCGCTGACCGGCCCGATGTGCTGCTTGGAATTCTTCCCGGTGATCCGCGCGGTGAACACCGGATGGCTCGGCAGAAATTTGACCAGATGTTTCGCCACGCCGATCGGCCCGACGCCCGGCCCGCCACCGCCATGCGGAATGCAGAACGTCTTGTGGAGGTTCAAATGGCACACGTCCGCGCCGATGAAGCCGGGCGAAGTCAGCCCCACCTGCGCGTTCATGTTCGCGCCGTCCATGTAAACCTGTCCGCCGTTTGCGTGGATGATGTCGCAAATGTCCCCGATGCCGTCCTCGAAAACGCCGTGCGTGCTGGGATACGTCACCATGAGGCACGCCAAATCATTTTTGTGCGCCTCGGCCTTGGCGCGGAGATCGGCCACGTCAATGTTGCCATTCGTGTCGCACGCGACGGCCACGATCTTCATGCCGGCCAGCGCCGCGCTGGCGGGATTCGTGCCGTGCGCGGAAGTCGGGATGAGGCAGACGTTGCGGTGCGCCTCGCCGCGCGACTCGTGCCAGGCGCGGATGACGAGCTGGCCCGCGTATTCGCCCTGCGACCCGGCGTTGGGCTGCAACGAAATGCCGGCGAAGCCGGTGATTTCCGCCAGCCAGTCCTCGAGATTCTGGAAAAGAATCTGGTAGCCGCGCGCCTGCGCCAGCGGCACAAACGGATGAATCTTCGCAAACTCCGGCCACGAAATGGGCAGCATTTCCGCCGCCGCGTTCAGCTTCATCGTGCAGGAGCCGAGCGGAATCATCGAGGCCGTGAGCGACAGGTCGCGCGCTTCGAGCCGCTTGATGTAGCGGAGCATCTCGGTCTCGCTGTGGTGGCGGTTGAAAACGGGATGCTGGAGAAATTTGGATTGCCGATTGCCGATTGCCGATTGCCGATTGGCGGCAAGTTCGGCAATGGTGAAATTCGCAGGTTTGTCGCCATTGAAAATTTGCCAGATTTCAACCACGTCTTTCGCGCTCGTCGTTTCATCGAGCGAAATGCCGATGGTGTTTTCGCCAATCGGCCGGAAATTCATCCGGTGCGCCCCGGCAATTTCCAAAATGTCGGCGGCGGACGCGTGCGCCAGTTCGACCCGGATGGTGTCAAAATAGTTTTGCGTGGTAACTTTGTGGCCCAGCTTGGTTAAACCAGTGGCGAGAAGTTGCGTCAAACCGTGGACCCGTTGCGCAATCTGCTTCAAACCGGCCGGCCCGTGGTAGCAGGCGTAGAGCGACGCCATGTTCGCCAGCAGCGCCTGCGCGGTGCAGATGTTGCTGGTGGCCTTTTCGCGGCGGATGTGCTGCTCGCGCGTGCCCAGCGCCAGACGCAGCGCCGGTTGACCGCGCGAATCCTTGGAAACGCCGACGAGACGGCCGGGCATCTGGCGCTTGAATTCATCGCGCGTGGCGAAAAATGCCGCGCTCGGCCCGCCATAGCCCAGCGGCACGCCGAAGCGTTGCGCACTGCCGACGGCAATGTCCGCGCCGAATTCGCCCGGCGGCTTGATAAGAGTGAGCGCCAGCAAATCCGTGGCGACGGCAAGCATCGCACCGGCGGCATGGGCTTTTGCCGCAAAGCCGGAGTAATCGTGAATCGCGCCAGAAGTGTCGGGATATTGCACCAGCGCACCAAAGACTTTTTCGCTGAACAAATATTTTTCGTGGCTGCCGACGACCACTTCGATGCCAAGCGCCTTTGCGCGGGTCCGGACAACTTCGATGTTCTGCGGGTGGCAGGCTTCGGAAACGAAAAAGATGTTCCGCCCATCCTTGAGCCTGTGGCACATGGTCATCGCCTCGGCACAGGCGGTGGCCTCGTCCAGCAGCGAGGCGTTGGCGATGTCAAGCGCGGCAAGGTCAGTGACAATGGTCTGAAAATTCAGGAGCGCTTCGAGGCGGCCCTGCGAAATTTCCGCCTGATAGGGCGTGTATTGCGTATACCAGCCGGGATTTTCGAGGACGTTGCGCAGGATGACCGCCGGCGTGATCGTGTCGTAATAGCCTTGGCCAATGAAGGAGCGGTAAATTTTGTTTCCGCCGGCGATTTTTTTTAGCCCGGCGAGCGCTTCGGCTTCGCCGCGCGCGGCGGGCAGGTTCATTTTTTTGCCAAGGCGGATTTTTTTCGGAACCGCCGCGTCAATCATCTCATCGAGGTTTTTAAAGCCGATTTGCGCGAGCATTTCGGCCGCGTCATTTTCGTTTGGGCCGACATGGCGGCGGACAAATTGATCGGAATAGTCAGTCAGTTTTTCAGTCAAAGCCATTTGTGGAAATTACGGTTCCGCAGCTCCAAAGCAAAGACGTATTTTTGTCAAAATCGGCGTTGAAACCCAAAAACAAGGCACACAACGGGTTTGGGCACAAGTTAAATCGAGCCACAACTAATGGTGTTTTTGAGGCAAATATTCTTCAAATAAACATTGTGCGAAAATGGCGGTTTTTATACAATTTTCCTGCCTGAAATTTCGTGCTCGCGGGTGAGCTTTCTGTAAATATTTATGTCCAATGAATCTGATTTGGCCGGGGTGGAAAACCAGCCGGGAACAAGCGCGGTCGAGAAATACGATGCTTCCAAAATTGACAAGCTCGAAGGCTTGGAAGCGGTCCGCAAACGGCCCGGCATGTATATCGGCGACCCGGATGAACGCGGGTTGCATCATTCTGTCTTCGAGGTGCTGGACAACTCGATTGACGAGCATCTGGCCGGCTATTGCAAGAAGATCGAGGTGACGATCAACGTGGACGGCTCGGTGTCCATCCGCGACGATGGCCGCGGCATCCCGGTGGACATGCATCCGAAGTTCAAGATGCCCGCCGTCGAGCTGGTGCTAACCAATTTGCACGCGGGTGGAAAATTCGGCCAGGGCGCCTACAAATACTCCGGCGGCCTGCACGGTGTCGGCGCGAAATGCGTCAACGCGCTTTCCGACTGGTTCAGGGTGGAGGTCTCGCGCGACGAAAAAGTCTATTCGATGGAATTCGAGCGCGGCAAGACGACGCAGAAACTCGAAGTCGTCGGCAAATCCAAAAAAACGGGCACGCTGATCACGTTCAAGCCCGACCCGACGATTTTCACCATCACGACGGAGTTCAAATTTGACATCCTGGCGAACCGGCTGCGCGAACTTGCGTTTCTGAATCCGGGCATCGAAATCGTGCTCAAGGATGAGCGCGTCGAGAAGCTGGAGACGTTTTTTTACCGCGACGGCATCGAACAGTTTGTTCATCAGCTTGGCAAGAGCAAACAGCCGCTGCATCCCAAGCCCATTGCAATTTCAGGAAAACGGCCCAGCAAAATTGACGGCAAGGATGAGGACGTGTTTGTGGATTGCGTGATGCAATACACCGACAGCTACAGCGACCAGATTCTCTGCTTTGCCAACTCCATTCCGAACACCGACGGCGGCACGCACCTGACCGGTTTTCGCTCCGCGCTCACCCGCGCCGTCAATCAATACGCCAAGCAGAACAATCTGCTGAAGGAAAAGGACCCGACAATTTCCGGCGACGATGTCCGCGAAGGTCTGGTCTGCGTGCTGAGCGTGAAGCTGCCGAATCCGCGCTTCGAGTCGCAGACGAAGGTGAAGCTGGTCAACACGGAAATTGACGGCATCGTTGCGTCCGTTGTCTATGATGGGTTGATGACGCATTTCGACGCGAACCCCGGCGTCGCCAAGAAAATCATTGAAAAAGGTTTGCTCGCGGCGCGAGCGCGCGAGGCGGCCCGCAAGGCGCGCGAAACGGTCCGCAAGGGCGCGCTCACCGGCGGCGGCCTGCCCGGCAAGCTGGCCGATTGCTCCGACCGCGACCCGGCGAACACCGAGTTGTTCATCGTCGAGGGTGATTCCGCCGGCGGCTCGGCCAAACAGGGGCGCGACCGGAAATTCCAGGCCATCCTGCCCATTCGCGGCAAATTGATCAACGTCGAGAAGGCGCGCCTGGACAAGGTGCTTCAGAACAACGAAATCCGCACGATGATCACCGCCGTCGGCACGGGCATCGGCGACGGCGAGGGCGAAGGCGCGTTCACCATCGAAAAGCTCCGCTACCACAAAATCATCATCATGACCGATGCGGACGTGGATGGTTCGCACATTCGCACGCTGTTGCTGACGTTTTTCTACCGGCAGATGCCCGCGCTGGTCAAAAGCGGATTCATCTACATCGCGCAGCCGCCGCTCTACCAGATCACGCGCAAAAAACGCGTGGAATACATTGATGACGATGCGCGGTTGAACAAAATCCTGCTCGAACTCGGCACCGAGGAGGTGCGGCTGAAGAACCTGTCCGACAACAAGGAATTGTCACAAAAGCAGCTCGAGGAAATCCTGGAACTGCTCGAAACGCTCCATAAATACGCCGAGGCCCTGAAACGCCATGGCGGCAACTTCGCGGAATACGTCGAACACCGCCAGAAAAAGACCGGCGACCTGCCAAAGCATCTGATCAAGGTCCGCAGCGGCAACGACGAGACGGTTCTCTACTTCCACACCGAGGACGAACTCGAGGAATTCGGCGCGCAGAACGCCGACTTGAAATTGTTTGGAAACGGGGAAGAGGACGACACAACCACCATCGAGAAGAAAAACGGCTCAACCCGGCGCGCACGGCACATCGAGCTGCACGAAAGCAAGGCTGTCGCCGAGCTGCTGGCCAAACTCGACAAGAAGGGCTTCAGCATCGAACACTACGCCGGACAGGACAAGCCGCTGTTTGAATTGATCGAAGGCGAGGGCGATCGCGCGACGGTGACGCCGCTGTTTTCCATCCCGGAGATTCTGGCGGGAGTGAAGGAAGTCGGCCGCCGCGGCCTGTCCATCAAACGCTTCAAGGGTCTCGGCGAAATGAACGCGCACGAGCTGTTTGACACGACGATGAATCCGGCCCGGCGCAAGCTGCTGCGCGTGGACCTCACCGACGCCGTCGAGGCCGAAGAAATGTTCACGAAGCTGATGGGCGAGGAAGTTGAGCCGCGCCGCCAGTTCATCGAAGACAATGCGCTCAACGTGCGAAACCTGGACATTTAATTTCGTCTGCGGAAAATTTTTATGGCTGAATCCCCAACACCAAATGATTTGCCGGTGACCAACACGCCGTTGTTCGCCTCGGGCGAAAAAATCGCCAAGGTCAACGTCGCCGAGGAGATCAAGAACTCATTTCTGGACTACTCCATGTCCGTGATCATCTCGCGCGCCCTGCCGGATGCGCGCGACGGCCTCAAGCCCTCGCAACGCCGCATCCTGCTGGCGATGCACGATCTCTCGCTGTTTCCCAACCGCCAGCACCGCAAATGCGCCAAAATCTGCGGCGACACCAGCGGCAACTACCATCCGCACGGCGAAGCGGTGATTTACCCGACGCTCGTCCACATGGCGCAGCCGTGGGCGATGCGCGAACGGCTGGTGGACGGCCAGGGCAATTTCGGCTCCGTCGAAGGCGACCCGCCCGCCGCCATGCGTTACACCGAGGCGCGCATGACGCACCTCGGCGCCGCGCTGATGGAGGACATGGACCAGGACACGGTGGATTTCATCCCGAATTATGACGAAACCCGCACCGAGCCGACGGTTTTCCCCGCCGCGTTTCCGAATTTGCTCGTCAACGGCGGAACGGGCATCGCCGTCGGCATGGCCACGAACATCGCGCCGCACAACTTGGGCGAAGTTGTTGACGGCGTTTGCGCGCAGATTGACAATCCGGACATCACGGTCAAGGATTTGATGAAATTCATCAAAGGCCCGGATTTCCCGACCGGCTGCATGGTGTGCGGGCTGGAAGTCATCAAGGAATATTTCACAACCGGTCGCGGCAGCATCAAGGTTCGCGGCAAGGTTGGCATCGAGGAACACAAGGGCGGCAGGGAACAAATCGTCATCACAGAAATTCCTTACAACGTCAACCGTGCGGTGCTTGTCGAGCGCGTGGCAGAGCTGGTGAACGAGAAAACGCCGGGCTTCACCGACATCACGGCCATCCGCGACGAGTCGGACGAAAACACGCGCGTGGTGATCGAGCTTAAGCGCGACGCCATCGCCAAGGTTGTCATTAACAACCTTTACAAACAGACCTCGCTGGAATCGAGCTTTGCCGTCAACATGCTGGCCATTGACCACGGCCGGCCCAAGACGCTCGGCCTGAAGGAAATCATCAATTGCTACATCGAGCACCGCCGCGAGGTGGTGCTGCGCCGGACGCGGTTCCAGTTAAAAAAAGCCGAGGAACGCGCGGAAATCCTGGAAGGCTACCTCTGCGCGCTGGCCAACCTCGACGAGTTCATCCGCATCATCCGCGGCAGCAAAAACCGCGACGAGGCCCGCATCAAGCTGCTCGCCTTCGAGTGGACGCGGAAACAGGTCGAGCAATGGAATATTTTGATCCGCAGCGAGTCGCGCCTGGACAATGGCCGTTATTCTCTGACCGAGCGGCAGGTGGACGCGATTCTGGAATTGCGCCTCTACCAGTTGACCGGCCTGGAAATTGACAAGGTCGAAGCTGAATACACGGAACTGCTAGCGCGCATCAAGGATTTGATGGACATCCTCGCCAAGGAAGCCCGCGTGATGGCGATCATCAAGGCCGAGTTGAAGGTCATCAAGGAAAAATATGCCACGCCGCGCCTGACCGACCTCGTGCCCGACGAAGGCGAGATCAACATCGAGGACCTCATCGCCAACGAAGGCGTCATCATCACGCTCACGCACAACGGCCTGCTCAAGCGCACGAACGTCTCCAGCTACCGCGCCCAGCGTCGTGGCGGGAAAGGCGTCATCGGCATGACGACCAAAGAGGGCGTGACGGACGAGGACAACGATTTCATCGAGCATCTGTTCACCGCCAGCACACACGATTACCTGATGTTCTTCACGAACACCGGCCGCGTGTATGTCGAGCGCGTGCATGAAGTTCCCGACATGGGCCGCGCCGCCAAGGGCCGGAGCATCGCCAACCTGCTCGAATTGAAGGCGGGTGAAACCATCGCCGCACTCATCCGCGTCCAGTCCAAGACCAACGCGAACAAGGAAGACGCGACCTGGGAGCAGCCCGGCGAACTCTTCTTCGCCACGAAACAGGGCACGGTGAAGAAGACCTCGCTCAACGAATTCACCAACGTGCGCAAGGGCGGCATCATCGCCATCACCATCGAGCCAGGCGACACGCTGATTGACGTCAAACTGACGCGCGGGAGCGTCATTGAAAAAGACGAGGTCAAGGATCCCGGCGACGGCGTCGTGCTGATCACCCATGACGGCATGAGCATCCATTTCAACGAGTCGGATGTCCGTTCCATGGGCCGGTCCGCCGCCGGCGTGCGCGGCATCAATTTGTCGAAGGGCGACGAGTTAGTCGCGCTGGCCATCGTCGTGCCGGACGCCAAACTGCTGGTCGCCGGCGAAAATGGCATCGGCAAACGCACCGACTTCGAGGAATACCGCATCCAATCGCGCGGTGGCAAGGGCATCATCACGATGAAGACCACCGAGAAAACCGGCGCGGTCGTCGGCGCCCTGACCGTGCGCGACGCGGATGAAATCATGCTCATCACCGTCAAGGGCCAGATGGTGCGCACCTGTGTGAAGGATATCCGCGAAGCCGGACGCAACACCCAGGGCGTGAAGCTCATCGAACTGGAATCCGGCGACAAGCTTCAAGCCATCGCGTCCGTCATCGGCGAGGACAAGGAAGATTCCGCCGAAGACTCCTTGCCGGCAAAATAATTTTGAAACTCCATTGTGCGTCAGGAACCCGCTGCATCCGGTTCCCCAAGCCCGGTGGTTGACGCAAGAGCATCATGAACAGAGGCATCTTAGCCGTGTTATTTCTGGCCGTTTCGGTTGCGTGTTTACGCGCCGCCGAAACCAATGAGATTATTTTGCCATCCATCTTCCAGCCGGTTTGGAGCGGCGGTTTCAACCCGTTGTCCCCTCCTTTGGGAACGCCATCGCAGGGAATCGTCACCAACCGGCAGCGCTGGGAAGCCAGCGCCAGCCTGGGATTTACATTAACCCACGGCAACAGCGACACCCTTTTGAGCACCGCCACGTTGAGCGCGCATCGAAACAATCTGACCAATGATTGGCTTCTCGGCATGGACGGGACTTACGGCGAGAACACCGGTGTTGAAAACGCCGAGTCCGTCCACGGTTTTGGCCAATACGATCACCTCTACACCAGTCGCGTATATGGTTACATTCGCGCGGATGCGTTGCACGACGGCATCGCAGACGTGGTCTATCGCGCCACCATCAGCCCGGGCATCGGATATAATTTTATCAAGACCAAAAAAGCCCTGCTGGCCGGGGGCATTGGTCCAGGCTTGGTGGCGGAAAAACTGTCTGATGACAGGGCAAATTACATGACCATGCGTCTGGCCGAGCGCTTTGAATACAAGTTCGACAACCACGCGCGCGTCTGGGATTACATGGAATTTCTGCCGCAGGTGGACAAGCCGGACAATTACCTCATCAACGCCGAGGTGGGGGTCGAAACCCCGATCACGAAAAAATTCAGCCTGCGGACCGTCCTTCAGGACAGCTTCGCCAACATTCCGGCGCCCGGCCGCAAGGACAATGACATAAAACTCATCAGCGGCCTGACCTACAAATTCTGAGCCGTCACGGCGAAAGCCGCTCCAGTTTCCACAAACCACCCGGCTGCCGCAGGTAGCAAAACCGGTCGTGCAACCGGCTGGGCCGCCCCTGCCAGAATTCAATCCGCTCCGGCTTCAAAACATATCCGCCCCAGTTCGGCGGCAGCGGCACGTCGCCCGGAAATTTTGCCGCCGCATCCCTCCATTTTGCGTCCAGCGCCACGCGATCGGCAACCGCATCGCGCTGGTTCGACGCCCATGTCGCCAGCCGGCTGCCGCGCGGACGCGAGTTGAAATACGCCTCCGTCGCCTCGCGTGAAATTTTTTCCACCGTGCCGGCCACGCAGACCTGCCGCTCCAAATCCGGCCAGTAAAACGTCAGCGCCGCATTGGGATTTTCCGCCAGCTCCAGCCCCTTGCGGCTGTCGAAATTCGTGAAAAAAATGAAGCCGCACCCGTCCACGCCCTTGAGCAAAACATTTCTCGACGAAGGCCGTCCGGCCTTGTCCACCGTCGCCAGCACCATCGCGTTCACGTCCGCCGGGGAATGGCCGAGGATGGCGTGCCAGAGTTTGTAGAGCGCGATACCGATTTTCCGCCAGCGGCCGCCCGCCGACGCCACCGCAAACCAGGAATTGAATTGCGCCATCGGGTTCGCATCCAAATCCGCCCGTCGCAATTCGCCGGTGGAGTATTCCCGTCTGATGTCGGCTAGTGCCATGACAGCCTCACATTCCCCGGAACGCGGTCAGGCCAAGGTCCACGATGCACGCCGCGAATCCCAAACGGATCAGGCTCAAAAGGCGCGTGCGCCTTTCTGATGCCGTCGCCCAGTTGATCAAGTCACGCAGCCGCCACGGCGTGATGGTGAACCAGATGCCCATGACCACAAACACATAGGCCCAGATCTGGATGACCTTCACCCAGGGCGATTCGCCCAAGTGCGGACGGCCCGTGTCCAGCATCATCTTCGCCAGCAGCAGCATCAGCACGGCGAGGCCGCGCACCGCCAGGAAATCCTGAACGAAGATGCAGGACAAAACTCCCACCGCGATGAACGCGCCGAGCATGTAGGGCTTGAATGCCGAAAAATCCGCGATCGGCTCGACGTTGACATTCCAGGCGAACCACACCGTGGCCAGAAGCATCAGCACGACACCGGCGGGCAGATTGCGCGGGAATTTGCGCGCGGCGGCGGCCAGCCTTGCGGGTTTCAAAAGGCCGTAAACCTGCGGCAGCCCCACGCCGACGCCGAGCAAAATGGTCAAAAGCGACAGTTTCATCTCCAGAAAGCTAACCACGATTGGACACAAAAGAACATGAAAAATTCAATCTCGCCGGGCAACGATGGAAAATGACCGGTGGATTCGTTGCCCAAACCCCCGCAAGATCCGATAACCGCTTGGTTTCCCCGTCCGCGCCGTTTAATCTGACCGGGTGCTGACCGACATCAAATCCCTGACACGCGAGGAACTGGAGACGCAGTTCAAAAGCTGGAAGCAACCAGCCTATCGCGTCACGCAACTGCTCGAATGGCTTTACGCCCGCCGGGCCGCGAACTGGGACGCCATGACCAACCTGCCGAAACCGCTGCGCGAAAAACTGGGGGAATTATTTTCACTGCACTGCCTCGAACTCGTCCGCAAGCAGGGCGCGCAGGACACCACGCAGAAATTCCTCTGGAAACTCGCCGACGGCTCGCTCATCGAAAGCGTTTTGATTCCGGCCAATCCCGCGCTTTACGGCGAGGCCAGCGACCGGCACACGCTCTGCATTTCCACGCAGGTGGGCTGCGCCTACGGCTGCCGATTCTGCGCCAGCGGCCTCAACGGCTGGAAACGCAATCTCACGCCGGACGAAATTGTGGAGCAGGTTCTGGCGGTGGAACGCGCACAAATGCGGAATGCGGAACGCGAAGTGCGGAATGAAAAGACCGACACGCCGAAGCTTGATGCTCCGCACTCCGCACTCCGCACTCCGCGTTTGATTGACAATGTCGTCGTCATGGGCATGGGCGAACCGCTGGCGAATTATGACAACTTAATCAAGGCGCTCAAAATCCTGAATGCTCCGTGGGGCGGCGGCATCGGTGCGCGCAAGATCACCATTTCCACCAGCGGCCTTGCCCCGCAAATCCGCCGCCTGGCCGCCGAACCGCTGCAATTCCGCCTGGCAATTTCGCTGCACGGCGCCACGGACGCGATCCGCAACCGGATCATGCCGGTCAACCGCAAACATCCACTCAAGGAACTGGTCGCCGCGTGCGAGCAATACCAGATTCAAAAGGGCCGGATGCTCACGTTCGAGTATATTTTGATCGCCGGTGTGAATGATTCCATCGAACAGGCCGGGCCGCTGGCCGCGCTCGCCAAAAAGCTGTTCGCCAAGGTGAACCTGATTCCCTACAACAAGGTCGAGGGGCTGCCGTGGGAACGCCCGGCGGAAAAAGTCTGCGAGGCATTTCTCCGCGCGCTGGAAAAACAGAAGGCCACCGCCACGTTGCGCCGGGAAAAAGGCGAGGACATTGACGCCGCGTGCGGGCAGTTGCGGTTGAAGACGGAGAAGGAAATGCGCGATGCGGCGGCAAATCCGGCGGGCTAATCCACCTTTGCGGGCGCGGTGGCCGGCGCGGATTTGCGTTTGTAAATCGTCAGAAACTGTCCGCTAGGACCGTCGTAGTTTCTGGCACCATCATCCTGGAGAAAAAAAAGGGTTTCGTCGTTGTTGATGCCGGAGATGGCGGTGACTTCGTAAAAATCGCCGGAGTATTGCTTGAACCACTCCATAATCGCGAGGTTGGACGTGGGACGAACCGACCATGAATTGTCATTTCCAACCCACACCAGGTATTCCGGCCGGCTGGCTTCGATTTCCGCAATCATCTCGCGTTGCATTTTCAGGGCGTATGGCTGCGGCTCCATCAGGGGATAGGTGTAAATGTAGCCCGTGGCGGAACGGCGGTGCGCATAAAAATATATCTCCGGTTCCGAGCCCAACACCGCAATGCGCGCATCGGGCGCGGAATGTTCGCGGATATATTGCGCGGCGGGTGGAGATTCCTCGAAATGATTCAGACCGTAGATGATCTGGACAATTCGATCCGCCGGCAACTTGAAGTAAAAGTGGCTTTGATAATAAACAGTCCACGCCAAGGCCATTGCAAACAGGATCACTGGAAGGCTTTGGAATATGATTTGGGAACGCATCGCCCGCCGCATTGAAACCACCGACGCCCCCAGCAGCATGGCAAAGGCGGGCAGCGCGAGGATGAAATAATGCGGGCGGAAATAAAGCCCCACCGCCACGCCGAGAAACGAAAAGAATCCAAAACCCGTCGCAAAGAGGGTTTGCCGCCGAATGCCCTTGTCCACAAGGGCGAGTGGCAACCCGAAAATCAAAATCGTCCAGAATCCCAGGGCCGCAGGAAACGTGGCCTTCAAATTTGCGGCGAGGTGGTGCATCCCTTCCGGCAGCGGCATGACCGTCACATACGAATGGGCGTAGGTGAAAGTCCAAAACCAGAATTTGGAAAAAACGCCGGCCCAAGCGAGGGCCAGACACGTCAGCGCAAATGGCAGAAGCATTCCTCCGCCAAAGGCAAAACTTCGTTTTACAAATCCGGATGATAACAGGGATTTCTTCCGCAGCGCCCGCGCCACGACAACAAATCCCCCGAACAGGCAGAAACAAATCCCCTGCTGCTTCATCAGAAACGCCAGCCCGTAAAGCAGCCCGCTGAAAAACAATGTTTTGACGCGCCTGTCCTCGCCCGCCCGCAACAGCAGCAGTGTCGCCGGCACGGCAAACAAAACCACAAACTGCGTGGCATGGGCCGCCGTCCCCAAAACCAGCACGCTCGCCGACATGAAGCCATAACTGGCGCACGCCACCAGGCCCGCCGTCGTTCCGAAAAGTTTTCGGGCCAGCAGAAAAACGAAGACGGTGGAGAGCGCGTTGGCCACCAGCAACGTCAGATGAATTCCAGCAGGGGTTTCTCCAAACACCGCCATGCCCAGCGCGTAGGCGAAATACGTTCCCGGCAATTTCATGTTATAGGCCAATTCGTAGGGCGGAACGCCTTGAAGAATCAACTGCCCGGCGTAGGCATATTCGCCCTCGTCGCGTTCCAACGGCATGTCCAGCAGCCGGATGCGGATGAATCCAACGAACGCGAGGACGAGCAAAACGCCCAGCCATGGCCAGAGACGGGACGGCGGATTGCGGGAAGGATCTGTCGCCGGTTGATTGTCCATTGCCTGCTGAAATAGCACGGAATAATTCCCGACTAAATCAAAAAATGCGGCTGAATCCAACCGGAGCCGCAACATTCACCGCCGGGACGGAATCCATTTCCGAAACAAAACGGCGCGAACTTTCGTCCGCGCCGTTCCCCCCAATTCCTCCTCTGCGGTTTTAAGAATTACTTCTTGGATGATTTCTTGGGCGTCGGCACGGTCGCAATGGTCTGGAGGATGCGGCTGGCGACGCGGTAGGGATCAGCCTGGGAATTGGGACGGCGGTCTTCCATATATCCGCGATACCCGTCGTCAATGAATTTCTGTGACACACGGAGGGATGCGCCGCGGTTGGCCACGCCATAGTTGAACTTGTCAATGGACTGCGTTTCGTGCAGGCCGGTCAGGCGCAGATGATTGTCCGGGCCGTAGACGGCGATATGCTCGTTCTTGTATTTGTCAAACGCGGCCATGAGCTTCTCGAAGTAGTCCTTGCCGCCGACTTCGCGGATGCAATCCGTGGAGAAGTTCGTGTGCATTCCCGAACCATTCCAGTCCACATCCTTGCCGAGTGGCTTGCAATGCCAGTTCACATCCACGCCGTATTTTTCGCAAAGGCGCATCAGGATATAGCGCGCCACCCACATCTGGTCGGCGGCAGTTTTAGAGCCTTTGCCGAAGATCTGGAACTCCCACTGGCCCTTGGCAACCTCGGCATTGATGCCTTCGTGGTTGATGCCAGCCTCAAGGCAGAGTTCGAGGTGCGTGTCCACAATTTCGCGGGCGATGTCGCCGACGTTCTTGTAGCCGACGCCGGTGTAGTATTCACCCTGCGGATAGGGGAAGCCGCAGCACGGGAAGCCGAGAGGCTTGCCGTCCTTGTAGAGAAAATATTCCTGCTCGAAGCCGAACCAGGCGCCGGGGTCGTCAAAAATTCCCGCGCGGGAATTGCTGGGGTGCGGCTTGAGGCTGCCGGGCAGCAACACCTCGCACATCACGATCGCGCCGTTTTTCTTGGTGGCATCGGGATAAACCGCGACGGGTTTGAGGATGCAGTCCGAGCTTTTGCCTTCGGCCTGGCGCGTTGAGCTGCCGTCAAAGGCCCACATGGGAAGATCCTCAAGTTTCGGAAATTTTGCAAATTCCTTGACCTGGGTTTTGCCGCGGATGTTGGCGACGGGTTCATAACCGTCAAGCCAGAGGTATTCTAATTTGTATTTTGCCATGGATGTGAATGTTGTTGTTGTTGTCTATGTCAACACAGGTCATCCGACGCAATTGCATCATCGCACTTGGCCGAACCTGCGGTTGAAGTCTTTTAGCAGGCTGAATGCCAGACCACAAGAATTTTATCGGGCGCCGCTGGAAAAACGCTTTTTCGCCCCGGCTGGCAAGGGTTTTGCCCACCACAAACATTTATTCACGCGCGCAACTATCCGGCAGCCGCCTGTTGATATTTGGCCGCAGTGCGCAAAATAATCCGCCAAAGGCCGTTGCGAAGAGGCTTTCCAAGACGGATGGCTTGGAGGATATTTGAACCCGGAAAGAAATCGGATTCGTTCCATGCTGAAGGTCAAAGACACGCTGCGCTCAACCGTGAACCTCACCTACGACGGGAGGGTGATCAAGGTTTATCACGGACCGAAGGCTCGCGACCGGTTCGACAACGAGGTGCGCGTGCTGCGCCATCTCGAGGCGCGCGGCTGCGGGTTTGTGCCGCGCCTGCTCGAGGCGGACGAAAATAAACTCCGCATCGTCACCACCAACTGCGGCAGCCGCGTCGAGCATCTGGACGCGGAGCGCACACGCGAGTTGTTCGCCGAACTGGAGAAATTCGGCGTCCGCCACGACGATCCCGACATGCGCAATGTGACCTATCGTCAGTCCGACGGACAATCCGAAGGGCGCTTTTGCTTGATTGATTTTGAATTCGCCACCATTTTGCCCGAATCCAAGCCCGGCCCGAAATGAATCATCCTAAACCACACGCCAGCGCGACTCCGGCCATTTTGCAATGGTCCGGCTGCTCGGACACCGGCAGGGTGCGCAAAAACAACGAGGATTCCTTTCTCGGCCTCCAGTTTGATGCGCGGGAGATTTTCCGGCTCGGAAAACTTGGCCAGGCTTCGCTGGAGAAAAACGACTTCGCCTTTGCCGTGTGCGATGGCATGGGCGGTGCCAAGGCCGGCGAATATGCCAGCCAGATCGCCACCGAAAAAATCACGACCCTGCTGCCGCGCGCCTTCCAGCAGTCGGCCAGCGGATTGAACGCCGGTTTTGCCGACGTGCTGACGGAGCTGTTCACGCAGATCCATCGCGCGCTGGTTTATCTCGGCGGTTCGTATGAGGAATGTCACGGGATGGAAACCACGATGAGCCTGTGCTGGTTCACGCCGGGCTGGATGTATTTCGGCCACATCGGCGACAGCCGGATTTATCATTTGCCGACGCGCGCCGCCGGCATCAAACAATTGAGCGAGGACCACACGCATGTCGGCTGGCTGTTTCGCAACGGTCAGATCAACGAACGCGAGGCCCGCACGCATCCGCGCCGAAACCTCCTGCAACAGGCGCTTGGCGGCGGCAACCAGTTCGTTGACCCGCAGGTCGGCGCGGTGGCCTGCGAACGCGGCGATGTTTTCTTGCTTTGCACCGACGGCCTGGTGGAGGGGCTTTACGACAACCAACTGGTTGAACTGCTGCGCGAGTCCCAGGCTTCAAAGACGGCGCCCAATCCGGCGCAATGGCTGGTGGAAACCTCGGTGAAAAATTCCGGCCGCGACAACACGACGGCGCTGGTAATTCAAATTGGCTGAACCCGGACAGTTTCACCGCAAAAAAACTGCGCCGGCTGTGACTTTCGTCGCAACCGGCGCAGCGCGTAAACTTGACTGCTTAACCGATATAACCCTCTTCGCCGTGTTCGTTGATGTCCAGGCCTTGGACTTCCACTTCATCGGACACGCGCAGGCCAACCAGCGCCTTCGTGATGTAGGCCGCGATGATCGTGCCGACCACGGACAGGACCAGCGTCACGCCGACGGCCTTGAATTGTTCGATCACTTGCGCCACATGGTTCGCCACACCGTTGGTTTGCATCGGCACCAGCGAGTTCACCGAGGCGTCGCAGAGCACGCCGGTCAGGATGGCGCCAACCGTTCCGCCGATGGCATGCACGCCAAAGGTGTCCAGCGCGTCATCATAGCCGAGCCAGCCCTTGACCTTGTAGCACATGAACCAGGGGATCGTGCCGGCGGCGATGCCGATGAGCACCGAGCCGGTGGGATTCACCCAGCCGCAGGCGGGCGTGATCACAACCAGTCCGGCCACCGCGCCGGAGCAGAAACCGAGCACGCTCGGCCGGCCCTTGGTGAGCCATTCCCACATCGGCCACACGAACGAGGCCACGGCGGTCGCCAGGGTGGTGGTTGTAAACGCGTTGCCAGCCGTGCCGTCAGAGCCGACTTCGCTGCCCGCGTTGAAACCATACCAGCCGACCCACAGCATCGCCGTGCCGATATAGGTGATCACCAGGCTGTGCGGCGACATGTTCTCCTTGCCCAAGCCGCGGCGTTTGCCGAGGATCAAACAGAGCACCAGCGCCGACCATCCAGAGGACATGTGCACCACCGTGCCACCCGCGAAGTCAATCGCCTTGATGCCCGCGTTCGCCGCGTTGGCCGCGCCGCTCATGAAGCCCGTGCTGCTCCAGACCATGTGCGCCAGCGGGAAATACACAATGAACATCCAGAGTGTCATGAACACCAGGACGGCCTTGAATTTCATGCGCTCGGCGATGGCGCCAAGGATCAGCGCCGGGGTGATGATGGCGAAGGTCAATTGGAACATCGCAAACACGTCCAATGAAACCCACGGCGTCGAAACGCCTCCCGACGCGCCGGTCACGCCCTTGAAGAACGCATACGTTCCCAGGTCGCCGAAGAACGGCCCCAGCTTCCCGGTGCCGGGTCCGAACGCCATACTGAATCCGCAGATATACCACAGGATGGTGACCAGACCGGTGATGAGGAAACATTGCGCCAGCACGGAGAGCACGTTCTTCTTGCGAACGAGGCCGCCGTAGAACAGCGCGAGGCCGGGCAGTGTCATGAACAATACCAGCGCCGTGGAGGTCATCATCCAGGCGTTGTGGCCGGGACCGGCAACACCGATGACCGGCGTGTTGGCGACGATCTGTGTGCCGTTGGTGTCCTTGAGTCCGGCTGCAGGGTCGGTGTTGGCGATGTAGGCCTCCAGCGAGGCAACGCGTTGGTCAAGCGTTGGCGCCGGCAGGTTTGTGGATGCGGCGGCCGGTGCGGCCGCGGCAACGGCGTTGGTCGCCGCCACCGTGTTTGTGTCCTGCGCGCGCAGCGATAAGACGCCGAACGCGGCGGTTGCAATCAAAGCGACTGTTAAAAGAATTCGTTTCATGGTTATGATTTGTATGAGGTTCAAGTTGTTGGGTTGTTAAACGGCGGAATCGCCTTTCTCCTCGGTGCGGATGCGCACGGCCTGTTCCACATTGGAGAGAAACACCTTGCCGTCGCCGATCTTGCCGGTCTTGGCGGATTTCACGATGGCTCCCACCGCCGCTTCGGCCTGAACGTCCGTCACGACAAGTTCGACTTTTATCTTCGGCAGGAAATCCACGGTGTATTCGCTGCCCCGGTAAATTTCGGTGTGGCCCTTCTGGCGGCCAAACCCCTTGACCTCACTCACGGTCATGCCTTCGATGCCGATTTCGTTGAGGGCGTCCTTCACCTCTTCCAGTTTGAATGGTTTGATGATCGCTTCAATTTTCTTCATATGTTTTTGTGTAATCGGGCCGCACACTGGCTCATGCCAGTCCGCGTCCCCGTTGTGATGGCTTAAGCAAAGCCGATGCCAAGTGCGGACAGATTCATAAAACGACCTGTTTTGCTTGGAAAAATGGTGAAAATATAATTTCCAACCATCGCCGCCGCCGTAAAACTGTCGCTATTTGCGCAGCGTAGAAAAATTCCACCAGCCGGCGGGAGCCGTCAAAACGATTGAAATTCAAAACGCCGTCCGCGCCAGATGCGCTTGCCAATCGCCCGCAAACGCGCTATCCCAAGCCGTGATTCGGAAGCCGGCCAGCCGTTCCTTTAATTCGCCCTTCCCGGTTTGAATTGTCATCTGGAACAGCCCGGCCTTTTGAATCACGTCATGAACCCTGTTTACCAGTTCGACATCAAAGTGACCGACGGCGTGGTGGACCAGAACGGCCACGTCAACAACGTCGCCTACATCCAATGGCTGCAGGACGCCGCCATCCGCCACGCACAGGCCAGCGGCTGCATGGCGGCGACCACGGCGGCAGGCGCAAGCTGGGTGGTGCGGACACACTTCATCGAATATCTCGCCCCGGCGTTTGCCGGCGAAACCCTCACGGTGATGACCTGGGTGGTGAACTTCCAAAAGGTGCGCTCGCTGCGGAAATATAAAATCATCCGCGCCGCCGATGAAACGGCCGTCGCTCGTGCGGAAACCGACTGGGTGTTTGTGAACGCCAAAACCGGACGTCCGCTGAAAATCCCCGATGAAGTCAAAAACACCCTGCCGGTAATCGGCAGGGAAATGGAGCCGTAGCGGCTCCTCGGCAACGTAGCAGCGGACGTGAGTCCGCTCACTTTTTTAGATGGAGCCGACTTACGTCGGCTGCTACAAACCGCGCTTGCCAATTCCCCGCAAAGGGGCTATTCCCAAGACATGAACCCGAAGCTTGCCGTGGTTACGCTGGTCGCGTTGGTTTGGGGTGGCCTCGCCTTCTGCGGCGAAATTCATGACGCTGCCAAGGCTGGCGACTTGGAAAAGGTCAAGGCGCTGCTCAAAGCCAATCCTGATTTGGTTGATAGCAGAGACACCAACGGTGCCACTCCGTTGTTTTTCGCAGCACTTTATGACCAAAAGCCCATCGTGCAATTGTTGCTGGCCAATAAAGCCGAGGTCAATGTCAGAGCCAGCAGCGGCGATACGCCTTTGCATATGGCGTTATATGGAGGCGGCAAGGATTTGGTCGAATTGCTGTTGACCAACAAAGCAGATGCGAACGCGATCGGCTGGGCCCAAGAGACACCATTACATATAGCGGCGGAAGCTGGATACATGGATGCGGCGAAATTGCTGCTGGCTAATCATGCCGATGTCAACGCCAGGGATTTCAACGGGGAAACACCATTATACAAAGCGGCGAATACAAACGTGGCTGAATTGCTGCTGGCCAACGGCGCAGATCTCAACGCCAAGGATAAACGCGGACAAACGCCTCTACATACGGCGGCTGCTTATGGTTTCAAGGATACCCCGAGCTACAAGGGCATACCGAGTCACAAGGAAGTGGTGGAGTTTCTTCTGGCCAAAGGAGCTGACGTCAATGTCAGGGACACCGACGGCTCGACGCCATTGCACTTGGCGACGACCTATGGCCACAAGGATGTGGTGGAATTACTGCTGGCCAAAGGGGCCGATGTCAATGCCGTGAACAATCAAGGCCAGACGCCTTTATCCTACACAAAATCTTTTGCCGACCACGACATTGGAGAATTGCTCCGTCGGCATGGCGGCACAAATAGTTTGCCTTGATTCTTTTTCTCGAAATTCTTCCCGCCTCGACAATGGCGGATTTTTTCCTAAATTGTCTGGAATGTCGTTTGACAATAAACCACTGGTTATCGCGGGCAGAACCTTCCGGTCGCGCCTGATTCTCGGCACGGGCAAGTTCTCGTCGCCGGAAGCCATGCGCGACGCGCTCGCCGCCAGCGGCGCGGAAATGGTCACCGTCGCCCTGCGCCGTGCCGATTTGTCCGGCCAGCGCGACCCGTTCGCCAACATCCTTGAATTCATTGACCCGAAGAAATATCTGCTGCTGCCCAACACCAGCGGCGCGATGAATGCCGAGGAAGCCGTCCGCCTCGCGCGCCTCGCCGTCGCTGCCGGCCTGCCCAAATGGGTGAAGCTCGAAATCCATCCCGACCCGCGCTTCCTGC
>CAZZPE010000010.1:0-66758 GCA_964655855.1 uncultured Bifidobacteriaceae bacterium
CGCCGGCATCAGATTTCCGTCATCGCCAGCGCCTCGTGCGCTGCGCTCCGCGCCCCGTTGCCCCTGCGGCATTTGTAGGAGTCGAGGTAACGAGACTCATTTCATTTTGGATTGGCAAATGCGGATTGCGGATTTTTCAGAATGAGACTCCTCACGTCGTCTCCTACATCCCGTCGAAAATAGCCCAGCCATGAATGGCCGGGCTATTGTCACCACGTCACTCTGCGACGGCCAAACGCCAATTTCCGCCAACGCCAGGGCGGCAATTTTCGCCTATCTGGCCAATCTGGATTGTCCTCGAAAACCTCCCCGGTTGGCGGTTGGCGGCTCCGGCCAAGGGTTAAATTTCACTTTATCGCAAAACCCCAGCAATTCCGCATAATCAGCCCCAAAATGCCTCGCCGAACCGACCGACTCGATGAAGGAAGCTACCGATTCGACGCTCGAACCGACCGACTCGACGAGGGAAGCTACCGATTCGACGCTCGAACCGACCGACTCGACGAGGGAGTCTGCCGATTTGACGAGGGAACCGACCGACTCGACGAGGGAGTCTGCCGATTCGACGAGGGAACCGACCGACTCCCGAAGGGAACCTGCCGATTCCCTGACCGACTTTTCAAATTACCGGATAATTTTTGCCTGTTTTTAATCCCACCCCGGCGGCAATTATTTCCAGCCCTTAGCCATCTCCTGTCACCGGGTGAAGGACCGTCGGTGTTTGACTGAAAAAATATTTTATCTTCAGACATTAATCACAACTCATTATTGTTCAACTATTTAGTGTGCATTATCTTATATTTTGATGTTTGATAAATTGTATTCTTTTCAGGTTGGCATGATTCGTGGTTTGACCTCCACTTGAGCATGACCTGTTACAGCATGTCCAACCGGCTTGCCGGGTCATCAAGTTGCAGAACATTAAAATGATAGGAAACTTATGATTGCACGTTATCGCGTTTCATATGCGTTCGCAGGGCTATCAGACAATGATTTGATAGCATTCATCCAAGTGCTCATTATCTGCCTCACAGGCAATGCAGCGTTCCCCGCACTGCCGGTCAAGATTGCCGATTTCACGGCCTTGTTCACGGCATTTCAAACGGCAGTAACCAACATGGGCAAAAACAGCAACCCGCAGCTTACCGCATTGCGCGATGAGGCCCGCGAGGCGTTGCTGGATGCAGCCAGAAAGAACGGAGCCTATGTGCAAAGCCTTGCGCTCAACAGCCTCTCGATGCTCTTATCATCGGGTTATCAGAACGTGCCGACGCAATCGCCGTCATCGCCATTGGACATTCCCACAATTCTCTCGGTGACAAACAACGGCACCACGCAGGTGGCGCTCCGCCTCTCGCCGGTGACCAATGCCAAGTCGTATCAAATCCAGTTCAGCACGGACAATGGCAAGACGTGGATTTTGGCCGGGGCGTTTCCAAAGGCGCGCAGCATTGTGCTGACGAACCTGACGCCCGGCACTACCTACATGATCCAGGCGCAGGCCATCGGCGGCAGCACGGGCCAGAGCGGCTGGAGCAATCCCGTCAGCATCATGTCCACGTAAGGCAATTTTTCCCGACTGTATTTGTTTGTTTCATTGTTTGTTGCAAGCCGCCGGAATGAGCAATCGTTCCGGCGATTTTTATCCGCCCGTTCTTGCCGCCAGCTTATTTTTCAGCTACCCTGCGGCTTGATAAATTATGCCGCCAACCTCTCTTGAACAAATCATTCCCGAATTGCGGGACGCCATCGGCCCGGTCATTTTGATCTCCGGCGTCGGGCTGCTCCTGCTCACCATGACCAACCGGCTGGGCCGCGCCATTGACCGCGCCCGGCTGCTGAAGGCCGAGTTGTCGAAACGCACCGAGGCCGAGCGCGAGCAGGTGCAGGCACAGGTCGCCATCATTTACCGGCGCGCGAAAATGATCCGTTTCAGCATCACGCTGGCGGCGTTGAGCGCGCTGCTGGCGGCGGGACTGGTCGTCACGCTGTTTGTGACCGCGCTGTTGCAGTGGCAAAACGGATGGTTCGCCAGCATCATTTTCATCGCCTGCATGGTTTCGCTGATTGTGTCACTGGTGGCGTTCATCCGCGACATCAACCTGTCGCTGCACGCATTGAAGCTGGAATTGGGCGAGGACCGGGAGCCGAAGGGCGGCGACGCCATTTGAATTTGTGAAAATCAATTTCCTTCCATCGCGCCGGGCGGCGGCGAAAATTTATTTGTGCTTGTCGGCAATCGCGCTCGTTCTCGGCGGTCAACCGCTGGCAGCGCAGACGAATCTGTTTGTCGCGCAGGATGGCAGCGGCCAGTTCAAGACGGTGCAGGAGGCCATCATGGCCGTGCCGTCGGGCAGCCGAGAGAATCCGGTCGTCATTCACATCAAGCCGGGCATTTACAAGGAGCTGATTTACATCCAGCGCGAAAAGGGTTTCTTCAAGCTCGTCGGCGAAAACCCGACGAACACCATTCTCTCGTTCAATCTTTACGCCGGCATCACCAACGCCGAGGGCAAGCCCATCGGCACGTTCAAGACGCCCTCGACGACGATTGACGCGGACGATTTCACGGCGGAGAACCTGACGTTCGAGAATTCCGCCGGGCCGGTCGGCCAGGCGCTGGCCCTCCGCGTGGACGGCGACCGTGCGACGTTCCGTGGCTGCCGTTTTCTCGGCTGGCAGGACACGATTTTGCTGAACCGCGGGCGGCAGTATTTTGAAAAATGCTACATTTGCGGCCATGTGGATTTCATCTTTGGCGCGGCGACGGCGTGGTTTGAGAAATGCCACATCAACTGCCTCGGCAGCGGCTATGTGACTGCGGCCTCGACGCCATCCAACCAGACATTCGGCTTTGTCTTTTCAAACTGCAAAATCACCGGTGACAAGCCGGGCATCAAGACCCTTCTCGGCCGGCCGTGGCGGATTTACGCCAGCACGATTTACCTGAACTGTGAAATGTCCGACGTCGTCCAGCCCAAAGGTTGGATTGACTGGGGCAAACCCGAAGCGCACGCGACGGCGCGTTATGCGGAATTCCGCAGCACCGGCGCGGGTGCGAGTCCGACCAACCGGCCGGAATGGACGAAACAATTGACGGCAGTTGAAGCGAGGCAGATCACCGCAGAAAAGGTTCTCGGCGGCGCAGATGACTGGGATCCGACGCTGACTTACGATTTGCAATCCGGTCCGAACCGGAAGGATGTTGAGTATGGCGAGGCTGGCGGCGAAAAATTGCTGCTCGACGCGCATGTGCCGGACGGTGACGGAACATTTCCCGTCGCCATCATCATCCACGGCGGCGGCTGGATGAACGGCGACAAACGGCACGACATCAGCGAGCTGTTCGAGCCATTGGACCGGGCGAACTTCACCTGGTTCTCGATTGATTACCGGCTGGCCCCGGAGAATCGCTGGCCGGCGTGTTTCGACGACGTGCAGACAGCCATCCGCTGGGTCAAGCAACACGCGGCGGAATTCAAGGGTGATCCGAAACGCATCGCGTTGATTGGCTACTCGGCGGGCGGACACCTGGCAACGTTGGCGGGAACGGACGCGGACGCGGACGCGCGCGTGCAAGCCGTGGTCGGTCTGGCGCCGCCGGCAGACCTGGTGGTGGACAACGAACGGCGCGGCGGGCTGACCATTTCCATGCAATCGCTGTTCGGCTTTGCCACGACAAATATTGACGACACCGTGCGCGCCGTGCTGAAACAGAATTCGCCCATCACCTACATCAAGCCGGGGCTGCCGCCGTTTCTGCTCGTGCAGGGCAGCGCAGACAAGACGGTGCCCCATCCGCAGACCCTGGATTTTGCAGCGAAACTCCGGGCGGCTGGCGTGTCTTGCGATTTGTTGACCATCACCAACGCCCAGCACGCGATTCTCGACTGGGATAAATTCGATCCGGCATGGCAGGCCGGGGTGGTTGCCTGGTTGAAACAGCATCTCGCGCCGGGTGGCGCAAATGCCCATTCAAACGTCGCCTCGCCAGCCGCGGCAGGGACGGCCGCTCCAAGCGCCTGGTCGCAAGTTCCGGCCATCCTGTCACGCATCGTGCCGCCGACCTTTCCCGGCGGCGAACTGATCATCACGAATTACGGCCTTCGCGCGGACCGGCGCGGAACGATGGGGACATTCTTCCAAAGCCATGAATTTGCCATCACCAATTATGGCGCCATCGGCGATGGTGCGACGGATTGCACCAAGGCGTTTGCCGATGCCATCGCCGCGTGCAACAAGGCCGGCGGAGGACGCGTCATCGTGCCCGCTGGGAAATTTTTGACCGGCCCGATCCGCCTTCAGAGCAACGTGAATCTCCACGTTGTCAAGGACGCCACAATCCTGTTCACCACCAACGTGGCGGCGTATCTGCCCGTGGTCTTCACGCGCTACGAAAGCACCGAGGTGATGAATTATTCGCCGCTCATTTACGCGCTCGGTCAGAAAAACATCGCCATCACCGGCGAAGGGACGCTGGATTCGCAGGCCACGAACGGTGTCTGGCACTCGTGGAGGAGCGGGAGCGACAGCTCCAAGCTTGTCGCAATGGGCAACCATGATGTGCCCGTCACAAACCGGATTTTTGGAGCGGGCCATTTCCTGCGGCCGTATTTCATCCAGCCCACGCGCTGCCGGAACGTCCTGATTGACGGCGTGACGATTATCGGCTCGCCCATGTGGGTCATCTCGCCGCTGTATTGCACGAACGTCACCGTGCGCGGCGTCACCGTGGAGGCCACCGGCCCGAACACCGACGGTTGCGACCCGGATTCCTGCACCGACGTGCTCATCAAGGATTGCAGCTTCAGCGACGGCGATGATTGCATCGCCATCAAATCCGGCCGCGACCGCGACGGCCATCGCGTCAACATTCCCAGCCGCAATCTGGTCATCCAAAACTGCCAGTTCAAGGCCGGCCACGGCGGTGTTTCGGCGGGCAGCGAAACGGCGGGAGGCATTGAAAATGTTTTTGCGGAGGATTGCACCTTCGACAGCCCGGACCTGGACTACGCATTTCGTTTCAAGACCAACCCGGCCCGCGGCGGCTACGTCAAAAATGTCTTCATCCGCAACTGTCAGGTTCAGACGGCCAAATTTGGCATCCACATGACGCTGCGTTACTCCAGTGCCGGCGCGCTGGAAGGGGCTTACACGCCTGAAATGGGAAACATTGACATCCGCGACTGCACCTTTGCCAAGCTCACCAAGCAGCCCATTTTCATCGAAGGTTTCGATAATAAAATAAAAATCACCGATGTGACCGTTGCCCACTGCACCTTCCAGAGCGCCGGAGACCGGAACACCATCACCAATGCCAGCAACATTCACCTGCTCGACAACCATTGGGGTGTCGCGACGCCGCCTTGAGCGCGCCGGCAAGCGTTCGCTTTCCTTCAACGCGCTGAAAGAGGCGCGTGATTTGACTTGCCCGCACGCGCGGCACCGCGTATTAAAATGCCTGCGAGACGTTGTGCCCACGTGGCGGAATTGGCAGACGCGCTAGATTCAGGTTCTAGTGAGTAAAATCATACAGGTTCAAGTCCTGTCGTGGGCACCACTTAAAACGGTCAAGACTCCTCATTTTTCTTTCCCGCACGCCGCTGCTTCGCGAAAAAATTCCGCAGCAGCGCCCGGCATTCCACCTCCCGCACGCCACCGGTGATTTCGCAGCGATGATTCAGCGTCGGGAATTGCAGCAGGTTCAGCGCGCTTCCCGCAGCGCCACCTTTGGGATCGGCCGCGCCAAAAACCACCCGCGCCAGCCGCGTGTGGACGACGGCCCCGGCGCACATCGGACACGGTTCCTTCGTCACATAAAGTGTGCAATCCGTCAACCGCCAGTCACCGGCGGCATTTTCCGCCTGCGTGAGGGCGAGCATCTCGGCGTGCGCGGTGGCGTCCTTGAGCGTCTCGACCTGGTTGAACGCCCGCGCGATGATTTTGCCCTCGCGCACGATGACCGCGCCGACGGGCACCTCGTCCGCCTCGCCCGCCTTCACGGCCTGGCGCAGCGCCTCGCCCATGAAAAAGTCGTCGCTGTGCAGGTCAATGATCGGTTCGACATCCATTTGCGATTTGTGGTTGTTTCGAGTTTGCGCCAGCCAAATCAGTCGGTCAGGTCGCTATGCTCCACTTTAATTGTCACATTCCGTTTAATCCCGGCAATGGCAGGCAGAACATGATTCAGCACTTGCTCGGCCGTCATGCGAAACGTCCGGCCGCGCGACGACACTTTCAGCCATCCTGTCTTGTCACGGTAATAACGCTCCGTGAAGTTCTTGGTGCCGATCAGGATGATGTAGCTGTCGTTGGCAAGGTTCATACAATCGTCCTGTAAAATATTGTCCGCAACCATTCAACTGCGCGCAGTCATTTTGCCAGGATTTCCTCCAGCGTCCAGTCATTGCGCCCGTCCGAATGGCAGTGGCAGTGCGCCGCGAAAAAACCGCCGCGGTATTTCCAGAACCACGGCCAGATCTGCTCGCGGTCGGTCCGCGGAATTTTCAGTCCGGGAATCGCCCCGCGCGGGAAAAATTGAAACCGTCCCTCGGCATGGACCGGCGGCAGCGATTTCAATTTCACCTTCACCTCGAACAAAAACATCAGCCAGTGCGTCTGGCCCTGGTAGCCGTGCTCGCTGACCAGCCCGGTCAAATGCAAATCCGGCGGCTGGATCTTGATGCCGAGCTCCTCGCCCGCCTCACGGCATCCGCAAATGTGGGGCGACTCGCCGATGCCCATCTCCAATTTGCCGCCGCACGGGCTCCAGAATCCGCGGTTCGGCTCCTGCGTCCGTTCCAGTAACAAGGCCTCATCCTGCTCGTTGAAGCAGTAGAGCAGCGACGCGACTTTGTAAGGCAGCGGCATTGTCAATTTAGGCGGCTCTTATCCTTTGCGATTTCAAGCAGAAATAATCGCCGGATCACATCGTAGCCGCGTTCATTCGGATCTTCGAGATTGGTGTAATACCAATAATGCGGATCGCGCCAGTCAAAATAGGCCTGCCAGAATTGCGTGCAATGAATTCCGTGGCCGAGAAATGCGGCGTGAACATCCACGACATGAACATTCGGATGCGTATCGGCTGCATGGCGAATGACTGCATTGTAGGCGGCGAGAACCTGCATTGAATCCTTCCACACGGGCAGGCCGGCGCGGTCGGCGTCGCCCAATCCATCCGTCGGGTCAAAGATGTCCGCCAGAAAAATTTCGCAGCCGCCGGGAAAGCGGCTGTTGATTTGCTCCAGCGTGGAATCCATCCGCCGCCGAAAATTTTCCACCCAAGGTTTTGCCTCGTCCAGACTCGCGCCATACATGGCTTCCTCGCGCGACGGCGTGTGGCCATA
Organism: uncultured Bifidobacteriaceae bacterium; assembly: GCA_964655855.1. Lineage (GTDB taxonomy): Bacteria > Verrucomicrobiota > Verrucomicrobiia > Limisphaerales > UBA11358 > UBA11358. The sequence continues at coordinate 7,350 of CAZZPE010000010.1, forward strand.
ATTGTGGATAATGTCATTTCCGCCCGTCGTCATGACCACGATCCCCAAGACATCCGGCGCATTTGTGGGCAGGGAGTTGAGCTGTCGGGAGGGAACTTCGGACGATGTGCTGCCCGAAACTGAAAGGTTCAAAGATTGAAATTTCGGAAAAACAGATGCCAAGCAGATGCCGTTCATCTCCGGGAATTCATCCGCCGGGTTCTTCGCCAGCCGGTCAAAATACGAATAGCCTTTGCGCGCGCCGAATCCCGCCGTCACGCTGTCACCCAAGCCGACAAACAAAACCTGCCTGCCCGTCCACGTTGACGAAAACAAATCATGACCGACTGCCGGGCCCGCTGCGCCGCCGCCGACAGGCAGCGCGTTTCGGAAAAACAGCCACGCACCGGCACCCGCAATCAGCAACAAGCCGATCAGCAGAACGGCAATAACTCGTTTGGTTCTGATTCGCACGTTTTTGCTATTGAAACGGCTGCCGTCATCGGGGGCAAGCGGATTCAACGCGAATGCAAAATTCAATTGTCACCACACGATAAAATGCTATCTTGCCACCTCTTGTTTTGATGAATGATGGAAAATAACATGAAAACTTACGACATTGCATTGATCGGCGGCGACGGCACCGGCCCGGAAGTCGCGGCGGAGGGCGTCAAGGTCGCCAACGTGGCGGCCAAAAAATTCGGCTTCAATATCAACTGGCACAAATATGATTTCGGCGGCGAACGCTACCTGAAAACCGGCGAAGTGCTGCCGGATGGCGCGGTGGACGAGTTGCGCAAGTTCAAGGCGATTTTCCTCGGCGCGGTCGGCCATCCGAAGGTCAAGCCCGGCATTCTGGAAAAGGGCATCCTGCTCCGCCTCCGCTTCGAGCTGGATCAATACATCAATCTCCGTCCCGTGAAACTTTACCGCGCGCAGGATTGCCCGCTCAAGGACAAGGGGCCGGAGCACGTCAATTTCACCGTCATCCGTGAGAACACCGAGGGGCTTTACGCCGGCGCGGGCGGCTTTCAATACAAGAACACGCCGCACGAAGTCGCCATCCAAGAATCCGTCAACACCCGTCGCGGCGTGGAGCGCTGCCTGAAATACGCGTTTGAACTCGCGAAGAAACAGCGCGCTGGCAAACCGTGGAAGGGCCTCAAGCCGGAGGACGTCAAGGCCGGCAAGACCGCGCAGCTCACGCTCTGCGGCAAGACCAACGTGCTGACCTACGCCTTCGATCTCTGGTGGCGCGCCTTCAACGAGCTCGCCCCGAAATATTCCACGGTCAAGCAGGACTACGCGCACGTGGACGCAACCTGCATGTGGCTTGTGAAAAATCCCGAATGGTTCGACGTCATCGTCACCGACAACATGTTCGGCGACATCATCACCGACATCGCGGCAATGATTCAGGGCGGCCTCGGCGTCGCGGCGGGCGGCAACATTAATCCCGAAGGCACCTCGATGTTCGAGCCGATGGGCGGCAGCGCGCCGAAATACACCGGCCTGAACGTCATCAACCCCATTGCCGCCATCAACGCGGCGGGCATGATGCTGGATTTTCTCGGTGAAGCGAAAGCCGGCGCGGCCATCGAAGCCGCCGTCGTAAAAATCATCGACACCAAGATCAAATCACTCGCCGCCGGCAAAATGGGCCACGGCACACGCGAAGTGGGCGACCTCATCGCTGACGCGGTCTGACGCCTTTTGACCCCTTGAAAGCGGCGGTCGTTGACCACCGCTTTTTTATTTCCCGTTATTTCCCATTGCGGCTGGCGGCGGATTTGGTTTGATGGTCGCATGAAATCGCTCACGGAGCAGCTTTGGTTTGAGGTGCCGGGCCGGCGCGGGTTTGTCAACATCACCGGCACGGTGGAGGCGCTTGTGCGCAAAAGCGGCGTGCAGGAGGGGCTTTGCCTCGTCAACGCCATGCACATCACCGCCTCCGTTTTCATCAACGACGCCGAGAGCGGCCTGCTCCACGATTACGAGGCATGGCTGGAAAAACTCGCGCCGCACGAGCCGACTTCGCAATATCAACACAACCGCACCGGCGAGGACAACGCCGACGCGCACATGAAGCGGCAAATCATGGGCCGCGAAGTCGTCGTGGCCATCACGAAGGGCAAACTGGATTTCGGCCCGTGGGAGCAGATTTTCTACGGCGAATTCGACGGCCGCCGCCGCAAGCGCGTGCTGGTGAAAATCATCGGAGAATGATTCACCAGCTCACCGGCACGGTCATTTTTTTGCCGAAGCGGTTGGCGTAATGCAGCTGCCGGTGCTGCCGGCCGTATTCGTGGACGAGCTTGGTGATCTTCACGTCGTAGCAGCAATACTCCGCGATTTCCGCCAGTCTGCCTTCCTTGAACCAGCGGATCGCCTGCAGGCCTTCCGCCGTTTTTTCCACGCCGAAGGTCGCCGTCGCCAGCGAGTCGAGCGAGAGCCGGTGGTTTAGCGTGTTTTGCAATTCCACCATCATGTCGAGCGTCGGCAACTGGCGCAAATCGAACGACGTGTAGCCGTGCAGCACCTCGTAATCGAACCGCAGATTGTTGAAGCCGACCACCAGATCGGCGCGCTGCAAATCCGTGATGAGGTCGTTCACCTGCTTCTCGCCGTAAATGGTGTATTCGCCGCGCGCGGTGCCGAACGTCACGCCGACGCTCATGCCCATTTTGGAAATGTGGCTCCAGCCGCCGACTTCCTCGGCGGATTTCTGGGTCTCCAGATCGAAATAAACAATATTTTTCAAGACGCTCGGTTCATGAAAACCGTATTTGCGGCGGAAAACAATTTCAAACTGCCGCCCGATGCCGGAAAATGACTAATTTCTAAATCCGAATGACTAGAGAATGACGAATTCCTAATTCCCAATTCGACATTTAAACATTTGAGCATTTTTTAGTCATTATGGTTTAGTCATTCGTCATTCATTTAGCCGCTTGCGAAATTTTCCGCGCCACGCCACATTTCCAGCATGGCACTGACTCCTTCCACCATGCTGCCGCTCGGCACGGCGGCACCCGATTTTAAACTGCCGGACACCAGCGGACAAATTGTCTCTCTCGCCGATTTTAAAGCTGCGCCCGCGCTGCTCGTGATTTTCATGTGCAACCATTGTCCCTACGTCGTCCACATCCGCGCCGGGCTTGCGCAACTCGCCCGCGATTATTTGCCGCGCGGCGCTGCCATCGTCGGCATCAACTCGAACGACGCGGTGGAATATCCCGCCGACAGCCCGGCCAGAATGAAGGACGAGGCGAAATCCGCCGGCTACCTTTTCCCGTATCTTTACGACGAGACGCAGGCCGTCGCCAAAGCCTACCGCGCCGCCTGCACACCGGACATTTTCCTGTTCGACAGAGACCGGAGGCTTGTTTATCGCGGCCAGTTCGACGACAGCCGGCCCGGCAATGGCCTTCCCGTGACCGGCAAGGATTTGCGCGCCGCGCTCGACGCCGTGCTTGCGGGCAGGCCCGTTTCGCCGGATCAGAAGGCCAGCATCGGCTGCAACATCAAATGGAAATCCGGCAGCGAACCCGATTATTTCTGATTTGCGATCAACACGCCATGAAAGCCATTGCCCTGCCCCATTTTGAGGGAGGGCGTGTTGATTCGATCCCTTCCGGCTTTGGCGAAAAATTAATTCAAAGGATTCCGCTCCGGCGTTTGTCAGATGGGGTAAAAGAAAGCCTCATGGCCGACGCCGACGCAGAACTGGTGTTGCAAAGCCAAAATGGCGACCCGGCGGCTTTTGAGGCGCTGATACGCAATCATCAACACATGGTCCACTCGCTGACATATCGGATGACCGGCTCGCTCGCGGACGCCGAGGATCTCGCGCAGGAAACCTTCATCCGCGCCTACGAGCGGATCGGCGAATTTCGCGGCGCGTCGAGATTTTCCACCTGGCTTTACCGCATCGCCGTCAACACCTGCCTCAACTGGCGTCAAAGCGAGGCAAGGCGCTTCCAGCTTCACACCCGGGCCGCCGGGGAAATCTCCGAGTGGCACACCGGCGGGGGCGATTTGCCAGGCGACCAGGCAAACGAAATTCAGTCCGCACTGCTGAAACTGCCCGCCAAGCAGCGCGCCGCCATCGTGCTGACAATCCACGACGGATTAAACCACGCCGAGGCCGCGCAGGTTTTGGGCTGCTCGGAAACCACCGTCTCGTGGCGCGTGTTCGCCGCGAAAAGAAAATTAAAACAGCTTTTGACCGCAGGCCGCGCCGCGCCGCGAGCGCCGCTTGAAGACGATGAACCGCACGTTGTCACCGACGCGCCCCACAAACCATGAACGACTTTGAACTGGAATCAAAACTGAAAAGCGTCCGCGTGCCGGAGCGCCCGGAGGAGTATTGGAACGATTTTCCGGCGCGCGTCCGTATGCAGTTGCCCCGCGAACGCCGGGAATTCACGCCGCAATACGCCGGGCGGCCGCGCCTCGCGTGGGCGTGCAGTCTCGCGCTGGCCGTGGCGCTGGTGTTTGTCTGCGTCCAGCTTCATCCGCTCCAGACCGCATCGCTTGCCATCACGAAACAACAGCGGCAGTTTCACGCGCAGCTCGCACGCCTGGACACCGGGCTGCACAAGCTCATGCTCAACACCGATGGCATGGGCTATCTGCTGACCGAGGCAAATTAAAAAATTGATTTATGCCGGCGCAAAAAATCCAGACCGCTGACGAAAAAGCTTCCACCGCTTCCGCGCCGGAAGTGCTGGAGAATCTCGTCCGGCTCGCCGAACGCGCCGGCGCGAGCGACATCCATCTCCAGATGCGCGGCAAATCCGCCGAGGTCGGCTTCCGGCTCGATGGCATCATCACACCCGGACGCGAGCTGCCCGCCGAAATTGCGGACCGGGTTTTCGGCAGGATCAAATTTCTCGCGCGGCTGAAGACGTATCAGGAAACACTGCCGCAGGACGGCCGCATTTCCCATGACGAACTGAAAAGCAAAAACGACATCCGCGTCGCCACCTACCCGACCGTCACCGGCGAGAAAATCGTGCTGCGGCTGTTCAATTCCGAAACCGCGAAGACGCTCGGCGAACTGGGTTTGCCCGCTGCCGCGAATGCCGAACTGGAAAAATTTCTCCGCCAGACCACCGGGCTGCTGCTGCTCACCGGTCCGGCAGGCAGCGGCAAGACCACGACGATTTACGCCTGCCTGCGCCACCTCGCCGAACTCGGCGGACGCCACATCATCACCGTCGAAGACCCGGTGGAACAGGTCGTTTCCGGCACGATGCAGACCGAGGTCAACGAGGCCATCGGCCTTGATTTTGCCCGCGCCGCGCGGCATCTGCTCCGGCAGGACCCGCAGGTGCTCATCATCGGCGAAATCCGCGACGAAGCCACCGCGCAGCTCGCCGTCCGCGCCGGGCTGACCGGCCATCTCGTGATTTCCACGCTGCACGCCGGTTCGTGCAAGGGTGTTTTCGAGCGGTTGCTCGCCATGTGCGCCGACCATTCCGCCGTGGCCAGCGCGGTGGAACTGGTTTTGAACCAGCGGCTCATCCGCAAGGTTTGCGCCGCGTGCGACGGCAGCGGGTGCGAAAGCTGTCTGCGCACCGGCTATTGCGGCCGCGTGCCGCTCGTCGAATGGCTGCGCGTGGATGAAACCATGCGCGACCAGATCCGGCGGCGGGAATTGTCGGCAATCGCGCCCCTGCAAACGCTTGAAGCCTCGGCGCGTTTGCTGGTGAAACAGGGCGTGACGAACGAGACGGAATTTAAACGGGTTTTCGGAATATGAAATACGACGAATTTGCCTTCTTCAACCAGCAGCTCGCGGCGATGCTGCGCGACGGCATCCCACTGGAAGGCGCGCTGCGCCGGCTCTGCCAGGATATGCGCCGCGGCCAGTTGCGCGACGAACTGCAGGCACTCGAAACCGACCTCGCCAACGGCGTGCCGATGGCCGACGCGCTGAAAACCCGCCAGTTGCCGGAGCTTTACAAGCGCATGATTCTGGTCGGCGTCAAAAGCGGCGACCTGCCTGGAGCGCTGACGATGCTGGCGGATTATTTCCAGCGCCAGAACGACGTCTGGACGCGGCTCAAAAGCATGATGACCTACCCGCTCATTGTGATGTTCGTCGCGTTTTTGATTTCGACCCTGCTGGCGTTTGTCTGGACGCATGTCATCGGGCCGAGCATGTTGGGCGTCTTTGGCGGCATGGGCATTCGCATGCCGGCAGCCACGCTTTTTGCATTCGACACCCTGCAAGCCATCTGGGTGTTTCCGGTGGTGCTCGGCATTTTATTTTTGCTCGTGGCGTCGGTTGTTTTTGTGCCGGGCCTGCGCGGAAAATATCTCTGGCGGCTGCCGGCATTCAAGGAAGCCACCGTTTCGCGCGTCGCGGCTTCGCTGGCGCTGCTTCTGAAAAACGGCGTCAACCTGCCGGACGCCATCGGCCTGGTGGAACAGCTTGAAACCAGCACCGCCGCCACCGCCGATTTGCAGCAGTGGCGGAAAAAACTTGCCGCCGGAACCGCGAAATTTTCCGAGGTGGCCACCGGCAACCGGCTGATCCCGCCCCTGTTTGTCTGGGTGGTGGCCAGCGCGGGCGAAGACCTGACCGCCGGGTTCAATCGCGCGGCGGAAATCTACCACTCGCGCGCCATCTATCGCACCGAGATCGCGCTGTATTCGGTGCTGCCGATTGCCTCGCTGTTTCTCGGAGCGGTCGTGCTGTCGCAGGCATCCTTGGTCATCAGCATGTTTTTGCCGCTCATTGCCATGCTAAACAACATGAGTGGCAACTGACAATTATACAGACCGCATGAATGGTTTTTTCCAGTTTTTAATCGTCCTGTTTTGGTATGCAGTGTTCATCCTGCTGCCGGGCGGCGCGTTTTCGGTGCTGATGCATTTTCTGCTTTCGCTGCCGATGCACCGGCGCGACCGCGCCCTGTTTTTTCTCGACCTGCTGGAAACCGTCCTGCAACGCGGACAGCCGGTGGAACAGGCCATTCTTGCCGCCGCGGAAAATCACGACCGCGCCATCGGCGTCCATTTTTACATGGTGGCCGCACACATCGAAGGCGGGGACAGGCTAGGCGAGGCGCTCGAAAAGGTCCCGGGCTTCCTGCCGCCGCAAATCACCGCCATCCTCCGCGCCGGCGAAAAGCTCGGCGACCTGAAACGCGTCCTGTCCGCCTGCCGGGAAGTGTTGCGCATCGCGCCGGACACCCTCCGCAGCACGGCACATTACATGGTGGCCATCCTGCTGATATTCGCACCAATCGCCTGCTGTCTCATTTCCCTGTTGTCGGTGTTTGTCGTCCCCGAATTCAAGGCGGTGGCCGCCGGCATGGACATCCGGTTGTGGCCAATTACCCTGTTTGTCTTTGCCCTCAATGATTCCCACGTTCTGGTCGGTTTTGAAACGCTCGTTTTTTTGGCGCTGGTGTCCGTGGCGGTGACTTACATCGGCGGGCCGGGACTGGTTCGTTGGTTCCAATTCCGCAGTGTTCCGGTCGTGGACTGGATCACCTGGCGCATTCCGTGGAAACAAAAGAAGCTGCAACGAACCTTCTCCGCCATGCTCGCCGTGCTGCTGGACGGCGGCGTGCCGGAAGCCGAGGCCGTCCGGCTGGCGGGCGAATCCACCGCCAACGAAATCTGCCGCCGCCGCGCCCGCCGCGTCATCGCCGCGCTCGAAAAAGGGGTCAGGCTGGATGACGCCGTCCGCGCCTTCGACGACACCGGCGAATTCCACTGGCGGCTGACGAACGCCACGCACGCGCACGGCGGATTCCTGAACGCGCTGCGCGGCTGGCACGAGGCGCTCGACGCCAAGGCTTTTCAGCAGGAGGAAACCGCCACCCACGTCCTCACCAGCGGGCTGGTCGTTTTGAACGGCCTGGTGGTCGCGCTGATTGCAATCGGAATGTTCGGCGTGTTGGTCATGATGCTGAAAGGAATGCTGGCGTCTGAATGAAAACAAAACTGTCACAACCGTTTGGCAAAGGTCCCCGCTCCCGGCGCGGATTCCTGATGGTGGACGCGGTGGTCGCCATGGCAATTCTCTCGCTGGCGATTGTGCCGCTGGGCTTTTCCTTCGCGCACGAACGGCAGGTCCTGAAAATCGAGTATCAGCGTGGCGTCGCCAACGAAATCGTGGACGGCGAAATGGAAATTCTCGCCGCCGGCGCCTGGAAAGCTTTTCCTGACGGCGCGCAAAGTTACACGGTCCGCGCCAACGCCGCCGCCAAGCTGCCGCCGGGGCATTTTCAACTGACCAAAACCGGAAACCACCTGCGCCTGGAATGGACGCCCGACAAACGCCAGGGCGTCGGCGAGGCCGTCCGCGAAATAACCGTCAAATGAAACTGCCACAAACCATTTCACGCACGCGGGGCACATCGGGAATGTTTCTGCTGGAGTGCCTGGTCTATCTTTCCATCTTCGTCATCCTGCTCGGCGGCGCGACGACGGTGTTTTACTTTTGCTGGGACCACACGCAGGCGCTGATTTACACGACGGACGACATCACCTCGGCCCTGCACACGGGCGAACGCTGGCGCGCGGACGTGCGCGCCGCGACGGGAATAATCACCGTCGAAACCACCGCGACCGGCGAGCTGGCGCGGATTCCCGAGGGCGCGAAGTCCGTTTCCTACCGCTTCGAGTCCGGCGAAGTCCGCCGGCAGGTTTCCACCTCGGATTATCAGGAGCTGCTGCTGGCGAAAGTTAAAACATCGGAAATGAAGCCGGACACGCGCGGCTCCGTCACCGCGTGGCGCTGGGAGCTGGAAGTGCTCCCGCGCCGCAAGGAGGCGCAACTGCCGCTGCTGTTCACGTTCGAGGCGGCGCAAATGAAACCATGAAAGTTCAACCGGACAATTTCAAACGCGCCGCCGGCACGCCGGATGCCGCGCACGCGGGAGAGCGCGGCTTCGCGACCGTTATTTTCATCATGCTGCTGTCCATCATGCTGATTCTGGTCACGGCGGAAAGCGGCGCGCTGTTTCATCTGCACCGCGAGGTGAAATTGCTGGAGCAGCAGCAGATCAAGCGGCTGAATCTTTCGCAAACCAACGCCACCTCCGTCGCGTCTTTGACGGAAAAACCCGCACCCAAATGACCAACGCCGAAGCCAAAATCAAGATGCTCAAAAACTCAAGGCTGTGCTTTGTCTACGGGCTGCTGGCCGCCTTGCCAATAATCGGCTTTGGGTTCGGGATGGCAGCTTTGAGGGTTGGCGGACAGGCGCGCGTCGCGGAACGGAGTTTCTGGAATGCCGCGAGGCCTTACTGGATTTGCGGGATTGTCTGCGCCGCCTTGTCTCTCATTTTTTGGAGCTTCATCATGGTGCTGATCATTGGCCGGGTGATGAGCATCCTTTAACAAGGAGCCTGGCCATCCGGTTTTTCGCCCCATTTCGCCCAATCGCCGCTGCAGCCCGGCCTGCCCGGATTTCAATTCACGCCTTCGGCAGCTTTTCGTCCACCATTTCGCACAGGACGTGGTAAAGCAATTTTTGTGCCTCCTGGATTCGCGCCGTGTTGCCGCCGGCCACCAGCAGATCAACCGTCGCCACGCCCTTCGTGAAGCCGCCGTCGCGGCCGAGGAAGCAGATGCTTTTGACGCCGCTGCGTTTCGCCTCTTCCAGCGCGCGCAGGACGTTTTTGGATTTGCCGCTGGTCGTGAACGCGACGAGCACGTCGCCCTTCGCGCCGAGACCCCGAACCTGCCGCGCGAAAATTTCGTCGGCGCTGTAATCGTTGCAGACGGCGGTCATGAACTCGCCGTTGGCCGTGAGCGAGATGGCCGGATACGGCCGGCGGTCGTCACAAAAGCGGCAGAGGAATTCCGTGGCGAAATGCGTGGCGTCCGACGCGCTGCCGCCGTTGCCGCAGACGAGCAGCTTGTGGCCGGAAGTCAGGCAGGCCAGAACCATTTTCGCCGCGCGATCCAGCGGCTTCTCCAGGGCCGTCAATCCGCGAAACGTCGCGACCGCCTCGTCAATCGCCTTTTGCAAATGTGCCATGCCGACAGACTAAATGCTGGCCGTTGAAAGAAAAGGCGAAATCCGAACACCGAACTTGAGCTTTTCCCCGCGCCGGTTATTTTCCCTTCATGCCGATTTACGAATTTCATTGCGAAAAGTGCGGGAGCGACAGCGAAATCCTCGTCCGCTCCAGCGACTGGAAGGGCACGGAATGCCCGCATTGCGGCTCAAGGAAACTGTCCAAGAAATTTTCCACGTTTGCCGCAGCCAGCGCCGGCGGTGGCCGCGAACCGTCCTGCAGAAGCAATGGCGGCGGCGGTTGCTGCGGCGGACATTGCCACGGACACGGAAATTGAGCGCCCGCAGGGGCCGGATTGCTCAAATAAATTCCCAGCGGTCGAACATCGCCGCCTGGCCGCAAGGTTCGCCCTTTTCCGTCAGCAAATTCCACACCGTCGCCAGGCGGATGCGGAAACGCCGTCCGCTTTTGGAAATCCGCACGCCGGAATAGTCGTCAATGAATCCGCGCGCCGTCACGGCTTCCAGCAATCTGGCGCGTTCCTCGCGATTGGGCGCCTCGGCGGTGAGCCGCGACGGCGTGCGCGTCAGCTCTTCCCACGACATTTCCCAGAGCGCGAGCGCGGCGGCGTTGCCGTAATTCAAAACCGGGTCCGCCTCCGTGCCGTGCGAGACGACGGCGAACGGCGCGTGAAATAATTTTTCCGAAAAATCCGCCGGCAGTAAATCGCCCGGCAGCAGTTCGCGTCCGGTCCAATGCTTCAAGCTGCGCGCGATGATTTCCGCCTGCGCGACGGCTGATGCGTTTTGCCAGATCGTTTTCATGTCCGGTTCACAACGCCCGCCGCAGCATTTCCGCCAGTTCATCCGGCGTCAGCGCGACGGGGTTTGCCTTCATGCTGCTGGCGTTGGCGGCCTTCGCCGCCAAATCCGCGACGTGTTCTTCGCAGATGCCGTATTTGCCGAGGCGCGGAATTTGCAAATCGGAAACCAGCTTGCAAATCCAGTCCACTCCGTCGTCTGCGGTCGCGCCGGTATCGCCGGTCAACAGCCGCGCCACCTCGGAGTAGCGGGACAACGCCGCGCTTTCCGGCGCGCGTTGCCGGAGCGCGCGGAGGTTCGCGGCCATGACGTGCGGCAGCAGCGCTGCGCAAATCGCGCCGTGCGGCGCGGGAAAACTTCCGCCAATCGGCCCGGCAAACCCGTGAACTGCGCCGAGTCCGGCATTCGCCAGCGCCAGCCCGCCGAACAGACTGGCCGCAGCCATGTCCTCGCGCGCAGAATTATTTTTGCCGTCGGCAAACGCCACGCGCAGCGAGCGCCCGGCGCGGCAGATGCCCTCGACGCACAAACCGTCGGTCATCGGATTGGCGCGCGAACAGACGAACGGCTCAATCAATTGCGTGAGCGCGTCCAGCCCGGTGCTGGCCGTCGGCGCGGGCGGCAAATCGCGGGTGAGTTCGGGATCAACAATCGCCACGCGCGCGAGCATCAGCGGACTGCGGAGGCTGACCTTTAATTTATGCTCCGGCGATGACAGCACGGCGTTGCGCGTGACTTCCGAGCCGGTGCCGGCCGTCGTGGGAATGGCAATGAACGGCGCGGACGGTTTTGTGAGCGCCTTGCCGCGCCCGATGATTTCGACGTAATCAAGCAATCCGCCGTCGTTCGCCAGCATCGCGGCGATGGCCTTGGCCGCGTCCAGCGCACTGCCGCCTCCGAAGCCGATGACCAGTTCGCAACTTTCCTTTTTCGCCAGCGCGGTGCCTTGTTCAATCGTGGAAAGCTCCGGTTCGCCCGCAACGGAAAATACCGTTGCGCTCACTCCGGCTTCTTGAAGGATTGCCAGCAACGGCCCGGCGCGCGTCGCGTCGCGTCCGGTCACGACCAGCGCGCGCCGGCCAAACGCTCTCGCCGCGGCTTCCGTTTCGCGCAGGGTGCCCGCGCCGAAAATGATTTTCACCGCGGTTGCAAATTCAAATCGCATGGTCATTCGCCGGAATTGGTCGTTGGAGGCACATTGTCAAGCCTCACGCCCCGGCGCGGTTCGGCCATCATCGGAGCGACGGCATCGCGCCAGACGGGATAATGCCCCGTTGCCTTGTGCGCGGCGGCGGCATCGGCGTCGCGATAAATTTCCACCAGCACGAACCGCGTCGGGTCGTCCTGTTGCTGCAGGACGTCAAAACGCAGAACGCCTGGTTCGAGGCGGCTGCAGCGGGCGTTGAGCCGCGTCGCCTGTTTGAACGCCTCCACGCAATCGGGTTTGACATGAACATGAACGTGAACAATGAGCATGGCGGAGGAATACGCGAAAACGCGAAAATGCTCAAGCGCGCGGAAGGATTTTCGACACGGTGATGCGAAGGCGCGGCAAACGGGGAGGCGTTGGCGCCCGGAAATGAGTCATGGACTTTCACGCCATTTTCAGCGATAATGCCCCTGTTCCCGCCCAGCGAGCCGGTTCAAGGGATTGTTTCCGATCAAAAATTTTATGACCAAAAAATCAGCCACCGCAACGCTCGTCCATGAGCCGCCGGCCAGTGAAACCGAGCAGCAACGGTTTGAGCGCATCCTGTTGCGCGACCAGTTCAAGCCGCTCAAGGCCGTGTTCGACAATCTTGGCATGGCCGTCCCGATGATGGTGGGGGCCATCATCACCACGAATTCCTACCTGATGTTCCTGTCCAAACTCGGCTACCGCGTCGTCGTGGTGAAGCAAATTCACGAGCAGGACTGCTATTCCCGCCTGGGGCCGGCCGGCGGCATCCGCGCCGTGGTGCCGCTGCACGACACCGTCACCTATAGCACGCTCGTCACGCTCGTGAACTTCGATTCCAGCGTCACCACCACTCAAAAAGCCGTGGACTACTACGACAATCATCTGACCGAATTCAAAATCCAGTTGATGAACCGGTCCGGGAACGCGGGGTAAATCATCGAACTGCTCGGAATCGCAGTTCGGACATTTATTTGGACGGCTTGGCGTTCCAAATCGCCAGCGTATCCGGTGAACCCTGCGAGCGAACGCCGTTGTCGGTCAGAATTTCATCGGTGGCGGCGAGCATCTCCAACCGCGGGAAAACCATCGTTTCGCCATAACGGCTGCAGCATTCGATGGTGATGAATTCGCCCTTCGCATCGCGCAAAATTTCCACGAGATGATTGAGGTTTTTGACCGGGATGCCATTGACCGTTTTCACCACCTCTGCCCGGGGACTTGAATAACCCTGGGCCAGCTTGTGCGGGAAAAATGGCGAGGAGATGACCACCAAACCCTCGCCCGGAAACGCAGGCTGGTCCGACACGCGCGTGATTAGCGGATTGCCGTTGGCGCTGAAACCGGCCATGACGGTGGCGGCATATCTTGTTTGCAAAAAACCGCCCAGGTATTCCTGTGTCGCGGCGGAAAATACCAGTGGCCCGAAGATGAAATACGAGGGATAGGAGCCGTTTAATCCGGGAATCAGTTGCGGATAATCCGCCGAGACCGGCAGATTGATCCTCAACTCCTTGCCGGCGCGGACAATCGTCATCGGCACGGCGCCGTTGGTGGCGATGTGCTGGATCTGATATTGGAAGCGCACCCGCAGGTCGTCGCCCAGCTTGATCATGCCCTGGTCATCCACCGTCGTGTCGCCAATCCTGCTGATGACGTCCCACTCCTTCAGCGGATCAGCCGGATCATTCTTGTAGGGCTTGTGAACCACCATGCCGTGGACGGAGGAGTCGAGTTTGAGAAACGAGCGCAAGGCCGGATTTTCCAGCGTCTGCAGGTCGTCATGCATCGCCGGCTTGCCGTCATAATGACCGTCAGCGATGTCCTGAAGAAACAGGTCTATCTCCTCGCTGGGAATGATGTAGCCGATATTCTCGGCGTTGACCAGATGGCTGAACGTCAGCCCGATCATCTTGTCCCCCACCACCGCCGGACCGCCGCTGTTGCCGGGGTTGATGGCCGCGTCAATCTGGATGCGCAGGCCGTGAACCGGGGGATTATACGGCGTGAATTCCACGCGGGAGACGATTCCCTTGGTGATCGAAAGGCTGCTGCCGCCTTCCGGAAATCCGTAGGCCAGCACCACATCCTTGATGCCCGGCAATGTCTTGGCCCGCGCCAGCGGCGGATGCGTGTCGAAGAACTTTTCATCGTCCAGCTTGAGCACGGCCAGATCAATGCCCGGAGCGATGGCCTCCACCGTGGCCGAGATTTTATCGCCGGCCTGATTCGCCTGGATTTGCACCTGGCTGGCGTAATTGACGACGTGGGCGTTGGTCAGGATGCGTTTGCCTTCGATCACCACGCCACTGCCGGTGATGTCTTCCGGCGACTGTTTTGTCCACGGCTGGTAAGGATCGGGATAGCGCACCGTGGAGAAAATTTTCACCACCGAATTTTCAATGACGCCGGAACCGACACCGGCGGCGGCGGCGTTGGTGGCGGCAATGGATGGTGACAGATCGGCGGCGCGCAAGCTGAGACACGCTGCAAACAACCCGGCGAACAGAAACCGGGTTGCCTTGGAGCCGGCGGGAAGTGAATCAAATGGCATAGATGGACTGATGCTAGAGAATGGACAAAATCCATGCAAAGAAAATGTCGCCGGCCGTTCCCGACCGGACATCGGCATGATTTTGCGGCTTGCGCCGGAAATGTGACTGCTTCATTTTCAGGCAAACAAAACGAGTTAGCCATGAACGGATACCTCTTCACCGCCGGCATCACCCAATCCCAAGTCCGCCCGGTCTCCGGGCGTGGCGGCCAGTTGGTGGAACGTTTGCAAACCTGGGATTCCTGTGTGAGCGCGATCGCTTACGGCGGCGACACGGAGCAGGCGCAAAAGCGGTTTGAAGCGTGGTGCCGTTTGATTCCGGACGGGGCAAACCCGGTCGAGATTGATTTCAAAAGAATCGTCGCCGCGCAATTCGTGGATGAATTGCTCGCGGAGTCGGGTGGCCGGCCGCTGGACTGGCCGCAGATTTCCCAACAGGTCGGCGACCTTTTGCAGGCGACGCCCGTGGATGATTTTGAGCAAGGCTATTGGGTGGAAATCAATCAGGCCGTGCCTCCCGGAAAAATCAGCTTCGACATCGAATCCTTGAAACGCGATTTGCCGGAAGACATCCGGTCCGGCCTGAACTGGTCGCCGGACAAACAATTCTTCTTCCTCGTGAGCGTTCTCGCTCCGCGGCCGTCGCCGGCATTCCCCGCAGACGAACTGGAAGCCGCCGCATCAGCTCCTGACGCTGAAAACGAGGCCGAAGCAACACCGGATTTGGACGGGTTTGTCGCCACGCTGCCGGAAATGCGGGACAAGGAAGCCGCAGCGCTGGTGGAAGCGCGCAATTCCGTGGTTGCTGGGTGGCTGTGGCGGAAATTTGCCGCCGGGACCCGGCTTGCGGCGAATGAAATCCAGATTGCCCCCTGCTGTAGCTTCATTCCGTCGGAATAATGCAGCGTCCAAATGCTTCCGCCACCCCGCTTCGCTATCTGTGTTGCAAGAACTGGTTCAGCAAATTTCCGACGGGCGATGAATTGTTGTTGTTCGACGGATTCAGCAGGCTTCCGCCGACGGAATGGACCACAACGCCCGCCAGCGCCAGCTTGTCAATGTTCGCCTTCGGATTTCCGATGGTGCCGGTCAGCGTCAAAAACTGCGGCAGCGGCACATAAGTGGCGCTGTCGGACGCCGTGGTGGAAGTCACATTCAATTGTTTGGCAATCGCCTGGCTCAAGGAAACGGTGACGGGGATGTTGATGGCGGAATTGGTCAGCACCGGATCCAGCGTGACAGCGCCGGTGGCGTCCGCCTCAAACGCGGAGCTTTGCACGGTGGACGACTGCAAATCAACCTGCCCGCCTCCCGCCTTGGCCTGCACGGAAATGACCTCGATCGGCGCCTGCTGCAACTGGTCCATCAGACCGCCATGCCCGCCCGTGCCGCCAAACAGCGAGGCAATCGCGCTGGCCGGATTGCTCAGCAGTTCGGGAATCGTGGCCACGACGTTGATGACGGATTTGAGGATGGTGCTGTGGACGTTGAGGACCGACAGGTTCAGGTTCGTCATGCCCAGATTAAATGTCCCGGCCAGATTTTTCTGGAGACTCGCGCCGGTAATGCCCGCGCCGCTGATTTGCGCGACGGCGGTCAGCGCACCGCCCATCTGCCCGGCGCGCAACGGTTCAAACGTGTCCACCAGCGGCGCCAGCGGGACGCCCTGGGCGTTGAAGCTGACGCTGTATTTGTAACCCGGCACGCCCAAATCCACGTCCGCCGTCGCGCTGACCGGCGCGCCGTTGAGCACAAGCTGGCACGGCTTCAACACGATGTGGCCGCCGTCAATCTTCGTCGTCGTCACTAAATTGGAAATGGCCACCTCGTGCAAATAAAGCTTTCCAATCACCGCCGACACCGTGAAATTCCGCAACGGCAGGCTGACCGCCGGCGGCTCCTGGCCGGCGTTGGCGGGCACAGGCGCGGCGGCGGCGGTCTTCGCGGCGGCGTTGGTTCCGCCCGCGAACAAATCGTAATACCGGGTCAGGTCGAGCGAACTGGCGGCGAGCTTGAGATTGCCCTGAATCGCGTTGGTCTTTGAAAAATCCACCTGCCCGCTGAATTGAAGCTGGTTGGTCGCGAGCGCGGTGGGCGTCAGCGCGATCTGAAGCTGGCGCACGTCGGCGGTCTGCTGGTTCAGCGAGGCGTCCACCTGCAAGCCGACGGCCAGCGGCATCGCCGGGATTTTTTTCTCCGGGTCATTCACGACGAGGTTCGTCACCTGCACGTTCGCCTTCACGGCGGAACCGGCCTGCGGATTGTATTGGCCGGAAATGACGCCGTTGACGGCCACCGACACGAGCTTTTTGCCCGCCAGCGACGGCTCCAGGAACGGCCGCAGCGCGTTTTCGTTCACGCCGGAAATCTTGACGCTCAAATCGGCGGATTTCTGCGCAATTTTATAAGTTCCAGAAACATCAAAGCTGCCGCCGGAATTTCCGTTCTGGCTGAAGCTGCCGGCAATTTGGTTGATCTGAATCTGCTCCGGCGAATTCGCCACGTCGAGCTTGAGCCGGCTGCTGCATCCGGAAAATCCGCTGCTTCCAATCTGTCCGTTGAAATTGGCGAGCGTCAAATCGCCGGCGAGCGTCTGGATTTTTTGTTTTTGCGCAACGCGGACGTTCAGCTCCACGTCGCCCGACGAAATGCTCATGCCCGGCTGCGGCAGCGCCTGAAGCAGCCGCGCCGGCTCGGCTGACAATTTCACCAGCGCGTCCGCGTCGCCGGTCGCGAGATCGTAATTGCCGGAACCGGAAACGGTCAGCGCCGGCTGTTTTTGCAGCGCAACCTGGAACTGGTAATTGCTCAACGTGATCTGTTTGAACTCCGCCGCCTGGCCGCGCGCCGCCAAAGTCATTTCCGCCTGCGAAATCTGGTTGCTGCCGATCCGGGCGGCGAGGTTCGCCACGTCCGTGTTTAAATCAAACCCAATTTGTTTGCCGCCCTGATGCGACAACACCTTCAGCTTCACGCCCACGCTGCCGGCGGTTGCGACGTTGCCCAGAAACGGCTTCCAATCCGCGAGATTCAAGCCCGTGACCGCCAGGTCCAGTTCGGCGTCGCCCAAACTGCCCGTGCCGCCGCCCCAGGCCAGGCTCATCGGACTGGCCAGTTGCGCGTCCAACAGCAGAGCGCCGTTTTGCGTGCCGGTGAAATTCAGGCTGCGAACCGTGGCGACCAGCCCGGCGCGATCCACCGTCACGTCGTAGGCCGCGCTCAATTCGAGCGCGGGCGTGGTCTGCCCGGCGCGCGTCAACTGAAGCTTGTCCACATTGAATCTGCCCGCGGCGGTGATGGCCGCGCCGGATTTCGCCAGTTGGATTTCGTTGGTGGCATTGATTTCGGTGGCGCCGAAATCAATGCCGTTCGTTCCGCCGGCCGGATTTGAAATATTGCCGAGAAACGGCTGCCAGTCCGCGAGCTTCAAATGCGTCACCGCCAGAGAAATCGCGGCGTCGCCCAGGCTGTTTGTGCCGCCGCCCCACGCCAGGCTCATCGGACCGGCCAGTTGCGCGTTCAACAGCGGAGCGCCGTTTTGCGTGCCGGTGAAAATCAGGCTGCGCAGCGTGGCGGACTGCGAGGCGCGGTCCAACGCCATGTCGTAGGCGGCGGAAAAATCCAGCGTCGGCGTGGTCTGCCCGGCGCGGGTCAACTGAAGCTTGTTCACATCGAACCTGCCCGCGGCGGTGATGGTGCCGCCGGATTTTGCGATTTCGATTTCATTCGTGAAATCAATCGTGGTGGTGCCGAAATCCATGCCGCTCTTTTCGCCGGCCAGATTCAGGAGCCGCCGGTCAATGCCGCGCAGCACCACGGCCAGCTTGCCTTCCATTTTATTCGCGTCAAACGGTCCGGCCACGGCCAGTTCGCCGAGCGGCGCGCCGGCCTGCTGGAAATGCAGCGCCAGTTGCCGGATCTCCGTCGGCGTGACATCGCAATCCAGCACGGCGCTGAATTTGTCCATGGCGCTGAACTCGCCAACAGCCTGCGACACGGATAAATCCAGGCTGCCGCCGGCCGAGCCGGGCTTCAAATCCGCATCGAGCGAGCAGTTGAAACTGCCCTTGAGCGAGGCCGTCAACAGGCCGTTGGAGCCGGCGTTGGTGTTGGAATTGTTCTCAACCCGGATGTCGGCGGACAGTTCGAGCTTCGCCGTCTGGCCGTTCTTCAGATGAGTCAGCGTCACGTTGACGTTGGTCAGCCCGGCCACATCGCTGCGGCCGTTGGCGGCATTTTTAATTTGCAGGAGGGTCGCGTTGCTCAACGTCAGTTTTCCGAGATCAATTTGCAGCGGTTTGGAAGCGCCCGCCGCCGCCGGTTTCTTTTCCGCCGCCGGCTTCGCCTGCAACGCCTTCAAGATCGGTTGCAAGTTGCCGCTGCCGTCGGGATTTTGAACCAGCTCAATCGTCGGCGAAACCAGCGCGATTTCATCCACGTGCAGGTTGCCGCCGAGAATGTCAAACAGGTGATAGCTCACGCGGACTTCCGGCGCGGTGACGAGCGGCGGCTGGCCGGCGGCCTGCACCTTCAAATCGCGCAGGACGATGCCGCTGAACGGATGAATCGAGGCGTCGCTGACGGTGACGCTCGCGTTGAGCGCGCCGCTGACGCGCGGAAGAATCACGGATTTCAGGAAGGCGGCGCTGGTCGCGACAAAATAGGCCGCGACGAGCAGCACCAGCAGGACCGCGGTGGACCATGCCAGCCAGCGGAGCCAGCGACGGCATTTTTTCGGCGACGATGATGCAGCAATTGTTTCAGACATAAATTTGTTACCCAAGTCAAACGGTCACGACACCTGATTCAGAACTTGCTGGAGTAAATCGGCAGCGGGTGGATTATCCGTCATTTGTATGCCGGCCGCAATCCAATTCCAAAGGCGGGGTCAGAAAATGTTTCCGGAACCTTTGAAATCTCCCAGGAAATGATCACCAAGCCTCAATCCTTATCAAGGACGGTTTCGGCAAGGCAGTAGTCACCTTGCAGGGTGGTGTCGCGCGAAGATCCGCCGACCAGGATGTTGAAATCGCCCCGTTCCGCGACCCAGCCTTTTCTTTCCGGGTCGTAAAAGGAAAACACCTTTTTGTCCAGCGGGATGGACACGGTTCCCGTCTCGCCGGGCTTCAGGAAAACTTTTTTGAATCCTTTCAATTCCTTTTCGGGGCGCGGCAGGCCGGGATTTTTCGGGTGAACATAGAGCTGCGCGACTTCCGCCCCGGCGCGCGGGCCGGTGTTTTTAATTTCAAATTGCGCCGTCACGATTATCCCGTTTGTGCCGCCGTCCGATTCAACCAGTTTCAAATTCGAGTATTTGAACGTCGTGTAGCTCAAGCCGAAGCCGAACGGGAAAAGCGGCTCGATGTTTTTCGTGTCGAACCAGCGGTAGCCGACGAGCAGTCCCTCCGCGTAAGTCACCGTGCCTTTCGTGCCGGGATAATTGCCCAGCGCGTGCGCGGGCGAGTCTTCAAGCCGCCTCGGAAACGTCGCCGGCAGTTTGCCAGACGGGTTCACGTCGCCGAACAAAACGCGCGCAAGCGCGTTGCCGCCTTCCATGCCGGGATACCACGCCTGCAACACCGCCGGAACTTTGTCCAGCCACGAATCCATCTCCACCATCGTGCCTTCGAGCACCACAATCGTCCTCGGATTCGCCGCGGCGATTTTTCGGATCAACTCATCCTGGCCGCAGGGCATTTTCAAGCTGGTCCGGTCCGCGCCTTCGCAATCCAGGCCCTTGTCGTGGTTCAAGCCGCCGATGTAAATCACCATGTCCGCTGCCTTCGCGGCGGCAATGGCGCGTTTCGCCAGGTCCGCGCCGCCATTTTTCTGATAACCCTCGGAATAAATAACATTCACGTTTTTGCCGGCGCGGTTCAAGATGCCCTGCAGCGGCGTGATTTCGTAAAACGCCTTGATGCCGGAGCTGTCGCCGCCGTGCGCGTGCAGCCGCGTCGCATTTTCACCGATGACGGCGATGGTTTTGACCTTTGTGTCGTCCAGCGGCAGCGTGTGGTTTTCGTTTTTCAGAAGGACAATCCCCTCCTCCGCCACGCGGCGCGCGACGGCCTGGTGCGCGGCGGTGTTGAGCGAACCCGGCTTGCGATCGGCATCAAGGACGTGGGTGGCAATCATCACCCGCAAACTGCGCCGGACCTTGTCGTCGAGGCCGGCCATCGGAAACTCGCCGCTCTTCAAACCGTCGAGATACGGCTGCGCGAGATAAAAATCGTCGTATTTTCGCTCCGTGCCCATTTCGAGGTCGAGGCCGTTCAGCGCCGCCTCGCGCGTGTCATGCACGCCCGCCCAATCGGACATGACCAGTCCTTTGAAACCCCATTCGTCCTTCAGGATTTTATTCAACAGCAAATCATTCTCGCAGCAGTGCTGTCCGCGAAACTGGTTGTATGCCCCCATGACCGACCACACGCCAGCCTCCTGCACGGCGGCCTTGAATGCGGGCAGGTAGATTTCATGCAGCGCGCGGTCGTCCACTTCCACGTTGATGCTGTTGCGCTCGAACTCCTGGTTGTTCAACGCGAAATGTTTCACGCACGAGGAAATGTCCTGCAACTGCGCGCCGCGAATGTAGCCGACGACCATGCGCGCCGCCAGAAACGGGTCTTCGCCGAGATATTCAAAATTGCGTCCGCACAACGGCGTCCGCAAAATGTTCACGCCCGGGCCGAGCATGATGTCCTTGCCACGCTTGCGCGCCTCCTGTCCGATGGCTTCACCTTCGCTGAAGCCGAGGTCGGGATTCCAAGTCGCCGCCAGACAAATCCCGGCGGGCATGGCGGTTGAAAAATCGTCCGTGTGTCCGGCGGGCTGCCAGGTGTCCGGACCGACATCCTCGCGCACGCCGTGCGGGCCGTCAGACATCCAGCGGCGCGGAATTCCCAGACGCGGAATCGCCGCCGTGGTGAATTTGGAGTCGGCATGGATGATTGAAATTTTCTCCGCCAGCGTCAGCCGCGAGAGCAAATCCTCCACGCGCGTTTCGACCGGCAGGCCGGAGTCCTGAAACGGATATTGGTTGGTTTGCGCCACGGCAGGTGAATGGACGAGCGCGGCAAGGGCGGTGACAAGGAGGCAGGCTTGAATTTTCATTCGATGAATCTCAATGGCTTTCAGCACAGATTGCCGGTTGCATCCGGCCAGTTCAATTTAGTTTTCCAAATTCAGACGGATGCTCCAGGAAACTTTCCCGGCGAGCGGATCGCTGGCGAGCTTGAAAGCGCCGGCGGTCTTCGCGAGCTTCAGTTCGTGCAGATCACTGTCACCCGGCAGGAAAATGGAACCTTTCGCCGTCGTAGCGTCTTTCGCATAAACGACCAGCTCGATTTTGGACCAGTCCATCTGCGCCGTGGATTGCGCCAGCGCGATGCGCGGGATGACCGTGCCGTCGCGCACCAGAATGATTTCCGGAATTTCTCCCGCTGCGATTTTCCGCCAGCCACCGGCGTAATCTTTTCCGGTCTGATAATCAATCCACGTTCCCGGCGGCAGATAAACGTCGCGCGACGTTTCGCCTTCGCACATCAGCGGCGCGACCAAAATGCTGGAGCCGTAGAAATATTCGTCGTCCACATTCCACGAGCCGGGATCGTCGGGAAATTCCACGAACAGCGCGCGCACCATCGGCAGGCCGTGTTCGGAACTGTCCTTCGCCTGCGCATAAACGTAGGGCATGAGCCTGTATTTCAGCTCGTCAATCGCGCGAAACCTGGCCATGAAGTTCGTGCCGTAAAGCCACGGCTCCTTCGGCGCGTCGCCGTGGCAGCGGCTTTGCGAGGTCAGCATCCCGAACGCCAGCCAGCGCGCGAACAAATCCTGGTCCATCGTTTCAACGGAACTCGCCGTGAAGCCGCCGACATCGTGGCTCCAGAACGAAAAGCCGGACAGCCCGAACGACAGGCCGCCGCGCAGTTCGCCCGCCATGCCATCGTCCGTGCTCTCGGCGTCGCCGCCCCAGTGCAGCGGATAACGCTGGCTGCCCGCCCACGCGCTGCGCGCCCAGATGATGTTGTCGCCGGTGACCTGCTTCGTAATGTCGGCAACGGCCTTATTGTAGCGCAGCGGATAAAGGTTGTGTTCGTAAAATCCGGTGCGGCCATTGGACCAGATGCCGTTGATGGGCGCGGCCTCGCCGAAATCCACCTTGATGGCGCTGACGCCGAGGTTCAGCAGGCCAGCCAGTTTGCCTTGATACCATTCGACGGCCTGCGGATTGGAAAAATCCAGCACGGCATCCTCGGTCGGCAGATTGCCCTTCGCGTCGCGGATGACGAGATTTTTTTCAAGCAGCTCGGGGAACAATTTGTTTTTCGGCACGAAATACGGCAATTGCCAGCAGGAGACGCGGAAGCCTTCGTCCTTCAAATCCGCCAGCATCTTCTTCGGGTCGGTGAAGCGCGTGGTGGAAAATTCGTAGTCGCACTGCCAGTCCGTCTCGAACCAGCCGGTGTCCAGGTGCAGCACGTCGCAGGGAATCTTGTCGGCGCGCAGCGTCGCCGCGATGTCGCGCACCTGTTTTTCATTGTTGTAAGTGCAGCGGCTCATCCACAGGCCGAACGACCACAGCGGCGGCATCGGCGACTTGCCGGTGAGTTTGGTGTATTCATCCAAAATATCTTTCGGTGAACCGAGGAAGACGAACAGATCCAGCTCGTCGTCGCCGATCATCAGCGAATTCACGCCCGCGAAGGAAGCGCCGAAATCGCAGGTGATCGGCGTGGAGGTGTGCATGAACATGCCGTAGCCGCGGCTGCTCATGAAAAACGGCACCGGCTTGTAAAGCAGCTTGCTTTCCACGCCGCAGGCGTCATCCGTCCACAGCACGATTTTCTGGCCGCGCTTGTCGAAGCTCGTGAAGGATTCGCCGCAGCCGAAAATCTTCTCGCCCGGCGAGAGCGTGAACACGGCGTCCATGCTGCGGGAGTAATCCGACGCGCGCCGCACAAACGAAAACGGCAGGATCGGCGTGAACGAAGACGCGTTGTCCTTCGCGTGGTCGGTTTTCGTGAGCAGCCTGCCGCTGGCGTCGCGGATTTCGATGTGCCACGGATTTTCCACAATGGTGACGGAGCCAAACGCGCTCGTGTAGCGATAACCGCCGGCGACCTTGTCATATTTCCACGAATCATCGTGCGGCACCGGCCCGACGAGCATCAGTTCCTCGGTGTTTTTATGAACCTGCGGGCCGCTGGCCAACCGGATGCGAAACGTTTTGGGCGAGACAAATTCAATCGAAAACGGCAGCGACGGGTTGGCGGCGTATTCGTTGGCGGGAAATTCGTTGGGCCCAACCGGCTTGAGCGTGGCGACCATGTGGTTGAACGACATCGAGGTGGAATACTCGGAACGCTGGCAGGTGATTTTGCCGGCGTGCGTGGCCGGATCAAAATCCGTGAGCCGGTCGGCGAGGTAATACAGATTGGAAAAGTCATGAAAATCGCCGCTGATGTCCACCGGCTCGTTGAGCAGCGGCGGCGGATTGGCGGCAAACGTGGAGACGGCCGCGCACAACGCGACGATTCCGGCGGAGATTTTGGGAAGGGCGATCATGGCTTGGAATAAAAAATGGCCGGCGTTTTTAGAATGATTCTTTTCATGCTGGTTGACGGTGGAAGACTTTGCCGCATTTTTCAAAAAAGCCAAGCCCCGGAATTGCCGCACCGCCACGATCAGCCCGGCCCGTTCGATCCGGATTAATACCTCCTCAATAAAGAGGCGGTTGTTCGCGGTGCCCGGAGCGGGTCGGATCAGTTGATTTTTTCCGCAACCCCCGGACTGAAAGTGGATTTTTTCGCCGACCGAAGAATGTAGTAGGCCACCGGGGTTGCAACGAGCGACAGCAGCACGGAAATGCACAGCGCGCCGATCACCGCGACGGCCAGCGGACGCAGCATCTCCGCGCCCGAGCCGATGCCCCACGCCAGCGGCAACATGCCCAGCGCGGCGGCGAGCGAGGTCATCAGCACCGGCCGCAGACGCCGGTGGCCGGAGCGCACCAGCGCCTCGACCAGTTCCACGCCATCCAACTCCAGTTGCTGCACGAAGTCGAGCATGAGGATCCCGTTTTTGGCGACGATGCCGACGCCGATGATCGCGCCGAGGAAGGAAACGATGTTCAGCGTGATGCCTGTGAGCCACAACGCGGCGACCGTTCCAAACATCGCCAGGATCGCGCCGAAGACAATCGCCACCGGCTCGTTGAATGAGCGGAACTCAACCAGCAGCACGGTGAACACGAGCAGAATGGCCGCGAGCAGCACCACCACGAGATTGCGGAAGGATTCCTGCTGCTGCTGGTAAAGGCCGCCGTATTCAACCGTGCCGGGCGGCAGCGATTTGTCCTGGCTCAATTTGTCCTGGATTTCCCTCATCGCGCTGCCGAGATCGCGGCCTTCAAGCCCTGCGGAGACGATGATGTCCTGCCGCAAATCGTCGCGGACCAGTTCCACTTCGCTCGGCTCGACGCTCACGTCGGCAACCTGATTCAGCCGCACGACCGCCCCGTTCGCGGTCCGCAAAGGCAGTTCGCGCAGAGTGGCAAGCTGATCCACGCTTTCCCGCCCGGCGAGAACGCGGATGTTGACAATGCGGTCGCCTTCCAAAACATACGACGCCGTCTGGCCGAGTTGCGCGGTGTTCACGGCCCCGGCAATGTCCTGGACGCTCAAGCCGAACCGCGCGGCGTCGGCGGAGCGCACGCGAAAGTTGATGGACGGGCCGGTTTCGGTCAGGCCGTCAAACGTGTCCACGACGCCGGGAATTTTTTTGATTTCGGCCTCCACGCGCGGCGCGGTTTCCTTCAGCCAGTTCAGATCGGGCGAAAACAATTTGATCTCGACCGGATTGGGCGTCAGCTGCAAATCGCCGATTACGTCGGTGAGGATGCCGGGAAATTCCCAGCGGAACGCCGGGAACTGCTCGTTGTAAGTATGACGCAGCGTGGCGATGACCTCGTCGGTCGAATGTTTGCGGTCGCGCTTGAGCTTGACCGCGAAGTCGCCGCGATACGGCTCGGTGATGAACATTCCCATTTCCGCGCCGAGCCGCCGCGAATAGCTTTCCACGTCCGGGTTCGCGGACAAAATCTTTTCCACCGCGTCGAGCTGGCGCTCCGTTTCGGCCAGGCTCGTGCCCGGCGGCGCCCAATAATCAATCACAAACCCGCCCTCATCAAATCCGGGCAGGAAATCAGAATCCAGCCCCTGATAAATGAATACCGATGATGCGAGCACCGCGCCGCAGGCCAGCAGGGTGAGCCAGCGGAAATGCAGCGCCGAACGCAGCGCGCGTTCGTAAATCCGGATGACGCGTGACAACAGCCAGCCGCCCTCCAGATTTTTCGGCGTGTGGCCGTGCTCCATTTTTTCACGGTCGCGGATAAACCACGCGGCCAGCGACGGCGTGAGCGTGAGCGCCAAAACCAGCGACGTGAGCAGCGACACCACCATCGTCAGCGCCAGCGCGCGGAAAAACACGCCGGTGATGCCGGACAAAAACGCCAGCGGAATGAACACCACCACCGGCGTCAGCGTCGAGCCGACCAGCGGATAAAAAATTTCGCCGATGGCCTCCTGAATTCCCGCCAGCCGCGGCCGGCCGGCGGCGATTTTCACGCACATCGCCTCGACGACGACGATGGCGTTGTCAATCACCAGCCCGATGGACGCCGCGATGCCGCCGAGCGTCATCATGTTGAAGCTCATGTTCGCCAGCTTCATCGCGACGAGCGTGATCAGCACCGTGATCGGGATCGTGACGATGGCCGTCCACACGCTGCCCCAGTTTTTCAGGAAGAAATAAAGAATCAGCACCGACAAAATCAGCCCGAACAGAATCGCGTCCCAGACGCTGCCCACCGAGTCGCGCACAAAGAGCGACTGGTCGTAAAAAAATGCGAGGTGGATGTCCGGCGGCAATTCCTGCCGGAGCTGTTGCAGTTCCTTTTTCAGCGCGGTGGCGATGTCAAGCGTGCTGCCGTCCGCCTGGCTTTGGATGTTCAGCAGCACGGCGTCGCGGCCCTGCGCGGTGACGGACATGAAGGCCGGCTCCGCCGCGCGCGCGACGCGCGCCACATCCCGAACCAGCACCGGATGGCCGCCATGCGCCGCGATCACCAGGTTTTCAATGTCCGCCGCCGAACGGACGCGGCCGTCCACCGTCGTCAGGTAAAGATGATAATTTTCCTCCATCATGCCGGCGGGCGCGAAGAGGTTGTTTTTCGTGAGCGCATCGGTCACGTCCGTCAGGCCGATTCCGGCGGCCTGCAATTTCAGCGGGTCCGCCACGACGTGAAACTCCGGCTCGCGTCCGCCGGTGATTTCCACGCGCGCCACGCCGGGAATCTGGAGGAAGCGCGGCTTCAAATCATAATTCGCCGTCTCCCAAAGCGAGGTGATGTCGCGATTGGAACTCGTCAGGCTGATGCCGATGATGGGAAACGCCGAGAAGGTCACGCGTTCGACCTCCGTGGAGGCGGTCGCCGGCAGGTCGCCGCGGATTTGCGAGAGCCGCCCCAGCACATACAATTCCGACTGCACCATGTCCACGCGCCAGTTGAAAAAGACGTTGATCTGCGCCGAGCCGCGCTTGGTGGCCGAGCGCACCGTGAGCGCGCCGGGAATGTCCTTCATCGCCTCCTCGATCGGGCGCGTGACCGTCGCCATCATTTCGTCGGCCGGCATGATGCCGTTGTTCACGAGGATGACGACGCGCGGAAAATTCGTCTGCGGAAACACCGACGACGGCATCCGCAGCGCGCAAAAAATCCCCGCCAGGCACAGCGCCGCCGCGATGAACGTGATGGACAGCGCGTGCCGCGTGGCGAACCGGCCCAAAGGCGAAATGGCGTCAGGCTTCATTTGGCGTCGGCGGAATTGGTGGACGCAGCTTCATCGCCCGGGGAATTTTGGACGCTGATTTTGGTTTTCTCCGGCAGGCCGTAGGCGCCGACGGTCACGACGGTATCGCCCGCCTTGAGTCCGGGCGCTTCAATTTCAACCCAGCCGTCCTCGCGCAAGCCGGTTTGCACCGGGGTTTGCACCGCCTCGTCGCCCTTGACCAGCGCGATGACGCTTTTGCCGCTTTCATCCGTCACCACGCTTTCGGCCGGCGCGGCAAGACAGTTCGTGTGAACCGCCGTCACGATGCGCAACGGGACAAATTGTCCGGGCCGCAACCCGCTGTCCGCCGGCAACAGCGCGCGCACCAGAACCGTGCCGTTGTCCTTGTCCACATCCGGGCTGACGAACAACAGCGAAGTCGTGGTGGAACGGATATCCTGCCCGTTAACAGGCTGGAAGCCGGTTCGGCTGATTCGCGCTTCCTCGCCGGCCTTCAAATCATTTGCCTCCGCCGACGGAATCCCCGCGCTCACGGCCAGCCGGCTCAAATCCATCACCTCCGCGACGACCGTGCTCACGTCCACCGCCTGGCCGGGCTTGACGTCGAGGCGCGCGACCGTGCCGGACAGCGGCGCGGTGACGCGGAGCAACGCCAGTTGCGCCTCGGCGGCCTGCAAGTTTTTCTGCGACGTGTTTTGCTGCGCGAATAATTCCTTTTGCCGCGCCAGCTCCTGCTCCGCCTGCGCATACGTCGTCGTGCCGGAATCCAATTCCACCAGCACATCGCCTTTGGCCACCTGCTGTCCGGCGACCACATTCACCCGGGTCACGACGCCGGCGGACGGCGCGGCCAGTGGCGCGCCGGCGGCGGGCTGATCCGCCGTGGCAGGCGCGGGTTCAACCGTGCCGAAGCCCTGGACATACCGATGCAGCGTGACGAGTTTGAGCGCGCCGGTCTGGACGCTCACGAGGGTCGGCGTCGCCTCATCGCCGCCGGATTCGGACGCCCCGTCGCGCGATTTGACCAGCGCAACGATGCCCGCGCCGGCGGCCAGCAGGATGACAATGATGGCGATGATGTGTTTGCGGTTCATTTGGAGGAAGAATTGGAATTTTCAGCGGAAATTTTTTCGATGACGGCGGCAATGGAATCGCCCGGCTGTTGCAGCGCGTCTTCCAGCGCCCCGAAAGCCGCCTGCAATTTGGCCTCGTTGTCGAGTTGCGCAAGCTGCGCGTTGCTCAATTCCAGTTGCGCGTTCAACGAATCAAGCTGGTCGCCCGCGCCCGCCTGAAGCTGCGCTGCGGCGGACTGCCGCTGCCGCTGCTCGGCGGCGAGCATTTCGTTTCCGGTCTGCAGCTGTTCGCGCGCCACGCGAAAATCCGCCACCGCGCGGTCAATGTCGCCGATGACCTGCGATTGCAGCTCCATGAATTTTGCGGCGGCCAGTTTTCGTCGCGCCCCGGCCCCGGCAATCGGCCCCTGGTTCTGGTCGAGAACCGGCAGCTCCAGCGTCAGGCCCAGGCTCCATTGGTTGTCGCCCGCGTTGCCGGAATTCCAAGCGTAGCCGGGGCCGAGATGCAGATCGGGATATTGCTTCGCGATTTCCAAACGCAAATCAGATTCCGCCGCCGCGTAATCGGCGAGCGCGGCGAGAATGTCCGCGCGCGACCGCAGCGCCACGCCTCGCGCTTCCGCCGAGGTCAGCGGCATCGCGTCGGGCGGCGAAAAGTCAAAATTAAAATTCCCGCCGTTCAGGGCGGCTTCGCCCAGGCCGAGCGCCTCCGCCAGCTGCGAGCGCGCCCCGGCCCGCTTCGATTGGGCATCGCTCAAATCCAACTGCGCCTTGTTCAGCGCGATCTGTGCGGTGGTGAGTTCGGGCCGGGAAATTTCGCCCGCGGCAAATTGCTGCTGCAGCAATCGCACAATTTCTGTCTGCCCGGCAAACTCTTGTTGCAGCAGGGCGGCGCGGCGGCCGGCGATTTCCATGTCCAGCAGGCGGGCGCGGACGCCGCTGCGGATCTGCCAGGCGGCGGAGACAAAATTCCAGCGCGCGGATTCGGAGACGGCTTCCGCCTCGGCGATGCGTTTGCCGCGTTTGCCGGCGGTTTCAATCGGCAAATCAAACGTCACCGGCACCAGCCACGGACTGAAATTGCCGGGGATTTGCGTGTCGTAGCCGGGCGCGGCCGACACGGAGGGATTCGGCCGTGCGCCCGCCGTCTTCAAGCCCGCCTGCGCGACGAGCCATTGCGCGCGGGCGACTTCGAGGCTCGGATGGTAATAAAACGCAACCAGCGTGAGTTCCGGCAGATCCCAGTTTGTCTCCGGCCAGGACTTCAGTTCGCGGTCGAGGTTTTGTTCGAGGAATTTTTTCAGGCCGACGTCGTCGAGCCGGCGCGACTCCAGTTGCGCCACCGTTTTCTCCGGCGAGAGCGGCTGTGGCTGGTAATGCGCGCAGCCCGCGAGCAGGACGATTCCGAAAATGTGCGGCCAGATTTTCATGCGGGCTTGGCCGCGGTGTCGAGCGGCAGGCGGACGGTAAAGGTTGTGAGTTTGGACGGCATGGATTCGGCCCGGATGGTTCCATGGTGCGCGGAGACGATCCATTTCGCAATGCTCAAGCCGAGGCCGCAGCCTTCGATTGTGTTCTCGTGCGCCGGGTTGCCGCGAAAAAAACGGTCAAAGACGCGCGGCAGGATTTCCGGCGGAATTCCGGCGCCGGTGTTGGCGATGGTGAATTGGGCCGTGTCGCCGGATCGCAGCAGGCTCATGATCACCCCGCCCCGCGGCTGGTTGTATTTGAGGGCATTGTCCGTGAGATTGAGCAGCAACTGGCGCAGGCGGTGACGGTCGCCGCGCACGGAAACCTCGTCGCAGCCCGCGAGTTCCACCTGAACGCCGTAAGGCTCGGCGAGGATTTGCGCGTCGGCAAAGGCTTCGTGGACCAGTTCGTCGAAACGGAGCGGCTCCAGTTTCAGCGCGACCTGTCCGGCATCGGCCTTGGCCAGCAGCGTGAGGCCGTCCACGATGCGCGCGAGGCGGCGCAATTCGTCCAACTGGCTGGCGGCGCGTTCGCGCTCGGCGGGCGGGAGTGATTCGTCGCGCGACGCGATTTCCGCCTCGCCGCACAAGACGGTGAGCGGCGTTTTGAGTTCGTGCGAGGCGTGAAGGGTGAATTCGTGGATGCGCTTGAACGAATCGTCGAGCCGCGCCAGCGAGTCGTTGAAAACCTTCGTAAGCTGGTCCAGTTCGTCGCCGTTGCGGGTGCGCGGCAACGGGTCGCGCAGGTTGCGCTCGTGGATTTGGGTGGCGGCGGCGGTCAGCTTTTTGACCGGCGCCAGCGACCGGCGGGTCAGCCACCAGCCGCCGAGCAACCCCAGAACAACCGCCGGCAGCCCGACTTGCAGGACCATCTCGCTGGTTTCGGAAATGGCGCGTCCCGTCGGCGCGCGCCGATGACCGTGGCGCATTTGCTCGTCAATTTCCCGGTAGGTTCCAATGCCGATGACGACCAGCGACAAAATCAAAATGCCGGCATACCACAAAGTCAGGCGTGCGCGGATGGTCATGGCGTCTCCTTCAACACATAGCCGCTGCCGCGAACGGTGTGCAGGAGCTTGGGTTCAAAATTCGCGTCAATTTTTTCGCGCAGGCGGCGGACATAAACATCCACGAGGTTTGTGCCGGGATCAAAATCGTAGTCCCAGACCTTTTCCAAAATCATCATGCGCCCGCAAAGCCGGTCCGCCGACCGCATGAGGAATTCGAGCAGGCGGTATTCGCGCGCGGTCAGTTCGATTTCCGCGCCGCCGCGCCGCGCCCGGCGGGTCACGGTGTCGAGCGTCAAATCCGCCACGCGGAGGACGACGGGCCGGTTTTCGCCGCCGCGCCGGGTGAGCGCGCGGACGCGGGCGACAAGCTCGGCGAGTTCAAACGGCTTGGGCAGATAATCGTCCGCGCCCAGATTCAGCCCTTCGACGCGTTCGTTGACTTCGCCGCGCGCGGAGAGCAGCAGCACGGGCGTGGTGTTTTTTTGTCCGCGCAACCGTCGCAGCACGCTCAAGCCGTCGCACCCCGGCAGCATGATGTCGAGGATGATGGCGTCGAATGGCGTGCCGGCGGCGGCAAGCAGGCCGTCCTCGCCATTCGCCATCACGTCCACGGCAAAGCCCTCCGCCTGGAGCGCCTTGCGGACAAATGACGCCGTCTTTTTTTCATCTTCGACCACCAGAATGCGCATGATTTGAGAATCGCTGAAATGTTGGAAGGTTGAAACGGAAAAGTGGCGGCGGCTGATTTGTGGGGCGATTCACTACGGCCGGTCTTTTTCAGAAACGCAACCGGCCAGCAGGCTGGCAGCGAGCGTGGAACATGCAATCATTTTAATTTTCATGGCCGTTATTATTCAAGTGCGATTTGCTGGCTTTCAAAATCCAAACCGCGTTATTGAACAGCATCGGAATGAACGCTGCATGAACGGCGCATGACAATTTTGTCATTTTGCCGCACGTTCCGGCGGATGCGTCATGGCCAGGAAAAACGTCGGATTTTCCGTTCCGTGGCATTCCGCCTGCGCGAAGGGAGCCGACCTCAAAGCCCGCAAATTAATTCTTTGTCATAATTCAAAAAGCCATTGAACCGGGGTGCGGGAAATGCAATAACACGGTGAACACAACATTCAACTTAACCTATGAACACTCTATCAAGAATACTGTCCGTGGCGGGAATCGGCCTGCTGGCCGTCAATCTCCCCGCCCAAACCGACGCCCCTTACAAGGTGCTCGACACCGCCCAGCTCATGGGCAACGGCGGCATTGATTACGTCTATGCCGACAACGACGGCCGGCGCGTTTATGTGCCGCGCGGCGGAAACACTTATGTCTTCGACCTGGACAGCCATAAATACATCGGCGCCATCACGAACATCGGCGGCCATGGCGTGGCCGTTGACACCGCCACGCATCACGGCTTCAGCAGCGCCGGCAAGATTGGAATGTTTGACACGCAGACGATGGAAAAAATCAAGGACATTGACGTGCAGGGTCGGCCCGACGGCATCCTGCTGGAACCCCTGACGGACCGGGTTCTCATTTTCAGCCATCAATCGCCCAACGTCACGGCGATTGATCCCAAGGACGGATCCGTCACGGGCACGCTGGATTTGGGCGGCTCACCGGAGCAGGCACAAAGCGACG
The DNA here is from genome assembly GCA_964655855.1 of uncultured Bifidobacteriaceae bacterium. Classification (GTDB taxonomy): domain Bacteria; phylum Verrucomicrobiota; class Verrucomicrobiia; order Limisphaerales; family UBA11358; genus UBA11358. Next base: position 39,923 of record CAZZPE010000010.1, read on the forward strand.
GACAGGGACATTTGTATGTGGACCTTGAAGACAAGGACAGCATCGCGGTCGTGGACGTCAAGACCATGAAAGTCACTGCGACCTATAGTTTACAGGAAAAAGGCGGCGGACCCGGCGGCTTGGGATTGGACGCCAAAAACCATATCCTGTTTGCCATGTGCCACGAACCGGCCGTCTGCGTCGTGCTCAGTGCCGACGATGGAAAAATTCTGGCCACGCTGCCCATTGGCAATGGCACGGACGGCGGCGGATTCAATCCCAACACCATGGAGGCGTTCAGCTCGCAGGGCGACGGCACGCTGACCGTCATCAAGGAAAGCAGCCCCACGAGCTTTGCGGTGGAACAAACCGTGCAAACCAAGCAAGGCTGCAAAACCCTGTCGCTTGACACCAAGAACAACCAGATCATCGTGGTCTGCACCGAACGCGCGCCCCAAGCGGTTGCCGCCACAAATGCCCCGCCAGCGACGCCGACAAACGCACCAGCAGGCGGTCAACGGCGCGGCTTCGGCGGACGCGGCGGTCCCGGCAATCTCGATGTGCTGTGGGTTGGTCGCTGATTTAACGACACCTTGAAGAAAGCAGCCCGGCCAATCATGGCCGGGCTGACTTTTTAACAACAGGCGCATTCGCCCGTTGTTCAGATGTCAGTTCGTGGTGCCAGACGTTGTTTTGCCATTACCCGCCGTCTTTCCCACGCAACCCTTCAACTGGACGTCCACCTTGAGAATGTGGTCATTGAGCCACCAGACCATGCTCTCATGCAATCGCTCCAGCACCTTCCTCGGCAGGGTTGCAGCCTCGAATTCATTCCTGGCAATTCTCAAAACATGCAGAAACATTTCATGCTCCATCTTGTTTCTCGCGTGGGCCGGGCAGCGGAAACGCTCCATGCAGGTCTCTTCGCCATCGAAATGTTGCCCGGCATAATTCTCCAGAAAGACGAGCAGTCGGTCCGCTTCCGACCGCTCAATCTCCGGCTTCTCCAGGAGTTTTCCAACCTGGTTGACATTGTCGAACAAGACTTTGTGCTGCGCGTCAAGTTCCGGCACGCCTGTCTCATAATCCGATTTCCATTCAAGCATATGTTTGCAGCGTTTATACCAGCCCAAAATTTGAACATCAGTGGGAACATCCAGATTCCATTCAAAATGGAATCTCGCAAACCCGTCACTAAATTACAAATGCCAAATCAGAATGATTTCTGCCCGGTTTTCACACATGGAACGCATACGACTTCCCGTGCGCGCCAAGGCCGGCGCCGTGTCGTTTCGCCATTTTGGAAGCACAGAGACGAGCATGGCTGGCATGGGCGTATCTACCAACTGACTGTCTTTCTCCACTTCTCCACTTCCACCTCTCAACCGACGGTCTCACGGGTTTCGTGCCGTCTGGGGACCGTCAACCGCACTCACGTCCATGCCAGCCAATGCACGGTCGTCCACTTTTCCAGCCTGTCAAGCGACTGCAACACAATTTCGCAAATAAAAAACCTGCCAGCCGTTCGCCACAAACAAAAAGGGCGGCCCGTTGCCGGGTCGCCTTTTTGCACAAATGCTTCTGCCAATTTGTTAATCGTTCCGGGATTCCTCCAGGGCGGCAATCAGTTCCGGCAGCAGAACGCCTTTTGAATACGTCGCGGCGAGTTTCGCCGATGGCCGTCTGTGACCGTCCTCGTCTTTGTGCCGCAAGTTTTGAATTTGTTCCGCCAACACATCCGCTTCGCCGTGCGCGACCCGGATGGACCGGGCTTCGTCGCCGAGACGGTCCAGGATTTCCGTGGCGTGGCTCGGCTTGGGGCCGATGTATATGACCGGCGCGCCCACCGCCAAAATATTGTATATCTTGCAGGGATGCACCAATCCCAGCATCGCGTCGCCCATGACCACCACATGGGCGTCGGCCGCCGACAGCGAGGCGGAAAGTTGCGCCAGCGGCTGATACGGCAGGCACAAAACATTGGCGCGCTTTCCCGTTTCCGCCCATTTTTGCACGCGTTTGAATTCACTCCCGCCGCCGACAAAGCAAAACGCGATGGATTGGTCATCCTTCAACCGTTCCGCCGCCTGCATCAGCGTGTCCAGCGGATGCACCGGACTGTGGTTGCCCGAATACATCACCACAAATTTGTCCTGCAAGCCATGCGCCTTGCGGAACTGTTCCCGGCCCGCCGCGTCATAACACACCTCGTTGTCCTGCGACCACGGCGGGATCACGGCGATTTTTCCCGGTGCAATCCCCTTGGCCACGATCCGGTCGCGCATGAACCGGTCCAGCGCGATGATCCGATCCGCCCTGCGGAAGCTGAATCGCGACATCCGTTCCAGTATTTTACCCATGAACGAATCCGCGCGCAGCCAGCCGGCGGCGATGGCCTCGTCCGGGTTCATGTCCATGACCCAATAACAGAATTTCGCCCGCCACAGCTTTGCCCGCCATGCGCCGATGAAGGATATGAGCGGCGGCGTGGTCAACGCCATGACCGCATCCTGTCGCGGCAGAAAGGCCAGCCGCGTGCAGGCGTTCAAAATGAAGCTGGCGAAATCCGCCGCGCGCCGCCATTTGGCCTTCTTGCCGAAGCGGGTGGAAGAAATGCGGATGATGCGGACGCCGCGCCACGTTTCCCGCGCCGGAAACAATTTCTCCGGGTCATCATACGCTCGCCGTCCGGTGACGACGGTGACTGCGTGCCCCTTTTCCGCCAGCGCCACCGCCAGTTCGGCCAGATACTGGCCGGTGGCCATCACGTCGGGATAAAACGTCTGATTAAGAAGAAGGATTTTCAAAAATAAAACTCACTTTGAAAGGATTAGCATTTTCAATTCCGACCGCACGGCGGCCTCCGCCTCGGCGGCGGTGGCCGGGCCGGACACGGCGATTTCGAGCGAGCGCTGGCCGGGATTGCGCAGGCCCGCCAGCACGGGCGCAAGGCGGTTGCCATAGGTCAGGGTCATGGTTCTGAATCCCTGCGCGCCAGCGCGGTCATCCCACAGGCAGTAAAACACATAATACGCCTGCGGCGCGTCCGTCACCCGATACGCGAGAAAGGGCATCCGCAGGCCGTCGGCCTCAAACCATTCCTGCGACGAGATGGCATTGAGCGTGTGTCCGGCGGCGGTCAGGCAAATCTCCGGCGTGTGATTCTGCGCAAGGTGGATGGCGGTCCGGCCGGGTTTCCAGCGCAGAAACACGGCCTGCCAGCTAAAATCCCCATCCTGCCACGAGGCGCTGCGGCCTTCGTCGTAACGGAGGATCTGCAGGGTCCGTCCCCCCAGCGGCAGTTCCTTGAACGCCGGACTGTTCACCGGCCACGCCACCGTCCATTGCGCCGCCACCGGCACGCGCGCTTCGTGCCAGCGATACCATGCCTCGATGGAAAATTCCGCCAGCAGAATCCACACAGCCAGGAAAAACGCGGAAATGTGGAAAACAGAAAGCAGAAATTCATTTCTGTTTTCCGCCTTCGGCGTTTCAGTTTTCTGTGTTTCAGCGTTTCCGGATGAATTTCCGCTTTCAACTTTCCGCTTTCCGCTTTTCAGCCACACGCCCAGCCCCCAGAGGCTGAAGAAGCACGCCACCAAAATGGTCACGCCCGCCGGATCGTGCCATGACGCGATGGCCGCCACGCCCTTGCGCGCCGCGACCCACACCAGAAGCGACATCCGCGCGACATTGAACAGAAACGACAGCGCAAAACCGGCGAACACACAGACCACGCGGCGCATCGCGCCCAGCGAGTAGAATTCGCCGAGAAACAGAGAGATCATCAATGTCGCCTGAAACGATCGAATTCCGCTGCACGCCTCATCAATGCCCACCATCCCCGTCGCCACCTCGATGACGTTGCCGTGCGGCACGGCGGGAATGCCGAACCAGCCGAGCAGCTCCGTCGTGATGCCGGAATCCAGCCGGGTCAGTCCTTGAATCAATGAGGTTTCAATGTGCGACGGCCAGGGAACGGCCACGAGGAAGAAGCAGACGGGGAAAACAAAATCTGAAACCTGAAACCTGAAACCTGAAACTGGAGGGCGCGATGCGCCCAGCGCAAGGCGGATGAAAATCAGCGTCAGCCCGACCACTTCCAGCGCCAGCGCCCAGCTCACCAGCCGCCAGCCGGGATTCGCCTCCTCAATCAGCCGGGTCGGCGCATAGAGCACGGCGCAAAGCACCAGCGCGAAAATCTGAAATTTGAAACCTGAAACCTGAAACCTTCTTCCTACAGACGCGCCGTCTTCCGCCCCCCGACTGCTGGCCACTGACCACTGACTTCTGACTTCTGACTTCTGGATTTTCTGCCAGATGAGAAACGCGCACAGAAACGGCACGGCCCAGCCGTAGCTGTATTGCGGATTCACCGTCCACTCGACGCGCAGGTCGTTGACAAGGACGAACCACAGCCAGGCGAGCGGCAGAAGCCATAGCTTCTGCAAAAAATCTGAAACCTGAAACCTGAAACCTGAAATCACAAACTCATGTCTCCTTTTGCAGCCGCATCTTGATGTTCGCTAAACCGGGCACACCCCGTAGCATACCCAGTAGCCGAGCAGTTTGAAATACTCGGTGTTGGCGTAGCCTCTCGCCCGTTTCCACTCCGCCTTCCGCTCCGTCCTTTGCGCCGCGTTTTCAGCCCCGCCGGCATTGCCCACAAATCCGAAATAGGACGGATGGGAATAAAACCGGATGTCCGGCGCGTAGTGCTCGAAACACGCCAGCGCGCGCCGCGAATGATACCAAGTGGTCACGATGATGACCCGATGCGCGCCCAGTGACCGGAGCAGAGGGATGGAAAATTCCGCGTTCTCCCGCGTCGTGCGCGATTTGTCCTCAACAACGATGACCGCGTTGGTCACGCCATTGCGTTCCAGCAGCCTTTTGTTCGATGCGTTGTCGCCGCTCCCGCTGACCAGGATTCTGGGTGCCTCGCCCTGCTTGAACAATTCCGCCGCGCGCACGGCCCGGTCGGGAGTGCCGCCCAAAACCACCAGCGCATCCGCCGTCACCGGCCCGCTGTCCACTGTCAGCACCTGCTGCGGGAAAAAGAATGCAGCCACCGCCAGCAGCACCGGCAACAGGCCGGCGGCGAACAGGATTTTCAGGAGGCGATGGCGCTTCATCTTAAAACTGGAAATGTAACCGCCAAGGCGCGGAGGACGCGAAGTAAAAATCAGAAATCGGGAAGGCAGAAAACAGAAATATATTTTCAGCGTTTCAGGTGAATTTCCCTCCGCCGTGCCAATGCGGCCGGATTGCCCCGGTAAATCCCGAACGGCTCAAGATTTTTTGCGGCGATGGAACCGGCGGCCAGCACGGCATGATTGCCCACCGTGACGCCGGGGCCGACAAACGCGGACGCCCCGATCCACGCGCCCGCCTCGACGCGGATGGGTTTCACAATGAGATCGAACGCCGGCGATGTGTAGTCATGATTGCCGGTGCAGAGAAACGCCCGCTGCGAAATGCAGGCGTGGCTCTCAATCGCGATGGGCGCGAGGTTCAGCAGCCAGCATTCCTCGCCCAGCCAGACGTGGTCGCCCAAGGTCAACTTCCATGGAAACGTGATGGTGACGCGCGGCTTGATGACGACGCCGCGTCCGATCTTCGCCCCAAAAGCCCGGAGCACGGCGCATTTCAGGCCGGACAGCTTGAGCGGACAAAGCCGGAACAGCAGCAGGCTCGCCAAAGTCCAGAAACCCTCCTTCAACGGCCCGGCGCCCCGGTCAAAATCGCCGGTGGAAAATTTTGAGAGATCAACATTCATAAAAAACCTGAAAATTGGGGGAAAACAGAAAGCTGAAATATTCAACCACGGAACTGCGCGACGGTTGCGTCGCTTCAGGGGCCGGGCTGGCGGCGGTTCAGCTTGGCTCCACTCAAGACCAGGCGCAGCCCCAGCAACAGCCCAAACCCGAACATCAGCACGCACACGCCGGCTATGACCCACGGAGCATAGGTTGCGGTTTCGAGGATGATTTTGCCGCGGCCGATTCCCTGCCACATGTTGTAATCGAACAGGTTCTTGGCGGCGGCATTATACCTTTGAAATCTCTGGGACAGGTCGCCATTGAACAAGACCGTCGCCTCGTCAATTTTTCCCGCCGACACGAGGTCAAGGAACTGATTGCAGCCCTGAAGATAATTCGAGCGCGTCAGCATTGCCGTTTGGTAGTTTTGCCGGTCTGCCGGTTCAAAAATGCTGGCGGTATAATCCTGCCACAGGGCGTCCGTGCTGTTGGTTTTGACCTGCTCAATCATCTGCGCGCGTTCGGCGGCGGTGTGCGGAAAGAGCATTTCGTGCATGGTGTGCCGGTTGTCATGCATCCGCTCCCCCGCCAGCCCGGTGTCCACCAGTCCGGGCAGGGTGTCCTCCACCAGCTTGCTGGAGTATTCATGCAGTTCACGAACGGTGAACCAGCCCGCTCCCGCCACCGCCAGAAAGATGGCTGCCGCCAGCGCGCCGACTATCATTAGCTCACGTTGAAGCATAATTTAAGTTCTGATATTTGAGATTAAGCCGGAAACCGGGACGGCTGAAAGCAAAATCGCCGTTTAATAAACCGGGGATGGAAATGTGTTTCTGTTTTCCATTTCCGCATTTCAACCTTTCGTCTGGACACAATCCGGTTTCGGCCCGCCGCCCAGCAGCCACCGGTAAAGCCCGGCCATTTCCCGGCCCAGCACCGGCCAGGCGAACTGCTCGCGCACCAGCCGCAGGCCGTTGTCGCCCATCGCCCGGCGCTCCGCGTCGGACGTCTGGAAAAATTCCCGCAATCCCCGCGCGATGCCGTCCACGCCGGTCTCGATGCGGATGGCCGCACCGCGCGCGAAGCCGGCGGGCAGATTGCATTCCGGCGTCATCAGCACCGGCTTGCCATGCGCCCACGCCTCCAGCACCACCATTGGCACGCCTTCGCTGAACGACGGCAGGATGAATCCGCCGCATTCCCGGTAGCACGCCGCCTTGTCGTCGCCAAATTGAGGGCCTAAAAACAAAACGCTGAAATCTGTTTTCTGCTTTCTGCTTTCTGTTTTCGACTCTCGAATGTCCACCCATTCGATTCCCAGTTCATCGCAAAGCCGCTTGAGTTCCGCCTCGTGCCCGCCCTGATCCCAGCCGGCGATCGCCAGAACCCACCCTGCTGATTTCCGATCTCCGGTTTCCGATTTCCGGATTTCGGCCCATGCCTTGAGCAAATTCACCAGCCCCTTCTTCGGATGAATCCGGCTCAAGAACAGCAGGACTTTGCGGCCTTCCGTAAAAGTGGAACGCTGGAATTCATTTCTGCTTTCTGCTTTCGGCTTTCCGCTTTCAACATTTCCATTTTCCGGCAGATCAATTCCATTCGGAATGATGGCGATGGGATTTTTCAGGTCCAACTGCCGCATGGACCGGGCTTCCGCCTCGCAAAGCGCGCGCAGGCAGCCCGCCCCGCGCACATGCGCGTCCTCGTATAAAAAATGCGCCACCGCCTTCTTCCAGCGCGAATGGTGCAGCGCCCACGGATCGAGCATCCCGTGCGCCGAGATGACATACGGCGTGCCTTTGCGGCGGCAATAAAGGCGCGTGGCGACGCTCGGATAAACCCACAAACCGTGCGTGTGCGTCAGGTCCGGGGCAAATTCCTCCAGCGCCTGGCGGAACTGCGGCGAATAGCCGAATTGACGCGGCCCGACCGGACGGAACGCCTTCACCGGCACCGGCGCCCATGCGCCAATATCCGCCGCCGTGTGCTCATCCTCGGAGCCAAACACCCGGATCTCCATGCCTTCGGCCATGAGCGATTGCACCAGCCGGCGCACGCTCTCAAACAATCCGCCGGCATTGCGCGAGACGGAGCCGGTCAGGTTGGCGGTTTTGATCATTTTTTGGGGTGAAGCCATTTCCCGTTATTTTTGCAACAACGCATTCAAAATCGTTCTTTGCAGCAGGGATGGATTTACCGGCCCGGCCCGCAGGGCGCATTCCGCCGCCTGCATCAGCCCGGAGGCAAACCGCTCCGGCCCCCAACCGGCGATGATGCGGGCGCTCGCAACGCCGAAATCGGAAATCGGATATCGGAAATCGGAAATGCGAAGCATGAGTTGCGCAAGCTGTTCCACGTTGAGCGGATCAAAGGTGAATCCATTCACGCCTTCCTGCACCAGCTCGGCGGCGCAGCCGCAGCGGTTGGAAACCAGCACCGGCAACCCGCTCGCCATCGCCTCGTTCACCACCAGCCCCCATTGCTCCGTCGTGCTGGCATGGATGAATGCGCCCGCGTGCGCGTAGTAGGCCGGCAGGTCGGGATACTGTTTGAAGCCGGGCAGCAGCACTGAATTCCGCAATCCGCAATCCGCAATCCGCAATTCAATCTCCTTCCTCAATGGCCCGTCCCCCAAAAGCACCAAATTCCAAATTTCCGCTTTCTGCTTTCCGCTTTCTGCTTTTCCACCTCCAACTTCCATCTTCGATCTTCCATCTTCGATTTGTGCCAGCTCGCGATAGCGCGCATAGGCTTGAATGAGCCTCGGCAGATTCTTTTTCTCAATGAACCGTGCCGATGCCAGAAAAAAGGGCGTGTTTTCAAAAGTGGAAATTGGGAAAGCAGAAAGCTGAAATTGATTTTTGCCTTCCGATTTCTGATTTCTATTTTCTATTTTCTGCTTTCTCCATTTTGCGGTTTCCGCTGCAAAGTAATCATTGTCCACCGCGTCGTAGCCCAAAAACACGCGCTCCGCCGGCATCCCCAGCCGGACCATGTAATCCTTGTGCGGACGGCCGCCCACCAGCGCGGCGGAACACAGCCCGACAATCCGCCGCTTCATCCACTCTTTCCAGACCGTCCGCGCCTCATCCCACTCCGTGCTTTCGGACATCGTCACGACGGGAACGCGATTTTTCACGCCCCATTGCAACGCCGCCAGGGCGTCAGCCAGTGACCAGCCGGGAACAGCCAGGACATCCGGTTTGATTTTGCCCAGCTCCACAAACATTCGCCGACGCAATTGCTGCCGCCACCGCCGGTCATTCGAGAATGTGTCAGTCAGGGTGATCCGGTGGAAATGTTCGCCGCCTTCAACTTTTTCCCAGGCATAGGTTTGTTCCATGCCGCAGGCTTCCAATCCGTATAAATCCACTGCCCGACCGGCCGCGCCCAGCCGCGCGTGGTGGTAAGGCCCCAGCCGCCAAAAGACGACCGCCACTTTGATTTTGCTCAAGGGCATTTCAGGATTTCCCCGGCGACCCGCTGACGAAACGCTTGTCCACAAACCACCGGCGCTTGCCGGCGCGGCTGGTTTCCACATCGCTCACCCGCTCAAAAACGCATTCGGACAGTTCGGCGGCGACCTGGCCGAGCCGCTGACGGATGCGCCGCTCCGCATTCTGGTCAAAGTCTGGTGTGGTCACCAGACGAAGCGTCGTCCCCCGGTTCTCCAGCACCAACTGGATGTTCAACACGCCCGGCTCCTGGTGAATGCAATGGAAAACGGCAACGCTGTGGATCGTTGAACCGGAATCCAGACGGATCATGTCGTTGCACCGGCCGTCCAGCCGGGCAAATCGCGACACATGCCCGTGGGCCAGTTTCACGGCTCCGGCCAGCGCGTCTCCCTGACGATACCGGATGAGCGGCGTGTAACGCCGGTAAAGCGTGGTCACCAGGGCGGCTTCTTCCGTGCCGCCGTCGTTCGTCGCAACGCGTGTTTCCAAAATGTTGTGTTCGGGAAACACTTCAAAAAATCCGTCGTCCAACCGCATCGCCACCTGCCCAAAATCCACGCCGCCGAACTCCTCGATCAATTGGCAATTGAAAGTCCGGCACAGCAGTTCGCGGCTGTCGGGTTTGGGCAGCGGCTCGGCTGCGGGCTGCACAAACCGGCAGCCGCATTTGCCAAATGCCTCCGCAAACTCCGGCGTGGCCCGCACGAAATAGTCCAGCGCCGAGGCGTAGCCGATCAAGCCGGCCGGGCGGAACGACAGGCATTCCCGCGCCATGGCCCGGCAGATTTCCGGGTTCAGCCGGTAGGCATCCAGGCGCCGGTATCCCAGCAGGCGGTCTTTCAATTTCCGTTGGAGGTGGCGGACGTGGCGGCGCCAGCCGGTTCCCAGCAGATGCGAATGGCCCCAGATTAAAAAAATCCGGGAGTCGGGCTGGTAGCCGGCGCGAATCCACAGCGCCAGTTTGAGCAGGCGCAAAACCCGGTCCTCGGATTTCCACATCCCAAAATGAACCGGATTGCCGGTGGAACCGCCGGTCATCCTTTTGAAATCCGGCGGCCCCGAACGCCGCATGAATTTTTCCGGAAAATCCTGCAGGAGTTGCCGGTTGAGTTCAGGAATGTTGTAAAAATCCTCCCACTTGCTGATTTCTTTTGGAGCCTTGCCGAGTGCCGCAAGCTCGGCGTAGTAAGGCACGTCGGTCACACAATCCCGCCAGATCTCTTTGAGACTGGCGAACTGGAGGTCGGGCGTCCGGCGGTCGTCCCAATCCTCCAGCCGGCGCAAATAGGCGGCCGCCGATTGATATTCTTGAACCAACCTCGGAATGAAACGACTGATGTTCATGAGTGATAAAATCAAGAGCTAAAATTGTGTCACGGATGACACGAATTCTAAAATCAGAGACCGGAGGCCGGAGACCTGAAAGCAGAAAACAGAAATATATTTTCAGCCTTTCAGTTTGTCCGTTGTCCGTGGTCCTCTGGTCTTTTCACCGTCCATCGGCTGGTGTGGGCTTGGGCGTCCGAATCGGTTCCACGGCCATCCGGGGTTTGTGCCGCCAGCCAGCCCTGGCCCGTGAAACAACCCCGCCCGCTTCAACGGGCCGGCCCACGCCTTCCACTTCGCCTTCCGCCCTCCGCTCTCCGCCCTCCGCCTTTCGCCCACTCCTTCTCCTCCGCGTCGGCCGGTGATGGGGACGCTCCAGCCACCAGACAATGGCGGAACCGAAAATGAAGGTGTAAAGGGTGATCAAGGTGATGTCCCGGCCCAGGTTAAAAGTCAGTATCAGCCCCAGGGCATACAGGGGGATGCGTCCCACCCTCTGGCCTTCCAGATCAAGCCGCGCCAGTGCGGCCGCCCAAAGACTCATCAGCAGCGCCGCAAAGGCCGGACCCAGAATCCAGCCAAAATTGACAACCCCCTGTCCTATCATCCCCGTCGAGATGGTGGCCGCCACTCCCGCCTCGCCTTGATCCCAAGACATTCCGCGCGCCTCGGCATAATCAATGCCAATCAGCGGCTTTCCCGGCCAGAGCGTGCGCGGGATTGGATTCACTATTTCCGTGAAGTATTCCTGCCCCCATTTTGGTTGATAGGTGCCATCTTTGACGAGGGTGTTGATCCAGCATAGTTCCTCAAACATGTTCAGCCCCTCGTGATGCACCTTCTCATTCTCCTCCAGGCTGAATCCCTGCTCCTGAAGCGCGGAAGCGATGCTCATGTGGGACCGGTTGGCCAGCACAAAGCCGAACCACGCATTGATCAATAAAAAACAGACCAGCAAAACCGCCGTCTTGAGCCACGCGCCGCCGCGCAGCCGCAGAAACACCCAGGCCAGGATCGCCGGCACCAGCACCGCCAGCATGGTGTTGCGCGTGCGGTCCATGATATACCACGGCCAGGTCAGCAGGCATCCAATCAGCGCCAGAAAACGCACCCGCCGGTCCTGCGCCAGCGCGGCCACCACGCCAAAAGTCGCCGCGACAAACATCTGAATATAGCTCGCCAGCGTCAGAAGCGCATCAATGCCGCCCCCGATGCGGCCGCGTCCCCAGGGGTCGGCCTTGTGCCCTAAAAACGGGAAAAAATAATAGGGCGCATCGCTTCCCGTCCGGATCACGGCCAGCACGGCCAGCACCAGCCACACGCCCACGCAGCCCCAAAACATCTGGTTCAAATGCGATTGAAACACGGGCCGGTTGGCGTCAGTCTCCAGCATCCAATATACTTGGCTGCCCTGCTGAAAATGCCGTTCGTTGATCAGCCGGTGCATCATGGGCATCAGCAGCAGAAACGCCGCCAGGAACCATGCCACCTCCCACCAGGCGTTGGATAGCACTGCGGGCGTGAATTTCTGCGCATAATCCCCGCGATAGTCGTTGTAAAGGGCATCGCCCATATACCAGACGGCCACCGTGCCCAAAACCGCCAGCGACGGAAGCCCCGCGCCGTTTTTGATCTGCCCAACGGCCCAGAAAGTTCCGAGCGCCAGCACACCAACGGCCACCCAGAACGACGGCGGCAATGCAAAAATTGTTTCAAACATGACAACGAAATTACAGTCTACAGGACCACGAGACTTCGGACAACAGGATTACAGACACACTGAATAGCTGAAACCTGAACCAAGACTGCTGAACCGCTGATTTCCGCTCGTTTCCGCCAACAATATAACAATTCTTGGCAACATTGGGACAGGTAGGGCGCGCCACTCCGTGCGCGCCGGCGGGCAGCTGCGGCGGGCAGAGGACTGCCGGCCATACCCGCCGATGTGCCAATCGGCGTGGATCAGCGCGGATGAGCGGTTCAAAATCATTTTCACATTTCAGCATCTCAGCTTTGTTGCTTTGTTCCTTTGTTGTTCAACCCGCTGTCCGCTTTCTGCTTTCTGCTTTCAAGTTTTGTTCCAAGATCACGAGCCTTTCTGCCAGCTTGTCGAGCGTGAACTGTTTTGATTTGGCGAGCGCCGCGTCGCGCTGCGACCGCAGCAATTCCGGCTCCTTCAGGTAACGCCGGATGGCTTCCGCTAGCATCGTGGCGTCCCGCGCCGGCACAATAAATCCGTCCACCCCGTCCGTCACCACCTCGCCGCAATGGGGCGTGGCAATCACCGGCAACCCGTGCGCCATCGCCTCGATCTGCGTGATCGCAAACCCGTCCGAAAGCGTTGGCAGCGCAAAAACATCCGCCCGCTCATACCAGCCGGCGGCCTCGTCGCGGTTCACCCGGCCATGAAACACCATGTTCGCCGGGGCCGATTTTATCGCGTCATCGGAGATGCCCGCCGGCCCCACCACATCAAAATGCACTGGCTCGTTCCGCAGCAGTTTCGCCGTCTCCAGCAGATATTGAATCCCCTTGCGCAAAACCACCTGGCCCAAAAACAGCACGCGCAATTGGGGAAAAGCAGAAATTTGGAAAGTAGAAAGCTGAAATTCATCACTATTCCGGGATTTCTGTTTTCTGCTTTCAGATTTTAACTTTTCTGCTTTCTGCTTTTCTTCAAAGCACAACGGCACCACGACCAGTTTTTCCGGCGGCACACCCTGTTTGACCAGCGCGTCAAAGGACCACTGGGAATTGACCATGATGCGGTCCGCCAGCCGCCATTCCTCCTCCCTCCGCCGAAAATAGGCGTCTCCGCTTTCCGCTTTCCGCTTTCCGCTTTCTGCTTTCTGCTTTCTGCTTTTTTCCTTTTCCCTTTCCGCTTTCAGCATTTCAGCGTTTTCTTTCCGCGCCCATCCCGGCCAGCGTTTTTCCTCATCGCGCACCATCTCCGCCTCCACCCGTCCGGGATCCATCTGGCCGAGCACGCAGAACGCACCCCGCTCCTTCGCCCAGCGGAACAATTCCAGCGCCGTGGTGTCGTAGGAAAAAACCACCCTGCCGCGCACATCCGTCCCGCGCCGCGCCAGATGATCCCGCACCCCTTCCGAAAACCATCTCCCTTCGCGGATGAATCGTTCGTAACCGTTTCCGCTTTCCGCTTTCCGCTTTCCGCTTTCTGATTTTGCACCCAGTTCGCGCCCCATCACCTGCCAGTTCCACGACACAATCTCCACCTTCCGACCACTGACTTCTGCTTTCAGAATTTCAGGCTTCAGTGTTTCAGCTTTTTGTTGTGGCTTCCACCTCCCCTCTTCCAACTCCGGATGATGGCGCCCCGCCAGCGAACGCAGTCCGCCGGCGGGAATCCAGCGCGCCGCCCCGCGCACGACCGGTCCCGCCCAGAACCCGGTGAACAGCGCCTCCAGCCGGCCCGACCGGTGCAACGCCCGCGGAATGGCATAATGCTCGCGAGCGCCGTCCTGAACACAAAGCCAGTTCATAAAAACAAAAACAGAAATTGGGAAAACAGAAAGCTGAACCGCTGATCTTCGCTCATTGCCGCTAATTCATTCCCATCAGCGTGGATTAGCGGTTCAAAAGTCACTTTCAGCTTTTCAGGATTTTAGCTTTTCCATTTCCACTTTCTGCCCTCTTCTTTAAGCGTGGTCAGCAGTCTGTGGTTGTTTGTTCCGCTTGCGCTTACAGCCGGAAGACTTCCTTCAACTTGGATTTGATCTGCTGCTGCCGTTCCCAACTGACGGGGCCGAGGGTTTCAGTCAGTGTGTTTTTGTCCAAAACAAACAGGTGATCGCACGGGCAGACGGTGGGGGCGCTGAACCCGTCCGCACCATTCAAGCGCACGTCCGTTTTTTCGGGTTGACCGCGCAGCGTGTAACAGGCCAGACCGTTCACAGCGACACGATTCGAGTCAAGCCGCTCCTGACTGGTGACAATGACAAACCAATGAGCTTTACCGAAGCCGGGAGGTGTCGTTTTCCAGACTTCCCACTGATGGATTTTCATCGTTCGGGCTGTTGCAGGGCGTTTAGCATGGCCTTCTCCAGGCGTTGACGTTCCCGATTGTCATGTTTGTAGGCGTCGGCAAAGTAGCCCTCCGGGCGGGGCGCCTGCATCCGATTGGCAAGGAGCGGCAGGCCCAGCCGGATCGCCTGGCGCAGGACGACCGCCTGCTTTTCCCGGGTGAGGCCGACGACGTGCGTCAATTCGTTCCCGGTCTCCTTGTCCAGATCAACGGTGGTTCTCATGGCGCATCATAATACACCGTTTAGGTGCAAACGCAAGAGACCGGTTGAACCGCAAAAACGCCAAGAACGCAAAGGACGGCGCGCACGGAGTGACGCGCCCTGCCCATGTTTGAGCGGACTCACGTCCGCTGCTACGACATTTAAAATCAGAAATTGAGAAAGCAGAAAACAAAAACATATTTTCAGCGTTTCAGGTTTCAAATCTCCAGTTTCAGCGTTTGCAGCAACTTTGCCGCCTCCAAGACGCCCTGCGCGTTGGCCGCCCACGACGCGGCGGCCTCGTATTCCTCCCAACGCGGCGGCGGCGGCGCGGACAGCAGTTGTTTCATGCCGGCCACCACGGCGTCCGCCGAATCCGGTTCCACCGTGATGCCCAGTTGGAATTTCCGCACCGACTCAATGAGCGGCGATGGCGCGGCCGAGGCCAGCACCGGCTTGCGCGCCCGCGCGGCGATGTTCAGCACGCCGCTTTGCGAATGAAAACTGGACGCGTAGGTCAGGAGCACAAAATCCGCGCCCGCAAAGTATTTCCCCAGTTCGGCATCGGCCACAAAGCCCTCGGCAAAATGGCATCGGTCCGCCACGCCGAGCTGCGCCGCCAGTTCGCGGTAAAAGACGAACGGCCGGTCCTTGGCGGCGGCCACCGAACCGGCCATCACGAGGAACGCCTCCGGGACGCCGGCCAGCGCCCGCACGGCCAGTTCCAGATTCTTGCCATCACGCACATAGCCAAACGCGAGAAAAACCTTTTGCCCCGCCTTCGCGCCCCAGCCCCGGCGGATTTCCTGGGCATTTACCCCCGGGCCGCTGATTTCATAAACTCCGACCGGCACCTGGATGGCGCGGACAAATGGCGGCACCGGCGACGGCTCCGGCAGCCGGTCATGCACCAGCACAAAGTCCAGCGGCCAGTAGGCCAGCCGCACCGAGAGCTTGTGCCACCACGCCGGGCCGACAACAAAGCTGCGCACGGGGTCGTGCAAATTGGCGGCATAGCGGATGCCATAAGCCCGCGCCAGCAGCCAGTGCGGCCAGATCCAGAATGGAGAGAAATATTCCACATACGAATCCAGCAGCACCAGGTCCGGACGGCGCTTCCAGATTTGCCGCGCCAGCACGCACCGGCTGGCAACAATGCGCCACACCATCCTGAATTTTTTTATAAACCGCGAGCCGACCGCCGGCGGCGGATCGCCCAGGCAGGCGATGGTTTCAAATCCGGCGGGCCGCCCCTCCAGAAACGAGGGAGCGACCAGGCAGGTGACTTTGGCCCCGGCCTTTTCCAATGCCCTTGCCTGGTAAGCAGTATGCTCCGCCAAACCGCCACTTGCCGAGGGCGCGAAAATCAGGATGGAGGGTTGCACTTGGCGGCTCACGGCTTTTTGAAAAGTAAAGTTTCCTTTGGGTTTGGCTCGTAAGGTTTGAAAATGGAAGCTGACGCGGCTGGTTCAGCCACCCTCGCCAGGATTGTGGCCAGTTCTTCGGGAGACGTTTTCAGGTCCCGGTAATTTCCCCGCACTTTGCGCCATTCAAACCAAGTGGCCAGCCAGATCTTTCCCCACCAGCTTTTCCCTTGGAGTGCCAAGCGCAAGGCGGTCCAACCATAGAACGCAGCTCGTTCCAGCCAGAAACCCGCTGATGGCAGGGAGAGCCACAGAAACAGAAAATCGTTGCGCAAACACATGCGCGGCACGCGGCCACCGTCATTGTTGGCCCATGTTCCACTTTCGCGGTGGAGCACGCGACTCGCCGGTTCAAAAAGGCAACGCCACCCCTTGCGCCAGGCGCGAAAGCATAAATCCACATCCTCGGCATAAGCCGGCCAAAAGAGAGGGTTAAATCCATCGAGTTCCAGAAATTTTTTCCGATCCACTGCCACGAATCCACCGCTGCAAAAAAAAGTGTGGCAAAATTCCTGTCGGTTGCGTTCATAACCCCACTGGTAACAGCCATGATGAGTTTTTAAGCGGACAGGGCCGCTGGTGAAGACTTGATCTTCCCAATCGCGAGAGGTGGCCGAGACGGCAAAAACATCGTCCGCCTCAAAGTGGCGCACCAGGGGCGGGATGAAGTTGGGGAGCAGCTTCACATCGTTGTTCAGCAAGACGAGCAGGTCTTCCGGCCGTTGTGCCGCCAGCCAGTTGTAGGAAAACAAATACTCATTGGCCGGGGCCACCACCACCTGCACGGAGGGAAACGACCGCTGGATCCACTCCACATCAGGATCCGTGCTGCAGTTGTCCAGCACCAGCACCGTGCAATCGCCCGGGTATTCATTTGCGGCCGCACACGCGGACGGCAGCAAATGCTCCAAATGTCTCCGGCCATTGAAATTCAGGATTGCCAGACAAACAGATTTCATTGGCGTTGCGGTTGGGGATGCTGCTGGAGATGATGCGTCAAGGTCTTTTCAAGACGCAGCGGATCATTGCAGGTCGAAACCAACAGGGAGATGTTTATTATAACGGAGAGATAAAAAGCCACTAGCCGTGCTGAAGCGGACATATATTTTGTCAGATTTTCAGCTTTGTTGCTTCGTTCCTTTGTTGTTAAAGATCCCATTTTGGCCAATTTTTCTGATGTCCCTCCCTGGAGGGACATTCAAAGTAGCGGTAAGAAAGTTCCGAAATGCCGAGAACAAAACCAACAACAACCGACAATAGCCCGCCGTTTCAACAGCGGGTCTGTCATAAAACCGGATCGAGTTTGGGAAGGACGGAAGAAAACACGCCTTTCGCCACCTGTTCTGTCGCCCCTTGCGGGGCTTGTTCCATTCTGGCCGGCACACCCGCAGTTGAAACTGCGGGCTATTGTCTTGCGCCTCTCCGAGGCTAAATCCAACGCTTCACCATGTTTTTGATTCGATCACGGACATTCAAAAGGGCGCAGACATTCACCCGGAAAACGGTTTCCAAAACCTGCTTGAAGGAAACACGATTGAAATCCGCAATGACCCCCATGCCCTGGAAGAAAGCCCGTTCCAGATTGGGATTACGGTTCATCCGTTCAGCCACCGCTTCAATGTTACGCCGTCCATGGACAATCTTGGCCTTGCCATACAAATAAGTTCCAAAATGCCTCAACGCATTGTATTCGGTTGGCAAGACGACCATGCGGATATCCTTTGCCAGATATAAAGCCCGTCTCAACCCGGGCTGGTCCCAAGTGGTCTTTCTCCCCCCATTGCAACCTTGCTGCCAGATTTTGGATTCCCCGTAAAACGCCAGCCAGTCGGCGAAAAGTTTTTTTGTTTTTGATGAATTGCGAAAAGCCACAACGCCCGAATTCACTTCGGGGAAACCGTCCGGCAACGACCATTCCCGATACCAATAGCCCCTGGATTGATCCATCGCCGCGGCAAAATCAAAATGCTCCAGCAAGTCGAACAAATCACTGATGTCCCCGGCCACATAAGTGTCCGTATCCAGAAAAATCGCCTTTTCGTAATCCACCAGTTGAAAACATTCCACCTTGTCCTGATTGGTCATCTTTGGATTGGGAATGATGATGTTCCGGTCAAATAGCCCGGCTCCGCACGGCTGATCGGAGAACAGCGTGGTGTGGATATGAGGAAGATGCTGCTTGAGGCTCCTGACGGACTTCAGCGCCTCCGCCCGGCATTTGTCTCCTGTGGCAACGTAAAAAACGCCATTCATGAATTTACAAAATGTTTTTGAAAGCGCAAATGTTCACGCATTGCTCGGTCGGCTGAAACGATTCATTCCATACATATCCATGCGCCTTCAGGAGCGTGAGCAGTTGATTGCCGCGCCGGTTAAAATCGTGGATTTCCATGCTGATTATTTTGGGTTGGCAACCGGCATTGAGCAATGCCGGCAAAACTTCATACTCTGCAACTTCAATATCAAGTTTCAACCAGCAACCATCGGGCACCGCCGGCAGAATGCAGGAAATCGGATGGGGCGAAGGATTTGCATCAACAAAGCCGGCGTAAGATTCGCCGGGATGAAAAAACAACTCTGCCGTTTTTGACCATAAGGCTTTGGGGACGACTTCCGCTGCTATATTGTTTGCAGCCAGATTTCTGCGGAGTTGAGCCAGGTTTCCTTCATCCGGTTCATAGCACGTCACCTTGATGCCCGGAAAAGTCGCGTGGGCAACGAGTGTGACCAGTCCGATGTTCGCGCCCCCATCAACCATCGCGGTTGGACGATAAGAAAGATTGTCTGGCAATTTACAGCCTCCCATGACCATCTCGCCAAAAACCAAATAATCGGCTTGATTGCCCTGCCGCAGGAAAATGGACAGCGCCTGTCCGGAGATGCGAAAAGCTGCAATAACTTGTCCCTTCCGCGCAAAGCATCCGATCAGCTTAAAAATAACTCCCCTCAGTCCCCGGCGTTTCTCTGACAGGCTTCCAAAACGGGCGCATAAAAACGCCAGCATCCGGCTGCGGAAGCCGATGCCGGCGCCGGCAAGCCGCCACATGGAAATCGAATTTTTAAGCGCGTTCATTGAACCGGTAAGGAGAACCGGGGCTGTTTTCTAATTAGATTGTCCGTTGCCCGTTGTCCCGCGGTCTGTGGTCGTTATCGCTACTCTCTGCTTTCCCCTTTCCCGCCCTTTGCATTCTTTGCGAGAAAATCCGTTCGTGTGTTTCGTGTGTTTCGTGGTTAAAAACTTCGCGCTCTCCGCACCTTGGCGAGATAACCGCCTTTGATTCTGCGACCATTTGACCTCGCAAAGACGCAAAGGACGCAGAGAATGCATTCAGGTTTCCGGTCTCAATGTGTCCGTTGCCCGTTGTCCCTTGGTCAGTAGTCTGTGGTCCGCAACCTGTGGTCATTACTTCCGCCATCCACTAACGCCCCGCTTCACCATTTTTTTGACTCGATCACGGACATTCAAAAGGGCGCAGGCGTTGACACGGAAAACGGTTTCCAAAACCTGCTTGAAGGAAACACGATTGAAATCCGCAATAACCCCCATGCCCTGGAAGAAAGCCCGTTCCAGATTGGGATTACGGTTCATCCGTTCAGCCACCGCTTCAATGTTGCCCCGGCCGTGGACGACAATGGCCTTGCCCCATAAATAGGTTCCATAATGCCTCACGGCGTTGTATTCGGTTGGCAAGACCCACAGCTTCACATCGGGCCGGTGATACAGCAGATGGCGCATGGCCGGCTGCTCGTTGGTCAGCATCCATTTGTCGGTTCCGTGGCGGGACAGCCATTTGCTCGTCTCCAGATAGGCCCCATGCCAGTCTTTGAGCAGCCCGATCACCGCCGGTGTGGCCTTGAAAACCATCATGCCGGTAAACAACTCGCAGAAGGTGTCAGGGATTTGATTCTGAAGTTCCCTATACCAATACCCGCGCGCGGTTTCGTGCGCCCCCGCAAAATCCACCCGCTCCAACAAATCAAACAGCGGCAGAAGGTCGCCGGTGATGATGGTATCGGCATCAATATAGATGGTTTTGTGAAACGGCGTCCGCCAAAGGTTCTTGACCTTGTCTATTGCGGAAAACTCCGGCTTTTCGATCAGAAATGTAAAGTCAAACACCGGATCCACCGCCGGCACCTCGGTGAAGATGGCAATGGCAATGGACGGGTTGTGTCGTTTGACACTCTTGGCAGAGCGGATGGCCTCCTGCCTGCATCCTTCGCCCGTGGCGACATAGACCACGCCCCGCTCTTTGCGGTGGTTTTCTGGATTTGTTTCAATCATGTTTTGCGCGTTTTCAACCAAAGTAATTTCTTTTTGATGCGAACCGGCAATTTATGGCGCCATTCGTGAATCAGCTCGGCCACATATATCAGGCGTCTGCCCCGGACAAACCACTTTTCCGGGAGAGTTTGCGAGGTGCGTATCGTCTGGATGGCCGCCAGCAACTGGCCCCACGCGGCGCCTTCAGTGAACCACTGATGATAAGCAGCCTCGGCCATTTTTCCCCGCTCCATCCATTCGCTTTCATGGGATTTCAAAATGTCATAAAGCTGGTGAATTTTTCTTTCGGGGACAAAGATGGCGAATTCTTTCCAGACCGGACCCGCTGCCGGCAGCCAGGCATCAGAAATAATGACAGGAGCCACCCCGGCTTGCATAGATTCAAACGTCCGAATGCTCGATGCCCCGGCACCGCGCGGACAAAGGACGAATTTTGACTGTGCCATCACTTTCCAATACACGGCTTGCAGCTTCTCCCGATTTTGGTCCGGATTTTTGAAGTGTTCATACTCGCCCGTCCGGTCCGCGACAAAGACATCCTTTCCCGGCCAAGTCGCGCGGAATAGCCTCTTCCTAAGCGAGTGGCTCTTTCTTCCAATAAAGCTGAAAAGATACAGTTTGGGCGTTTCATGAAAAAAAGTGGCGGGTGGCATGGAATTGGGACGCCAGGCCCGGTGTCCGGGGTAGCCGCCACTTTGCATCCGGTTGAAAAGCCCTTTGAACCGGGAGGCCGAGGCATAAACTCCGTGCAAAAAAGACGGGACATTATCCACCTCGCTGTAGCCAAAGCTTTTTTCCGGATACTGCTGCCAGATGCGGTTGGCGCGCAACGACGCAAAGGTGTTCTTTTCCAGGATGCCGGTGATGAGAATCAAGTCGGCGGCGGCGGGATCGGCGACCTCGATGAAGCCCGGATTCCGGGAACGGGTCAGCATGTTCCTCAACAGCGGCGTTTCATCCACCCCGTCCTGCCGACAATTGACAAAGCACACACGCATAATGCCTCAAACTCGAATGGGCATGGCGGCACGCCACATCTCAAAGCCACAACGGATCAAATTTGAGCTGATACCGCAAATCCCGGTTGCGCTCGCCAATCTTCCGCGCCGGATTGCCGGCAACAATCGCAAACGGTTCCACGTCCCTGCTCACCACCGCGCCCGCCCCCACCACCGCGCCTTCCCCAATCTTTACCCCCGGCAAGACCAGCGCGCCATAGCCGATCCACGCCCGGTCGCCAATCACCACGTCGCCGCCCCGGTCGGCAAAGTCCGGCGACTGCGGGTCGTGACCCAGCGTGAGAATGACGGCGTTTGGCCCGATGGAAACATCGTGTCCGGTGCGGATGTGAAATTTCCGGCCATCCAGCAGACAGCCAAAGTTAATGATGTTCCGGTCGCCCAGATGCACCTTGCGGCCGTTCAAAAAGCGGCAGCCCGTCTGCACGCCGGTTCCCGCGCCAAAGTTTCCCAGCCAGCCGCGCAAATACAGCTTGCGCAGACTGCGCGCGGGCATTTGCCCAACCATCCGGTTGTAGCCAAGCGCCAGCAGGCCGCCGGCAAATACTTTAAGGTTCATGGGGGAATCAAACGTAATGCACTAAAAAACTCGATTTTAAGTAGCAGCCGACGTAAGTCGGCTCCATTTTAGCTTCGCTTTTCAGGCGAAATTTGAGCGGACTCACGTCCGCTGCTACTCCATTTCAAAACAGAGACTTGAGACCGGAAACTTGAAACCTGCTTTCCCCATTTCAGCTTTTGACATAAGCGCTTCCCGGAATTGACGGACGGAAAAATGTTCCCGTGCTTTCGCCTGCCGTTCGCTGGCCGTGGCGGCAAGCGCCTCATAATTTTGCTCCAGCGTTTCGATGGCCGCCACCAGGCTCTCCACGTTTTCATCCTCGCACAACACCGCCGCGCCAAACGCCTCCGCCTGCTCCGCCAGCGTGGTGCCGCGCGTTGCCACCACCGGCAGGCCGTGAACCATCGCCTCAATCACCACCCGCGACACACGCAGCGCATACGACGAGCGGCGATAGGGCAGCAGCAACGCCTGCGTGGACGCCAGCCGTTGCGCGTATTCGCCATCTGCAAAATAATGATCCACAATCTCCACGCGGGGATGCTGCCGCAAGATCGCCGGCAGCCGCGCCGTCCCGCCGGAAGTTGTGGAAAAATCTTTCAGCCACTGGAGCACAAACCGGACCCGGCTGTTGGGGAACCGGGCCAGATGCTGTTCCATGGCCGCCGCAAGCACCTCGCTGCCCTTCTCATGCCGCGCCGGACCGTAACAGGCCATCGTTAGAAGTTCGGAGTTGGAAGTTCGAAGTTCGGAAGACGGAGAGCGGAGGTCTGAGGACGGACCGCTGACCACTGACCACTGACCACTGACCTGATATGTTTCCGATTTCGCGATTTCTTCTTTCTGCTTTCCACATTTCTGTTCTGCCTCTCCTATTTCTGCTTTCTGTTTTCTGCTTTCTATTTTTGTAGCGTGCACCGGATGCGGGAAATAGGTGAACGGCAGGCCAAACGCCTGTTCCGCCGCCTGTTTCATGGCGTGCGTCTCCACGCCCAGAATGACTTTGCCGGCGCGGATTTCCGGCTCCAGCCAGCGCAACAATTTCGCCTGCAATTTCGAGGTGGGGCTGCCATCCAGCACTGCGGCATGAATCCCCCTGCGGATGGGCAGGCCGGGAAAAAACAGCAGCACCCGCGCATTCCCGCGCTTCAACCCCAGCTTGACCAGCGCCGCCCATGCCAGCAAATGATGCACAATCACCGTCGGCACAAAGATCACCTCCGGTTCGGGCGCGCTGCGCAGATATCTCCGCACCGCCCAAAAAGTCTGCCACGCATGAATGGGAATCCGCGCATACCGCCGCCACGCGGGCGCGCCGTCGCTCATCTTGACAAAGGCGGATTCCGGCAGCACGGGCCGCCCGCCGAGCTGCTCCCGGATGAACGGTTCCGCGCGCCGCGAAACCAGCAGCGTCACCTCGTCGCCCAGCCTGGGCAGCTCGCGGCAGAAATCCCCCAGATACTCGAACCAATGCCCCCCGCGGCCCTGGAGCGAATCTTCAACAATCAGCCAGCGCATGATAAATCAAAATTGAGACTTGAGACCGGAGAACGGAAATCAGGTTTCAGGTTGTCCGTGGTCAGCAGTCAGGGTTCGCCCAGTCGCTGGTGTAACCAGGCTGGATCACGGCGACAATCCACGACCGCATGAATAAAAACAGTCTTGTCATCCACTGTGTAAAAAATCGCAAAGGGAAATCTTTTGGAAAGCAGCCGGTGATAATTTTTGTATGGCTTCAGGTGGATGCCGCCATAAAGGCGGAGCGATTCGATGTCCACATACAGATTCGCCAGAAAATAGCCCCCAATCCCGGCCTGCTGTGTTTCATAAAAATGAAATCCTTCGATCAAATCGGCTTCCGCCTGATCGAGTATTTTGAGGTTCATGAAGTCTGCCCGGCAATTCTGCGTTTGGCGGTTTCCCAGTCGGTGAACCGCGCTTTGCCATCACGAACCAGCCGCTCGCGTTCATCCAGAAGCTCCTTGTGCCATTGGAGCATGGGCAGGCCGGCTTCGCGCCGGCATAAATCATCCCACAACGTCTCCATCGCGAGCAGCTTTTCCTCCAGCGTCATCTGGTCTATTGCGATCAAAGCCATGCCCCGAATTTACATCAGGGATATGAACTGGCAACCTTGTTTTTGGGTCAGATTAATGGAGCCGGGACAGAATCAAAAATGAGACCGGAGACCGGAAACCTGAATCAATTCTTTGCGCCTTTGCGAGAAAACCGGTCCGCATGTTCCGTGTGTTTCGCAGTGAAATAAAATCCGCGCCCATCGTGCCCAATTGTCAGTAGTCAGGATGTTGGAGATTGGTAACGTCACATTTGTCATGATTTGGCGCGTTTTGGCGTATTTGTCACTGGTTTTGGGCGCGTGCCGGGGTTTCGGTGCAGGGGAGCGCGGTGATGATGCAGACAAGGCAAAACAGAAATCGAGAAATCAGAAAACAGAAATGTCGATATGCTAACATCAAAATCAGAAATTAATTTCGACTTTCAGCTTTCCATATTTCCGCGTTTTAACCGAACCGCCAAGGACGCGAAGGGCGGCGCGCAGGGGGCTGGCGCGCCCGGCCCATGTTTGAGCGCACTACGCACAAAGTGAGACCGGAGACCGGAGACCGGAGACCGGAATTTGAGCCACAGATGAAACACGGATGGGCTAGTTTGAGCGGACTCACGTCCGCTGCCACGCAATTTCAAAGCAGAACTTGGGAAAACAGAAATCATCAGACTAAGGCTGAAAACCGGAAAGCGGAGGGCGGAAATCAGGTTTCAGGTTTCAGGTTTCCGGTCTCAGGTTTTTCGCAACCACGGCAGGCGAACCGGCGCCTCATGGGAATAACCCAGTTGTTCCAAAAGCCCGATTTGTTCCGGTGTGATCGGCCCCATGCGGAATGATCCATGCGCGCGCCCACCTGTCAACCGCTGTTGCATGCCGCCGCGCCAGCGCCCGATTTTCTGCCGCCAGCGGCAGACCGTGGTGGCCAGCCCGGCAGGAGCCAGCGAGCGCAGTTGATTCATCAACTCCTCATCCGAACGGCAGGAGCCGACGTGAGGAGGCTCTGACTTTGATTGAACTGGAGCCTCGTTACCTCGGCTGCCACGGGGTTCTGAAATTTGCACCGATTGCAGGTCTTGCAATGATCCCCACAACCGGTGGCGATAACCGGACCACCGCAATGGCTCGATGCCCTTGATCAAGCAGGCTTCGCGCGCTTTGAGCAGAAACCGCGCCCACTCCCGCAAATGCCGCCCGGCCCATTCCTTGTTTTCTGTGATCTTGCCTGCATCGCCCAGCCGGTAAAATTCAATTGTTCCCGGTGTGTGCATCACTTTGGCATCTGCCAGCAGGCAGGCCAGAAACATGAATTGGTCTTCTCCCACAAACAAATCTTCAGGAAAACCGCCCGCCTTTTCCACGATGGAACGGCGGAACAGCGCCGAGTGCGGCACAAACGACCAGCAGGAGAGCAAGGCCTTGATCAAATCCGGTTCGCGTGGAAGCCCGTTTTGCTGCAAAACATGGTTGCTGGCGGCAAACCGTTTATCCGCAAACCGTCCTTGAATCCATGGACTGATGGCAATGTCCGCCCCGGTGCTTTCCAACGCCGCCAGTTGCACCGCCTGCTTGTTGGATGCCGCGAGATCGTCGCTGTCAAAAAAATGTATAAACTCCCCGCGCGAGGCGCGAAAGCCGGCGTTGCGGGCTGCTGCCGGCCCCTCATTCGCCTGACGAATGAGCTTAAATTCAGGTTTCTGCTTTCTATTTTCTACTTTCCAATTTTCCAACGTTTTTTCCGCCACTTCCGCCGTGTCATCCGTGGAGCCGTCATCCACCACAATGATTTCCTCCGCCGGCCGCGTCTGCATGAGCAGGCTGTGCAACGTCTCGCCAATGAGATGCTCGCGATTGTAGGCGGGGATGATGACGGACATCTCCATAAAAAATCAGAAACCAGGAAATCAGAAAATGGAAATCAAAAGCTGACAAACTGAAACTTGAAACCTGAAACCGGAGAAGCGGGATCAGGCCCGCGCTCCTCTACCGGCCACGGCTTTGGTTGAATGGCTAGGGAGGATAATTTCACCAAAACCTTTACAGTTTTTTCCGCCACCATTTGTGTTTAAGCGAAATATAACCCGCCCGGAATAATAGATAAGGCAGCAAGCGGAGACATCGCGCATTAAAGTTCAATACTTCCTTGAATTGCATGGCATAGGGATTCCGAAAAACACCCAACCCGTCCACATAAGCGGAGTAATCACCCATTGGGCGCGTGTTGACTGTGTTTCCTAACTTACGGGCAAAATCAAAACTGTGGTTGTGAATGCAATAGACCTTTGGCCCGACCAATCGCGTAAAGTTTGCCGGAATGTAGTGATATTCCGGAGGCAAAATGGAGAATTTGATGTTGGTGTGAAAAAGCGCACGGCGAAACGAGGGCTGATCCGCCTTGATGCCATGCCGGGCATACAACGAGTCATATTCAGCACGCCAGTTCTTCAACATTTCCATGACGGCATCGCTTTTTCGATAGGCAATCAATCCACTGCTGACCTCCGGAAACGCGTTGGGTATGTTGGCTTTTTGGCTTACCGGCCCCAAACCCAATGAGGCTTCATGACTGGCCAGCAAATCCGCCCCGCCCAATCCATCAAAAATATCATCAGGACAATGGAAAAAGGATATGTCCGAATCCACATAGATTGTTTCGAGATCTCTGAAAAAGGCTGTTTGAGTTGTTTGTTTTGATGTCACCGACGATTT
>CAZZPE010000011.1:0-66206 GCA_964655855.1 uncultured Bifidobacteriaceae bacterium
AGCAGCGGATTGCGGAACGCCTCCAGAAACATTTTGCCGATGAGCTGGTGCATCAGCTTGCCGCCGCCGCCGTGCGCGAGCACGACGTGCGGGTATTGAGAAATTGGAATCGGGCAGCTTGCCGTGAAATCTGGCGTTTTCATTCGAATATATTTTTCACGCAAAGGCGCCAAGACGCAAAGTTCTTTGAATGCGAATCCCCTTTGCGGGCTTTGCGGCTTTGCGTGAGGTTTCCTTCATCGTCATATCTTGACCGGTTGCCGCCGGTAGCGGTAATACGCCGCGCACGCGCCCTCGCCGGAAACCATCGGCGCGCCGAGCGGATGCTCCGGCGTGCATTTCACGCCGAAGGCCGGGCATTCGTGCGGCTTGATTTGTCCCTGCAAAACCAGGCCGCTCATGCACTCGGAAGATTCCTCGACGCGGGTTTCGGCGACGCCGAATTTTTTCTCCGCGTCAAACGCCGCGAATTCCGCGCGCAAGCCCAGTCCGCTCTGCGGAATTTCCCCGATACCGCGCCATTTGCGCGGAACGACCTTGAAAATCTTTTTGATCAGTTCCTGCGCCGGACGGTTGCCTTCGCGGCAGACGGAGCGGGAATACTGGTTTTCCACTTCGGCGCGGCCGGATTCAAGCTGCCGCACCGTCATCAGCACGCCCTGCAAAATGTCCAGCGGCTCGAAGCCGGTCACGACAATCGGCACGCGATATTTCGCCGCGAGCGGAAAATATTCCTCAAACCCCATCACCGTGCAAACATGGCCGGCGGCGAGAAATCCCTGCACCCGGCAGTTCGGCGACGACATCAGCGCCTCAATCGCCGACGGCACGAGCACGTGCGAAATGAGCATCGAAAAGTTTCCCAATTTTTTCTGCGCGGCCTGATAAACCGCCATCGCCGTCGCCGGAGCGGTGGTCTCAAAACCGACGCCGAAAAAAACCACTTCCTTCGCCGGATTTTGCTCCGCCAGCTTCACGGCATCGAGCGGCGAATAGACGATCCGCACGTCGCCGCCGTTCGCTTTGACCGACAGCAAATCCGTCGCGCTGCCCATAGTGGGACAGGCATCTTGCCTGTCCGCGTCGGCAAAGCTGACGCAAGAACGCTCGTGCCGGAGCGCTCCTGGGACAGGCAAGATGCCTGTTCCACTACTGCCTGGCACACGGAGCATGTCGCCGAACGAGGTGAAAACGACATTGGGCCGCGCGGCGATTTCCAGCGCCTTGTCAATCATCTCCAGCGGCGTCACGCACACCGGACAGCCCGGTCCGTGAATCAACTCAATTTGCTTCGGCAGCAGTTCATCAATGCCGAACTTGACGATGGCGTGCGTCTGCCCGCCGCAGACCTCCATGATTTTCCACGGTCGCGTCGTGACCCGGTGCAGCTCGCGCGCAAACTGCTCCGCAAGCCCGGCATCGCGGTATTCGTCCAGAAATTTCACGAGCCAGCCTCCTTCAATTCGCCCAGCTCCGCGATCTGCTTCAGATACTCAAAAACTTTTTTCGCCTCGTCCTCGTCCACCCGGCTCAAGGCAAACCCGGCATGAACGATGACGTAATCGCCGACCACCGCCTCCGGCACGTAGGCGAGGCATGCTTCCTTGAAAATGCCGCCGAAATTGATTTTGCCCATCCGCGACAGCGGGTCGTCGCCGGTGACGCTTTCAATTTTTCCTGGAATGGCCAGACACATTGGATTTTTGATTTACGATTTATGATTTACGATTTGCGCCGCGCGCCGCGCGGCAACCACCTGGCCGAGCGCGATTCCGCCGTCGTTGGGCGGCACGCGCTGGTGCCAATACGGCTGGAAACCTTCCGCCCGCAACCGCCGCACCGTCCGCTCGGTCAAATAACGGTTTTGAAAACAGCCGCCGCTCAACACCACACGCCGTTCGCCGGTCTTTTTTGCCACGGCCACCACGGCTTCCGCCAGCGCGTTGTGAAACTTCGCCGACATTCTGCCAACGGCAATGCCCTTTTGCACGTCAGATAAAATCGCCTCAATCATCGGCGACCAATCCAAAATGAGTGCGGAGTGCGGAGTGCGGAGTGCGGAATTAGGAACCGTGGTGGGGCGAGCATCCTCGCGAGCCGCGACCGGCATTTCGTAACATTCATTCGTTTCGACTCCATCCAGCGCAAATTCCAGTTCCATCGCCGCCTGACCTTCGTGTCGCATTTGCTGGCGCAGGCCGACGAGCGAGGCAACGGCGTCGAACAGGCGTCCCATGCTGGACGTTTGCGGCGAGTTCAATTTACGGCGCAGCATTCCCTTCAGCGCGCCGGATTCGACGGGCGAAAGCTCCCGAAACGGCGGCAGGTGCCTCATTTCAAACGCCGGTTCGCCGAATATTTCGTAAAGCAAGCCGATCGCCGGGCGGCGCGGCTCTCTGACCGCTTTGTCACCGCCCGGCAATCGAAAAGGACGCAGATGCGCGATCCGTTCCACCTTGTCATCGGCAACCTGAAAAAATTCTCCACCCCAAATTGTGCCGTCCAAACCGTAGCCGGTGCCGTCCCACGAAACGCCCAGCGCGGGCGGCGCGATTTCATTTTCCGCCATGCAGGACAAAACGTGCGCGACGTGGTGCTGGACGCCGACTTTGGTGGGACGCGCAATCCCTTGCGCGACGGCGGCGGGCAGAGGACTGCCCGCCCTACCGGTTAATTCATCCGCAAATTTGGTCGCGAGATAATCCGGGTGCAAATCGGCGGCGATGATTTCCGGCTTCGCGTCGTAAAGCTTTTCAAAATCGGCGATGACGCAGCGGAAGGCGGCGTTGGCCGGCTCCGTTTCCAGATCGCCAATGTGCTGGCTGATGAAAACCTGGCTGCCGACGGCGAGCGCGACGGCGTTTTTCAAATGCGCGCCGACGGCCAAGACAGTTTCGGATTTGGCGTTCGCGGGGCGACCGCTTTCAATCCGCAATCCGCAATCCGCAATCCGCAATTGAATGGGCAGCGGCGCGTAGCCGCGCGCCCGGCGCAAGACCATCTCGCGGTCGAGCATCACGCGCACGATGGAATCGTCCACGTGCCGGACGATGGGCCGGTTGTGGACGAGAAAAACGTCGGCGATGCCGCCTAGCCGCTCCAGCGCATCGCGTTCGCCGGTGCAAATCGGCTCGTCGCTCAAATTGCCGCTCGTGGCGACGACGGGAAAACCGAGTTCCGCCATCAGCAAATGGTGCAGCGGGTTCGACGGCAGCATCGCGCCGAGATTCGGATTGCCAGGAGCCGTGGAATTGCCGATTGCCGATTGCCGATTGCCGATTTTCTTCAGCAGAACAATCGGCGCTTCCGGCGAACGCAGCAGCCGCTCTTCCAGCGGCGAAACTTCGCAGACCGATTTCACGCCTTCGAGCGACGGGAACATCAGCGCGAAGGGTTTTTCCTCGCGATGCTTCCGCTCGCGGAGACGTTTGACGGCGGTTTCGTTCCGCACGTCAACCATCAAGTGAAATCCGCCGATGCCTTTGACGGCGACAATTTTTCCTGCGCGAATCGCTTGGGCGGCGGCGAGCAAGGCGTCGTGGTTTGCAGGGCAGGCGTCGCGCCTGTCTCCATGTTTTTTTAATTCAGAGACAGGCTGGAAGCCTGTCCGACTTTGCCACAATTCCAGTCGCGGCCCGCAAACCGGACAGGCGTTCGGTTGCGCGTGGAATCGGCGGTTGCGCGGATTGTCGTATTCCGCCTGGCACGCGGGACACATCGTAAACTGTTTCATCGAGGTGTTTGCCCGGTCATAAGGCAAAGCTTCGATGATGCTGAAACGCGGGCCGCAATTCGTGCAGTTCGTGAATGGATACCGGTGCCGCCGGTTTTGGGGATCGAAAATCTCGCGCAGGCAATCCGGGCAGGTGGCGATGTCCGGCATTACCAGGGCGGTTTTGCCGCCGCCGGTTTCGCTCTCGCGGATTTCAAATTTCTTGAAGCCAACCGCATCGAGCCACGAGGCTTCCAAGCTCTGAATGAAGCTGCGCGGCGGTTTTTCGGTTTCGAGCCGGAGCAGAAATTTTTCGAGCTGGGCGCGCGTGCCTTCGACTTCGATGAAAACGCCCTGCGGAGAATTATTGACCCAGCCGGCGAGTTTCAATTCCTTTGCCAGCCGGAAAACGAACGGCCGGAAGCCGACGCCCTGCACGGCGCCGCGAACGGCGATTTTCAGCCGGGCGCAGCCGGAATCCGCTTGGCCGCAATTCATGCTCGAATTCTGCCCGAACCGGCGGTAAATTAAAAGCTGCGGATGGATTTTCGGTTTGTCGCGCATAATGCACGAAGTTTCAATCATGGAAGGCGCGGTGCGGATGGCGGTGGACGCCGCGAAGGCGGCGGGCGCGAGCCGCGTGCTGGCGCTGCGGCTGCGCGTGGGGACTTTGAGCGGCGCGGTGCCGGAGGCGCTGCGGTTTGCGTTCGACGTGGTCTGCCGCGACACCATCGCCGAGGGCGCGAGCCTCGAGATGGAAACCATTCCCGCCGCCGGCTGGTGTCCGGTTTGCCGGGCGGAATTTGCGTGCGCGGATTTCATCAGCGAATGTCCCCGCTGCCACAACCCCAATGGCGAGCTGCGGCGCGGGCGCGAACTGGAAATCGCCTCGGTGGAAGTGGATTGATTGGGCGATGGAGCTGTAGCGGCGCTCTGTGAGCGTCGCCCGACGATGCAAATATTTCGGCGGTCACAGACCGCCGCTACAATTTAGAATTTTATGTGCAACGAATGCGGATGCGGACTCGGCGGCGGCGATGTGAAAATCGGCGGCCATTCCCATGAACACGAACATGACCATGGCCACGACCATCATCACGAGCATGGACACTCCCACGGCGGCAAAACATTAAGTTTGAATCTCTCGCTGCTGGAGAAAAATGCCCGGCTGGCGGAACAGAACCGCGGTTTCTTCCGCGCCAAAAAATTGCTGGTGCTCAATGTCGTTTCATCGCCCGGTTCGGGCAAGACCACGTTCATTCGCGAAACGACGGCGCAGCTGGCCGGCAAATTGCGCGTCGGCGTGATTGTCGGCGACCTCGCGACGGACAACGACGCCGCGCGGCTGCGCACCGCCGGGATTCCAGTGGTGCAAATCACCACCGGCACGGTCTGTCATCTGGACGCGGACATGGTTGCCAGGGCCGCGGCGCAACTGGATTTGGACAAGCTCGACGTGCTGGTGATTGAAAACGTCGGCAATCTCGTCTGCCCCGCCGACTACGATTTGGGCGAGGATTTGCGCGTGGTGCTGCTGTCCGTCACCGAAGGCGAGGACAAGCCGCTGAAATATCCGCCGATGTTCCATTCGGCGCAGGTCGCGGTCATCACCAAATCGGACATGGCGGCGGCGGCGGGATTCGACCGCAAGCAGGCCCTGGAAAACCTCAATCGCGTGAGCCATCACGCGCGGATTTTCGAGCTGTCGGCGAAAACCGGCGACGGCATGAAGGCGTGGCTGGATTTTCTGGGCGAACGGCAGGCGGCGGTTGCGGCAAAGTGAACCGGATTCAAACTTTCCGAAGGCGGGCGGCGGACAATTTATTTTTCAAGCCCCGATTGGTGGCGCGAGGCGCGCGACCAGCGGCGGCAATTTCAACCGCATCGTTCATTTGGCCGGAAACAGCCGTTGAAATTTTTCGATCTCCGCCCGGACGTCTTCCCCGCTCACGACGGCTGAAATGGCGCACAGGCCGTCCGCTCCCGCCCGAACGACTTCCGGCGCGCTGGCCAGATTGATTCCGCCGATGGCAACGAGCGGAATCTTCACGGCGCGCTTGATCCGCCGGATCAATTGAATTCCGCCGGGCGGGCCGGCATCCGGCTTGGTCAGCGTGGCAAAAATGGGGCCTGCGCCCAGATAATCCGCCCCTGCCGCTTCCGCCTGCCGGGCTTCGGCGAGGGAGTGAACGGTCAGGCCGATGATTTTTTTCCTGCCCAGCAATTTCCGGGCAATCTCAATCGGCAGGTCTTCCTGACCCAGATGAACACCATCGGCCCCGACCGCCAGCGCGATGTCCACCCGGTCGTTGACCAGGAAAAGCGTCCGGCGGCAAAGCTTTCTCAAAACCGCAGCCTCGGCGAACAGCTCCGTGGCGGAGGCATCCGGCTGGCGGTATTGAACCACATCCACTCCGGCGGCGACGGCGTTTTGCACGTCGCTGACATTTCCGGCCCGGCTCAATTTGGAATCCGTGATGAAGTAATATCCGTTCATGACTCGATGCGCTGCATCGTTTCAACCGTCGGCTGGTCCAGATTGTAGAGGCAGTCGAAGAGTTCGGCTTTGAACGACGCGGGACCGCGCGATTTTTTCGCGGCCAGTTCCGCCGCGATTTCGTAACAGGCCAGCGCGCAGGCCGCCGCCCGTCGGCAATCCGGCTCGACGGCGGCGAAAGCGCCGATGACGGAGGCCGCCATGCAGCCGGTGCCCACGACACCGGTCATCAAAGCGTCTCCGTTTTTGACGCGATAAATTCCCCGGGCGTCGGCCACAATGTCCACCTCGCCCGTGATCACCACCGTGACTTGGCGGCGGACGGCAAGCGTTCGCGCCAGCGTTTCCAAATCGGTTTTCACTTCGGTGGCGTCCACGCCCTTGGTGTGGATGTTGGCTCCGCTGACGCGGGCGATTTCCGAGGCGTTTCCCTTGATGATGTTGATTTTGACTTGGTCCAGCAGTTCGGCAACCTTGCGGTCGCGCAATGCCGTGGCGCCCGCGCCGCAGACATCCAGAATGACCGGAATGCCTTTCCGGTTCGCGCTGGCCGCCGCCAGTTTCATCGCCTCCACAAATTCCACGGTCAACGTGCCGATGTTGAGCACCAACGCGGAGGCGATTTGTGTCATGTCGGCCGCCTCCTCCGGCGCGTGGGCCATCACGGGCGACGCACCGAGGGTTTTGACGATCTGGGCGCAATCGTAAATCGTCACCCAGTTCGTCAGGTGATGCACCACCGGGCTTTCCCGGCGCACTTTTTTCAATAAATCGAATGCCTTTAATTTTGTGTTCATAACCGGTTTCAACCAGAGCCGTCGGCAGTTTCCGCCGTCAACCGCCGGCGGGAGGATACCTCGATCAGTTTCAAAATGGGAAGCTTTAGCGGGCGTTCTGTAAACGTGCGCCGTGGAACGCGGGTCAAGCAACGGCAGTCAGGATTGTCCGCTGAAATTTTACTTTTGAAGGACAAAATCCGGCTGGTCTTTGGACACAAATATTTTTCCGTCCTTGTCGAAATCAATTTTCACGATGGCCGGCTTTTCACGGAACGGCGACTGGTTGTCGTTGCCGAAATAAGCGTCCCACCAGTTGCCGTCCTTGTCCCGGAAATAATCCGTGCCGCCGCCGCACGGCACGGCCTCCTCCCAATTTTGATACGGCCCAAAAATGTTCGTGGACATCGCCACGACGCTGCTGTAGCGGCCCTGGTAAAAACCCGCGCCGCCGAGGTAATAAATCCCGTTGCGCTTGAACAGCGATGCGCCCTCCTGCGCCACCGAATTGCGATTCCAGCTTCCATCCACCGGTTTTTTGAATTCAATATGATGCGGCTCTCCGACCGTCGCGCTCAAATCGCCGTTCATCAGCAAAATGGTGGTAGCCCCGCCACTGGTGAAATACACCTTGCCATCATCGTCCTCGAAGAGCGTCCCGTCGATGCCGCCACGAAAATAGCCGTCGTTGGTGAGGGCGTTGACATACGGACCTTCCGGCCTGCCGGTGGCGCTTTTCAGAATGCCGCGATTGCCCGGCGGCATGGAAATGGTGATGAAATAATTGTTCAGCCGCTTGATGTAATGGATTTCCGGCGCCCAGATCGCCCGCACCGCATGATGATGCCAGCGCCAGTTTTTCTCCCAGGTGCCGTCCTTGTCGAAGCTCCAGACCTCGCCGACATAATCCCATTTTTTCAAGTCGGCGGATTTCCACAGCTCGATGCCGTCGTTGAAATCCCAGATGTCCGCGCCCGACGAGCCGGTCATGTAATAATTCCCGTCGCCGCCCAGAATCACAATCGTGTCGCGCAACTGCGTGTCCGGAATCAGCGGCTTGAGGTTGGGGATCAGACCGGCCTTCACCGCCGCACCGGTCGCCTGCCGGTTGTAATTGGTCCAGCCCGGCAAGTGTTTCGTGCCGGGGCCGCTGATGCCATAGGCGCGGTCGCGCGGGCCTGGCGCGGGCACGTTGTCGCCCTCGCGCGGCACGCCGGCGGCAACATTGGTGCCGGCATTTTGCGCGCCGGCAAAACTGATGGCCGCAAGAAAAATGGCGGTGATGGCAGTCGGGATTTTCATTGTTGATTCAAGGAATGGCTGGTGTGACGCGGAACCAGTCGAAGTCGGCATAACCGGTCCGGATGGCCGTTGCCGACGCGCTGGCGATGATGCCCACCTTCGCACCAATCCAGCGATCGCCGGACGCCCGGAACGGTTCGCCGATGGTCGTGAAAGTCTGGTTGTCGAAACTGTAAGCGAACTGGCACCGCGCGCCAGTGCTGACGGTGACACGCAAATAGACCGCCGAATTGGTGGTGTCCACGCCGGCAACTTCGCGTTCTTCCGCGCCGCGATTGGCACCCTGATTCACAACATACACCAGCCGCAAGCCATCGGCGGTTTTCAGCAAACCCAGCCGCGCGTAGTCAAAACCGAAAACGGTAAGGCCGGCGAATTCGCCGGCGGCGGCGGGAGAAAATTGCAGCGCCGTCGTGACGGTGAATTCCAGCGCGGGAAATTTTTGCAGCAGAAAATTCGGCGCGTCGTAGAGGCTGTTGTGGACGGGCGATCCGTCGCTGCGCGTTTTTGGCGCAGGCACACTGGCCAGACGGAGAAAGCCGGGGCGCGCGCTCAACGAAGCCCAGTCGTCGCGCGGATTGGCATTCCATTGCCATTGGAGGCCGAGCGTTTTGCCGTCAAATTCATCCGAGGTTTGCGGCGCGGTGATGGGATACGTTTTTCCGACATCCGGCTTCGCGTGAACCAGCACCGGCTGGCCCTTGCCGGTATGATCCGGGTCGTCGCCGATGACCGGCCAGCCGTCGTCGCGCCAGATCATCGGTTCGAGATGCACCACGCGCCCGTAGGCGCCGCGATCTTGAAAATGCAGGAACCAGTTTTCGCCCGACGGCGTGTCCACCCACGCGCCTTGATGCGGGCCGTTGATGGCCGTTTTGCCCTGATCCAGCACGATGCGATGCTCGTAGGGGCCATGGATGTTGGTCGCGCGAAACACGGCCTGGTAGCCGCCGGTGACGCCGCCGGACGGCGCGAACACATAATAAAATCCGTGCCGTTTGTAGAGCTTCGGCCCTTCGAGCGTCGTCCAGTTCGGAATTTTATTGCCATCAATGATCACCTCGCCGGCGTCGAGAAGTCTGGTTCCGTCGGGGCTTAATTTTTGGAGCGTGAGGAGATTGGCAATGCCGGCCCGGCTCTTCGCCCAGCCGTGGATGAGATAGAACTGGCCGTCGTCATCCCAGAACGGACACGGATCAATGAAGCCTTTGCCCGCCTTGACGAGTTGCGGCGGCGTCCATTCGCCGGCAGGATCGGTCGCGGTGGAAAAATAAATTCCGTAATCGGGGTCGGGATAAAAAATCCAAAACTTGCCGCCGTGAAAACGAATCGCCGGCGCCCAGACGCCTTCGCCGTGACGCACCACGGAAAAATGATCCGTCGGCGGCTGCGCGGCAAGGACATGGCCGATGATCGTCCAGTTGACCAAATCCTTGGAATGCAGAACCGGCAGGGCGGGCACAGTGTGAAAACTCGACGACACCAAATAAAAATCATCGCCGACGCGAACGGCATCGGGATCCGAATAGTCGGCAAACAGCACGGGGTTCTGGTAGGTGCCGTCGCCGCGATCCGGAATCCACGGCGCGACGGCCGCCGCCGGGCCGACCGTGGCGGAAAACTGAGCGGCGAGGATTTGTCCGCCGGCGGTTTCCACTGTGACCGATTGCGTCACCGAACCGTCCGAGCGCGATGAATTGAAATTCACTTCCACCGCGCCGCTGCCATACGCGGGAATTTCCGCCGGCGATTTTTGCACCGAGGTGCAGCGGCAGGAGGTGTCCACGCCGACGATTTTAACGGCGGCGTCCGAACAATTCGTCAGCACGAACGTCACGGAAACCTCCTGGCCGTTGGTGAGCGCGCCGAGTTGCAAATCGGGATTCACAAATTGGAGCACGTTCGTCTCCGCCGCATGAACATTGAAGCCGCCCAGGCTGGCAAGGAGAACGACTGTGGCAATGGCGCGAGATTTCATAGAGTAATTATTGCCGGACAATCAGGGCAGTTGCAGCAAATAAAAATCCTGCGGCGCATCCGGCGAAATTGAATTTGTGAAGTTGAAATTGCCGCTCGCGTCAAACTGGTTGGTCAGCAGCCGCGTCCAGTTGGCCAGCGGCGCCGAGATGTTCGTTGAGGTCAAAACGTAATACGTTCCGTTAGTCACGCCTCCCGTGCCGACCAAGACGAGGCCGCCAGCCACCATGCCGACGCTGCCGATGGTTGGCGTCGTTTCCACAACAACGCGCACAAGGCCGGCGGTGTTGAGCGCGCTGGCATCCCAATACAATCCCGGAGTCAAAGCCGGCAGCGTGACACTGCTGAAGCTGCCGGCATAACTGCCCGCGTTGAACAATTGAAAACTGTCGCCCGCCTGCTCGAGGTCGTCCGCGTTGCTGACGACCAGCGAACCGCCGCAGGAAAACGCGCCAGCCACACGGACGGCGCTGCTCGCCTGTGAGTCATGGCTGACTTTCAAAATGGTTTTGCCGCCGGTGTTCAGCGTCAACGAGTTGCTGAAGACCAGGGTTCCAAGATCGTTGTTGCCGGGCGCGAGCGTCGCGCCGCTGGCAACGGTGAAATTGCCGTTCACCTGGCCGTCTCCGGAAATCATTTTGCCGCTGCCAAGCGTCATCGCGTGGCTGGCGGTTCCAGACACGTCGAAAATTCCACCGTTGGAAAGATTGATGTTGGTGGAGCTCGCGATGGAGCTGGAATTGGTCAGCGCGAGTATTCCGGCGGAAATGCAAGTTGTGCCGGAATAGGTGTTCGCCGCGCTCAATGTCAGCACGCCGTCGCCCGCCTGCGTCAGACTGCCGCTGCCGCTGATGAGGTTGCCAACCGTGATGCTGTCGTAGCGGTTGAAAACAAGCGAGGCATTGTCGGTCACATTGGCCATGCCGAGGGTTCCGGTATTCCCGCCATCGCCAATTTGCAGCGCGCCACCGCTGATGGTCGTCGTGCCCGTGTAAGTATTGTTGCCGCTCAAGGTCCAGATGCCGGTGCCGACCTTGGTGATGGAATTGCCGGAAATGATTCCGGCAAACGTAGCGTCAGAGTTGCGGCCACCGACCGTCCACGCCGTGCCGACCATGGACGAATTGACCGAGCCGGAAATTTCACCAACTGTCATTGAGCCATTCAAACAGTAGGCACTGTTGCCATTGAGGGCCAGTGCCGCGGTTGCCAGCCCGTAAGCATTATTGAAACGGAAATCCGAGCCGCTGGCGTTGATCCGGCCGGTGAAGGCCGACCAGTCGCCGTCCAGTTCCATGCGCACATACGGCGCGTAATAGTTCAGCGTGCCGCCGCCGGTCAAGGTGCCGTGCAGATAACAACGGCCGTCGCCGTTCAGCGTGCCGGTGGAGTTGGTCGGCACCATCAGGTTCCAGAAGAAAATGTTGCTATAAGGCGAAGGCGGCGTGTTGTTGTTTGAATTCAGATTCAACGTGCCCTGGTCCAGCGTGATGTCGCCGGAGCCAAAGTTAAAATTGCCGGTGCCAAATGCGGAAACATTGGCCGTGAAATTGGCCAGCGTGACCGTGCCGCCGCTGATTAGCGTGTTGCCCGCGTAGGTGTTGTTGGTGGTCAGCGTTACGGTGCCGGGGCCAACATAAGTAATGGTGTTCGTGCCGGAAATCGTTCCCGCCAGAGTCAGCGTGTGCGCGGTGGCATTGTTCACCACGGTCAGGTTGTTGCTGATGGCGATCGGCGCGGCAATCGTGTCGCCCGCGCTGGTGGACACTTGAACCAGTCCGGCGTTGTTGTTCGTGCCGCTGGCAAACGTCAAGGTTCCGCCGTTCGGCGCAACCAGGAAGGCCGAGGAGGCGTTGGCATCCCCGATGTTCAGCCAGCCGAGGGTGATGTTCTGATCCACGTTGTTGGTCTGCGTCGCGGCGATGTTGGCGGTCATGTTGACGACGACGCCGGTGGCGTTGGGATAAGCCGCGATGTTCGTCCAGTTCGCGCTGGCGTCCCAGCTTTGGGCCGCGCTGGTGACCAGGTTCGTCCAATATGCCGTGGCGAATGCCTCCGGCGTGGCGCTGACTTCGCTGGAATTGTTTCCTTCGCCGCCCGCGTTCACCGCCGAGACGGCGTAATAATAAACCGTGCCGTTGGCGAGGCCGGTGTTCGTGTAAGCCGTGCCAGTGGTGCTGACCAGGAGCGTCTCGCCGCCGCTGCTGGTGCCGCGTTTCAAATTATAGCTGCCCGCGCCGGCGGAGGCGAGCCAGCTCAAATTGATCTGGCCGTTGCCCGGCACGGCGACCAGCCCGACGGGCGTGACGGGCGCCGGCGGCACCAGCGTCACCGCGCTCACCGGCCCGGCGAAGGCGGAATTGCCCCAGCAAGAGCGGAACGATTGCACGCGGTAAAAATAAGTCGCCCCGGCGGCAAGCCCGGTGTCGGAATAATTCGTGACGCCCGCCGCAAGCATGGCGAGGGAGCTGTAATTGCCGCCATCGGCGGAGCGTTCGAGGTTGAAGCCGTCCTCGTTGCCAGAATTGTCAATCCAAGCCAGATTGATTTGATTCGTCGCAACTCCGGTGGCGGTCAGGCCGCCGGGCGCGGCGGGCGGTTGCGCGGCGGCTGTCGAGGTATGGGCGGTGTTGGAGACCGGAGAATTGCCGTCGGCATTGTTCGCGATGACTTGATAATAATAAGTCGTGCCGGTCGGTAAACCGGTGTCCGCGTAATTGGTCCCGATCTGCATCACGGCCCCGATCTGGCTGAAATGGGCATTGTCCGTGGAACGCTGGATGACGACGCTGGTCGCGTTGGTCGCGCTGTTGGTCCACGCCAGATCTATTTCGCAGCCGGACACAGCAATTGCCGTCAAACCCGTTGGCGCGGCGGGTGGATTCGAGAGAATCACTTGCGACCCGGTTTCCATTTGCAGGAAGTCATACATGAGTCCGCCGGAAAGCAAATCGGGATAGCCGTTGGTGACGTTGCCAATGTTCCAGGTGCCTGAAGCGCCGCCCTGCCGGATCGTGATGGACAGCGTGTTCGTGCCGACAACGAACAGACCGGGCGCAAATGAAATCTGATAATACTGGTAGCGGCCCACCGCGACGACATCGCGGTAAATGTTCGCGCCGTCCACCGTGTAATAGCCGGTGCTCTGGTAGGGCGCCGGTGTGGCGTTCACGCCGTTGATGTAGGTGTAAAACGCCGTGCCGCGTCCGCCGGCCAGCGCCAGCGTGAAAAGCACATTTGACGTTGGCAGATTGGTGAGATTGAAAATGACATTCCAGCGCGGTCCCCAGTAAATGCCGTTGGTCTGGGTGTGATCGGTCAGGTTGGTCGCGCCGGATTGCGGTGTGATGGCCATGATGCACTGCGCGTAATACCAGTTGTTGGATTCCACGCTCTGGCCGATGGTGAAGTTCAAATCGTTCGTTCCCATTTCATTCAAATAACGCCACCACAGGCCGAATTGCTTTTGCAGGCTGCCGAAGCGGAATTCCTTCGTGGTGTGATCCGGCGTGCCAAGCCGCCAGAGCCGCTGCTGCAAATGTGGCGGGTTCCAGGCGATGACGCCGAGATTGTTCGTCTGGTCAGCGGTAACGATGATGTTGGAGATTTGCAACTCGCCCCAAATCCCCGGCACATAGGAAAACAAAACGTAGTTGCCCGGCCGCACTTTCGGGATGGAAAAATTTCCGCCCGCATCGCCCGTCGTCCAAAATAAATAGTTGGACGCGCCCTGATAAATCCAGTCACCGTCGGCGGCGTCGGCGGCGCCCAAGATGACAACGGGATTGGCGGTGGACTCGCCGGTCTTTGCCGTGATTGTGCCGGTGACAGTGCCGCGATGGCGTGGATAATCCTGCTCGCTCTCGTCCATCCAGGCGTAAGGCCAGTTGGACGCCATGAGCGCACCCATGTTTTGCGCGTCCTGCCAGAGCTGTAGGTGATTCGTGCCCGTGTTGGCATACATGAAATACGGCCCGATCACCTTGGTGTAAATCGCTCCGGCCGGGGCGCTCGGATCAGGAGAAGATCCCAAGCCATGACCCTCAAAGTCATCGTTATACATGTAGTCGCCAGAAACTGCGCCCTTCAATTTGGTCGGCCCACCGTTGATGAATTCGGCGCTGCCCAAAAGTGTGAAGACCCCGACGTGCTCCGTGGATGCGCCCCAGGCATTGCGAAATGAATTGGATGATCCTTGATAGCTGCTCCAGTCATATTTCGTCCACGTCGGATGCAGGTCGGAAGTCAGGCCGCACGGCTGCGTGTAGGCGGGCCAGCCCGGCTCGTAGTTTGTCCCCGTCGGCTGCGTGAAATAATTGGTGTAAGGCATGATGACGACTTCGCCGGGAACGCCGGCGGAAGTGGAGCCGGCCGGATTTCCGCCGACGCTCAAGCCAATCGGGACATCAGAATTGCAGAAATCCCAGGCGTCATAGGTGCTGCCGTCGGGATTTTGCGCCGC
Source organism: uncultured Bifidobacteriaceae bacterium (assembly GCA_964655855.1). Lineage (GTDB taxonomy): Bacteria > Verrucomicrobiota > Verrucomicrobiia > Limisphaerales > UBA11358 > UBA11358. The sequence continues at coordinate 14,727 of CAZZPE010000011.1, forward strand.
ACTGAAAATCGAACTCAGCCGCCCCTGCCAGCTATCCGCCTGGTAATATGCCGCCGGCTGGTTCGGCCAGTGCCGCCAGACGTGATAGGTGTAAAAACCGGCCTCGCCCGCGCGCATCACGTGATGCTCCGCCCAGTCCCAGACGCCGTTGGGAAACATCGCGGGATTGCCGCTCGCGATGGGATTGCGAATCATGATGTCGGCAATCTGGCCGTTGTTGGTCACGATGCTGTAAGTCGCGCCGTAGGCATCCGAAACCGAGGTCCACCAATCATTCGTTCCGCTGCCGATGTGCGTCAGGCTCAAGGCATAATCCTGGCTGGAATCAATCAGGTTGGTGGTCGGCAGCCCGGCGAGATAAAACGCCGAGACCGAGCCGTCGGACTTGCTGCACGTCATCAAGACCAACCCGTTGGCCATCGTGACCGTGCCGTTGCCGTTGTCGGTGACGGTGACATTGGCGGCGGAAGAAAACCGAACGCCAGACAACATGAACGCAGCCATCAGGCTGCCGGTTAAGATTTTTTCAAAATAACGCATAAGAATGATGTCTAAAAGCTTCACTGACAATCCAGCCACACGACCAGCCACAACGCAGAACGGCCTTTTATTCAACTCCTCACAAAAGACCGCCAAGCAAGATGTAGAATTCCAAAATTACAACCCCTCAACAACCGCCAATTATCGCCATTTCCAAGATCGTTGAGAAACCCGTCAAAAGGACGAAGCCTTGCGATTTCTCAACTCGTGACAAGACATTCAAACAACTCCCGATCATGCTGCAAATTTAGGCCCGACGCTTGTTAATGCAAACTATAAGGCGCGGCCTGCCGTCAGACCGCACGACCTTGATTTGCGATTTACTCCGCAGAAGCGCTGGGATTCCTCATGCGGTAGAACACGGCCGGCTGTTTGGGGTCAACCGTGATCACCGTGTTAGTGATCAGCGCGCTGCCGGGCACATCAACCCAGTTGCTCGACGGGGTGAGACCCGTGTTCGAATCGTTGGTCTGTGCCTGGAGAATCCAGCCCAGATTGTTGGTGCCAACCCATGTCTCGGATTGCTGAGCGCGCGCTGTCGAACCCCAGCACAGAATTGCAAGCGCCACCAATAGTTGAACGGATGGGTGCCACGACTTGACGTCAGAAAAGTTTTGAGTGATTTGCATTTTCTTGATCATAGAGACTTTGGGTTTTTATATTGTCGGTCTCCAAGTGTTGCAGTTTGGGGGAAGGAAATCTTCCCCCCATTTTGGGGGAGTCGTTGACAACGATATTTCGCCGCCGTTTGGCGGTTGAAGACTTAATAGCCGGGGCGTCGACTTTCGGCAGGCAAACACAACCGGCTATTTCAGATACTTCAGCACCGCCTCCATTTTGGAGCGCACATGCAGCTTGGCGTAGATGTCCTTGAGGTGAAAACGGACGGTCTCGAAGCTGATGCCGAGCTTTTGGGCGATTTCCTTGGCGACAAACCCGCGCGCCAGCAGGCCGAGAATCTCCTCCTGCCGCGGCGTCAGCCGCACGGTTTCCTTCGGCGTGGCCGGCCCGGAAAATGACTGGACGACCTTGCGCGCGATTTCCCCGCTCATGGGCGCGCCGCCCTGATGCACGTCAAAAATGGCCTCGATGATTTCCGCCTTCGTGCTGCGCTTGAGCAGATAACCGCTCGCCCCGGCCTTCAGCGCTTTGAAGACCAGTTCGTCGTCGCCATGAACCGTGTAGACGATCACCTGAATTTCGGGCAGCAGTTGGCGCAGGCGTGCCGTGCATTGGATTCCTGACATTCCCGGTAGCCGGATGTCCATGACCACAACCTGCGGCGGGTTCTTCGGAAGGACTTCCAGCGCGTCCTCGCCGCTGGGACAGGTGCAGACGCAATTGAGCCGCGGTTCACGCGCGATGACCCTGGCGAGCATGACGCAGCTCTCTTCGTTGTCTTCGACAATGGCGACGGTGATGGGCATGGCGGTTGGCATGTTACTCATGGCGAAGCGGCGCGGCGTGCAATTTCTTCCAGGATGGGATCAAAATGCGGATCGAAGTTCCCTTCCCCGGTTCGCTGGACACTTCAAGCCTGCCACCCAACTGCCCGGCGCGCGCCCGCATGTTGGAAAGCCCGTGGCGCCGGGACTGGACGATGGCTGCGGGGGAAAATCCACGGCCGTTGTCTTCAATCCGAATCTCCAGGGTGTTTTCAACCACCTTCAGGACCAGGGTGACTTCGGCGGCCTGCGAATGTTTGATGACGTTGTCCATCGCCTCCTTGACCATTAAAAAAAGATGGTAGCGGACCTCCGGCTCCAGCGTGGAATCGGGAACGGTCTCCATGATGTCGAGCCGGGGCCGGATGGCGGTGTGACGGAAGAATTCCAGAAAGGTCTGCCCCAGGTAGGCGAACAATCTGGCCAGGAAATCGTTGGCCGGATTGACTGACCAGATGACGGCGTCGAGATCGCGCGCCAGGCTCAGGACGCGGCCGGAAATCGCGGTGGACTGCTCTTTGATTTCCTCCACCGAGAAAAGCGTGTCCCGCGATTCCTCCAGCATCAGCCCGACCTGCATGATGGTGGCACCCAGGTCGTCGTGCAAATCGCGGGCGATGCGCATCCGTTCTTTTCCCAGGGACTGCTGGCGTTCCAGCCGCTCCAATTTCAATTTCAAACGCCGCTGTGACCAATGCCGGATGCCCAGCGCGGACGCCGTCAGAAAGACCATCAGGGCCGAAACCTGAAACTGCCAGCCCTGCCACCATGCCGGCTGCACCGCGAACGACAGGACGGTCTCGGCGTCATTCCAGACGCCGTCATCGTTGCAAGCCTTCAGATGCAGACAATATTTTCCGGGCGGCAATGCGGAATAGACGGCGGCGCGCTGGTTGACAATCTCAACCCAGTCGGAATCAACGCCGTCAAGCTTGAAGCGAATGCGAACGTCCTGCGGCGCGGCGTAACTCAACACGGAAAATTGGAATTCCATTTTCCGGCACAGGGGCGGCACTCGCAGGGGATTGGCAACCGCCAGCGGCCGGTCGTTGACGAAAAGTCCGTCAATGAAAGCCGGCGGCGAATGGGGGCTGGATTTGAGCGCGGCGGCATCCACCGACAGCAGCCCCTGCTGGGTTGCAAACCACAGCCGGTCGTCCGGCGTTTTGCAGGCCATCGGCTGGGCGGAGCCAAAACAGGAAATGCCCGCAAGCCCCTGGCTCCTGCCAAAGGCGACCGCGGAGACACTCGAAATCTTCCCGTCCGCAAAATCCAGCAGATCGCGTTTGGCCACATGAAAAATTCCATCCCGCGTGCCGCACCACAAACGCCCCGCGTCATCCTCCACCATCTCGGCAACATAGTCGCTCGGCAGGCCGTTGGTGCTCGTGATGAGCGTGAATTTCCCATTGCGCCGCAAAACCAGCCCGCCGCCAATCGTGCCGATCCAGACTGATCCGTCGGCATCCGCATAAAGCGAACGGATGGGCGCGTCCGGCAGCCCGTCCTTTTCCGTGAACACGGTGAATTTTCCATCGGCCAGTTCAATGAGCTGGCGGTCTTCAGTGCCGGCCCAGATCCGTCCGTTGGAATCCTCGGCAATGCAACGCGGGCGCTGCCCGGGAAACCGCGTTTGGGCGGCATAATTCTCCGGCAGGCCGCCGCGAAAACAGCCCAGCACATTCATGTCCGCGCCAACCCAGATGTCGCCTTGGCGGCTCTTGAACAAAACATGTGCGCCGAGGATGTTTCCAGTGAGGCCGTTGCTCACGGTTTGAACCTGATCTGGATTGTCGCGCGGAAACCGGTAAAGTCCGCCTTCGCTCGCCCACAGCCAGCCGCGATCATCCGCGCAGACGGAGTAAGCGCGGAATTTGTGCGGCCCGGACAGTTGCGGAATGGACACTTTCCCGTCACTGATGTGAGCCACCCCGCCGCGGCGGTTGGCCAGCCAGACATCGCCCCGCTCATCCGCGCACACGCCATCGCTCACATCCTCGGGCAGGCCCGCTCTCGAATCGTAGAGATGAAACAATTTGGGCCGAAGCCGGTTGATTCCGCCGCCAAGCGTGCCGACCCAGATATCCCCTTCGCCGTCTTGCGCGATGGACGCAATCTGGCTTTGCGATGTTTCCACATGGATGAATTTCCCGTCGGCAAAGCGATATAATCCGTGCGCGTCCGTGCCGATCCACAGGCCCTGGCTGCTGTCCTCAAACATTTCCCGGACAATCCCGCCCGGAGCCACCCACGGCAGGTTCGTGCTGACGGTGGAAATCAGATCGCCTTGCATCTTCAACAGGCGCCCGCCTTTGCACACCCAAATTCCACCGGAACGGCTGGAGGCCACCACCACGAATCCCGCCGAGCGCGAATCTTCGATGGAAGTGGAACGCGCCAGCGTTCCGTCGCGATAGCAGCTCAAAAAACCGCCGCTGCCAATCCAGACCCGGCCTTCGCTGTCCCCCGCGAACGAAACCCCGGTGCGGCTGTTCAGCCCATTGGCCGGGCCGAAGTCGGAAATCTTTCCGTCCTGCCAGCGCCGCACCCGCCCGCCGGCCATGCCGATCCAGATCGCACCATCCCCGGCCACAAACAGCGTCTGCAATTGTTTTCCCTCCAGTCCGTCGCCCGACGGATGCGGACGGAACTGCCCGTCTTTCAACTGCACCACACCGCCGACCGCCGGCAGCATCAGGAGGGTTGAGCCGGTCGCCTTCGCCAGCGCGCGAATGTTGCGCTCCGCATCGCTGGCAATCAGCGGGGAGGCAAGCGGTTTGAAACTCACGCCGTCAAAACGCACCAGCCCGCCGATGGTTGCCAGCCAGATGTATCCCGTCCGATCCTGAACCACATCGTTGACCGCGTTGCCGGGAAGCCCCTCGTCCGTCTGCCACGACTGAACCACAAAACCATCCGCCGCCGGTCGTTCCGCCGCCGCACAATGGCCGGAATCCAAAGCGCACAGCCACAACCCGCACGTCAATGTGGCGGTGGCCGTGAGGAAGGACTGGGGCGACATTCTGGCCGCGAACATAAAATCAATTCACGGCTTTGTAAAGTTTGGCTGGAAACGTTAGCCTCCTGGTTTTGTAATTTTCCCGTGCGCGACCGACCCGGCCGCACCCCGCGCCATTTGGGCGTGGCAAAAGCGGGAAGGCAATTGGCAAAACAGGGTTGGCCGGGACGCCCGCCGCAATCCATGCTTTAATGTTGTGATGGAAAATGTTTTGGAAAATGCAACCGGCATGGACGCGGCGCAGTTGCCGGCAACCGAGAAACGCGACCTGCTCGCGCGGCTGCTCAAGCGTCTTGCCCACGAAATCCGCAATCCGCTCAGCTCGCTCGACGTGCATTTCCAACTGCTCGAGGAGGACTTGGGCGCGCTGTCGCCGCAGGCGCGCGCTCAACTCGCGCCGCGCCTGGGCATCATCCACGGCGAGCTGCACCGCCTCGACAGCATCGTCGAACGCTTCCTGAAACTGGCCGGCCCCTCCGCGCTCGAATTGGAGCCGGTGGACATCAGCACAATCGTCACGCACGTCTGCGAGCTGCTCCGCCCGGAGGCGTCCGCGCGAAAAGTTGAAATCCTGGCCGGCGTGGAACCCGGCCTGCCGCGGGTCACCGTTGACCCCGTCCGGCTGACGCAGGCGCTGCTGAACATCGTCATCAACGGCATTCAGGCCGTCAGCGGCGAGGGCCGGGTGAAGGTCAGCGCCGCAAAATCCGGCTCCGGCGAATTCCTGCTGCTGCGCGTGCAGGACACCGGCCCGGGCATCCCGGTCAACGAGCTGGGCGACATTTTCGACCCCTATTTCACGACCAAGGCCGAGGGCAACGGTCTGGGATTGTGGATCGCGCAGCAGATTGCGGTGGCCCACGGCGGCGATCTGCGCGCCGAAAACGCGCCGGCCGGCGGAGCCTTGCTCACGCTGTCTCTGCCACTCAAGCGAAAGAAATGACGTGGAGAATTCGAAGATAAAAATCCTGGTCGTGGACGACGAGCAAGGCCTGTGCGCCGGATTGCAGGAGGGCTTGCGCCGGGAAGGCTACCTCGTGGACGCCGCCAACGACGCTCCGGCGGCGGCGCGGCTTGCCAGCCAGTGCCTCTACAATCTGGTGATTTCCGATGTCAAAATGCCGGGCGTGAGTGGTCTGGAATTGCTCGCCCAAATCCGCGAGCGCAGCCGCGACACGCTGTTCATTTTGATGACCGCGTTCAGCACCGTTGAAAACGCGGTCGAGGCGATGCGCCTGGGCGCCTACGATTATCTGCCCAAGCCGATTGACCTCAAACGGCTGCGCCTGCAGGTGCAAAAGGCGCTGGAATACCAGGCGGTGGTGGCGGAAAACAATGAGCTGCGTTCGCGGCTGCAAAAACGCACCGAGCCGAATCCGCTGATCGGCGAAAGCGAAAGCATGAGGACCGTCGCGCGGCTGATCGAGGAGGTCGCGCAGAGCGACGTGACCGTGCTGATCGAGGGCGAAAGCGGCACCGGCAAGGAAATCGCCGCGCGCCTGATTCACCAGCACAGCCCGCGGCGCGACAAGCCGTTCATTTCCGTCAATTGCGCCGCGTTTGCGGAGCAGCTGCTCGAGGCGGAATTGTTCGGCCACGTCAAGGGCGCGTTCACCGGGGCCGGCGCGCAAAAGCCGGGCCGGTTCCAACTGGCCGACGGCGGCACGCTGTTTCTCGACGAAATCGGCGACCTGTCGCCCAAGGGCCAGGGCGATTTGCTGCGCGTGCTGGAGGACGGCGCGTTCCGCATGGTCGGCGGTTCCGAACTGATCCGCGTGAACGTGCGCATCATCGCGGCGACGAACAAAAAACTGCCGGAGTTCGTGGCGGAGGGGAAATTCCGCGAGGATCTTTTTTACCGGCTGAACGTCGTGCCGGTCGTCATGCCGCCGTTGCGCGAGCGGGCCGACGACATCCCGCTGCTGATCGAGCGGTTTTTTGAGCGCTTCGCCGCCACGCACAAGCGCGGACGCAAACGGATGTCGCCGGAGGCGATGCAGCTTTGCCAGCGGTTTCCCTGGCCGGGCAACGTGCGGCAGTTGCGCAACGCCGTCGAGCGCATGGTTATCACCAGCCGCGCGGCGGTGGTGGATGTCGCCGCGCTGCCGGATTTTTTGCGGGAGTTCGACCGCAGCCTGGTCACGTTCACCGTGCGGCCCGGCACGCCGCTGGCCGAGGTGGAAAAATTACTGATCCGCCAGACGCTCGCGCACGTCACCCGCAATCGCGCCGAGGCGGCGAACGCGCTGGGCATCAGCCGGCGCGCGCTGCAATACAAGCTCAAGCAATACGGCCTGCTGGACGAACCCGGCGCGCCGGACAAAAAATAACGCGCCGACGGTCCCTGCACCAACGGCGGCCCGGCGGTGCAAGAATTGCACCAATGCGCCAATCGGTGATTTTTGAGCGTCTTCTGGATTCCCGTAATTCCCATTAAAATCAAGCGATTCCGCCATTTTGTCTGTTTCAGGCGGGTTGGCACGTCGCTTGCGTTGATGAAAGGTGGTTGACTAGAAAGCAACCGTAAACTGAAACAACAATTATTATGAGCGATTCAAACAATCCAACGTCCACGACCAACACCGCGCCGGCGGCTCCCGCCTGCGCGTGCAACAAGCCCGCCACCAGCAATCCGGCCCAAGCCCAGGCGGCACGTCCTGCCTCGCAAAAGTCCGCCCGCCGTCAGGCGCGCAAACAGCAACAGCAGCCGGCGCAGCAGCATTGAACGGCTTCGTGGTTGCACCCTGTGCAACCACTTCTCGCAGGAACCGGCGCCAGAGGAGGAACCGGCGCCGGTCTTCTGCGGGGTTGATTTCGGCGGAGGCATGAGCGCCAGCGGATGATAGCCCGCCAGAAGTTCGAGTCTCCTGACCGCCGAAATCAGCCCCGGTGAAGAGGAAGTCCTGTAATGCGGAAACCACCGCCGCTGTTTTTATATGAACGAATTGATGCGGATTTTAATTGAGCTGCAATCGCTCGAATTTGAGGAGACGATTCAGCCGGACATCGAAGAGCGGATCGCGGCGCTGCGCGCGAAAATTCCGAAGCCCATCTTGAGCCACTACGACCGCCTGGGCGACCAGGGCAAAAAAGGCTTGGCCGCGGTGCGCAACCAGACCTGCACCGGCTGCCACATGCGGGTGCCCGTGGCGGTGGTCTTCAACCTGAAACACGCCGAGGATGTTTGCCTGTGCGACAATTGCGGGCGCTATCTCTATCTCCCGGAACCTGCGGCGGAAGTTGCCGCGGAAGCCCCGGCGGAAGACGGCGGCAAGGCGCGGAAAAAAACCGCCGCAAAGAACGGCCGCAAACAACTGGCCCATGCCCTGTGAGATTCCACCGGCCAGCAGTCAGGTTTCCATCGCGGATTACACGCGACCGGAGCTGATCGTTCCGCGATTGCGCGAACGCGATCCGGCGGGAATCATCGAGGAATTGAGCCAGCGGCTGCGCGCGGGCGGAATCATTGGCGACGTGCTTTCGTTTTATCAGGCCGTGGTCAACCACGAGTTTCTTTCCAATTCGGCCCTGCCGGCGGGCATTGCCACGCCGCACGCCCGCAGCGCGCAGGTCGGGCGGCTGACGCTGGCGGTTGGACGCACCAGCGAACCGGTGGTCTGGGGCGTGGAAGAATCATGGCCAGTCGAGTATGTTTTTCTCCTCGCGGTTCCGCCGACAGACGCATCGAATTACCTCTCCCTGCTTTCGGGCATTGCCGACTTTGGCCGCCAGCCGGAAATGCTCGCCAGACTGCACACGGCGGCGGACGCGGCAGCCATTTCGGATCTCCTGAAGCAAGTCTGCGTGCGGCCCGGCTGAAACCGTGAAAGCTTCCCTCCAAATTCTTGACGAACTGGGATTTGCAGCCTGCATCGTGGTTGCGGCAGTCATCGCACTCACCCTGATGCTGGGCTGCGCAGTGTGGAAAAGCGTCGCCAGCTCGGAATAAACCGTTTCCGCGTGGCGCCAGAACCGCAACAAATCCGGCGGGCCGGCTTCGACCCATTTTGCCGGATCACCGGCTTTTCATCACGAACGGCTCAATTTTCACATTTCCATTTTCCGCGCTTGGGCTAGCTTTTGCGCCGCGAAATCATTATGGCTGAAAAATCGAAACAGGTTTACGACGAGAGCAAGATCAAGACGCTGTCCTCGCTGGAGCACATCCGGCTGCGCACGGGCATGTATATCGGGCGCATCGGCTCCGGCGCGCACCCGGACGACGGCTGTTACATCCTGCTCAAGGAGGTCGTGGACAACGCGATTGACGAGTTCATCATGGGCAACGGCCGGGAGATCCACATCAAGATCGACGGCAACCGCGTCAGCGTGCGCGATTTCGGGCGCGGCATCCCGCTCGGCAAGGTCGTGGACTGCGTTTCCAAGATCAACACCGGCGCGAAATACAATGACGAGGTGTTCCAGTTCAGCGTCGGCCTCAACGGCGTCGGCACCAAGGCGGTCAACGCGCTGTCAAAAAGCTTTTTCGTGCGCAGCCATCGCGACGGCGAGTTCGCCGAGGCCGGCTTCAAGATCGGAAAATTAAAAAAAGAGGACACCGGCAAAACAAAGGAGCCGAACGGCACGCTCATCGAATTCGAGCCGGACCCGGAGATTTTCAAGAACAGCGAATTCAAGCTGGAACACGTCGAGCGACGGCTGCGGCATTACAGCTATCTCAACACCGGGCTGAAATTGGTTTTGAATTTCGCGGGCGCGGAGCCGGAAACGTTCCAGTCGCGCCACGGCCTGATGGATCTGGTGATGGAAGACCTCGCCAGCGACGGCAGCGAGCCGATTTACCCGCCGCTGCATTACGCCGGCAAGACGCTGGAGTTTTGTTTCACGCACAGCAACTCGCGCTATGGCGAGACGTTTTATTCCTTCGTCAACGGCCAGTTCACCAGCGACGGCGGCACGCACTTGAGCGCGTTCCGCGAGGGCCTGCTGAAAGCCGTCAATGAGTATTGCAACGGCAAGTTCGACGGCGACGACGTGCGCGAGTGCATGGTCGGCGCGGTGGCGATCCGGTTGCAGGACCCGGTGTTCGAGTCGCAGACAAAAAACAAGCTGGGCAACACGGAGATCCGCACCGAGCTGGTTGGAAGCGTGCGCGAGGAGCTGCTGCACTTTTTCAACCGCAACAAGGAGATCGCTGAAAAAATCATCGCGAAGGTGACGGACACCGAGCAGTTGCGGAAGGAATTGCAGGACGTGAAGAAGCTCGCGCGCGAACGCGCCAGGGCCATCACGCTGCGCATCCCGCAGTTGAAGGACTGCAAGCATCACTTCGACCAGAAAAAGGGCAAAGGCCAGGGCACGATGGTGTTCATCTGCGAAGGCCAGTCCGCCGCCGGCTCCATCACGAGCTGCCGCGACGTGAACAACCAGGCGGTGTTCGTGCTCAAGGGCAAGCCGCTCAACGTCTGGGACCTCAAGCGCGACGTGATGTATAAAAATGACGAGATGTATAACCTCATGCAGGCGTTGCAGATCGAGGACACCACCGACAGTCTCCGCTACGAAAAGGTGATTCTCGCCACCGACGCGGACGTGGACGGCATGCACATCCGCAACCTGATGATCACGTATTTCTTCAAGTTCTTCGAGCGGCTGGTCCGCGACGGCCACGTTTTCGTTCTGGAAACGCCGCTATTCCGAGTGCGCAACAAGGAGAAAACCATTTACTGCTACAGCGAAGCCGAGCGCGACAACGCGACCCGGGAATTCGGCGGCAAGCCGGAGATCACGCGGTTCAAGGGTCTTGGCGAAATCAGCCCGAAGGAATTCGCCCAGTTCATCGGCAGGCAGATGCGCCTGAGCAAAATCGAATACGCACCGGTCGCCGAAGCCGCGCCCATTTTCGACTTTTACATGGGCAAAAACACGCCGGAGCGGAAGGACTACATCATGGACAGCCTCGTCGTGCCGGTGGAGGAATAATTTTTCAGGTGGTGCGCGTGGCGGGGGTCGAACCCACAACCTTCAGCTTCGGAGGCTGACGCTCTATCCAATTGAGCTACACGCGCAAGGCAAAGTCCAGATTACCGGCGCACGGGGCTTTGCTCAACCGCAATCTGCACAACAAAAAGGGACGGCGCAAGGCCGTCCCCGTTTGTGAATTGATTGACAGATTATTGCTGCGGTGCGGCGGCCGGTGCAGCAGCCGGAGCGCGGCGCTGACGCGGCTGGTTCATCTTCTCCCATTGAGCATACTGATCCGCCGTCAGGGCGGCTTTCATTTGAGTATCCACGTCAGTGCGAATGGCCTGCATCTTGGTCCGGCGATCTTCCTGCGACAGGGTGGTGTCGGCGCGCAGGTCCTTCAGCTTCTGGTCGCGGGCGTCGAGGATGGTTTTGACCTTGGCCTTTGTGGCGTCGTCCAGCTTGAGCGTCGTGGCGATCACATCCAGGGTCGGACCACCTCTCATGCCGGGTCCGCGCGGACCGGCGGCAGGAGCACCTGCGGGCGGGGTGTTGGTGGCGGTTTGCGCCTGAAGCACGGCGCTGCCGGCGAACAGACTGCCGGCCATAACTGCGGCAACAATCAATGATTTTGATAATTTCATAATTTTTCGGTTACGGTTTGGTTTCAAAACGCCGCGCCTTCATGGAACGGCAGTGACTTTTACAGACGCCACGCCTCGAGAAAGGTTACAGTCCACGGAGCACCTTGGCCGCAGACTTGACCGTCCGGCCAATGTCCGCCGCCGTGTGCGCCGTCGAAATGAAACCGGCCTCGAACTGCGATGGTGCCAGATAAATACCATTCGCCAGCATCCCGTGGAAGAACTTTTTGAACCGCTCGCGGTCGCTCTTCATCGCGTCCGCCAGATTCCAGACCGGCCCGCCGGTGAAGTAGCCGCAGAACATCGAGCCGCAGCGGTTGAACGTCATCGGGATTTTCGCCGACTTCGCCGCGTCCCTCATGCCGGCCTCAAGCTGCGCGCCAATCTGTTCGAGCAACGCATATTTGCTTCCGCTTTCCGCTTTCCGCTTTCCGCTTTGCGAATTCAATTCCTCCAGTGCCGCGATGCCCGCCGCCATCGCCAGCGGATTGCCGCTCAACGTGCCCGCCTGGTAAACCGGCCCCAGCGGCGCGAGCCAGTCCATGATGTCCGCCCGCCCGCCCAATGCCCCGACCGGCAGACCGCCGCCGATGATTTTGCCGAGGCACGTCAAATCCGGCGCGATGCCGAAACGCTCCTGCGCGCCGCCGGGCGCCAGCCGGAAGCCCGTCATCACCTCGTCGAAAATCAGCAGCGCGCCGTTCGCCCGCGTCGCCTCGCGCAGAAATTCCAGATAGCCCGGCTTCGGCAGATAAAGCCCCGCGTTGCCCGGCACCGGCTCGACGATGATGCAGGCGATTTTATTTTTGTTCGCGCGAAACGCGGCCGTCACCGCGCCGGGATCGTTGAACGGCAGGACGATCGTATGCTTTGCAAAATCCGCCGGCACGCCCGCGCTATCGGGATTGCCAAATGTCAGCGCGCCGCTGCCGGCCTTCACGAGCAGCGAATCCGCATGGCCGTGGTAGCAGCCGTCGAACTTGATGATTTTGTCGCGCCGCGTGAATCCGCGCGCCAGCCGGATGGCGCTCATGCACGCTTCCGTGCCGGAGTTCGTCATGCGCACCTTCTGCACGCTGGGCACCAATTTGCAAATCAGCTTCGCCATCGTCACTTCAAACGGGTTCGGGATGCCGAAGCTCGTGCCGCAGTCGGCGGCGGACTTGACGGCGGAAATGATTTTCGGATGCGCGTGGCCGAGAATCGCCGGTCCCCAGGTGCAGACGAAATCAATCAACTCGTTGCCGTCCACGTCCCAGACGCGCGCGCCTTTGGCACGGCTGACGAAAAACGGATTGCCGCCGACGGCGCGGAACGCGCGCACCGGGGAATTGACGCCGCCGGGAATGAACTTCAACGCCTCGGCGAACAGTTTTTGGGATTTGATGTGCGGAATCATTGCTGGTTTTGGAAATATGTTTCCTGCAACGAACCCTTTTCGGTGCGGATGAGCGCGCCGACGCCGACATTGTGCCGCCCGAACCAGCCGTCGCTGGTTTCCAGAACGTATTGGATGTCCGCCGAGGCAGCCACGACGGAGTTGGTGTCGTTCTTTTCCAGATGATGGATTTCTTGGATCACGCCGTTCGGGTCAATGTAGGCGGCGGAAATGGATTCGGGGCAATTCTTCATCCAGAACGCGGCCTGCATCGGTCGCGGAAAAACAAAAATCATGGCATCCGTGTCCTGAATGTTCGTGCGGAACATCATGCCTGTCATCTGCTCACGCCCGGTCAGCGCCTGCTCGGCGTCCAGCGTTTCCGCGCCGAGATACAGCTTCACCGTCGGCAGCTTCGCCTGCGCCTGCGTGGCCAGCGGCATTTCATTGGACGGCGGCGGGACGGCGTCCTGGGAATTTTTGCAGCCGGCCAGCAGCGCGGCGGCCAACAGCAGCGCGAGAAGATTTATCCGTTTCACGCGGACAGTCTGCCGGGATTACCGGGCATTTTCAACCAAACAGCTTCCCGAAAATAAATCAGAATTTGTCTTGTTGAGGCTCCAGCAATAGCGTGTAAATTACAGCACGTCCAGAAAGCGCCGGGGTTCATGATTTGTGGCGTATAAACTCACAATTCGGGAATGTTGCCGCTCGAACAACTGGGGTTCCAGCCGGAGGGGGTTTGCTGTAAATTCATTCGCCGGGCCGGGCTTCGGTCGTTTCATTTTTTGGGCTGGAGACAACACGCCGTTGGTGGCAAGAAGTTGCGGAGGTGTTGAAAAATGAATCACACGGGAACCCAGGAGAATTTCGCGCACCGGATGCTTCATTCAAAGCCGATCGTCATCCTGGCGGTTGCCGTGGTGTATGCCGTGGTTGCGAAGGCGAGTTTTTTGTTCACGATTCCGCCCGGCAACGTCTCCCCGATTTTCCCAGCCGCAGGACTTGCCCTGGCTGCCGCGATGATTCTGGGGCGCAAGGCTTTGGCCGGAGTCTGGCTCGGCTCTTTTGCGGCCAATACCATCTCCTTTTTTGACGGCACGGTGGCGGCGGGCAATGGAACATTGCCGGATTTGCTGATCGCGGCCTTTATCGGCATCGGTGCCATGGCCGGTGCGTGGGCGGGTGCATTTTTGGTGCAGTGTTTCTGCAAGAATGAAAACCCCCTGCACAGCGGACGAAATGTGTTGATACTGGTTATCGTCGGGGCGCTCGGCTGCTGCGTGATCAGCCCCACGTTCGGAGTGGCTGGCCTGTCGCTGGGAGGCTACATCCCTTGGGATCGGTTCGGTTACTCTTGGATCACCTGGTGGGCGGGGGATGTGGCTGGGGCCATTGTTGCCGCGCCGCTGATTCTGGCATGGCACAACCCGCATCCTTTCCACAAGAATCCCTTGCGCGTCATGGAAGCGGCGGTGCTGGGGGGAGCGACGCTCCTACTTTGTCATTTTGTCTTCTTCCGAAATGTGCCGTTCGCCTACGGCGTCATGCCGCTGTTGCTGTGGGCGGCATTTCGTTTTGGGATGCGCGGCGCTTCAACCGCTGCCACAGCCATTGCGATTCTGGCAACAATCGGTGCCAGTCATGGCGGCGGCCCGTTTGCAAAGGATACGGTCAATGAATCGCTGCTGTCCCTGCATTCATTTTTGGATGTGACCATTATTTGCGCCCTATTTCTGGCGGGGGTGCTGGCCGAGCGCAAACGGGCGGAGGAAATTTTGCAGGAGAGCGAAACCCGCCACCGGTTTCTCTTTGAGCACAATCCGATGCCGATGCTCATTTACGAGCGCGGCACGCTGCAAATGCTGGCGGTGAACGAGGCGTTCATCCGGCAATACGGCTACAGCCGCGAGGAGGCGCTGGCGTTGCATCTGCCCGATCTCTATCCCGAGGAAGAAAAGGCGAAAATCGCCGAGCTGATTCCGAAGCTGCATGGACACGCGAACGTGGGCGAATGGCATCACCGCAAGCGCGACGGCTCTTTTGTCACCAATCTGGTCTTTTCGCACGACCTGGAGCATCAGGGACGGAACGCCCGCGTGGCGGTCTTGACCGACATCACCGAACGCAAGCGGGCGGAAGAGGCGCTGCGCCGCAGCGAGGAACAGTTCCGCCTGATCATGGAAAATCTGGCCGACTTGGTGGCGGTGCTGGATCTGGACGGATGCCGCCTCTACAACAGCCCATCCTACCAGGGAATTCTGGGTGACGCGGACAAACTGCGCGGAACGTCCTCCTTTGATCAGGTTCACCCGGAAGATCGGACCCGGGTGCGCGAGGCTTTTCAGGAAACGGTTCGCACAGGAGTCGGACAACGGCTGGAATACCGCATGGTGGATCAACACGGGCAGTCACGGCACATCGAATCGCAGGGCAGTGTGATTCGCGATTCCCAAGGGCGGGTGTCTCAAGTCGTGGTCGTGTCCCGCGACGTCACCGAACGCAGGGAGGCTGAACGGGCGCTGCGCGAAAGCGAACAGAAGTATCGCGAGCTGGTGATGCTGGCCAACAGCATCATCCTGCGCTGGTCGCGCGACGGACGGATCACCTTCTTGAACGAATTCGGCCAGCGTTTCTTCGGCTACACGGAAGCCGAGATTTGCGGGCGTCATGTGATCGGCACAATCGTCCCGGAAACCGAGACCGGTGGTCGCGACCTGACACCGCTGATGGACGAGATTTGTGCGAACCCGGCGGCGTTTGAGCAAAATCTCAATGAATGCGTGCGTCGCAATGGCGAGCGCGTTTGGATTGCTTGGACCAACCGGATCGTGCGGGATGAACGCGGCCAGGTGGCCGAAATTTTAAGCATCGGAACGGACATCACGGCGCGCAAGCAGGTCGAGGAAGAATTGCGGGCCACCCAAGCCAGCCTTGAGGAGCGCGTCCTCCTGCGCACCACCGAACTGGCCGAGGCCCGGGATCGCGCCGAATCGGCGGACCGGCTCAAATCCGCATTTCTGGCCACCATGTCGCATGAGTTGCGCACACCGCTGAATTCCATCATCGGCTTCACCGGCATCATGCTGCAAGGACTGGCCGGGCCTTTGAATGCCGAGCAGACCAAACAAATGGGCATGGTGCAGGGCAGCGCGCGGCATCTGCTGGCGCTCATCAACGACGTGCTGGACATCTCGAAAATCGAGGCGGGCCAGTTGGAAATTCACGCCGAACCATTCGACTTGCGGGCCTCGCTGGAGAAGGTGACCGCGCTGGTCAAACCCCTGGCGGACAAGAAGGGACTGGCGCTGCGGGTGATTCTGCCCCCGGACATGGAACCAGCAGTCAACGACCGGTTGCGCGTCGAGCAGGTGCTGATTAACCTGCTGAACAATGCAATCAAATTCACCGAGCGCGGCGAGGTCATGCTCACGGTGGAAACCGAGCCTGACATGCTCCGCACTCCCCATTCCGCACTCCGCATTTCCGTGACCGATACCGGCATTGGCATCAAACCGGAAGACATGGATAAAATCTTCCAGCCGTTCCGGCAGATTGATTCCGGCCTGACGCGGCAGCACGACGGCACGGGCCTGGGGCTGACCATCTGCCGCCATCTGGCGGAGCTGATGGGAGGGGAGATTTCCGCAAAAAGCGCCTGGGGCGAGGGAAGCGTTTTCGCGTTTATTTTGCCGTTGAAACACAAAAGCAAGCCATGAAACCAAAAATCCTTTTGATCGAAGACCACGAGCAGAACCGGTATCTCGCCACGTTCCTGCTGGAAAAGCACGGCTACGCAGTGGTGCCCTCATCCGATGGCCCCACCGGCATTGCATTGGCCAAAGCCATGAACCCCGCGCTCATCCTGCTCGACATCCAGTTGCCAACGATGGATGGCTACGCCGTGGCCCGGGAACTGCGGAATGATCCGGCTCTGCAAAACATCCCCATCATCGCCGTCACATCCTACGCGATGGCGGGCGACCGCGAGAAATCGCTGGCGGCCGGATGCAACGGCTACCTGGAGAAACCGATCAACCCCGACACGTTTGTGATGGAGATTGAGAAATTCCTGCCGCCAAACCAGAAAGGAGAACAACATGATCCGAACCCTGATAGTCGATGACCGGGAAGAAAGCCGCTACTTGCTCGACACCTTGTTGAAGAGCAGCGGATACGAAGTCGAGAGCGCGTGCAACGGCGCCGAGGCCCTCGAAAAGGCCCGTCAAAACCCGCCGCAACTCATCATCTCCGACTTACTCATGCCGGTGATGGATGGCTACACCTTGCTGCGCGAGTGGAAAGCGGACGCCCGGCTCAAGCCGATTCCCTTCGTCGTCTATACCGCCACCTACACCGATCCCAAGGACGAGCAACTGGCCCAGAGCCTTGGCGCCAACGCCTTCATCCTCAAACCTGCGGAGCCGGAGGACTTTACCGCGCGAATCAAGCAGGTCCTTGCCATTGCCGCCGCCGGCAGGATGACTGCGCCTCCCCCATCGGCGCCAACCCCGCCCACCCGAATACCCATTGCGGCTCCGGAGGAGGAAGATGCGAGGAACCTCCGGCAATACAGCAGGGTCCTCATTCACAAGCTGGAAGATAAAATGGAGGAGTTGGACAGGGCCAACCGCAAGCTCCAGCACGACATCGCGGAGCGCAAGCGGGTGGAGGAGGAACTGCGCTGGAAAACCGCCTTCCTCGAGGCGCAGGTGGACTCGGCGCCGGACGGCATTTTGGTGGTGGACAGCCAGGGCAGGAAAATTCTCCAGAACCATCGCTTGAACGAGTTGTGGAAAATTCCCCCGCAGATCGCCGCAAACAAAGATGATGCCGCGCAAATCTCATTCATCGCCGGCCAGTTGAAACACCCCCGGGAATTTACAGACAAGGTTGCCCATCTTTATGCCCACCCGGACGAAGTCAGCCGGGACGAAATAAATTTGATTGATGGAACGATTCTGGACCGCTACTCATCGCCCGTCCGGGACAAGGCCGGCAAGTATTTCGGAAGAATCTGGACGTTTCGCGACATCACTCAAAGCCGGACATTGGAGGCGCAATTCCGCCAGGCCCAAAAAATGGAAGCCATCGGCCATCTGGCCGCCGGCGTGGCGCATGACTTCAACAACATTCTGGCCGTGATCCAATTGCACGCAAGTTTGCTGAAGATCAAGTCAGACACCTCTCCGGAACAACTGGAGTCCGCCAGCGAGATTGAAAAGGCCACGGAACGGGCGGCCAACCTCACCCGCCAGCTGCTGCTGTTCAGCCGGAAGCAGACCATGGAACCGCGCGACCTGGATTTGAACCAATCCATCAATGACATGACCAAGATGCTGCGGCGCGCCCTCGGCGAAACCATCCAGGTGCAATTCAAATTTTCTCCGGAATCGCTCTTCATCCATGCCGACGCGGGCATGATGGACCAGGTGCTGATGAACCTCGCGGTGAATGCGCACGATGCCATGCCCCAAGGCGGGCGGCTGGTCATTGAAACTTCCGCCGTGAAGTTTGATGAATCAGTCCGCGCACAATCACCGCTTGCCCGTTCCGGCTCGTTCGTGTGTTTGAGCGTCAGCGACACCGGTTGCGGCATCCCTGCGGAAAATTTGCCGCGCATTTTCGAACCGTTCTTCACCACCAAGGATGTCGGCAAAGGCACCGGCCTCGGACTGGCCACCGTTTTCGGCATCGTTCAACAGCATCAGGGCTGGATCAATGTCTACAGCGAAGTTGGCCACGGAACGGCCTTCCGCGTTTATCTTCCCCGCCTGGGCGCAAAGTCCGGCCAGGAACCCGGGCAAGCCGCGCTGCCACCCGTGCGCGGCGGCAAGGAAACGATCCTGCTTGTTGAAGACGAAGCAGCCCTCCGCGCCACCATGCGCGCATCCCTGTCGCAACTCGGCTATCGCGTGCTCGAAGCCGTCCACGGCGTTGAAGCCCTGGAAACATGGAAGCAGCGCCATGATGAAATCCAACTGTTGCTGACCGACTTGGTGATGCCCGGCGGCATGACCGGGATGGATTTGGCCGGACGGCTTTTGCAGGAAAATCCGAAATTAAAAGTAATTTACACCAGCGGCTACAGCGCCGAAGTTGCCGGCAAAAACTGTCCTCTCGAAGAAGGCGTCAATTTTCTCACCAAGCCGTTTACGGCGCACAAGCTCGCGCAAGCCGTCAGGAATCGTCTGGATCAAACCTGATTGCCATTGTCACGTCCTGAGCCGGTGGCAAACGAGGCGCAGGCTTCCGGTTCATTCAGTGAACGACCAGCACCAGCACGGTGGCCTTCTCGGCGGATTTCACCACGTCCTCGAAATCGCGCGGGCCGGCGTCCGGCAGCTTGAGCTTGCCGGCCAGATCCGGAACGGAATTGAGGAAGTCGAGAAGGTAGCCGCTTTTGACGGCGTAGTTCACGTTTTCGGGCAGCACCCCGCTGGTGAGCAGCGCCGCGTTCGCGTCGAGCTTGGCCGAGACGATGCCGACGACGCTGCCATGTTCGTCCACGAGCGCGCCGCCGGAGTTGCCCGGCTGCAACGGCACGCTGATTTGAAAATAACGCGGGTCGTCGTTCGCGCCGGAAAGCGCGGCGATCTCGCCCTTGGCCAGCTTGGGCGACTGGCCTTGCAGCCGGACGTTGGGATAACCTACAGTGGCCACCGTGGCGCCCAATGACACTGCGCCGCTGGGAACCACCGGCAACGACTCAAAACTGCCTTCCGCCTTGAGCAGCGCCAGATCATGCTGGGCGTCCGTCTTCACCACGCTGGCGGCAATGCGTCGCGTGCCAGTGACAAGCAAAATGCGCGCCGCGTTTTTCACGACGTGATTGTTGGTCACCAGAAATCCGTCGTCGGTGATGAAAAATCCGGTGCCGCTCGCCATCGGGCTGTTGTCCGCCGCGCTGCCACCCGGCACGGACGCGCCGGCATCCGCCGACGGAACGGGTTTGAAATCGCGCACGGCCTGCTGCGCCAAGGCGAGCTGGTCCGAAGCCATCAGCCCCTCGATCTGTGGCAGGAGCAGGCGCGCGTTTTCATTGCCGGCGGCGGCGGCGAGATTCAGCCATTTGTCCGCCTCCACCAGATTTTTGCCCGCGCCGTAACCGTAAAAATAGCAGCAGCCGAGATTGTATTGGGCGGGCGCGTTTCCGCGTTCGGCGGCCTTGGCCCACCATTTCGCGGATTCGGCGTAGTCCTGCCCAACGCCGTAGCCGGCGTAATAGCACAGGCCGAACTGGTATTGGGCCGGCGCGTAGTCCTGCTCGGCGGACTTGCGCCACCAGCGCGCGGCCTCCAGATAATCCTTCGCCACGCTGGTGCCGTTGAAGTAACAAAGGCCGAGCTGGTATTGCAGCGCGGCGTCGCCATTTTCCGCCCGCGCCTTGATTTCCTCGAACATCAGGACGCCGTTGCCGGCCGGCTGCGCGGACAGCGAAACGGCGGCCGCGAGCAGCAGCAATCCAAGTGCCCACAGGCTGGATTTCATGGCGCCAACTTACCCGTTTTCAATCCGTCCGCAAGCGCGCTTGCGCGAATCAAGCCTTCGGCCGCAGCGCCTTCCAGAGCCAGCCGAACGGATCGTAGTATTCATCCACCACGCGCTCCTTGAGCGGGATGATGGCGTTGTCGGTGATGTGGATGCTTTCCGGGCAAACCTTCGTGCAGCACTTCGTGATGTTGCAAAAGCCGACACCCTGTGCCTGCTTCAATTCCGGCAGCCGGTTTTCCGTGTCGAGCGGGTGCATTTCCAGCGCGGCGGTGTAGACCAAAAAACGCGGTCCGATGAATTCGTCGTGCTTGTGATGGTCGCGCAAGACGTGGCAGACGTCCTGGCAGAGAAAACATTCGATGCACTTCCGGAATTCCTGCACGCGGTCCACATCCTCCTGCTGCATCCGCCAAGTGCCGTCCGGCGCGTCGGGTGCGCGAGGCTTGAACTTTTTGATCTGGGTCTTGACGCGGAAATTCCAGGAAACATCCGTCGCCAGATCCCGGATGCTTGGGAACGCGCGCATCGGCTCGATGGTGACGGGCTTGTCGGTCGGCAGCGTGTTCATGCGCGTCATGCACATGAGCTTGGGCATGCCGTTGATCTCCGCCGAGCACGAGCCGCATTTGCCGGCCTTGCAATTCCAGCGGCACGCGAGGTCGGGAGCCTGCGTCGCCTGAATCTTGTGGACAACATCAAGCACCACCATGCCCTCGTCCATCTCCGTGGTGTAATCCACGAATTTGCCGCCGCCGTTTTCGTCGGTGCGCCAGATTCTGAAAGTGACCGTTTTCATTTCAAATCGTTTTTCCGTAGCAGCCGACGTGAGTCGGCTCATTCTAATTTGAGCGAACTCACGTTTGCTGCTACTTCATTTCCTCAATCACCTGTTTCAACTCCACCGGCATGTCGGGAATGGTTTCGCGCCGGACGTTCATCGTGCCGTCGGGATTTTGCTTCACGACGACGTTCACCTTGCCATCGGCGGCGGCCTTGTTCGGGAAATCCTCGCGGAAATGCCCGCCGCGGCTTTCCTTGCGCTCAATCGCCGAGCGCGTAATGGCTTCCGACACCGTGAGCAGATTTTTCAAATCAATCGCCGTGTGCCAGCCCGGATTGTATTCGCGGTGGCCGAAAACGGCGACTTGACCGGCGCGCTCCGAAAGCTTGCCGATGCCGTCCAGCGCGCGAACCATTTCATCCTCGCGCCGCACGATGCCGACAAGGCTCTGCATCATTTCCTGCAAATCGTGCTGCACCTGATACGGCCCCTCGGCGCTGCCGCCCGATTTCGCGCCGCGGTCAAATGGCTCTAGCGCTTTGCGTGCGGCTTCCTCGACTTGCGCGTCGCTGATCTGGCCGGCGCCGTGATCTTTCGCAAATTTCGCGGCGTATTCGCCGGCGCGCTTGCCGAACACAATCAAATCGGAAAGCGAATTTCCGCCCAGCCGGTTCGCGCCGTGCAATCCGGCGGCGGCTTCGCCCGCGGCAAAAAGTCCCGGCACGTTGGACATTTGCGAATCGCCGTTCACGCGGATGCCGCCCATGATGTAATGCGTCGTCGGGCCGATTTCCATCGGCTCCTGCGTGATGTCGAGGTCGGCGAGCTGCTTGAACTGGTGATACATGCTCGGCAGCTTCTTTTTGATGTGCTCCGCCGCGTTCGGGATTTTTTCCTTGATCCATGCGATGTCGAGGAACACTCCGCCGTGCGGGCTGCCGCGGCCGGCCTTGACTTCGCGATTGATGCAGCGCGCAACGTGGTCGCGCGTGAGAAGCTCGGGCGGGCGTTTGGCGTTTTTATCGCCCTGCGTGTAGCGCCAGCCTTCCTCCGGATCGGACGACGTCTGCGTTTTGTAATTGTCGGGAATGTCGTCGAACATGAACCGCTTGCCGTCTTTGTTCCGCAGCACGCCGCCTTCGCCGCGCACCGCCTCGGTCACGAGCAGGCCCATCACGCTCGGCGGCCAGATCATGCCCGTCGGATGAAATTGCACGAATTCCATGTCCATCAACTCCGCGCCGGCGTGATACGCGAGCGACTGGCCGTCGCCGGTGTATTCCCAGGAATTGCTCGTGATTTTGTAGGCGCGCCCGATGCCGCCGGTGGCGAGCACGACGGCCCCGGCCTTGAAAATCTTGAACCGTCCGCGCTCGCGGTCATAGCCGAACGCGCCGACAACGCGGTCGCCGTCCTTGAGCAGCGTGACAATCGTGTGCTCCATGTGAATGGCGATGCCCTGATGGATGCCGTGATCCTGCAACGTGCGGATCAATTCCAGCCCGGTCCGGTCGCCGACGTGCGCGAGCCGCGGATAGCGGTGGCCGCCGAAATTGCGCTGGAGGATTTTCCCGTCCTTTGTGCGGTCGAACACCGCGCCCCAAGCTTCGAGTTCGTGGACGCGTTCCGGGGCCTCCTTCGCGTGCAGCTCGGCCATGCGCCAGTTGTTGACGTATTGGCCGCCGCGCATCGTGTCGGCGAAATGCACGCGCCAGTTGTCGCGGTCGTCCACGTTGCCCATCGCCGCCGCCATGCCGCCCTCGGCCATGACGGTGTGCGCCTTGCCGAGCAGCGATTTGCAGATCAGCCCGACCTTCACGCCAGCCGCCGACGCCTCGATGGCCGCGCGCAGGCCCGCGCCGCCCGCGCCGATGACGAGCACGTCGTATTCAAATGTTTCGTAATTGGTGGCCATGTTGGACTAATTTGTTTTCAAATCAGAAAATCCGGCGTGGAAAATTCCTAATGACGAAACCATAATGACTAAAGAATGACAAAGCCCGAATGACGAATGGCAAAGCGGTATCCGGACTTCCATCCGGCATTCGACATTCGTCATTGGGATTTCTTTAGTCATTAGGATTTAGGAATTAGTCATTCCAGAACGGGTCGTTTTCAAAAAATCCTCCAGTCATGCCAGATGCCCATCGCGCACAGGCGGATATAGACATCGGTGAACCCGACCCAGAACAGGCTCAACCACGCCCAGAGCATGTGCCGGCGGTTGAAACAACTGACGCACCCAAAACCTTTGGCGCACGCCGAAACCTTCGACGGCTCGTCCAGAAAACCGCCGATCAGATGCCGCAGCGAATGGCAGCCGAAGGTGTAGCTGGCCAGCAAAACGACGTTCACAATCAGAACCAGCGTTCCGACGCCGACGCCGAAGTGGGTCGCGCCGGTGGCATCCGCGAACCACATCCCTTTCCACGCGTCGTATCCGAGGACGAAAATGAACAGCACCGCGACATACATGAAGTAGCGATGGATGTTCTGCATGATGAGCGGGAAGGAGCGTTCACCCAGATAACTTTTGCGCGGCTCGCCGACGGCACAGTTCAGGGGATCGGCCCAAAACGACTTGTAATACGCGCCGCGGTAATAATAGCAGGTGAACCGGAAGCCGGCCGGCGCCCACAAAATCAGGAAGGCCGGCGAGAATTTGGGCAGCCAAGCCGGCCACCAGCCCGGCGACGCCCCGAAAATGGCGTGCGGCGAAACGCCGAAAATCTCCGGCGAATAAAATGGCGACAGGTAGTCCGCGCCGTTGCCATTGAACCAGTAGGCGCAGTTTCCGTGGTAGGTCGGATTGAACGCCGCCCAGGTGGAATAGACGATGAAGGCGGAAAAGCCGAGGAAGACCAGCAGCGGCGGCACCCACCAAGCGTCGGGGCGCGTCGTCCGGGCGAACGGTCTCTGCGGCGGCAACGTGTCTGCGTAAGCCATACGTCATTAACCTTAATTATTTTAATGTGAAGCGTCAATACAGTTGGAAAAGTATAATCCATGCTTCTTTAATACTTTCCAAACACTTATTGTAGGACTGAAGCCGGCCGCGGGGCCGTCCATTCGTTCAGCCCGCGCTCGCCCCCGCCGGCGGGCGAAAGGCCGCGCATTTCCAGCGCCTCGCCGACGAGATAAAGCGAGCCGGTGACGACGATGAAGGGCGCATCCGCCGATTGGTCCAGCGCCTCGGACAGGCTGGCGCAGGCGAAAGTGGCCGCCGCCGGATTGGCCGGGCCACACGCCGCCGCCAGTTCCCCGGCCTCGGCGGTGCGTTCGCTGGCGACCGGCACGGTGAAAATCCGTGTGGCCAGCGGCGCGAGCACTTCGCAAATGTGCCGCCAGTCCTTGTCCCGAAGCGCGCCAAGAATCAGCACGCACCCCGCCGCCGGAAAGTTTTTCTCCAGGGCTTCGCGCAGGGCTGTCGCGCCGGCGACATTGTGCGCGCCGTCGAGGAGAATTTTCCGGCCGTTTGGTTTTTGGATCAACTGCAGGCGCCCCGGCCAGTCCACAGCTGCCAACCCACCGCGGATGGCGGCAGCGCTCACCGGGATTTTGTCCTGCAAAGTCCCAACCGCCGCCAGCGCCAGCGCAGCGTTGATTTTTTGGTGGTCGCCGATCAAAGACAGAGCGGGCACCGGGACTGTTTCTGATTTTCCATTTTGGGACGGGGGTGGGCTCGCAGCCGGTCCCACCTTGATGAGCGGCGCGTTTTGTTTTTTTGCGACCTCTTCAATGACTTTTAGCGCCTCCGGCTCATCCGCCGCGGTGATGACGGGCACGCCGGGTTTGATGATGCCGGCCTTTTCGGCGGCGATTTTCCCCAGCGTGTCGCCGAGCCATTGCTGGTGGTCGAAGGCGATGTTGGTGATGACGCTGGCCAGCGGGGTGACGATGTTCGTCGAATCGAGCCGCCCGCCGAGACCGGTTTCCCAAATCACCAGGTCGCATTTCTGCGCGGCAAAATATTTCAGCGCCATGACCGTGACGACCTCAAAAAACGTCGGGTGATGATCGGCAGGGAATTGTTTGAGCAACGGCTGCATTTCCGAGACGAGCCGGACGACTTCGTTTTCGGGAACCAATCGGCGGTTGACCTGGATCCGCTCGCGGAAGGAAACCAGGTGCGGCGAGGTAAACAGCCCGACGTGCCATCCGGCCGCGCGATAGATGCTTTCGAGCATGGCGCAGGTGGAGCCTTTGCCGTTGGTGCCGGCGACATGGACGAAGCGAAGTTTGTCCTGCGGATTGCCCGCGAGCGCGGCGAGCTTGAACGTGTTTTCCAGCCCGAACTTGGCGCCGAACAAACGCAGGCTGTAAAGAAATTGAACCGCTTCAGCGTAGGTCACGGTTACAATTTGAATTCAACGGCACAGCGATTTGAATCCCGCCGCAGTTTTTTGGACGCGGAAAACAGCGCGAGCGTTTCTTCGTTCCAGCGAAAAGCCTCCGCCGGCGACATGCGAATCTCGTGCGATTTCATGCCGCTCCAGTCGGGAAATTCCAAATCCGCCGCGTCATTCAGGACGAAGCGCGCCGCGTTCGCGTTTAAGGAGTTCATAAAATTCTTTGCCGCCGTGCTTGAGCACAATAGCGCGGAGCGACGGCTCGTTCAAGTCCAGCCTGTTTAGTTTCGCCAGTTGCACCAAATCTTCAATGTCCCTCATCGCGCGATGCGGGCGATTTTTGAATGCATGGCATTTCAGCGCAAAAAGATGCGGCAAGGAAACCACCTTTGCTGCAACGCCATCGGTTTCAATTTGCTTGGCCGCAGAGAACATCGGATCAAAATTTTCGTCGGTCACAAACATCAAATCCAGCGGCAACTTTTCTTCCGGTGGCGGATCAAATTGCAAAAATGTCGGCCCGGAAAATTTGACGGTGAATTTCAGCCCTTCCAGGAGTTTTTGCCATTCGGCGATTTGCGATTTTCGGACGAGAAAATCAATGTCGCCCGTCGTCCGCACAAATCCATGTGCCAAAACCGCGTAGCCGCCAATCAGCAGAAATGACAGATTATTTTTTGCCGCTTCGCGCGATATGTTGGCTACCACGCTCATAAATTTTCAGAGCGGCTTCTGGCGGGTTTTGGCGTGCGCGGCGGCGATGAAGCCTTTGAATAACGGATGCGGGCGGTGCGGCTTGCTCAAAAATTCCGGGTGAAACTGGCTCGCGATGAAAAATGGATGGTCTTTCAGTTCAATGACTTCGACCAGCTTGCCGTCGGGCGAGAGGCCGCTGAACACAAAACCGGCCTTTTCAAACCGGTCGCGGTAGCTGTTGTTGAATTCGTAGCGGTGGCGGTGGCGCTCGTTGATGACGAACGAGCCGTAAAGCTCCGCCGCCCGGGTGCCGAGCGCGAGCTGGCAGGGCTGCGCACCCAGCCGCATGGTGCCGCCTTTCTTGGTGACCTTGCGTTGCTCGTCCAGCATGGCGATGACCGGATGCGGCGTGGCCGGATCGAACTCCGTCGAGTGCGCCTTTGCCAACTTCAAAATATTCCGCGCAAATTCAATCGTGGCGATCTGCATGCCGAGGCAGAGGCCGAGGTAGGGGATTTTGTTTTCGCGGGCGTATTGCGCCGCCTTGATTTTGCCCTCGATGCCGCGTTCGCCGAAGCCGCCGGGCACCAGAATCCCGCCGAGGCCCTTCAACATTTTGTCCGCGCCGTTCTTTTCGATTTCCTCGGAATCCACCTGCACGATTTCGACGCCGCAATCGTTGGCCACGCCGCCGTGCATGATGGCCTCATAGACCGATTTGTAGGCGTCCTGCAGGCCGATGTATTTGCCGACGACGCCGACGCGCACGCGATGCTGCGGCGCGATGAGCTTGCGGATGATTTCCTGCCAGTGCGTCATGTTCGCCGGCGGCGTGTCGAGGCGCAGAATCTGGCAGACCAGCTCGTCCGCGCGCTCGCGCTGGAGCATGAGCGGCACCTCGTAAATCGAATGGTCCACGTCCTTTTCCTCGATGACCGCCTCGAGAGGGACATTGCAGAACAGAGAAATTTTCTGGCGCAACTCCTTGTCCAGCGGGCGCTCGCAGCGGCAGACCAGCAAATGCGGCGCAATGCCGATTTCGCGCAACTTTGCGACCGACTGCTGCGTCGGCTTGGTCTTCAACTCGCCCGCCGCCTTGATGAACGGCACATAGGTGACGTGCATGAAACAGGTGTTGCCCACGCCGGCTTCCAGCGCGAATTCGCGGATCGCCTCCAGAAACGGCAGCCCCTCGATGTCGCCGGTCGTGCCGCCAATTTCGGTGATGACAACGTCGGCCTTGGATTTCTCGGCGAGGAGGTGGATGCGGTTTTTGATTTCGTCGGTAACGTGCGGAATCACCTGCACGGTTTTGCCGAGATATTTTCCCTCGCGCTCGTTGTTGAGCACGGTCTGATAAACCTGGCCGCTGGTGAGATTGTTCAGGCGCGTGAGCTTGACGCTGGTGAACCGCTCGTAATGGCCGAGATCGAGGTCCGTCTCCGCGCCGTCGTCGAGCACGTAGACCTCGCCGTGCTGATACGGCGACATCGTGCCGGGGTCCACGTTGAGATACGGGTCGAATTTTTGCAGCACGACCTTGAGGCCGCGGTTTTCGAGCAGCGTGCCGAGCGAGGCCGCCGTCAAACCTTTGCCGAGCGAACTCACCACGCCACCGGTTACAAATATGAATTTCATTCTAAATTTATTTTAGCCACGGATTGAACACAGATGAAACACGGATGAAAATTAAAAATTGTTTCACAGCCATCCCACAGGATTTTGAAAATAGTGTTGGAACAGTTTTATGTCGGCCTGTTCATTCATTTTTGAAATCTGTGTTCAATCCGTGTTTCATCCGTGGCTAGGGTTTCTTCAAAAATCTTTCCACCCACTCCACGTCTTCCGGCGCGTCCACGCCCACGCTGTCGTAAGTCACCTGCACGACCGCGATCGGAACGCCGTTTTCCAGCGCGCGCAACTGCTCCAGCTTCTCCGCGGCTTCGAGCGGCGACACCGGGAACTTCACCAGCCGCAGCAGCGTGTCGCGCCGGTAGCCGTAAATGCCCAGATGCTTCAAAAAAGCAAACGCCGCCAACTGTTCGCTCGTCGAACCACTGGCGGCCTCGCGCAGATACGGGATCGTGCGCCGGGAAAAATATAACGCCCGGCCGGCGGCGTTGACAACCACTTTCACCACGTTCGGATTGTCCAGCTCGGCGGGGTTTTTGATGCGCGTGGCGGCGGTGGACATTTCGTTCTGCGCCAGCGCGACGGCGACGGCGTCAATCACCGACGGTTCGATCAGCGGCTCGTCGCCCTGGATGTTCACCACCGCGTCGCAGGAGATTTTTCCGGCAACCTCGGCGATGCGGTCCGAACCGCTCGGATGCGTTGGCAACGTCATTTCCACGCGGCAGAATTTCTGCGCCAGATCCCGGATGCGGGCGTCGTCCGTGGCCACGATGACTTCGCCCAATGATTTTGCCTTCCGGCACTGCTCGACGACGCGCTGGATGAGCGGCTTGCCCGCGATGATCGCGAGCGGCTTGCCGGGAAACCGGGTCGAGCCGTAGCGCGCGGGAATGATGCCGATGATTTTCACAGGCGTCCATTAAGCCACAGAACCGGCGCGGATGAAACAGGGATTTTGGAAAATCGAATTTGACATCGCGCCCAAAGTGCGCCAGTGTGTCCCGGAACTGACTGCGAAATTGCCTTTGTCGTGTTGAGGCGCGGGTGCCTCGAACACCAGGTTGATATAATCCATTGAACCATTCCGGGCGCCCGTCGTCCAATGCTTGACGGCATTTATGGCCGTTGACACCGCGAAGCAATCGAAATTCCAGCCAGTCCCGACAAAACCAGTATATTTTTGATTTTATGCCAAGAGTCTCGAAACCCAGAAAACCCAGGGCCAAGGCCGCGACGGCGCACGTCGTGGAAACGCCAATCGTCGAAGCGCCAGCCCCCGCCAGCCGCGCGGCTGCGGAAACCGCCGTTGCGGAAGCTGCCGCCGCTGAAGTTGCCGTCGTCGAACCCGCGCCGGAATTGCAGCCGCCGTCCACGCCGGTCGAGCCGGTCATGGACGAAGTGAAGCCCGGCGAACGGCGCGGCTATCAGCGCGACAAAATCGCCGCATCGCTGAACATCGCCAAGCTCCAGGCGATGCAGATGAGCGAGTTGAACACGATGGCGAGGGAACTGGGCGTGGAGAATTTCGGCACGATGCGCAAGCACGAGGTCATTTTCCATGTCCTCCAGAAAAATGCCGAGCGCGCGGGCGTGCTCTTTTCGGAGGGCGTGCTGGAAATCCTGCCGGAGGGCTTCGGCTTCCTGCGGTCGCAGAGCTTCAATTACCTGCCCTGCCCGGAGGACATTTACATTTCGCCCTCGCAAATCCGCCGCTTCGATTTGCAGACCGGCAATCTCATCGCCGGCCAGATTCGCCCGCCGAAGGAGAAGGAAAAATTCTTCGCGCTGCTCAAGGTCGAGGCCGTGGACACCGAAGACCCGGACAAGGCGAAGGAAAAGACGCATTTCGACAACCTCACGCCGCTCTTTCCGAACAAGCGGTTCATTCTGGAAACCGCGCCGGACGAATTAAGCACGCGCGTTCTGGATTTGGTCTGCCCGATCGGCAAGGGCACGCGCGGCCTCATCGTCGCGCCGCCGCGCACCGGCAAAACGGTGTTGATGCAGAAAATCGCCAACGCCATCCTCAAGAACAATCCGGAAACGTATTTGTTCATCCTGCTGATTGACGAGCGCCCGGAGGAAGTCACGGACATGGAACGCTCGTGCAAAGGCGCGGAAGTCATCAGCTCGACGTTCGACGAGCCGCCGGAGCGCCACGTGCAGGTGGCCGAAATGGTCATCGAAAAGGCCCGCCGCATGGTCGAGCACAAGCGCGACGTGGTGATCCTGTTGGATTCCATCACGCGTCTGGCGCGCGCCTACAACACCATTCAGCCGCACTCGGGCAAGATTCTTTCCGGCGGCGTGGACGCGAATGCGCTGCACAAGCCGAAGCGGTTTTTCGGCGCGGCGCGCAACATCGAGGAGGGCGGCTCGCTCACCATCATGGCGACGGCGCTCGTAGACACCGGCAGCCGCATGGACGAGGTGATTTTTGAAGAATTCAAAGGCACCGGCAACATGGAGGTGTCGCTGGACCGCGCGCTGGTGGACCGCCGCATTTTCCCCTCGATCAACGTCGAGCGCTCCGGCACGCGCAAGGAGGAATTGCTCTATCACCCGGACGAACTCAACCGAATTGTCCTGCTGCGCCGCGCGCTCACGGGCGTGCCGCCGGTCGAGGCGATGGAACTGCTTTTGGGCAAGTTGAAAAAGACCGGGAGCAACATCGAATTCCTCTTAAGCATGGCCACCGTCAGTTGACGGCCGGTGGTGACGCCGCCGGTTTGATCAGGCTGAAACGCAGACTGAACCGGCGGCCGTGTCCAAACAACAGCCAGCCGGACAGCAGCATCAGCAGGAAATTTTCCAGCAGCTTGCGGCAGATGAATTCTGTCCCGGCGCCGCAACCACAGTCAAATTTCACCGCGCAAAAGGGAATGGCCAGCGCCGATTGCAGGAGCAGGGCGCGGTGCAG
This sequence comes from uncultured Bifidobacteriaceae bacterium, assembly GCA_964655855.1. Lineage (GTDB taxonomy): Bacteria > Verrucomicrobiota > Verrucomicrobiia > Limisphaerales > UBA11358 > UBA11358. The sequence goes on from CAZZPE010000011.1 coordinate 45,553, forward strand.
CACCAGCCCGGTGAACGGAACCAGCATTGCCATCAGCGCCAGAGCCGTTCCGCGCACCGCGACGCCGGCCAGCAGCAGCAGCCCGCAAAACACTTCAAACCACGGCAGGGTCGCGGCCATTGAATTTAGAAGCAGGGAGCTTTGCGTGAGGTCATATTGCCGCAGCAGTTTCAGAAAATCCACGGGGTTCAGCGCCTTGCTCAATCCCATGTAGAGAAACACCGCGCCCAACAGCCATCTTGCAAGCACGGCGGCAACGTCTGCACGGGATGTTTGAGCGATTGTCATGGGTTCGGTTTGAGAAAGTTTCCGCTGTTGCGCGCGCCGGTTTCCACCGGCAGGCCGTTGGTCATCCATCCCGTGATCCCACCGCCATAGACAAAGAGTTTCTGATTGGGAATGCCAACGTCCCGGAGCATAACGGCGGCGGACTCGCTGTCGTCGCAATCCCCGCCATTGCAATAAACCACAATCTGCTCCGCCTTCTGGCAGAGCGGCAGAACGGTGTCGAAATATTTTTCCGGCCGGTAAGGGTTGAATTCGCAGGCGCCGGGAATGTGGCCCAGCAGGTAATGATCTTCATCGCGGGCGTCAATGAAAACAATGACGTCCCGCCTGAAGCGCGGATCGCGGAAAAGCCGCGCCGCCTGGTTGTCGTCCAGCAATTGCAGGCCCATTGCCTTCATCTGCGCCGCCAGAGATTGCGCGGGCGAAAGCGCCCCGGCATTGGCGCCGGCGCCGACCGGCAATCCGCCGCCGGCAACCGGCCGCGCCGAAGCGGCGGTTCCCGCCGGAAAATAGTCGCGCGCGAGCGCCAGTCCGCGCGGGGAGATTTGATTGGCGGCGAACGCAAACGCGGCGCCGAAAACGGCCACGAGCGCCGCTTCCCCAAAAATCCTTCCGGCCGCGGCCGGGCGGCTGGAGGCCCCGAACTGGGTTGGATCGTCTTTCACAAGAATCTCGCGACCAGCGTGGACGAGTTTGCCCCCGGGAGACAATCATTTTTTCCGCCGCGGACAAAACCACGGGCCGGAAGGGGATTTTTGAGAAACCTGACGCCTTCGAAATCTGCCCGCCCACCGCACCTTTCCCGCGCCTTCAAGGGACGGTTATAAATCAAAACGATTTGATTAAGAAGATATATTTAACACATTAATTCAAAAATTGCCAAGCTTTAGTCAAAAAAGGGTTGGTGTATTTTTCGCGCTTGGATGATTATCTCGTGTGAAAGGCGCAATGACGGCGCCGACCACGACCAATCAACGGAGAAAATGACGATGAAAAAAATTGTAATGCTGGCAGCAGTGTTTGGTTTTGCCGCGGCGCTTTCGGCCTCGGCGGCGGATGCCAATCAAAACTGGACCGACCATTGTGCAACGTGCCACGGCGCGGACGGCAAAGGCCAGACGAAGATGGGCCAGAGGCTCGGCGTGAAGGACTTCACGGACGCCAAGGTGCAGGCGGACATGAAGGACGACGCGGCGACGAAGGCGATCAAGGAAGGCCTGAAGGACGCGGACGGCAAGACCCAGATGAAGCCGTTCGACACCCTGACGGATGACGAAGTGAAGGCGCTCGTCGCCTATGTTCGCGGTCTGAAGGGCTGAACCCGCCAGGAAGCCGGGGGCTTTAGTCCGCAGAAGGCACGGACCCGCCTGAACCGGCTGCCGCCGGGGGGGTGGAGAATTGTTTGTGCGTTCCGGGAATGAAACGCGCACGATGTTTTTTTGACAGACAAATGAATACCGACACCAATCCCACCATGCCGCCCGAGCGCCCGTCTCTTTTGCGCAATTGGATGAGTCTTGCAGGGCTGATGGTCGCCATCGGCGCGCTGTTTTCGTTCCTGCTGCTGTTCGTGCTCGACGCGCTGGCGGGTTTCTCCAATCCCTACATCGGCATCCTGACCTACTGCGTCGTCCCGTCGTTTTTGATTTCGGGTATTTTTCTGACGGTGCTCGGCGTGGTGTGGGAACGGCGCAAACGGCAGCGGCAAAATGTTTCCGTCCCCAGAATCCAGATTGACCTTTCGCGTCCGCGCGACCGGCGCATTCTGGCGGCATTTGTCGCCGGCAGCCTTCTGTTCATCATGCTTTCGGCGGTGGGATCCTACAACGCCTTCCAAGTGACGGAGTCGGTCCAGTTTTGCGGGGAAACATGCCACACGGTGATGAAGCCGGAGTTGACGACGCACGATCACGGACCTCATGCGCGCGTGGCGTGCGTGGAATGCCATGTGGGCCCGGGCGCCTCGTGGTTCGTCCGCTCGAAAATCACCGGGGCCTACCAGCTCTACGCCGTCGCGTTCAACAAGTATCCCCGCCCGATTTTGACACCGATCAAAAACCTGCGTCCCGCGCGGGAGACGTGCGAGCAATGCCATTGGCCGCAGTCGTTCAACGGCAATCTCGACCGCACCTTCACCTATTTCCAGGACGACGCGTCCAATTCGCCCTACGCCATCCGGTTGCTGATCAAGATCGGCGGGGTGGACCCGACCACCGGCCCGCTCGGCGGCATCCACTGGCACATCCTGAAGGGGAACGAGGTGGAATACATCGCCACCGACAAGGCGCGGCAGAACATTCCCTGGGTGCGGATGACTGACTCGCAGGGCGTGGTGACGGTTTTCAAGAACAAGAATTTCACCAACGACATTTCCAAATACGAAATCCGCAAGATGGATTGCATGGACTGCCACAACCGCCCCTCGCACCGCTATTTGTCGCCGGATGCCGCCGTGAACCAGGCGCTGGCGCAGCGGAAAATTGACCCGGCGATGCCATGGATCAAGACCAACGCCGTCTATGTGCTCACCCGCAAATACGCCACCGACGACGAGGCGCGCGACGGCATTGCCACCGCGCTGGCGGCCCGTTATCCCGACGACCCCCGCGTCCACGCCGCGATTCCGGTCGTGCAGGAGATTTATAAAAACAATTTCTTCCCGGAAATGAAGGCCGACTGGAGCGTTTATCCCGACAACGTCGGCCACATGATCTGGCCCGGCTGTTTCCGCTGCCACGACGGCAGCCACAAAACCGGCGATGGCAAACGGATGATCAAGGCGAATGATTGCAATGCGTGCCACACCATCCTGTCGCAGGGCGCGGGCAACGAACTTAACCAGCTCACGCCGGGCGGCCAGCAATTCAAGCATCCCGCCGGCGACCTGGACGGCAACAATTCCTGCATTGACTGCCACAACGGCGGACCCTAGATCGTGCCAATGAAACAACTCCGAAACATCTTGTTCGCCGTTTGCGTGGTGGCGGGCTTTCTGGTTTCCGGAAATGCCATTGCCGCCGCCACCACCAATGCCGTTGAAAAGCTGGCGAATTCCGACTGCCTGGATTGCCACACCGATCCGTCGAACACCCGCTTGGTGAATGGAGCCAAGGTTCCGCTTGCGGTTTTTCCGACGAACAGCTTCAACAAATCCGTCCACGGCATGCTGGACTGCACCGACTGTCACACCGGCGTGAAGGAACTGGTTCACGACGCCAAGCTGCCGCCGCCGGACTGCTCCGGCTGCCACGACAAGGAGGCGAAGGATTATGCCACGAGCATCCACGGCGTGAGCCACGCGATGGGCGCGTCGGGCGCGGCCAATTGCTGGGACTGCCACGGCTCGCACGGCATTTTGCCCGTCAAGGACCCGTCGTCACCGGTCTTCAAGTTGAATCTTCCGGAGACCTGCGCCAAGTGCCACAACAATCCCGACCTGACGCGCGAATACCAGATGAAGCATCCGGAGGCCGCGTCGCAATATCTGGACAGCATCCACGGCCAGGCGCTGCTCAAAATGGGATTGATCGTCGCACCGTCCTGCAACGACTGCCACGGCACTCACAGCATCAAGCGCGCCGTGGACCGCGACTCGCCCATCAACCACGCGAACGTCGCCAAGACCTGCGGCAAATGCCACGTCGGCATCGAGGAGACTTACAACAAGAGCATTCACGGGCAGTTGCTCGCGAAGGGCGATTCGCGCGGACCGGTCTGCACGGACTGCCACACCGCACACGACATCGTGAATCCCACGGGCAACAATTTCAAGGCCATCAGCGACACGCGCTGCGGCAAATGCCACGCCGACCGGCTGGAACATTATTCCGAAACCTACCACGGCAAGGCCATGGCGCTGGGCAAACCCAACGTCGCGCCCGCCGTGGCCGCCTGCTACGACTGCCACGGCCACCACGACGTGCAGCCGCCGTCCAATCCCGCGTCGCACCTTTCCAGCACCAACATCCTGGCCACCTGCCGGCAATGCCATCCCGGCGCGACGGCAAAGTTCACCGAATACCGGCCGCACGCGAACCCGATGGACGCGAAGAATTATCCCCTGCTTCATGTGGTGTTTCTCGGCATGACCGGGCTGCTGATCGGGACGTTTGCGTTCTTTGGACTGCACACGCTCATGTGGCTTGTGCGCGCCGTCTGGCTCTACATGCACGACTCCAAAAAGTTCCGCGAGGCGAAAATTTCGACGCAGACGGACGACGAGTGGTTCACGCGCTTCGTGCCGTTCGAACGGCTCCTGCATTTCATGATGGTGTCCAGCTTCCTGCTGCTGGTGGTGACGGGAATGCCGTTGAAGTTTTACTACACGGACTGGGCCAAGGCAATTTTCACCGTCATCGGCGGCGCGGAAACGGCGCGCACGCTGCACCGGTTTGGCGCGGTCATCACGTTCATTTATTTCGGGCTGCACGTCCTGTCGCTGGTCGGCAAGGCGTGGAAGGGTCGCAAGTCGCTGCGCTCGGCGGACGGCTCGTTCCATTTCAAACAGCTGTGGCAGGTGCTCTTCGGGCCGGACTCGATGATTCCGACCCTGCAGGACTACCGGGATTTTGTCGCGCACAACAAATGGTTTTTCGGCAAGGGGCCGAAGCCGCAGTTTGACCGCTGGACGTATTGGGAGAAGTTCGATTACTTCGCCGTGTTCTGGGGCGTGGCCATCATCGGCACATCGGGACTGCTCATGTGGTTCCCGGAATTTTTCACGAAGTTCCTGCCGGGCTGGGCGCTAAACATCGCGCTGCTCATCCATTCGGACGAGGCGCTGCTGGCCGCCGGCTTCATCTTCTCGATCCACTTTTTCAACACGCACTTCCGCATCGAGAAGTTCCCGATGGACACCGTCATCTTCTCGGGCCGCGTCTCCAAAACCGAGATGCTGCACGAGCGCAAACGCTGGTATGACCGCCTTGTGGCGACCCACCAACTGGACGAGCACCGCGTCAAGGACGAATGGCTGCGCTGGAAAAACATCGCGCGGACGTTCGGCTATTTATTCTTCGGTCTGGGCATGGTGCTGCTGGTGCTCATCATCTACGCGATGATCACCCGGCTGGCGCATTGAGCCTGACCGACGGGGCCCCCGCCGAACAACCGGGCGGCAAGGCAGCGGCACCACACCATCCAGACGCCGCCGGCGCCGCGTCCGCAGGGCGCAACCCGCCCCGCGCCGGCACCACAAAATCAACCGGGCGGCACGATGGGCATCAACAATAAGTTAATCCTAATAATAATAATATAAATTTATTATGACTAATATAATTATGCTGTTTGGATGGCAATAAATGTAAAGTGCTTGGCAATGAATGAGGAGCGGATTCACTCCCGCCCTGTAGTGTTACCTTGTGAGATGAGCGGGCTGTCCGGGTCTTTTGGGTCGCCAGCGGATGTGCCGCCGGCACCCGGGTGGTCGCGCCGCAGCCGTGGATGCCACGCGAAAGCGGACTCACAAAAAAATGTCAGCATGAAATTATTCGTCGCAGGATTGAGCTACAAGACCGCGCCCGTCGAGGTGCGCGAAAGGCTGGCGGTGCGCCCGTCGCTGCTGCCCTGCCACGGCTGCCAGCTCAAGCTGAATGCCGGGTTGGATGAGGTGGTGCTGCTGTCCACCTGCAATCGCGTCGAGATTTACGGCACCACGGCGTCCTGGGTTCAGGGCAAGGTGCAACGCCTCTTCCGCCAGCTTTGCCCGGCGGACGTGGATTTGACCCCCCACCTTTATGTCAAAGAAGGTGCGGCGGCGGTGGAGCATTTGTTTTCGGTGACAAGCGGCCTGGATTCCATGGTCATCGGCGAAACGGAAATCACCGGCCAGGTGAAGAACGCCTATCAGGCGGCGCAGCAGGCCGGGCTGACCGGCCACATTTTGAACCGGCTTTTCCAGACCGCGCTGCAAATCGGCAAGGAAATCCGGACCAAGACCGCCATCGGTCGCGGCGCCACCTCCGTCGGCAGCGTGGCGGTGGAACTGGCGGAGAAGGTTTTTGCCGGCGATTTGTCCGACAAGACGGTGATGATTTTGGGTGCCGGCAAAATGGGCGAGGCCTGCGTCCGCCATCTGGCCAAGCGTGGCGCCAAACTGGTGCTGGTGGCCAACCGCTCGTTTGAACGCGCCCAGTCGCTGGCCTCGGAATTCGGCGGACGCCCCCTGTCCTTCGACGACCGCATGAGCGCGATGACGGAGGCGGATATTGTCGTCAGCTCCACCGGCTGCCCGACGACGATCCTGCACAAGAACGAGATCGCCGCCATCCTGCCGATGCGCCGCAACCGTCCGCTGATTTTGATTGATATCGCCGTGCCGCGCGACATAGCGCCGGACGTGGAGGAGTTGGGCAATGTGTATCTCTACAACATTGACCACTTGGAGGCGATCGTCCGCGAAAATTCCAGGATGCGGGAACAGGAGCTTTCCAAGTGCCAGGAAATCATCGCCCGCCGCAGCGCGGCACTGATGGCCAGATTCCACCCGGCGTCCGAACAGAATCCCGGCGCGGAAGCCGGAACATTGTCCGGCTGGTTTTTGGGCGGCAGGGCCGCCTGCCCGAGCTGATCCGCCAGGGAAGATTTGTTATGACAACACAACCCATTTCAACGAAAAATCCGGTGCAGAGCTCGCAGCTTGATTTTTCGATGGAACAGCGCGACGTTCATCTGATGCCGCGTTCGTAAAACTCAAAAACGAAAAATGCACGTGCAAATAAGATTATGAAAACACTAACACTACTCCTTGCCTTGGGAGCCACGGCGGCCCTGTTGCCATCGGTTGGAAAGGCGCAAATCACAGGCAGCGCACACGACTTCTATGTGACGACGAACGGCCTGTGGACGGCATATCCTGGTGGCGACCCTTATACCGGAACACCCAGTGTTTGCGGTGAGTGCCATCAAATCCATCACGCGCCGGATCCGACCAAGGGGCCGTTGTGGATTCACTCGCCGAGCGGCGTTGGCACCTATGTAACCTATGACCATGCCGGCAGCGAAAGCTACAACATGCTGGGCTTGGCCGCGCCAAGCCTCGGTGATTCGAGCATTGCCTGCCTGTCCTGCCATGACGGCACCGTGGGCATCAATCAAACCACCACTTTGATTTTTGATGGCACCACAGGCACCACCAACAAAACCAAGGGATCGGGCGGCCCCTGGACATTGAAAAACATCGGCACGGATGTGGTGGCGGTGAACGGCAATGACCTGACCCACACGCACCCGATCGGCATTAATTACAACGATGCCGTGACCACCGTCAACGCGCTGTATGGCGACACGGAATTGTATCCGGCGGTCGCCGGCAAGTTCCCCTACACGCGCTTGAAAGGCGCAAATCATTCGCAGATTGAATGCTCCACCTGCCATGACATCCACAACACCTACACCGGCATGCCGGCGCACGGTTCGGCATTGTGTCTGACCTGTCACAATAAGTAACCGGGCTTGATTTGAACACCCCGGGGCATCTGTAGTCACTGCAGATGCCCCGGATTTTGTTGAACCGCCTGTTCGGACGGGCTGAAAATGCGGATTGGCCGGATTATATCCAACAATTAGCAATAAATGTTTTCTTAATGGACGCAGATGATTAAGCTTTTTTGCATGAAAACCAGCCCACACCAAGCTTTAAGGAGAATTGCGGTGGAACTTTTCACACTGGCGCTGGTGGCCGGTCTGGCGGCGGGATGCGCCACGTCTGCCAAAAAGCCCGCCGGCCCGAAGTTCTCTTTTTACCCCGCGCCGCCGGACGCCCCGCGCCTGCAATTCCTGACCAGCTTTGCCTCGAGCCGCGACTTCCCCAACAGCGCGCGCGACAAGTTCATGACTTTTCTGACGGGCAAAACCCCGGGGGTGATTGCCATCGGCAAACCCTACGGCGGGGCCGCCGGCCAGGGGAAAATTTACGCGTGCGACACCGCCTCCAGTGCGGTCATGCGGTTGAATCTGGTGGACAAAAAGTTTGATGCCCTGATCGGGGTCGGGCCGATCACCTTCGAATCGCCGGTCAACATGGCGGTGGACACCAATGGGGCGCTTTACATCGTGGACATGGGGCTGAACCAATTGATTGTCACCGACCCGTCCGGGGATCTGGTCGGAACCGTCGGCGAAAAGGGGAAGTCAAAGCCGATGGATGTGGCGCTGACGGCGGACCGGATTTACTTGAGCGACATCACCACCCACAGCGTCCATGTGCTCGACAAGACGACACGGACCAACCTGTTTGACATTCCGCGCCCGGAAGACGCGACCAACATCCTGCGGAAACTGTTCCAGCCGATCAACATCGCCGTGGATGCCCGGAACCGGCTGTATGTGAGCGACTTTGGGGCAGACCGGGTGCAGGTTTATGACGCGGACGGGAAATTCCTCCGCACCATCGGACGGCGGGGCGACAACTACGGGGAATTCACCCGGCCCAAGGGTGTGGCGGTGGATCGTGATAACATTGTTTACGTCGTGGACGCGGCGGGACAGATGGTGCAAATGTTCGACGATGCCGGCCAGCTGCTGATGTGGTTTGGCGAGCCAAACCACGCCGCCCGCGTGAGCCTGTTCCTGCCGTCCAAGGTGTTGATGGATTATGACGACGTGGCGCTGTTCCAAAAATATGCCGCACCGGATTTCAAGGTGGAGCATCTGGTGATTGTGATGAACCAGTTTGGTCCGATGCCGGTGAGCGTTTTTGGTTTCGGCCACAAAAAATAAGCGGTTTCCCAAATCCATTCAATGTCTCAACCAAGACACAACCGGCGGATTGGCTGGAGCTTGATGGTTCTGGCGGTTGTTGTCGCCATTGTGTTGCTGACGGACGGATGCGCGACGACCACCAAACACCAGTGGCTGAACTTCTTTTTTGACGGCGTTCCCGGTGGCAACCAGGGAACCAACGCGGCAGCAGGGGGTCCGGCCACGAATGCGATTGCCGGCGACGAGAATGAACCGGTCCGGCGTCCAGCCCAGCCGCCGCCGCAGCCCGCGGTTTTCAGTCATCCGCCTTACCTCGAGGGAAAATGTGCCGTCTGCCACGAATCGCTGTATGGGGAGACCATGAAAAAATTCCCGGACGCCTGTTTCGCCTGTCATAAGGATTTCCTGACGGGCAACAAGGTGAAGCACCAGCCGGTGGAGGATGGCGAGTGCGCGAGCTGCCACAGTCCGCATGATTCGCTGAACACAAATCTCCTGGTGAAAACCGGCAACACACTCTGCCTGACGTGCCACGACGATCCGCTGGTCGGCGCGAAATTCAAACATGAGGCCGTCGAACTGGGCGACTGCGCCGACTGCCACACGCCACACGCCAGCAATTTCAAAGGGCTGCTGCAAAAATCCGTCAAGAACACCTGCGCCAGTTGTCACGCCGACATCGTCGCGAAGAAAAAGGACGTGCACCAGCCGGTGGATGACGGCGACTGCCTCGCGTGCCACAAGCCCCATGCCAGCGCGAACAAGAACCTGCTGGTCAAGGGCAGCGAGGCGCTGTGCTGGGACTGTCATGACAATTTTTTGGAGAAGGCGAAATTCACGCATGACGTGGTGGACGATTGCACCTCGTGTCACGACCCGCATCATTCGGACAACAACGCGCTGCTGAAGAAGGCGGTGCCCGCCCTCTGCCTCGACTGCCACGACCAGAAGGATCTCGCGGCAGTCAAGGGACACGCCGGCATGGGAGACAAGTCCTGCACGGACTGCCACGATCCGCACGTCGGCACGGATGTGAATTTGTTGAAACCGTCCGCCAAATCGAAATGACGCCATGCCGCGCCCGTCCAAAATGAAGAAGACGAAGCTGACGTTGCGGCTCGCCTCGCTGGTGCTGGCGATGGGCGCCTCGCGGACGATGCTGGGGCAGTCCGTCTTCACGGAGGATCAGCCGGAGTATCCGCCGCTGACGATGCCGCAGTTGAAGTATTTGAAAATGGATGTGGAGGCGGAGCAGATCAGGGACACGCCCGGTTCGGGCGGTGCTTCAAGCCAGACCCAGCGGATTTATCTGGCGCCGAGCGTGGGCATCGGCTGGAATTATTTTTTGTATCATCCGGACCTGATGACGTTTTCAATTCTGGCCGAACCGGGCTACACCTGGCAGCAGTATAATGTGGACGGCATTTCCAGCTCGCAGAATTCGCTGCTCTTGAACGGCAACCTCAACGCCACGCTGCTGCCCTACAAGCCCTATTCGACGACTTTCAATTACAGCCGTTCGCATGGGGATTATCATTACGACTTCTTCAACTCCGCCACGGTGGACACCGAGTCATGGGGTGTTTCCACCGGCTACCATGAGGGCCCGGTGCCGGTGACCGTCAATTACGAGCAGACGTCAACCGACACCAGCGGGCTGGTCTACGATTCCACCGCAGAGCAGACCATGCTGAACGTGCACGCCCGGAGCGAACGGGGGCGGGCGGACACCGATTTGTCCTACCAGTTTACCACTTACAAAAGCACCGCCGCAGGTTTCACTTCGGACAGCACCACGCACAGCCTGACACTCACGGATGTCGAGCATTTTGCCGACAATCTCACACTGAATTCCACATTCAATTACAACCATTTTGAAAATCAGGGGCTGGTTTCGGACAATCCCGCCGCGACGCTTGACCTGAACTGGGAACACACGCCGCAACTGCGCAGCTTCTACGATGTCTCGGCGTCGGACTTCTCCACGGACGGGGCCGACTCCGTGAACAGCTATGCCCGCGCCGGGCTGGAACACAAGCTTTACGAAAGCCTGACCTCCACATTTGACGTTCACGGCTCGGAGGCCAGCAGTGATTCCGCCGGCTCAAAAATTGATTCCCGCAGCGCCGGCACCACCTTGGCGGAAGCCTACACCAAGCGGCTGGGGGATTGGGGCGTCCTGTCCGTCAACGATGCCGCGTCTTATGACATGACATTTCAGGACAGCAGCGGCGGCCAATTGCCTGTTTTTGATGAATCCCACACCGTGCCGGCGCCCGGATGGTTCCTGCTGACATTGCCGGGGGTCACTTCCATCACCAGCATCACCTACCTCAATGGCGGGGCGACCGTGACGCTGGATGCGTCCACCGACTACACCGTGACCTCGGTCGGAAACCTCACGCAAATCCGGATGACCCCCACCGGCATGACCAAGCTGGCATCCGCCGCCCCGCCCGCCACGTCCGTGAACGTGTCTTACATCGCCCAGCCCAATCCCACCGGCAGCTATTCCACGGTCAACAACGAAACCGAAGTCCGCCTCGGCTTTTGGAGGCAGCGCGCCGGAATCTACGTCCGTTACAACTTCTGCGAAAACGAGGCTGGCTCCGCCGGGTTCGTCTTCGACAATTACAACGAATTTCAGGCCGGCACGGATCTGAACTGGCGGCGTTTGCGGCTGGACGCCAATTACACCGACCGCCAATCATCGCTGGAAAGCTATCACACCCTGACGTTGTCCGAAGACTACACCCTGCTCTCGACCCTCAAATACTCCGCCGGACTGGACTTCAACCAGCAATGGAACAGTTTCAGCGACAGCGGCGGCACCGGTTCCACCGAGGACACCTCCTTTTACTCCTTCACCGGGCGTTACGAATGGCGTCCCGTCTCCCGGTTGAGCTGGCGCAACGAGGCCGGCTACCAAATTCAGCGGGGCGCCGGCTCGGATCAAAATTATCTTGTCGCCCGCAGCTACGTTTCATGGCTCGTTGGCAAACTGGATTTCCACCTCGGCTACGAGTTTGAACACCAGGATTACACCACCGAAACCCGCGTTCGGAACTTTGCTTATCTGCGGATGCAACGTAACTTCTGAACATGAACTGGCGGCTCATATCCGTTTACCTCGTCACCGGCCTCGCCGCCGCGTTCCTCGCCTCCTGCGCGGAAGAAGCCGTCCGGCCCGCGCCCGGAGCCGCGCCCGCCGCCGTCTGGCCGCCGCCGCCCGACGAACCGCGCATTGCCTTTGTGCAGGACATCCGCGGCCCGCGCGATGTCGGCCGGAATCCGTCCCTCTGGCATTCGATGGCCAACTGGATCACCGGCGAAACCGGCGAAAGCCTCAACCTCCACAAACCCTTCGCCGTCGCGCTCGATGAAACCGGCAACCTCTGCCTCACCGACACCGACGACAAGCTCGTTTGCTACGCCGACTTCATCCACAAAAACTGGCGGCGCTACGACGGCGTCGGCAAAACCAAATTCGCCAGCCCCGTCGCCGTCGCCCGGCGCAACGGCATTTTCTACGTCGCCGATTCCGAACTCGGAAAAATCTTTGCGTTTGGCGACAACGACCGGCCGGTCTTTGAAATCGGCGCGCCGCTCCGGCGTCCCGTCGGCCTCGCCATTGCCGGCAATTCACTCTACGTCGTGGACTCGCAGGCGCACGCGATTTTTGTCTTCGGGCTGGACGGCAAATTTCAGTTTCAATTTGGCCGGCGCGGCGACGGCCCCGGCGAATTCAATTTCCCCACCTGCGCCGCCGCCGACAACCGGGGCCATCTGATCGTTTCCGACACCATGAACTGCCGCGTGCAGATTTTTGATTTGCGCGGCAAATTCATTTCGCAGTTCGGCAGCAACGGCGACACCTCCGGCCACTTCGCGCGGCCCAAGGGAGTGGCGGCGGACAGCGCCGGTCACATTTACGTCGTGGACGCCCTGTTCGGCAATTTTCAAATTTTCGATCCCGCCGGACAACTGCTGCTGAACGTTGGTGAAACCGGTGACGGCCCCGGCGGTTTCGGCCTGCCGAACGGCATCGCCATCGGCGCGGACAACCGGATTTTCATCGCGGACACGTTCAACCGCCGCGTCCAGGTTTTCAAATACACAGGTCAGCCATGAAAAAACCATTTCCCACTTGGCGGCGCGGCGGCGCCGCGCGCCTGAAATTGTTCTCCTTTTTGGTCGCCGCCGGCGCCGCCCTTGCCGCGCGGGCCGACAGCGTCGTCAACTCCGTCCACAACCTTTCCGTCAACGGCCCGGGCACCATCAAGGCGACATCGGAAAAAGGCGTGTGCATTTTCTGCCACACGGTGCATGACGCCAGCGGCGTGACGCCGTTGTGGAATCACTCGATGTCCACCTCCAACTATGTCGTTTACAGCAGTCCGCGGCTGACCGCCATGGGCCTGACGATCCCCCAGCCGAACGGCTCGTCGCGGCTGTGCTTGAGCTGCCATGACGGCACGGTGGCGCTGGGCAGCGTCACCAGCGGCGCGGCCGACATCCAGATGCAGAACGGCGTGACCACCATGCCGGTCGGGGATCCGGGCAATCTCGGCTGGAATCTGTCCAGCGACCATCCCATTTCCTTCATTTATGATTCGGCGCTTGCCAACAAGGACCCGGACGTCAATGACCCCGCGCATTTGATCACCAAGGCGGTGAGAATGGATTCTCAAAACCGCCTGCAATGCACCTCCTGCCACGACCCGCACAACGACCAGTTCGACAATTTTCTCGTGATGGACAACACCGGTTCCGCCCTGTGCCTCGTCTGTCATCAGCCGGGCAAGTGGGGCACCTCCGCGCACGCGATTTCCACCGTGGCGACGCCGGCGGCCATCGCCATCCAAATTTCGCCCGGCGTCAAGGCGAGGCTGGCGAAGGCGCCGCCCAGAACCATCGCCGCCACCGGCTGCGAGAGCTGCCACGGCAGCCACAAGGCCGGCGGCAAATCGCACCTCCTCCGATCGGAAGAGGCGGAACAAAATTGTTATGTCTGCCACAACGGCGTCACCACCCGAAAAAACATCGCCGCGGATTTTCAGAAGTTGAGCATCCACCCCATCACGCTCAACAGCCGGGCGCACTCGCCGGTCGAAGACCCGATCAATCCGCCCACGCGCCACATCGTCTGCGCCGACTGCCATGACCCGCACAGCGACAATGCCACGACCGCCAACGCGCCCAGGGCCTCCGGCGCGCTGGCCAATGTCACCGGCGTCACCGCGGCGGGCGGCGTCATCAAGCCCCTGATCAATCAATATGAACTCTGTTTCCGCTGCCATGCCGACAGCGTCGCGCGCGGGCCGGCCACCGTCACCCGGCAGTTCGTCCAGACCAACACCCGGTTGCAATTTTCCACGGCCAACCAGAGTTTTCATCCCGTTGAAGCCGTCGGGAAAAATCAAACGAGCGTGCCCAGCCTGATTTCGCCGTGGATGATGAGCAGCGTCATGTATTGCACGGACTGCCACAACAGCGACTCCAGCCCGAACGCCGGCGGCTCCGGGGCGAACGGGCCGCACGGCTCGATTTACGCGCCCATCCTGGAACGGAATCTCACCACGCTGGATTTCCAGGCTGAAAGCCCGCAGGCATATGCGCTCTGCTACAAATGCCACAGCCGGACCAGCATTCTCGCCAGCCAGAGCTTCAAGTTCCACGGCACGCACGTCGTGAACGACCAGGCCGCCTGCACGACCTGCCACGATTCGCACGGCGTGGCCGACGCGCCGCACCTCATCAACTTCAACACCACCTATGTCACGCCGTCCTCCAACGGCCGGCTTGAATATGTGAGCATGGGGCCGCTCCACGGCGTCTGCTCGCTCACCTGCCACGGCAAGGACCACCCGGCCACGTCCTATTGAAGGCCAGAATAAACTTGAATGCTCGCCAATTTATCAACTAATGTTCCGTGCTATGACCGATGGAATTGCCCGACTGAATAATTGCGCGAAGTCCGCCCGGCGTTTTTTGATTTTGACGCCGCTGCTGTTCCTTGCCGCCGGATGCCAGCGCGATGGAATCAAGGTTTATCACGTGGCCAAGGATCAGGAGCCGGCGCAACAACAAGCTGCTCCCGTCCCACCGGCAGATTCCGCCAACCCCGCCATGCCGCCGGGACATCCGGACATCTCGTCCGCACCGGCAATGGCCGCGCCGCCAGCTTCCGAGTCCGCTCAGTCGCCGTTGACGTGGACAAAGCCGGACGGCTGGACGGAAGTTCCGCCCAGCGAAATGCGCCTCGCCTCGTTCAAGATGGCAGGCGCAAATGGCAAACAGGCCGACGTGAGCATCGTTCCGCTTCCCGGCATGGCCGGCACCGACGACGCCAATGTCAACCGCTGGCGCGGACAGGTCGGCTTGTCGGACGCGTCCTCCGACGAACTGCAAAAATCGGCGGAGACGGTCGAAGCCGGCGGCCAGCCTGCGCAGCTTTACGACATTGCCGGCGCGACCGGCCGCATCCTCGGCGTCATCCAGCACCGCGACGGGATGGCCTGGTTTTACAAAATGACCGGCGACGCCGATCTGGTCGAGCAGCAGAAACCAGCATTCGTTGAATTTCTCAAATCGCTGAAATTCCAGGCGGCGCCGGTTTCCGGCGGCATGGGAGAAATGCCCGCAACTTTGCCGCCGGGACATCCAGCCATCGGCGACATGACAACGCCGACGACGGCTTCCGCCCCGATTTCACACGACGGCCAGCCGAACTGGCGGGTGCCGGCGGGCTGGCAGGAAATTTCCGGCGGACAATTTCTCGTCGCCAAATTCACACTCACCGGCGACGGCGGCGCGACGGCGGCGGTCAACGTCAGTTCATCCGCCGGCGACGGCGGCGGGATGGCGGCGAACGTCAACCGCTGGCGCGGCCAGCTTGGCCTGCCGCCGATTTCCGAGATTTTTACAACGTCACTGGATGTCGCCGGCGGCACGGCGCAGGTTGTGGAAATGAGCGGAACCAACGCGCAAAACGGCCAGCCGTCGCAATTGATCGCCGTCATTGTTTCGCAGCCCGACCAGACGTGGTTTTACAAATTGATGGGCGACGCGAAGGTGGTCGCCGGCCAGAAGGACGCGTTCGTCCAATTTGTCCAGAGCGCAAAATATTGACCCCCCGAAACGGCACGGAAGTAAATGACTAATTCCTAAACCATAATGACCAAAGAATGCCCGAATGCTCAAATGACGGACGGCCAACGCGGTTTGGTCATTGGTGATTGGCCATTGATTAGTCATTCGTCATTATGGTTTAGTCATTCAGCCGGGGTTTCGCCGCGCGCCATTTTCCCCTTCAGCGCGTTTCGCGGTTTATCTCAACTGACAAATTCAGGCTGGCATGCTCATTAAAAAAATCGTCGGATTTTTCTCGTCGCTCCGGCTCACGGTGGTGCTGCTGGCGTTCGCCATCGTGCTGGTGTTCGTCGGCACGCTGGCGCAGGTGGACGAGGGACTTTATGCGGCGCAGTCGCATTATTTCCGGCAATGGCTCGTCATCGGCGCGCATTTGTTTGGCAGGCATATTCCGCTCATCCTGCCCGGCGGCTACCTCATCGGCATGGTGCTGCTGGTAAATCTGGTTTCCGCGCACATCTACCGGTTCCAGCTCACGCGCAAAAAAATCGGCATCCAGCTCGCGCACGCCGGCGTCATTTTGCTGCTCGTCGGCCAGCTGGCCACCGACATGCTTGCGCGTGAAATGCAGATGCATTTTGACGAGGGCCAGACGCGGTCTTATTCCGAAAGCGCGACGGATTCCGAACTCGTTTTCCAGACCGGCGACGAGGTGACGGCCATTCCGGTGAAATTGCTGAATGCGGGCGATGAACTGAAAATTGACACGCTGCCCTTCGCCATCCGCGTCAAGGCGTTCTGGAAGAATTCCGACCCGTCGTTCCGCGCGCCGATGATGCGGAACGCCGCGCCGCTGGCGACCAACGGCCTCGCGCTGTCGTTCGATTTCCGGCAGCTACCCGATGTCAAATCCATGGACGAGCACAACGTGCCGACGGCGCTGATTGAATTGATCGGCCCGAACGGTTCGCTCGGCACCTGGGTCATATCCGACTGGGCGGGCGACGACGCACTGGTTGAGGCCATTCGCAATGATTACGCCAGCCAGATGGGCGCGGACATGGCGCGAAAAATCACCGCGGAACTCGTCCAGCCACAGTCCGTCGAACTCGGCGGCAAGCCGTTCACCTTCGTTCTGCGCCCGACGCGTTATTACCAGCCATTCTCGCTGACGCTGCTCAAGGCGACACACACGGTTTATCCGGGCACGGACATCCCGAAGGATTTTCGCAGCCGCGTCCGCATCGAAAACGCCACGACCGGCGAGAAGCGCGAGGTGGAAATTTCCATGAATCATCCGCTGCGCTACGGCGGGCTGACATTTTACCAATACCAGATGGACGCCGGCCAGGTGGCCCAGCAGGCCGGCCGCACGCCGTCATCGGTTTTGCAGGTGGTGCACAATCCGAGCTGGTTGACGCCTTACATCGGATGCGCGATGGTGGGTGCAGGACTGGTCATCCAGTTCCTGATGCACTTGACCGGTTTTGTTTCCCGTAGGAGGCTGAAATGAAAAAAATCCTGCAAAAATGGACGCCGCCCATCCTGATGCTCGTCATGGCTGCGTGGTTTTTCGGCCAGTTGCAGGCACCGAAGGACACCAGTTTCGCTTTCACTGAATTTGGCAAACTGCCCGTCGTTTTCAACGGCCGCCTCAAGCCGATGGATTCCGTTGCGCGCAATTCGCTCCTCGAAATCCGCGAGAAACAGACGCTCAACGCCGAGCCGTGGAAGGCGTGGAACGAGTCTCCGAAAATCATCCCCGCCACCGAGTGGCTGGCAAACGTGATGATGAATCCCGCCGTCGCCGACGACTGGCCGACGTTTCGCGTGGACAATCCGGATTTGATCTCGCTGCTGAAACTGCCGGAGCGCGACGCGGCGAAGAAATCCGACGGCAAGCATTATTCCTGGAATCAAATCCAGCCGTCGCTCGAAACCTTGGAAAAGGAAAACGACCGCGTGGAAAAAATCGAGTCCGCGTCCCGCACCGCCTACGAAAACGCCATTTCCAAGCTGCACGAGCGACTGATGCTTTACGCGCAGTTGAAAAACACCATCCAGCCCGCCGACGCGCAGGACTGGCCGGCGGAACTCGCCGCGTTCGAGCAGGCGATCCCCGCCGGTGTCGCCGCCGCGAAGGCGCAACAGGCCGGGCAGGAATTTGACCGGACCAACCTCGCCGCGTTCGCCACCGACATCTCGCGCTTCCAGTTCATGGCCAACCTGGAGCCGCCGCTCATTCTCCCGCCGGACGGCGGCCGCGACTGGCGGCGCATGGGTGACGCGCTGCTCGACGCGCCGCAGGGCACACCGCTGGACAATTTCGCCCGCGACTACACGAAAATGGCCGGCGCGCTGGCCGCGAACCAGCCGGACCAGTTCAACGCCGCCCTTGCCGACCTGCGCTCGCAATTGGTGCCGAATCAGGCCGGCGCGCTCGCCAAGGCGCGCGCCGAGGTCTTCTTCAACCAGATGGAGCCATTTTACAACGCGATGGTCATTTACGTTCTGGCCGGACTGCTCGCGGTTTTTTCGTGGTTCAATCTGTCCGAAACCCTGCGCCGCTCGGCGGTGTGGCTGGTCAGCCTCGCGTTCGCCATCCACACCACCGGGCTGATCTACCGGATGGTGCTGGAGGGCCGGCCACCGGTGACAAATTTATATTCCTCCGCCATCTTCATTGGCTGGGGCGCGTGCCTGCTGGGACTGATTCTGGAAAAATTCCACCGGAATGGCATTGGCGTGGTCGCGTCGTCGGGCGTCGGCTTCATCACGCTCATCATTGCGCACCACCTCGCGCTGGAGGGCGATACCATGGAAATGATGCGCGCGGTGCTGGACACGAATTTCTGGCTCGCGACGCACGTCGTGGCGGTGACGGTGGGCTACGCGAGCACGTTCCTCGCCGGGTTCCTGGCGCTGATTTACATTTTACGCGGCGTGTTCACGAAAACATTGGACGCGGCCACCGGCCAGTCGCTGGCGCGGATGATTTACGGCATCGTGTGTTTTGCGACTCTGTTCAGTTTTGTGGGCACGGTGCTGGGCGGCATCTGGGCCGACCAGTCGTGGGGCCGGTTCTGGGGCTGGGACCCGAAGGAAAACGGTGCGCTCATCATCGTGCTTTGGAACGCGCTCATCCTGCATTTGCGCTGGGGCGGCATGATCCGCGAACGCGGCCTCGTCAACTGCGCCATCATCGGCAACATTGTGACGAGCTGGTCGTGGTTTGGCGTCAACATGCTCGGCATCGGGCTGCACAGCTACGGGTTCACCGACGCGGCGTTTCGCTGGCTGATGATCTTTGTCGCCAGCCAGCTTGCCTTCATTTTCCTCGGACTGCTGCCGTTGAAAATGTGGAAAAGCTTTTCCATCCGGGCCAAGGACTCAATCAATGCAAATCCGGTTTGATGTCTTGCTTGAAGACAATTTAGCTTCGGACGATGGTTGAATGACCGGGGGGAACCGTTACTCGCTGCCTTCAAGGGCATTGAAAAGATTATCATAATCCACGCAGGATTCCTGGGTCTGCACGGTGGTGAAAGTGCCTGAAAGGACTATCGCCAGCCCGGGCTTGCTGGAGATAAACCCGGACGAGCCGTCGGCAAAAAGAACGCAAAATCCCTTGGACGGATAATGGGCGAACGATGCGGGGCCGAAAGTGGGCGGGGTGGTCAAATCGGGAGTTTGCACATAGTCCATCATGAATAATTTGTGCTGTGCCTGGCTTTGCTTTTGCATGAGGCGCAGGGTTGGCGGATCGTGTTCGGCACCCGCCTGATAATTGGTTGCGGCAACGACCCGGGGATTGAATAAATAACTGGAATAAACTTGTCCGCCAGTCCCGCCGGTCCCGCCGGTTTCGCCGGAGCCGCCGTTGGGAGAAAGAAAAGACGGGTAAGAATAGCTGTTGATGCTCGGCAGGGCGGGTGAACCCGGCGCATTAAATGCCGGATCGTAAAGCATTTTGCCATCGCCGGCCGCGCGAGTGCAATACAGCAGGCCAAGATTTTCGAAATTATAGACGCCCCTGTAGGCATTTTGTGGTATTGGCACGCCCACAGGGACGCCCTCCGGGCCAACCGCCCAATAGGCATACGCCTGGCTGTGGATTTCATTCAACGGATGCCCGGACGGATTTGCAAGGCGATCACACCACACCGGATACCAGTCATCGTATTCACTTGCATAGATTGCGCAGCCGACGGAAATCTGATGCATATTTGAGATGCATTGCGCCATGATCGCTTTGTGTTTGGCTGCCGCGAGCGCCGGCAACAGCAACGCCGCCAGGATGGCGATAATGGCAATGACCACCAAGAGTTCAATAAGCGTGAATCCCCGCAGACAACCGCCGAGGAACCTGCTGCTTGCCTGTGTTTTCATAAACGAAATTTGCAGTGTCTCAATTCTTTGTCATACCGGGCCTGCCGATTGAATGAACAGGCTTACGGTGCAGTCACCAAAACTCAAATCAGGACACTGCGTTTTTTCTCGTTCACTCCAGAACCATTCAGCCTTTAATAATGCACCTTTATCACAAGGAAGCTTTGCGGCAGGTTCGTGTCCAC
>CAZZPE010000012.1:0-64715 GCA_964655855.1 uncultured Bifidobacteriaceae bacterium
CGGTAGGTGCGGTTGCTCATCGCGTAATTTTCAAACGCCGGCAAATCCGCCGTCGAGCGGTAGAACGTCACCGGCAGCCGCCCGGAGGGATTCACGTCGCCGAACAAAACCTCGGCCACGGCGCGTCCGCCCTGCTCGCCCGGATACCACGCCTGCACAATCGCCGGCAGATGTTCCGCCTCCCACGGCATCGCGATGGCGCTGCCGCTGCAATTCACAAACACGACCGGCTTGCCGGTGGCGGCCAGCGCCTGGAGCAACTCCGTCTGCTGCGCCGGCAATTCGATGCGCGTCCGGTCGCCGCCGCTGAACCCGTCGTAATTCACCTTCATCTCCTCGCCTTCGAGCTGCGGGCCGATGCCGCCAACGTAAATCACCACGTCCGCCGATTTCGCGGCGGCGATGGCATCGGCCAGCATATCAGGGTTTGGCTTGTCCAAACCGTTTGTGTGCAGTGCCAGCGGGCAGCCTGGCGAGGAAACGATTTCCATGGCCGCGCCCGCTTCCGCCTGGAACGTGCCGTAGGTTTTTTCGCCATGCGCGTAAGTCACCTCGCTGATCGCGCCCGCGATTTTTTCGATGCCGTTCAAAATGGTGACGGGCCGCGCCGGCGTGCCGTTGTAATTGCCGAGCAGCATCGGAACGGAATCGGCATTCGCGCCGATGACCGCGATGCGCTTGATTTTGGCGCGGTTGAGCGGCAGCACGCCGTCATTTTTCAGCAGCACGACGGACTCACGCGCGACCCGCAGCGCCAGCGCCTCGTGGTCCGGCGTGTCGTTTGCCGAAATCGGGATTTGCGCGAACGGGACTTTTTCCGGCGGATCAAACAATCCGAGCCGGAACCGCGCCTCGAACAGGCGCGAAACCGCCGTGTCAATTTCCTTTTCCGAAATCAGCCCTTTCTCGAACGCGCGGGTCAGCGAATTGTAACTGGTCCCGCAGCACAAATCGTCGCCGGCCTTCACCGCGTCCGCCGCCGCCTCCTCGGACGAGTCGGTGAATTTGTGGTTGGCGTAAATGTCGTAAATCGCGTCGCAATCGGAAACAACATGGCCGTCGAAACCCCATTGCTTTCGCAGAAGGTCCGTGAGCAGCAGCGGGTTCGCGCAGGCCGGCTCGCCATAGACGGAATTGTAGGCGCCCATCACCGCGCCGACGCGGCCTTCGCGCACGGCGGCCTCGAATTGCGGCAGATACGTCTCGTAAAAATCGCGCTCTGGCGGCACGGCATTGAACACATGCCGCAACGACTCCGGCCCGCTGTGAACGGCAAAATGTTTCGCGCACGCCATCGCCTTGATGTAATTCGGATCGTCGCCCTGCAAGCCGCGGATGAACGCCACGCCGAGCCGCGCGGTCAGGAACGGATCCTCGCCGTAGGTTTCCTGGCCGCGGCCCCAGCGCGGGTCGCGGAAGATGTTGATGTTCGGCGTCCAGAACGTCAGCCCGTGATAGCGCGTGGCATTGCCGTCATGCTGGCTGGTGAAATCATTGAACTTCGCCCGCGCCTCGGTGGCGATGACATCCGCCTCGTCGTGGGCCAACGTCGTGTCCCATGTCGCCGCCATGCCGATGGCCTGCGGGAAAACCGTGGCCGTGCCGGCGCGCGCCACGCCGTGCAGGCATTCGCTCCAATAATCGTAGGCCGGAACGCCCAGCCGCGGAACCGCCGCCGCGCCGTTCCGCATCTGCTGGATTTTTTCGGCGAGCGACAGCCGGCGCACGAGGTCGCCCACCCGCGCGGCCACCGGCTGCGAGGCGTCCTTCCAGATTTCCGGCCCGGCGACAACGGGAATTTTCAGCGCGTCGGCGCTCTCGGCATCCACCAAATCCGCCGCCTTCATGGAAATGATCGAAACGCCGCCGGCGTCGCGCAGTTCAAATGTGTTCAATTTCGCCGCGTTCGTGCGCCCGGTGAAATTGAGCGTCAGCGGCCCGCGCAGGGCGTCGCCGGGAAAATCAATTTTTTCCGTGAGCATCAAAACCTTTCCCGCGCCGCCCGCCGCGGCGAAAATGTCGAGGTTGCTGGCGAGCATCTGGTCGCCGCAGGCGATGTCGAACGCGCGCTGGCCGGCGTTCAGAAAATCCACCTCGGCGAGGCCGATAATGGCGGTGTATTTTCCGGCGGGAAGATTCGGAACGGTCACGGAGAAATTTGTCCCGGAAATTTCCTCGCGGAAGGACTCCTCGCCCCGGCGCGGCGCGCCGTCAATCGCGAGGCTTTCGTGACCGCGCGCGTGCTGAAACTGGCCGGTGACGAGCACCTTCCGGTCGCACGCGGCGCACGTCTCCTCGCCGCCGCGCGCCTGGGGAATTGAAAAACAGATGATGAAAACCGCCAGCGCGGAAAAAGAAATTCGGGACATGGCGCGAGGCTACATCAGGCCCGGCCCCGCCGAAAGTTTTTTGTGCGCGGAAACAGGATTATGCCCCTAGAAAACGGCCGGAAAGGCGGCGGCGGATTCCGCCGGCTCCGGGAGCCTCGCATTCCGGCGGCGATTTTGGCTTTCAAAATGTTCCCTTTTCCGAGCATGATGTGGCATGGACGAAGAGAACAGATTTTTGAAATTCTGGATCATTGGCGGCATCATCGTGGTTCTGGGGCTGGCGGTTTTTCCGGGGCGTTCCGTTTACCGGCATCTCAAGGAGAAACACGATGTGGCCCAGGCACGGGTTTTTCTGGCCAGGGGGGATTATCGCAGCGCGTGGTTGAGTGTGCGGCGGGCGCTGCTGGTCAATTCCAACGATGTCGAGGCCTGTTTCATCATGGCCGAACTGGACGATGCCATGCATTCGCCCGCCACGCTGGACTGGTGCCAGCGGCTGGTGAAGCTTTCCCCCGTCATCACCAACAAGCTCCTGCTGGCATCCACCGGCCTGCGATATCAAGGTCCACCCTTTCCGATCACGAGCCAGTTGCTCGACGATTTGTCCACAACCGCCGCCACGAACGCGCCGGATTTCCACATCGTTTCCGCGGAAATGGATTTGGGGCTGCATCACATGGCGGAGGCGGAGGCGCAATTTGAAGCGGCGAGCCGGCTGGAACCGACCAACCGGCTGTTCCAGCTCAATCTCGCCGTCATCCGGCTCACCTCAACCAACACCACCGACGCCGATGACGCCCGCGCCAAGCTGAAGGCGTTTTCCACCGACGCGAAACTGGATCTTCCGGCGCTGCGCTCGCTGGTGGCAGACCGGCTGATGCACAACGACGCGGCCGGGGCGCTGGATTATTCATCGCAACTGCTGACCAACACGCAGGCGGCCCTGACCGACCGGCTGCAGCATCTCAGCATCCTGAAGCGCCTGCATAACCCCGACCTGACCGCCCAATTGAACGAGCTGCAACGGAACGCGGCGACCAACGCGACCCTGGCGGCCCAGACCGCCTCGTGGATGGAGGCCAACGGTTTTCTGGCGGAGACCGTCGTCTGGTTGAACACGTTGCCTGCCAACATCCAGACACAAACGCCGGTGCGGCTGGCCTTCGTGGATTGCTACCTCAACACCACCAACTGGCTGGCGCTGCGCAATCTCACGGCCAACGGCGACTGGGAGGATGTGGATTTCCTGCGGCTGGCGTTTTCGGCCCGCGCCTGGAACCAGCTCGGCGAGCCGTTGATGGCGGACGGCCGCTGGCGCTCGGCGTTGAGCGAGGCGGGCGAGCGGCTGGGCGCGCTGACGACCCTGCTCGAACTGGCGAACCGATGGCAGTTGCCGCACGAACGCGAGGATTTGCTCTGGCGCATCGCCCGGGAATTTCCCGAGGCGCGCTGGGCGCAGGACACCCTGGAACGAATCTATTTCGAAGCGGGCAACACAGCCGGCCTGTATCAACTTTATTCAAAACAGCTTTCCCGTTCGCCCGGGAACGCCGCGCTGAAAAACAATCTGGCGGCCACGGCGCTGCTGCTGAAAACCAACTTCACCCAGGCCTGCCTTTGGTCGGCGGAAGCCTATGCCCAAATCCCCACCAACGCCGATGTGGTTTCCACCTACGCCTACGCCCTCCATTTGCAGGGCCACGATCCGGAGGGACTGGCCGCATTTCAAAAACTCGAACCATCTCAACTCGCGCAACCCTCGGCCGCGCTTTATTACGGCCTCCTGCTCTCCGCGACGGGAAAAACCGGTGACGCCGCGCCCTATTTCCAGATCGCCAAAACCCAGGGACACTTGTTGCCGGAGGAAAAGGATTTGCTGCCGAAAATGGACAAAACGAACCAGATGCCATGATGTTTTCACGCCAGCCACCAACAGCACCGCAGCGCATTTTGAAATATCATGTTCATATTCAATACGTTATGCGAATTCGCATCACCTAAAAAAACATCAAAAAAGTTCTTTACATTTTGCCGCTTATGCGGCATAAATATATCCAAGAAAGAATTTGACAGGGTTAGTGAACTAACAGGAAAAAATAATCATAATATGAAGACACTAAATTCGGTGAAAAAACTGGCGCTTGGTTTGGCTGTTGGCGGAATGTTCGTCTGGCAGGCAGGCGCAACTGGCAGTTGGGTCGCATATACTTCCCCAAGTGGCGGTTCATCCACGTTGAGTGGCTATAGCGATCTGGCAAATGAGGTCATATTGTCCTCTTCAACCTTAATCAACGAGTTGGGTGTGTATGACACTTCTGGATTTAGTGGTAATACAATAAAGGTGGCGATTTACAATGAGGCAACCGGAGTGTTGCTTAGTCAGGTAGCTTCTTTTACCGGAAGTCCGGCGACTGTTGGTAATTATGCATATGACAGCATTACGCCCATAACGCTGGGACCTGGCATCTACGCAGTTGTTGCCTCTGGTTATAACAGTGTTGACTACAATAGTGCTGCAGCGTTGAACATTGGGTTACAAGCTGGAACCATACAGGGTAATAGCACGGTGGGCTCGGCGAACATAAATTTCGGAAACTTTGCGCAGTTAGACACCATTGCGGGTGCCGGAACCTTCGGATATTTGGCTCCTGTTCCTGAAGCCGCTGGTTTCACAATGGCGGGTGTCGTGTTGTTGGGCGTCGTCTTCTTTGGCCGCAGCTATGCCCGGAAGATGAAGATTGCTTGAAACGCTTTTGAATTTCTTTGAGGGCGGCTTGATTCAAGCCGCCCTTTTTGTTTGTGCTTTGAACGGGCCGGGCTTAATTTTTCTCCATGGCGGAGATCTCGGAAAAGACTTTCACAACGCCGGACGGGCAGGTTGCCAATCAATTTCACGCCATGCCAAACGATGAGGATGCACGATGACCAATCCTGAAACTTCATTGCCGTCAAAACAATCGTCACCCGTTCCCCCGCCAGAAGACCGGACATCGGCATTCACTTTGGGTCCGCTGCCGGTGTGCGCGCTTGTCGCGCTCTGGGGCTACGCCGTTTATCGTCTCGGCACCTTGTGGCACAGCAATGACGACTACGCCTTCGGATGGTTTGTGCCGCTGCTGTGCCTCGGCCTTTTTTGGGAACGCTGGAAGCGCCGACCCGACCGCAGCCCGGTTCGTCCCGCCGGCGGCACGTTCTTCGTGCTGGGAATCTTCGGACTGATCCTGCCGGTCGGGGCCATTTTTTTGGATGTCATTCCCAACTGGCGTTTTGCGGGATGGCTCTTTGCCGGCGCGGTGATCGGGATCACGTTTGTCATTCTTTACTTTCTGGGCGGGCGCAGTTGGAGCCGCTATTTTGCGTTCCCGGTGATTTTTTTCCTCATCGCCGTGCCGTGGCCCACGCGCCTGGAGCATCCGATGATCGAAAACATGTCGAAGCTCAATGCCGCCGTCAGCGCCGTGTCCGCCAATATCTTGGGCAGCCCGGCCGTCCGCCACGGCGTGCTGATTGAAACAGGTCCGGGCTTGGTTGGCGTGGACGAGGCGTGCAGCGGCATCCGCTCGTTTCAAGCCAGCGTCATGATCGCGCTGTTTCTGGGTGAATTGTTCGGCTACAGCATCTTGCGGCGGGCCATGCTGCTGTTCAGCGCCGTGCTGCTGGCCTTCACGTGCAACGTAATTCGCACCACCTATCTCGTTCGCATCGCCGACCTGCACGGCATCCCGGCGGTGAATCTGCACCACGACCAGGCGGGCTTCGCGATCATGGGCATCACGTTGATCGGGCTGCTGGCGCTCGTGTGGCTGCTGCGGCCCAAACGGAGCAAGCCGGGTGCGTATTATTCACCGACGGGCGCCAAGCTGGATTATCTCGAAGAGTTGCACAACCTTGAACCGGTTCCCGGCACGGAGGATAAAAAATCGCCGTCAGCATCCGGGGAAACTGGCAGCCGGATCGCCGCCGAATCAACGCCAGCGCAAACCGGCACAACCGTGCTGGTGAAAAATCCATGCCTGATCCGGACGGCGCTGGCGGCGCTGGCGGTCTGGATTGTCCTGGGCGAAATGGGAATTTATTTCTGGTTCCACCCGGCGGAGAAACAAGCCGCGACCCTGACCAACTGGTCGTTCAAGCTGCCGGCCAGAACCGCCGAATTTCGCGAATTGCCGGTCAGCGAAAATGTCCGGACAATGTTAAGCTACGACGAGGGCCGTCAAGCCGAGTGGCGCGACAACAGTGGAAACGCCTGGCAGCTCTTCTACTTCCGCTGGCTGCCCGCAAAGACCGGCTATCGCGCCGCCGTGACCTGCCTCCAGGCCCGCACCCATGCGCCCGATGTGTGCCTGCAAAACGCAGGCATGGTGCTTCAGACCAACCTGGGAATTCAAACCGTGAGCATGAACGGCGTCAACCTCCGGGTTGACACGGAATGTTTTCTAGACCAGGGCCGCACTCTGGATGTTTTTTCCATTTACTGGGAACCCACCGAATGGATGCCGCAGACTGTTCCGGGCACCATCATGGCAGTTCGCTCGGTTCTTCACGCGCTGCATGCGCGGGACCGCGGCTGGAACGAGAAACGGGTGATCAAGGCGGGAGTCTGGGGAAAAGAATCGGACGAGGCCGCGCAAGCCGCCTTCAAGGAATATTTGTCAGCGATGATTTCCAGGTGAATCGCGGCAAAACTGAATCAAACCCAATTCTCGCAGGAAGCCGCAACCGATTCGCTCACAGCGTTTTCTTTGCGTGTTCCACCATTGCCTGCTCTTCCGGCAGGAGAAAAGCCTTGGCTGATTTGTTCAGGTAAGTCCGCGCGGTTTGCTTGTCGCCCGCCGCTGAAAGAAAAATTCCGTAATAAGCCGCGAGCGACGGATCATCCAGCCGGTCGAGACCGAGCGCGCGGAGCGTCTGGATGGCCTCCTGCTGGCGACCCTGCAGGAAAAGGGAAAAGGCGTAGGTGGAGGCAAACACCGGATTGGCCGGATCCGCCGCGTGCAGTTCCGCCGCCGTCTGGCGGGCTTCAGCCGTGTCCGTTCCCAACAGCAGGGACACCATCGCCAAATTATTCCGCGCCAGCGCATCCTTGGGATTATTTTTGACCATGGCACGAAACACCCGCCTCATCCCGACAGTGTCGCGCTGTCCGGTGTAAAGATTCTCGAGAGTGGTCAACGGCCAGCTTTCGGATGGATATTTCCCGGCAGCGAACCAGAGGACATCCTCCGTTTCTTCCTTCCAGCCCCACCCGGCGGACATTTTCGCCAGCGTGTTCAAGGCGGTGGGCGACTGCGCCGCCAGTTGCATGGCCTGTTGCCAAATGGTGGATGAAGTTCGTTTGTCACCGGAATCCTTCCACGCGGCAAATGACATCATGCCGACGCGAACGGAATCCAATTCCAGCCACCTTTCCTTTTCCAGATAAGCCGTCAGCCCCTTCCACTGACCGAGTGCCACATAAGAATCGGCGACGGCGATGGGCACCAGCCCTTGTTTGTTGAGCCGCGGGGGAAGACTGTTGATCCAGTCCAACGCCGACTGGGCGTATCCGTAGCGGTTCATCCATGACGCCAGCTCGCCGACGTAGAGGGGATTCTCCTCCGCAGACTTTTTTGTTTCGGCGAGAAAGGCCGCAAACCGGGGGCTTTTCTCGACGTTCAGGATCGCCAGGTGAACGATCCGGTCACTGAACGAGGATTGCTGGTTGGTGAGAATTTGCTGCGAGAACATCTCGGCGCGCGCGAATTCGCGGCGCGCGATGCTCTCGGCCACCAGCGATCGGGACGCCAGCAGACCGAGCCGGCGGTCGGTGCGGAGCAATTCCAAAGTGGTCCGCGAATCGGCGATCAGCCCGGGATTTCCCGACTGCAACCGGACCACCGCCAGCGACATTCGATTCACCGGATCGTCCGGATTCAGCTTCAATGCCTCCGCAAATTGCTGCTCCGCCGCAGGCAGATCATTGAGTTTGACCGCCAGCGCGCCAGCCGCAAGGTGATACGCAGAAGTCTGCCGGGAAGCCGGCGCGATTTCACCCAGTTCTTTGGTCGCCGTGGGAAAAGGAAATGCCTCAAACCGCATCGCCGACCGGGCCAGCGCCAGACGGTTGGTGGGATCAGGATTCAAAAACACCAATCGCTGCCGCCACTGGATGGCGTAGGGCGAGCCGTAAAAATCCGCCACGCCAGCGATGACCCGGATGGCGGCGGGGTCATCGCGATTCAGGGCGAGCACCTGCCGGGCACGGAGCAGCGCCCGCGGAAAATCGCCCTTGGCGACAAATTGCTGCGCCTGCATGGCATAATTCTGTTCAACGTAAACGCGATAACGCGGCAGTCCGTATTTGTATCCAAATCCGGCCGTCAGGATCAGGCACACCAACACCGCCCAAGTCTGCCAGCGCTTGAACCTGCGTTGGAGGCTCGGCCAGGCCAGATCCTGCGCGGCGCTTCTGCCGACCTGGCTCACCAACTCATCCGCCTCATCCAGCACCCAGCCCGTTTTGCGTCCGAGCCAGGTCTGCCGGAACCAGCGGACACCCCGGCGCATCAGCCACACCGGCCGGCTCACACGATGATAGGCCCCGTAGCCGTAACCACCGTATCCGCCCGAACCTTTCACCAGCGGAAAATACCATTCATAAAATTTGTCGGCCAGCGCCCGGACTTTGCGGCCGAGCTTGGAGGAATAAATGCGCCGCTGCGCGCCGTTCCAAGCCAGTTGCAGCCGGCTCCGGCGGTGCTGCCCATAACCGTAGCCGTAGCCGTAGCTTGGAGACGCGCTTTTTTCCTGGGACTCCGGATACCACCAATTGTAAAACCGGTCCGTCAGGGTTTTGTAAATGCGCCCGAAAACCGACCGGCGCGCAAACCGTTTCAACCGCTGCCAGTCCCGGACGAAACGATGGCGGCGGACTCCACCGTGATAGGAGGAATAGGTTGGCCCCTCGTCGGAGACAGGATGCCACCAGTCATACCATTTGGCCTTCAGTGCGCTGGACGCCGAACCTAGAAAAGAATTCCTGAACAGGCGCCGCAGACGCCGCCAAAGCCATTTCAACCGGTTCTGGCGCGACGGACCGTAACCATAATAGCCATGAGACCTGTCGGATTGGGGAAACCAGAAGTCATACAGCCAGTCCGCCAGCGGCTCGAACATCCGGGGGAAATGCAGGCGGGACCGCCAGCGTCCACGCCGATGCGACGCACCCTCCCGTTTGCTGCTGCGGGGTTGCTCCGGTTTTGGGTTTTGAGGCTCCGTGGCCATGCCGTGGTATCGCCGATACGATAAAACTGCCCCTGCTCAATCTTCTTGATCCGGAGCATAGCGAAGCCGTTGAAATGCGGCAAGCCGCAAAAAACGTCAGCGGCTTGATTTGCAATTTCTCGGAGTATGCAACCCCAGCCGCAGCAATCATGGCTGAATTGGGGTTGCTTGGACCAAACAAAAAGGCGCGTTCAAAGGAACGCGCCGGGCGGAAATTTTCAGCCGATGTTCAAGCGGCTTTAGCAGGGCAAAGTTTGCGACGCAGGGTGTAGCCGCCCGCAAGGCACAACGCACCGATGCCTATGACCATGCCCGTCATCGGCACTTCTGGAACAACGTCAACTTCCATTTGACGTTGTTGAGTGGATTGATATCCCCAAACGGTAGCGGTGGGAGAAGCTCCAGCATAATCACCCAAAAAATTCCCCGGATTTCCAGTATAACTGGGGTTGGAAATATACTGCCAACTTACGTTGCCGTTGGCGCCCGTCACACCCAAAGAAGTTACATCAATGGCAACAGCATATTCAGAACCTTGAGTGAGCGTAGCGCTACTCAAATCATCATTGGCCAGACTGAAAGTGAACGTCTGAACCCCAGAAACAAGAGTGCCAGTCCCACTAACTCCGAGACCCGTCTCGGTCGAAGTAACTGTTGCAAGGACAATAGGTGAGGGACTACCGACCGGTTGCCCTGGTTTTGAAGTTGCATCAGCGGCATTGAAAAGATAAATATTAAATGAACTCCCACTATTAATCGCCGCCACCGCAGTTGCGTTAAAGTTCAAAACCAGTGAAAGTGACGAGATCTCGCCACCGCTGGATGCTGTAAAACTCTCCGCTTTAATAGGGTTAACAGAAGTTATTGACGCTCCCGTAGTCTGGGTCGGTGTTGGGTTAAGATTATCCACGATCACAACACTGGCATGCGATACCGGAGCGAAAACCAAAAAAGCTAACAGAGCCGCCCCCACGCCCACACCCAAGCGCGGAAGCCCAAAAAACATTCCCAAATTATTTTTCATAAATTCCATGCGTCTTTACAAACCTGTTCCCCGAATGTCATGGCCAGCTTATCAAAGCCAGTTTGTCACGTCAATGGAAAAAATAATTTCAAATGACCCGCTTTTGACAACCCATTGCAGTGTGCTGCCTGGTTTTGAAAACCACCAAGAACACCTGTAAACCGACACGGAGCAGGCGGTTATGAGATCAAACCGTTTCAGGCTGTGCCCCGGGAATTTCACCGGGACGTCTTTCAGTGGCCGGAGTCTTCAGGCCGTCAAAACGCACGGGCAACTGCCTGTGTTTTTCCGAATCCGCAATAGCCCTGGCCCAACCCTCGGCCAGGAGTTCGCTCAAGAGATCGAATTCCTTTGAGACAAATGCGCCGGCGGCGGGCGGGGTGCCGTTTCCGTCCTTCCGGCAGTGCGCGCAGGATTTTGCCCCGGCTTTGGATTCCCGGATTTTTGAGGCGTCCCGGCTGTTTGTGTTCGCACCGGCCTTCGGGCAGGCCACGCCGAGTTCAATGAAACAGCAGCCGTGTTCGGGCAACGGGTGGCGGAAAAGACAAAATTGGTCCTCATCGGTGGGAAGCGTCCGCCATGTCCGCTCGCCGTCTTCCAGCCGGATGCGCACGGTGTCGAAGCCGAGCTTGCGGGCGATGAACACGGCGTCCTCGCAAAGTGCCGCGATGTTGCTGCAACGGGAGCCTTCCATGACAAGCCAGCGGGTCTGGGCAAGGGCATATTGGATTTCCGCGCGCACATGCAGGGAATTGCCCAACACGCGCCCGACGGCAAACCATTCGCGGTTGAAATTCAGCCGGCCCGCCGACAGCAGAACGATCAGGATGCCGAAACCCAGCAGGATGGCCAGATGCTCGCCCTGCCACCAAAAGGCAATAAAGCCCAATCCGAGAAAAATTGCGGTAAAGGCATAAGTCACCAGAACGACCTGCCGCCGGGACAGGCCGTTTTCCAGCAGACGATGATGGATGTGGCCGCGGTCGGCGCGAAACAGCGGGAGGCCGTGCAAACCCCGCCTCAGAATGGCAAGCGCGGTGTCCAGAATCGGCAGGGCCAGAACAAACAATGGAGCGGTGAGCGCGGCAAAGACGGTGCCTTTTTGCGAGCTGGCAATCGTCAAACAGCCGACGAGGAAACCGAGAAAATACGCGCCACCATCGCCCATGTAAATGCGCGCGGGAGGGAAGTTGAACCACAAAAACCCCAGCAGCGCACCCGCCATTCCGGCGGCAACAAAGGACGTGGGACCCACGGCGCCGCCCACATAAACCAGCAGGATCATCAACATCAGGCAGATGCCACCCGCCAAGCCGTCCACGCCGTCAATCAGATTGATCAGATTGGTCAGCGCCACAAGCCAGAACACCGTGACCAGAAAGGACAAAAAGCCGAGGTCAATGACGTGGGCGGTGAAGGGAATCTGAAATTTATGGATTCCAATGCCCAGAAAATAGGCAGCCGTGGCGATGGCCACCTGGCCGATGAGCTTGCGTCTGGCACCCAGCGCAACAAGATCATCCCACAATCCAAGTCCGAACATGGCCAGCGCCAAAGCCATGATTTTCCAACAAAGACAGGGTATCATGGGGCTGGATTGCCAGCCGTTCAACGCTTTGAAGAGCAAAACAACCAACACGAAGGCCGCAGCCAGAGCCATCCCACCCAGACGTGATTTTTGAACTCCTCCAGCGTGATGCATTTCCCCGGCCCGGCGGGGCAAATCCATGCGCTTTTGCATCCGCAGAATCAGCATAATCACGACGACGCTGACCCCGGCCCCCACCAAAGCACCCAATATGAGCCGTTGATAATCCATAGCGATTTATCCTTCCTACCGAGGAGGTGATGATAGCGACAACATCCCGCAGAAGCAAGAAACAACTGAATTATGCCTCAAAAAAATGTTGACAGGGATGATGCTTCCGGTAGAATCCTCGGTGTTGGGGCATCAGACTTGGCCGTTTGTTTGAAGCCCAGATAGGCGGGTTGGTTCAGAATATTGAATATGAAAAAATTTATTTTGAAGGCAATGGGCGTTGGTGCCGGGATCATTCTGGCGGGCAGTATCGAGGTTCGCGCCGAAGTGCTTTATCAAGACACCACCACCGATCTGGGTTCAGATTTCACCATTGCAAACTACCAACAGATTGGCGAAGAAGTCTGGCTGGGAACTTTGTTGCCGGCGTCACTGACCAACTTTTCATTTGAATACTACAGCCCGGACACCAGTTGGAGTGGAACGGTCACGGCCGATATCAAACTTTATGAGAACAATGGCCCGCTGACAAACGGGTATGCCTCCCCGGGCACGCTTTTTTATGACAGCGGGTCGGTGGTGTTTCCAAATCCGATAACGTATAATGGTAACAGTATTTCAAATTCGCTGTTGGCGATTTTTGATTTGTCGGATTTGCTGTATCCGGCGGCGGGCGGCACACCGTTGAGTCCCAGTTTCATTCTCCCCACAAACTTCACTTTTACCATTACGTTTGCAGGTTTGACAGCCGGCGAAACAGTGGGCTTGCCCATTTTTGAACCGCCTACGGTTGGAACAAATTATGGAGATTATTGGTATGATGCTTCCGGCAATTGGGAGTTGTTGACGAACAGTCTTGGAGGGCCTGTTGCCTTTGGCGCTGAATTTAACGGCACCACCACGCCCACCCCGGAACCGACCGTTCTCTGTCTGGGTGCGCTGGGAGCGGCGGCATTTACGGTTCTGGCCCGTCGGCGTCAGCGTCGCGCATAACTCTGTTTTCAGTAATAATTCTTGAAAAGAGCCGATGCGAGTCGGCTCTTTTTTTGTCGCACGTTCTGCAAGAGGTGCAGTCATTGTGGAGACATCTTCGTCGCGCCGAGCCACACGGGATGACGGACACGATTCCACCGCAGGAAAATCGTCCCATGCTTGATCACGGAGAAGGGCATGCCCCGCCAGTTCGGCACGGTCGTGGTGGTGATGAACAGTTTACGATTGCTGTTTGGACCGGCATCGGCAAATAAAGGGGTATGAATTCGCGCCAATTCGTCGCCCAATTTCAAAATCTGCTCAAACAGGGAGAATACCTGAAGCCTAGGCAGGCTTCTTCCGGCGCACATCTCATAATTCCACCCGACGCGCCGAAGGTTCTGATTTTCTCGCCGCACCCCGACGACGAGTGCATCAACGGCGGGCTGGCGCTGCGGCTGTTGTGCGAGGCGAAGTGGAACGTCATCAACATCGCCATCACGCTCGGCAGCAACCGCGCCCGGCAGCCGGTGCGTCAGCGCGAACTGCAAAACGCCTGCGCGGCGCTCGGCTTCGGATTAATTGTGCCGGTTGCGCGAGGATTCGAGAGCATCAACCCCGAAGCGCGTGCGAAAAATTCCGCGCGTTGGCGGGCGGCGGTGAAAACGGTTGCCGGCATCCTCGTGGAGCAAAAGCCGCGAGTGATATTTCTTCCGCACGAAAACGATGTTCACCCCGCGCACATTGGCACGCACTGGCTGGTGCTGGACGCGCTGAAAACATTGCCGCGCCACTTTGGCTGCTTTGTCGTCGAGACGGAATTTTGGGGGCAGATGGCCGGTCCGAATTTGCTGGCCGAAATCGGCGCGAAGAATTTGGCGGATTTGATTGCCGCTCTTTCGTTGCACGCCGGCGAGGTGAAACGAAATGCCTATCACGCGCGGCTGCCGGCGTGGATGCTCGACAACGTCCGGCGCGGCGCGGAGCTGGTTGGCGGACGCGGCGCGAAGGCGCCGACCTTCACGTTCGCGGCGCTTTACCGTCTGCGAAAATGGCGCGGCGGAAAACTCCAGGACGTTTCCGGCGGCGGACCATTTTTAAGCGCGGCGCAGAATGCCGCCGGGCTGTTCCAATGAAAGCCGAATTCATGCGCGCGGCCATCCGGCTCTCGCTCGAAAAAATGCGGCGCGGCGAAGGCGGGCCGTTCGGCGCGGTCGTGGTGCGGCAAGGCAAAATTGTCGGGCGAGGCTGGAACCGCGTGACTCCCACGAACGACCCGACGGCGCACGCGGAGATCGTGGCCATCCGCGAGGCGTGCCACCGGCTCAAGACATTCCGGCTGGACAACTGCGAAATTTACGCCAGTTGCGAGCCGTGTCCGATGTGCCTGTCGGCGATTTACTGGGCGCGCATCCGGAGGATTTTTTACGCCGGAGGTCGGCGCGACGCGGCGGCGGCCGGTTTCGACGACGATCTGATTTACTGCGAACTGGCGCGGCCGGTTTCGCGCCGCAAAATTCCGATGCGACAGTTTCTGCGTGATGACGCGCTGGCAGTTTTCAAGAAATGGGGGGACAAGCCGGATAAAGTTCGCTATTGAAAGCCGCGCGGCCAAGGGTTGTGGCATGCTGAATTTGCTTTCGCAGCGCGTTTTCATCTGCTAGAAAACCTGTGTGCGCAAACTCCTTTGGACAATTGCCGGCCTCTGGCTTTGCGGGCTGCTGGCGGCGGCCGCCGCAGAATCGTTTCCGCTGGCTGACGGAACGACGGTGGGCGGTGACATTGTTTCGTTCAACGACAACGGCATCATCTTCCGCACGGGTGACGACAAATACACCGAACGGATGCCGTGGTTGAAATTTTCGCAGGACGGGCTGAAGCAACTGGCGCAAAATCCGAAGATTGATCCGTTTGTCGAGCCGTTCATCGCGCCGGCATCCGCAGAACGCCCGCCCAAACCTGAAGTCAGAATCAACGAAGTCCCGCGTCTGGACCGGTCCTCGCCGGCATCGCTGTTCGGCGGGCTGTTTTCATCGGGGGTCGGGCTGATGGCGCTGCTGCTGATTTACGCCGCGAACCTTTACGCCGGATATGAAATTGCCCGGTTCCGCGCTCGGCCGATGGGGATCGTGATTGGCGCGGCGGCGGTGGCGCCGATTCTGGGGCCGGTTGTTTTTCTTGCGCTGCCCGGGTTGCGTGCGCCGGCAATGTCGGCGGAGGAAGCGCGCGTCGAAAAAGCCGCTGAAAGAGCGCCGGCAGAAACCGAACCACACCGGTTTGCGGTGCAGGGCCAAAAGCAGGAAGAGGAAATTCACATCGTGGCGGGTTCCTGGGAGGCCGGGGCGGCTCCAACCCCGCCGCCAACAAGCCAGCCGGAGACGGAAATTTTCCAGCGCGGGCAGTTCATGTTCAACCGCCGGTTTTTCGAGACGAAATTTTCCGGACTATTCGGCATCGTCCGGCAGGAAGCGGACAAGAACAAGGTGCTGCAGGTGAAGACGGCACACACCCTGTTTGTGGCCGAGCGCATCACGCGCATCTCCGCCAGCGAAGTGCATTTCGAGGTTCTGCGCGGCGATTCGCGGCAGGAGGTGATGGTGCCGTTCGCCGAAATCCAGGAGGTCCAACTGAAACACAAGGGCGCGTGAAGCCCCGGACCGTCCCTTCGCGCCCTTGCATCACAATCCGTTGATGGCTGCGTTGCGAATCATCTTCATGGGCACGGCGGAATTGTCCTGCGCCAGCCTCGAATCGCTGGCGCGCGACGGGCGGTTTTCCGTCGCCGCCGTGGTCACGCAGCCGGACAAGCCCAAGGGCCGCGACCTGAAACTGCAGCCATCACCCGTCAAATCGCTCGCGCTCAATCTCAACCTGCCCGTGCTCCAGCCGGCGCGCGCCCGCGACGAACAATTCATCGCCGGACTCCGCGCGTTTCAGCCGGATCTGATCGTCGTCGTCGCCTACGGACAAATTCTGCCGCAAACAATTTTGGACATGCCGAACTTTGGCTGCCTGAACGTCCACACCTCGCTCCTGCCGAAATTCCGCGGCGCGGCGCCGATCCAGTGGGCCATCGCGACCGGCGGAGACGCGACCGGTGTCACCGTCATGAAAATGGACGCGGGGCTGGACACCGGCCCGGTTGTTTCGCAGCGGCGCACGCCCATTTTTCAGGAGGACGATTCCTCCACGCTCCACGACCGGCTCGCGCAACTCGGCGCGGAACTGCTCGCGCAAACCATTCCGGATTACGTCGCCGGAAAAATCCGGCCGCAACCGCAGGACGCCGGCGGCGCAAGCCACGCGCCCAAGATCAAAAAGGAGGATGGCCGCATTGACTGGAAGCTGCCCGCGAAAACAATCTGGAACCGGCTGCGCGCCTTCACGCCGTGGCCCGGCGCGTTCACCTTTCTCGCCGGAGAACCCAAACCGTCCCGCCCGGCGGGGCTGAAAATCTGGAAGGCGGAAGTCATTGAATGTGGCGGCAATGGCTTACCGGGCCGCCCGACGGCGAAGCTCCCCTGCCCCGGTGAGATTTTGTCGGCGGATAAATCCGGCATCGTCGTCGGCTGCGGCGAAAACGCGCTGCGGATTCTGGAATTGCAGCGCGAAGGAGGACGGCGGATGAACGCGGCGGAATTCCTGGCTGGCCACGCGTTAAAGCCGGGCGAAAAATTTGCTCCGCCAGCCGGAACGACCGGCTGATGCCGGGCGTTCCGGGATGGCGACACGGACACTGCGCGCCACACGAACGGCACTCCGCCACATCCTCATAGGACACGGCCCAAAGTTACCGTCGTTTTTTACTTCCGCTTGGGCGCAGCGTGGATGCACTCGTTGTGCAAGGCGTGCGCGGCTTCCATCCAGGCTTCGCTGAAGGTCGGGTGCGCGTGAATCGTCCGGCCCAGCTCGCGCGTGGTCAGCTCGGCGCGAATGACAGCGGCAGCCTCGGCGATGAGTTCGGTCGCGTGCGGGCCGACGGCTGCGGCGCCGAGCAGTTGATCGGTCGTCGCGTCGGCAATCCATTTGACGAACCCGGTGGTTTCGCCGGTGGCGATGCCCTTGCCAAGCCCGTTGAAACGGAACTTGCCGGTCTTCACGGCGTGATTTTGCTTCTTCGCGTCGTCCTCGCTCAAGCCGGCGGTGCCGACTTCCGGCGACGTGAAAATCACGTTCGGCACAATCGTATCGTGCTTGTGCAATTTCGTCTGGACGGCGTTTTCGGCGGCGGCGATGCCCTGCGCGGTGGCGTAATGCGCGAGCTGGATTTTGCCGGTCACGTCGCCGATGGCAAAAATGTTGGCGACCTTCGTGCGGCAATAATCGTCCGCTTCGATGTAACCGCGCTGGCTTTTGGTCAAGCCGGCATTTTCCAGCTTCAATCCGTCGGTGACGGGCTTGCGGCCCACGGCGCAGAGCAGCAAATCCGCGGTCAGCACTTCGTCGCCGAAATTGCCGCGCACGGATTTGGCGTCGGCGGAGATTTTCTCCAGCGCCTTGCCGGTGAGGACGCGGATGCCGAGATTTTTCTCCATGTGCCCGCGGACTTCACGTCGCACGTCGGCGTCGAGCAGCAGCAAAATGTCTTCGAGCAATTCGACGATGGTGACCTTGACGCCGAGCATCGCCGCCATGCAGGCCAGTTCGCAGCCGATGAATCCGCCGCCCATGACAATCATGGAGGCGGGCAGTTTCTGGATGTCGAGGAACGCGCGGCTTTCCACGACGCGCTCGTGTTTCGGCAGGAAACCGGGCATGACCGAGGTGGAGCCGGTGGCGATGATGATTTTCTTCGCGCTGATGCGGGTAGTGGCACAGGCATCTTGCCTGTGAACGTCTGACAGGCTGGAAGCCTGTCCTACTATTTCAATCGTGTTGCGGTCAACGAAGCTTGCGGTGCCGGTGAATTGTTTCACGCCGTTGGCGGTGAGCAGCGAATTGATGCCGCCGCGCAACGTGCCGACGGCCTTGTCCTTGTTGCCGATCATCACGGCGTAATCCACCGAGGCGCCCTTGACGGTGATGCCGTATTTTTCCGCGTGTTTGATCTTCTCAAAGGTCTCGGCAGCGGCGATGAGCGCCTTGGTGGGGATGCAGCCCCAGTTCAGGCAGGTGCCGCCAAGCTTTTCCTTTTCGATGATGGCGACTTTTGCGCCGAGTTGCGCGGCGCGGATGGCCGCCGGGTAACCGCCCGGGCCGGCGCCGATGACTACGATGTCAAATGTTTCCATAATTTAATTCTCCAATCAGGCCGTGACCCGTTTCCAGAGTTCGATGTCCTCGAGTTTTTGCTTGATGCCGTTGATGAACTTTGCGCCGAGCGCGCCGTCCACGATGCGATGGTCGCACGAGAGCGTAAGCTTCATCATCTGGCGCACAACGATTTTGCCGTCACGCACGACCGGCTGCGGCTGGGTGCTGGCCACGGCGAGAATGGCGCTTTCGCCGGGGTTGATGATGGCGCCGAAGCTTTCCACGTCCATCATGCCCATGTTGGAGATGGTGAAGGTGCCGCCGCTCAATTCGTCGGGCGTGGCCTTGCCGGCGCGCGCCTTCTCGGCGAGCGACTTGGTGCGCTGCGAAAGTTCCAGCAGCGGCAATTGCTCGGCGGCGCGGATGACTGGCACGACGAGGCCCTGTTCCAGCGAAACGGCGATGCCGAGGTTGACGTGGCTGTTCCAGCGCGTGGTCTTGCCGTCGGTCGAGCTGTTCACGTCGGGGAATTCCTGCAATGTCAGCACCACCGCCTCGGCGATGAAATCCGTGACAGTGTAGGGCGCGCCCGCCGCCTTGAGCTGGCTGCGGTAGGCGATCAACTCGGTCATGTCCACCGCGACCGTGACGTAAAAATGCGGCGTGTCGCGGAAACTTTGCGTGAGCCGTTGCGCGATGACCTGGCGCATCTTGCTCATCGGCTTCGGCCGTTCGGCCAGCGAGCGCTGCACGTCGGGCACGGTGACGCGGCCGTCCGTGGGCTGAATCGTCAGCACGTCGAGCTTTTCCTTCGCCGCAAGTTCCTTCGCGGCAGGCGAGATGCGCAACTTGTCGTAGCCGTGCTGCTGCAAATGATTCCGCACGTCTTTTTCGACGATGCGGCCTTCAGGCCCGGTGCCCTTGATGCGCGTAGCGTCAATGACGGAATGTTTTGCCAGTGCCGCGGCGCGCGGGCTGATGCGGAAGAGGGATGGGAGATTGGAGATTGGAGATGGCAGTTGGGGAACAGGTGCGGCGACTGGTGCGGAAACTGCCGTTTGGGTGGGTGCCGGTGTCGGCAGCGCGCTGGGGACAGTGCGCCCTACCTCTGGTGCTGCGGCCGCAGGTTTAGGCGCGGCAGGGGCCGGAGCGGTGGCAGCGGGAATTGCTTCACCGGGATTGCCCAGAAAACCGACCGTGCTTTGCACCGGGACGTTGACGCGCGGCGGCACGGTGATTTTCAGCAGCGTGCCGGCCTCGAAACTCTCCACCTCCATGACCGATTTGTCGGTCTCGACGGTGAAAAGGATGTCGCCTTTGTTGACCTTGTCGCCTTCCTTCTTGAGCCATTCGACGATGGCGCTCTCTTCGGTCATCTGACCGAACTTCGGCATGATAATTGGAGTAGCCATGGCGTTCCTTTACAGGATTTCTTTGGCGGCGGCGATCAGGTCGTTGACGTTCGGGAGGAACGCCGCTTCGAGAATGTGCGATTGCGGCGCGATGCCGTTCTTGGCGCCGACGCGTTTGACCGGGGCGTCGAGGTAATCGAAAACCGCGTCCGAAATCGTCGAGGCGATTTCGCCGGTGTAGCTGCCGATGTGAATCGCCTGGCTGGCAACGACGCAGCGGCCGGTCTTTTGCACCGAGCGCAACACCGTGTCGAGGTCGAGCGGCACGAGCGAGCGCAGGTCAATGACCTCGGCGCTGACGCCTTTCTCGGCCTTCAATTTGTCTGCCGCCTTCAGGCAGTCGTGGACGAGCGGTCCCCACGTCACGAACGTGATGTCCGAGCCTTCGCGCTTCACGTCGGCGACACCGAGCGGGACGAGATATTCATTTTCCGGCACCACGCCTTTCATGCCATACAGGCCCTGCGACTCGATGAACATGATTGGATTGTTGTCGCGGATGGCGGATTTCAACATGCCTTTCGCGTCGTAAGGCGTCGCGGGATAAACAACGTAAAGTCCGGGGATATGGCAGAACATGGATTCGAGCGTCTGCGAATGCTGGCCACCGTAGCCCTTGCCCGCGCCCGCGGAAACGCGCAACACCAGCGGCACCTCGGTTTGCGCGCCGCTCATGTAATGCCATTTCGCGGCCTGATTGCTGATCTGGTCGGACGACATCAGCGCGAAATCGTAATACATCAATTCCATCACCGGCCGCAGGCCGATCATCGCCAGGCCGACGCCCGTGCCGCAAATGCAGGCCTCGGAAATCGGCGTGTTGAAAACGCGGTCGCGTCCAAACGATTCCATCAAGCCTTTCGTCGCCTTGAACGCGCCGCCGTAATCCGCCACGTCCTCGCCGTAAAACAGCACGCGCCTGTCGCGTTTCATTTCCTCAATGAGCGCCTCGCGGATGGCGTCCTTGTAGGTGATTTCGCCGTTGACGCGCTTGATTTCCGGCAGCGGCGCGATGATTTCAACTTTCGCAAATTCCGCCGGCACGGTTTCGCTTTTCGTGTCGGTATACATATATTTGATCACGTCCTCGGCGGGCGGATCGGCAGCCACGGCGGCGCGCTTGGCGGCGCGGGCGTTGCGGTCGCGAACGGCCTGTTCGATTGCGGCAATTTCCTTGGCCGTGAACGCCTTGCTTTCGAGCATCTGCACCTTGAAGGTTTCAACCGGATCAACCGCCTTCCACGCGGCTTCCTCTTCCTTCGTGCGGTATTCGTTGCGCGGGTCGCTCAAGGAATGGCCCCAATAGCGGTAGGTGTCGCAATCAAGCAGCACCGGGCCCTGGCCCTGGCGGCAAATCTCGGCGGCGCGCTGCACGGCGTCGCGGACGGCAAGCGGGTTCATGCCGTTGACGATTTCAGCGTGCATGTTGTTGTCGGCAAAACCGGCGGCGCGGCGCGCCATCCGGCTCACGCCCATCACTTCGTCATCCGTGCGGTGCGTCATGCCGTAATGGTTGTTCGTGATGAGAAAAATCATCGGCACGCCAAATTTATAGTCCGCCAGATGATTGGTGAATTGCGCCTGCGCGGCGTAGTTGAGCGATTCCAGCACCACGCCATTGGCGTAGGCGCCGTCGCCGGCGAAGCAGCAGACCACCGCGTCCTTTTTCTGATAACGCAGACCGATCGCCGCGCCGGTGGCAATCGGCACACCGCCGCCGACTATCGCGTTGGCGCCGAGATGCCCGGCGGTGAAATCGGCGATGTGCATCGAGCCGCCACGGCCCTTGCAATAGCCGTCTTCCTTGCCGAACAATTCGCAGATCATGCGATAAACATGCTGTTCGAGCGCGGCTTCGAGCAAATCCTCGCGCTTGCTGGATTTGCAATCCGGCACGCGCAGTTTGAGCTGCTCGTCGCTCATTTCGCGGATGGCGACCGTGACCTTGGCCATGCTTTCTCCGTGGCCGCGGTGTGTGCTGGTGATCTTGTCGGCAAGGTGCAGCACGGAGCAGGCGCCCGCCGCCGTGCCTTCCTGACCGACCGAGACGTGCGTCGGGCCGCGGTAATTGAAATCGCGGATCGGGTCATACGCGCCGGAACGCAGCTTGACGATCATTTCCTCCAGCTCGCGAATCATCAGCATGTCCTCGAGCAGGTTGGCCGCCTCGGCCTTGGTGATTTTTTTCGAGGCCAGCTCCTGTTTCAGGGTGCCCTTGTAGCGGTAGGCGGAAATTTTGCCGCAATCAATTTCATACGGCTTGAAATCGGGCCGCATGTCGCTCAAATAGGTCGCGGATTTCGGCGATTGTTTCTTGGTCGTTTTTTCCAGTGTCTTGGTTGTCATGATTGTTTCAGTTGATTTGTCGCGGCATCAAGCCTTGATCACTTTGATTCCTTTTTTGGTCAGTTCCTTGGCAAAATTTTTGTCCAGTCCCCTGTCGGTGACGAGCGCGTGGACGTTTTCCAGCCGTCCGGCGCGGGCGAACGCCACCTTGCCGGCCTTGCCGGAATCGGCGAGCAAAATCACCTGCCGAGCTTGGCTTGTCACCAGCTCCTTCGTGTAAGCCTCACTGGGGTCCGTCGTCGTCAAACCTTCCTTCAGCGTCAGCCCGATGGTGCCCATGAACGCCTTGTCCACGTGCAGTTCCTGCAAAATGAACCGCGTCAGCGGCCCGACCATCGTCTGGCTCAACCGGCGCAGTTCGCCGCCGATCAAAATCAGCCGCGGCCCGCGCCCGGCCAGCTCGTGCGCCGCGCGCAGCGAATTGGTCACCACCGTCAGGTTCGTGCGCTCACGCAACAGCCGCGCCAGCTCCAGCACCGTGCTGCCGCCATCCAGATAAATCGTGTCACCCGGCTCGACAAATTGCAGTGCGGCCTGGGCGATGCGGGTTTTTTCCCGCGCGGCGATGGACGCCTTGTCGTCGAACAGCGGCTCCTCCAGCCGGCTGTCCACGCTCACCGCGCCGCCATGCACGCGCCGGATCGAGCCGGATTCCTCCAACTGGTCCAAATCCCGCCGCACCGTCGCGGGCGAGACGCGCAGCCGGCTGCAAATCTCCTCGACGCGGATCACGCCCTTGCCGCGGACCAATTCGCGCAGGTTGTCGAGGCGCAGGGGCGCCAGCTCTTTGTGACTGCCGTTCAGCATGGGCTGATTGAATTAGACTGAATTTAATCATTATGTGATAAAAGTCAATCACAATCGCTCAATCAAAACTTTGACAAGATTCCAGCGATCTCCTAGAGTCTGCCTGCGATGGTTCATGTGGTTTTTCTCAAAATAACGGCGATGTTCCTGGTCATCGTCGGCGGCTGGCTGGCGCGTCGGCACGGATTCCTGGCGGCGGATTTCACGGCCACCTTGAGCCGGCTGGTGGTGGACGTTGCGTTTCCCGCGCTTGTGTTCACGCAGATGCTGCGGA
Organism: uncultured Bifidobacteriaceae bacterium; assembly: GCA_964655855.1. GTDB lineage: Bacteria > Verrucomicrobiota > Verrucomicrobiia > Limisphaerales > UBA11358 > UBA11358. The sequence continues at coordinate 23,381 of CAZZPE010000012.1, forward strand.
CGGTGGACGCGGCGGCGCTGCGCGACGGCTGGATCGGTCCGGTCCTGTGCGGCCTGCTGATCGTGGTCGCGTATTTTGTCGGGCTGCTGGCGGCGCCGGTGTTCAGCGGCAAGGCGCAGCGCAACACCTTCATTTTTCTTGTCGCGGTTCCCAACTGGGTTTTTCTGCCGCTGCCGATCGTCCAGGCGCTTTACGGCGACACCGGCGTCCGCACCGTGCTGCTGTGCAACGCCGGCGCGCAGGTGGTTCTCTGGTCGTTCGGCGTCTGGATTCTGCACGGCACAATCCGCCAGGCGATGAAAAACCTCCTGACCAACATCGGCTTGTGGGCGACGGCGGCGGGCATTCTCGCGGCGCTGCTGTTTCCCACCGCGCACGATTTGGAAATGGTCAATCCGGCGGCGGCGCCGCTGGGCATGATACTGCCGGGTGCGCTAGTGCAGGCGCTGGCGATGATCGGCAGCCTGACCATTCCGATGTCGCTGCTGGCCATCGGCGCGCAACTGGGCGAACTGACCATCGCTGTGCATCGCTTTCCGAAAGTCTTGTGGGGCGTGCTGCTGGCGCGGCTGCTGTTCGCGCCCTTGGCGACGGTGGCCATCGGCTTTGCCCTGATGAAAATGGGGTTTATGATTCCGGAGGAAACGCGGATGATCATTTATTTGATCGCGGTGATGCCGGTGGCGATCAGTTGCAGCGTCATGGCCGAGCGGTTTCACGGCGACGTCACGCTGTCTGCCGAAGGCATTTTTTACAGCACATTCTTCAGCCTGCTGACCGTGCCGGCGACTTTCTTCCTCATCCAGCGGTTTGGGTTGTAGTAAATTGGCCGGATGTTGGGAAATTTGACGGCGGGCGTTTGACGGCGATATTGACACCGCCGGGCGAACAATTAGGCTCAATCAACAACGGCCATTAAATCCAACCTGAAGATATTATGCCGGAAGCAGACACGACCAAACCGACGAAGCAGAAGCTCTATTACGAGCACATCCCGCAGGCCACGCCGGGCTTTTTTCTGAAAGGCGCCGGATCGCTGGACTGGGGAATGAAAAACCGCCTCTCGCGCATCTTCAATCCCGCCACCGGCCGCACGGTGATGCTGGCGATTGACCACGGCTATTTTCAGGGGCCGACGACCGGGCTGGAGCGGATTGACCTGAACATCGTCCCGCTCATGCCGATGGCCGACGCGCTGATGCTCACGCGCGGCATTTTGCGGACGACCGTGCCGCCGGCGCTGACCAAGCCGATTGTGCTGCGTTGCAGCGGCGGGCCAAGCATTTTGAAGGAATTGTCCGACGAGGAACTGGCCGTGGACATCGAGGATGCCATCCGGTTGAACGTGTCGGCGGTGACGTTGCAGGTGTTCATCGGCGGCGAATTCGAAACGCGCTCCGTCCACAACATGACGCGGCTCGTGGACGCGGGCTTGCGCGCAGGCATCCCGACGCTGGCCGTGACCGCCGTGGGCAAGACGCTGACGCGCGACGCCAAATATCTCCGCCTCGCCTGCCGCATCTGCGCCGAACTGGGCGCGCAGTTCGTGAAGACGTATTTTTGCCCGGAGGAATTCGAGACCGTCACGGCATCCTGTCCCGTGCCGGTGGTGATGGCGGGCGGCACGAAGCTGCCGGAACTGGAGGCGTTGACGATGGCTTACAACGCCATCCAGCAGGGCGCGTCGGGCGTGGACATGGGGCGGAACATTTTCCAGAGCGACGCGCCCAAGGCGATGATGCAGGCCGTGGCAAAGGTCGTTCACGAAAACCTGAAGCCGAAGGAGGCGTTCGACTTTTACGAGACGCTGAAAAACCAGGAAATCAAATCGAAGCGCAATGGCTAAAACCCCACAGCTTGATGCCATCGCCCGCGTCGCGCCGGTGTTGCGCGGGTTGCTCGCGGAGCCGACCGGGGATGGCGACCAGCCGTTTCGCCCGGTGATTCTGAAAAGTCTGGCTGGCGAAAAAAAATCGCGCCGCGCGCTTCGACTTGATCCTCTCAAGGCCGGCGAGAGCGACGAGGAACTTCGCTCGCGCCTGGCCGCATCGCTTCAAAATTTCGAGGCGAAGCACAAGGCCGGACCGGAAATCATTTCATTGCCAGATGTCGGCGTGTTTCAAGTCGTGAAACCGAAGGCGGCTGCCGGTTTCGATCCGCGATTGGTCGGACGCACGGCGATTGTCACCGGTGCGGCGGGCGCGATCGGCTACGGCATTTGCCGGGGACTGCTTGAGCGCGGCTGCCATGTCGCCATCACGGACCTGCCCGGCGAAAAATTGGACAGCTTCGTCGCGGAATTCCAGAAGCGCGACGCGGCGCGCGTCATCGGCGTGCCGATGGATGTCACCGATCCGGCGTCCGTCGCGCTTGGATTTGCGGAGGTCGGTGCGACTTGGGGCGGCGTGGACATCGTGGTGGTGAACGCGGGGCTGGCACTGGTCAGTCCGTTGGTGGAAATTGATTTGGAAGCGTTCCGGCGGCTGGAACGCGTGAATGTCGAAGGCACGCTTCTGGTTTTGGCCGAGGCGGGCCGACATTTTGCGCGGCAGAACACCGGCGGCGACGTGATTCTGATTTCCACCAAAAATGTTTTTGCCCCCGGCGCGGGCTTCGGTGCTTACAGCGCGACCAAGGCCGCCGCTCATCAACTGGCGCGCATCGCCAGCCTGGAATTTGCCCCGCTGGGCGTCCGCGTCAACATGGTGTCGCCCGACGCCGTGTTTTCCGGCGGCGCGCACAAATCGGGGCTTTGGGCCGAGGTCGGCCCCGGCCGGATGAAAGCGCGCGGCCTCGACGAAAAGGGTCTGGAGGAATATTATCGCAACCGCAATCTGCTCAAAGCCAGGGTCACCGCCGAACACGTCGCCAACGCGGTTTTGTTTTTTGCAACCCGCCAGACACCGACCACCGGCGCGTGCATTCCCGTGGACGGCGGATTGCCCGATGCCACTCCTCGTTAGAATTACTTCAGCTTCGGATCGAAACGGCGAATGATGATTTCCGGCAAATCAATGTTCTCCGGCTGGCGCAAGAGGAACACGACCATTTCGGCGATGTCTTCGGGATTGATCATCGGCTGGCCTTTCAGCCGTTCGCCGAGATGGGTGCCTTTGATGAGGTCGGTGTCCACGCCGCCGGGACATAGATTGTAAACGTGGACGCCGTGCGGTCTGGCCTCCATCGCCAGAGACCGGGCGAAGCCGAGCAGCGCGTGCTTGCTGGCGCAGTAGGCGGACTGGTGCAAATAGCCCTGCGAACTGGAGGTGCTGGCGATGTTGACGATGCGCCCCTGCTTGCGGGCGATCATCTGCGGCAGAATTTCCCGCGCCAACAGGAACGGCGCGGTGACGTTCACGCGCAGCACGCGCTCCCAGTCGGCCAGTTGGATTTCCGGCACGGGCTTCTCCAGGAAAATCCCGGCGTTGTTGATGAGAAAATCCACCGCGCCAAGCCGGTCCACAAGCTGGCGGACGGCTCCGGGAATTTTGTCCAAATCCGCGAGGTCGCAGGCGACAAATTCGCCGCCGATGGCGGGTTTGGAACGGGACAGCAGGCCGAGCCGCACGCCTTCGCGGGCCAGAGCCTTGGCGATGGCCAGGCCGATGCCGCGACTGGCGCCGGTCAGAATCGCGGTTTTGTTTTTCAAGGAAACGGATTTCATTTCAAGCTTCAGGTTAGGAATTCAGACGGTGTTAATCAACGCATCAATCGAATCCGGCGGCGGAAAAGCCGATATTTTTACTTTTCAAAACCGCAGTGCATTCGATAATCCGGCCATGAAGCCCAAGCAATTCCCTGCCCTTCTTTTCTTCGCGTTGCTGGCTGCCGTCGCCGGTCCTGTTGTGTCCGGCGCGTCCGGCGCGCTGACGCCAACCCGTTTGCGGTGCGAATATCGCGCCAATCCCGAAGGCATCGGCGAAACGGCGCCGCGGCTCGGCTGGGAATTGGTGTCGGCGGCCGATGCCCGCGGCGCCCGCCAGACTGCTTATCGAATCCTCGTCGCCTCGTCGCCGGAACTGCTCGCGGGCGGTCACGGCGATTTGTGGGACACCGGCAAAATCGCCTCCGACGCAACGCAGCAGATTGTCTATGGCGGCAAGCCGCTTATTTCGCGCCAGCAATACTGGTGGCAGGTTTCCGTTTGGGACGAGACCGGCCGCGAATCGGAATGGAGCGCGCCGGCCCGCTGGAGCCTGGGGTTGCTTCAACCGTCCGACTGGCAGGCGCAATGGATTGGATTCGACACGACCGCGCCGACCAACGGGACAGAACTTGACGACGAGGCCCGCGCCCGCCTGCAAAAACAGCGCTGGGCCTACGCCGCGCTCGACGCATCAAAAACAGCGCCGCTCACGGCGTTCATTCGCGGCGCGCTGACGCTGCCGCCGGAGAAAAAACTGGTTCGCGCCGCGCTGTCGCTTTCGCCGGATCAGGTCTGCGCGGTCACGGTCAATGGAAAATCCGCCGGCGAAGTCACGCGCTGGGAGCAGATGCGGCCGGTTGACATCACGACACTGTTTGGCTCCGGCGAAAACGTCATCGGCCTGGCGATCACACAATACGACGGCTACCAACCGGCGGCGCTGGGCGAAGTTGAGTTGCAATTCGCCGACGGCAGCGCGCAAGCCGTGCCGATTGACGCGGCGTGGAAGTTTGCGACGAACGCGCCCGCCGGCTGGAACCTGCCGGGCTTCGCCGATGGAGACTGGAAACCGCTGCTGGTGGATCCCGTGCGACGCAATCCGTGGGACGGTCCGCCGCAGACGTTCACGGATTATTTGTCACCACCGCCGCTCCTGCGAAAGACGTTCACGGTTTCCAAGCCGGTGCGCCGCGCGACGATTTACAGCACGGCGCTCGGCGTCTATGAATTGCATTTGAACGGCGCGCGAGTCGGCGGCGATTATCTTGCGCCGGGCTGGACGGATTTTCGGTCGTGCGTGCAATACCAGACCTACGACGTGACGGCGCAATTGCGCGAGGGAACAAATGCTCTCGGTGCCATTCTCGGCGACGGCTGGTATGCCGGTGTGCTGGCTTACACCGGCCAGCGATATTTCTACGGCGGTTATCCCCGGCTGCTCGCACAACTGGAAATTGACTACGCCGACGGCACGCGCGAGACGATTGCGAGCGACGGTTCCTGGCGCGCAACGACCGGCCCGATCCGCTCCGCCGATTTGATGATGGGCTGCACCTACGACGCGCGGTTGCAACAGGACGGTTGGGCGCAACCTAATTTCGCCGACAACGCATGGCAACCAGTCGCCACCGGATTGCGCGCGCTCGATCCGCAGAAACCGTTGCCGGCGTTCGCCATCGAGGCGGCCAACGCCGATGCCTCGCGCGTCACCGGCGAAATTCCGGCGCGATCCGTCACCGAGCCGCGTCCGGGCGCGTGGACTTTTGACCTCGGACAAAACATCGCCGGCTGGGTGCGGTTGAAAGTGCGCGGCCACGCCGGACAGAAAATCATGGTGCGCCACGGCGAGGTGCTGAATCCCAACGGCACGCTTTACACGTCCAACCTTCGCGGGGCGAACGCGACCGACGTTTATTACCTGCGCGGCGACGGCATCGAAACGCTGGAGCCATTTTTCACGTTCCACGGTTTTCGTTATGTCGAAGTGACCGGACTTGACGCGAAATCCAGACTCGACGCCGTCACCGGTGTCGTCGTCGGTTCTCCGATGGAGCGCACAGGGGAATTCGAGTGTTCAAGTCCGCTCGTGAACCAGCTCGTCCGAAACATCGCGTGGAGCCAGCGCGATAATTTCGTCGAAGTGCCAACGGATTGTCCGCAGCGTGACGAGCGCGCTGGCTGGACCGGCGACACGCAATTTTTCATCGGCACGGCGGCGTTCAATGCCGATGTGGCGGCCTTTTACACACGCTGGCTGACGACCCTCGTGCAGGATTCGCAACTGCCTTCGGGCGCGATGGCCAATGTCGCGCCGAAGTTCGGCACGCCCTGGGCCTCGGCCGGCTGGGGCGGCGACGCGGCGATCCGGTGCGTTTATACGATTTACCACGTCTATGGCGACACACGGATTGTGGAGCGGAATTTTGACGCGATGGCGCGCTACCTTGCGTGGCTGGGCGGCGGGCGGAAGGACGGTGGACTGACGTTGCGCACGCTCGGCGATCATCTTAATCTTGGTGGCGGCGCCGACCTCGATGTGATTCAGCGCGCCTATTTTGCGAATCTCTCCGCGCTGATGGCGGAAATGGCGACGGCCATCGGCCGCACGAACGACGCGGCGCGCCTTCAGGCGCAGAGCGAAGAGGTGAAGGCCGCGTTCCAGCACGACTTCATCCTGCCCGACGGTTCCATCACGAACAGCGGCCAGACCGGTTACGCGCTCGCGTTCACGATGGATTTGGTTCCGGAGGAAATGAAGGCGAAGGTCGCGGAGAAATTTGTGGGGGAATTGCAAAAGAGCGACTGGCATCTCGCCACCGGTTTCATCGGCACGCCGCGGCTTCTGCCGGGGCTGCATCTGGCCGGCCGCGACGACGTGGCGTATCGCGTGCTCCTGCAGGAAACTTATCCGTCGTGGCTGTTCCCCGTGAAGAACGGCGCGACGACGGTTTGGGAACGCTGGGACGGCTGGACGCCCGACAAGGGTTTCCAGACGATCTCGATGAACTCGTTCAACCATTACGCCTTCGGATCGGTGGGCGAATATCTTTACCGGCAGGTGGCGGGCATTGACAGCGACGGCCCCGGTTTCCGCAAGATCATCATCCGCCCGGCCATCGCCGCAGGATTGACGAACGCGCAGGCCGCCTACGAATCGCCTGCCGGGCACATCGAAAGCGCATGGCAGGTGGACAAAAAACATTTCCGTCTTAACGCGACAATTCCGCCAAACACCACGGCGACAATTTATGTGCCGACGAGTGCACCCGACCAAGTCACCGAAGGCAGCCTGCCCGTCGCCAGCTCGCCCGGCGTCTCGCTGCTGCGTTCGGAAGATGGCACGGTCGTGTTGAGCGTCGGATCGGGCAGGTATCAGTTCGAGTCACAGCTCCCGTGAACGGCGCGTTGATTCGATTTAACTCCTGAACCACCGGTGACGCTCGATAACATGCCGGCCAGATAGCCCGGCGCGGCGTTCCAGCGACAAAATGGACGTGCCAAAGTTCCCGGTTTCCTGATAATTTGACGGAGTTTCATGCGCATACTCGTGACGAAATCAAACCCCACACCGGCAGGGAAATTCAACTTTGCCGTGTCTGGTTTGCGCTTTCCATCATGGCAGATTGCCATAACGCTGGTGCTGGTCACCGTTGCTCTTTACTGGCCGGCAATGCGATGTGATTTCATCAACTATGACGATCCGGATTACGTCACCGCAAATTTCCACGTTCTGGGCGGTTTGAGTTGGGAAAATGTGAAATGGGCGTTTAGCAACACGGAACAAGCCGCCTATTGGGCGCCGCTGATGTGGTTGTCACATATGCTGGACTGCCAAATCTTCGGGTTGAATCCGTGGGGACATCATCTGGTGAATGTGCTGCTGCACGCCGCGAATACCGCGCTGGCCTTTCTGGTGTTTCAACGAATGACGGGGGCGACTTGGCGAAGCCTGATGCTGGCCGCGTTGTTTGGAATGCATCCGCTCCGGGTGGAATCGGTGGCGTGGATCACGGAACGCAAGGACGTGTTGAGCACCCTTTTCTGGTTGCTTACGATGTGGGCGTATGTGAGGTATGTGGAAACCGCCCGCGAACGGAACACCAAGTGCAAATTCTGGTATGCCGCAACATTGATGATGTTTGTATGCGGACTGATGAGCAAGGCCATGCTGGTGACGCTGCCGTGCGTGCTGCTGCTGCTGGATTACTGGCCGCTCCGGCGAATTTCCGATTTCCGGTTTCCGATTTCCGGATTGAAGCATTTGCTGCTGGAAAAAATTCCATTCTTCGCCCTGGCGGCGGCGGCGAGCGTTGTGACATTCGTGGTGCAGAAACAGGGAGGCGCTGTCGTGGCGGCTGACATGCTGCCGTTTGAGGCACGCGTTGGGAATGCGTTGATATCCTACTTCCGATATCTGGGGAAAATGTTCTGGCCCGTGGATATGGCCGTTTTCTATCCGCACCCCGGGCATTGGCCGTTGATGGAGGTGTTGCTGGCGGGCGCGTTGTTATGCGGCATATCGGGGCTTCTATTTATGACACGCAAACGTCATCCCCATCTGCTGATGGGGTGGCTGTGGTTTGTTGGGACGCTGGTGCCTGTGATCCAGCTTGTGCAGTCCGGCGGACAGGCGATGGCCGACCGTTTTACCTATGTGCCGTCGCTTGGGGTCTTAATCATGGTCATTGGGGGGATGTATGAACTCACTCGGAGCTGGCGATTCCAAAAGGTTGTATTCGCGGCAACGGGTTCGGCGGTGATCATCCTCTGTCTCGCGTTGACCCGGGAACAACTCACGTATTGGCAGGACAGCGAAACCCTGTTCCGGCACGCCCTCAAAGTCACGGAGAACAATTACATCGCGCACAAGGCTCTCGGCGACGCTCTTAACGACAGAGGTCAGACCGACGAGGCGATTTTTCAATATCAGGAAGCCATCCGCATCAATCCGGACTTTGCCGACGCCCACATCAATTTTGGCAACGCGCTCCTCAAAAAAGGCCAGACTAATGAGGCGATCAGCGAGTTTCAAACAGCCATCCGCTTGAGACCGAAAGATGCCATCGCCCGCATTGACATTGGCAACGTGCTTCTCAAAAAGGGCCAGGCCGATGGGGCGATCAGCCAGTATCAGGAAGCCATCCAACTCAAGCCCGATTATGCCGATGCCCACTACAACCTCGGTCTTGCCCTCTTCAGGAAAGGTCAAATTGATGAAGCCATTGATCAATATCAACAAGTCATCCTCTCCCGACCAGATGATGCCGATGCCCGCGCCAGCCTCGGCATCGCCCTTGTCAAAAAGGGCAAAATCAGGGAGGCAATCAGCCAGTATCAGGAAGCCATCCGGCTCAAGCCGGATTACGCCGACGCCCACTTCAATCTTGGCAACGCTCTTGTCAACCAAGGTCAAACCGCCGGGGCGATCCGCCAATACCAGGAAGTCATCCGCATCAACCCGAACGACACCGACGCCCGCATCAACCTCGGCGCCGTTCTTTTCAACCAGGGCCAGCCCGATGCGGCAATCCGCCAGTTCCAGGAAGTCGTCCGGCTCAAACCGGATGACGCCGCCGCGCAAAACAATCTGGCGGAAGCCTTGAGGCTGAAAAATGAATCAAATGCACAGGCTCCCGGCCCCGCGAAACCATAAGACTGGCACAGGCCGGACGAAATGGATTTCAGCCGGGACCCGCAACGCCGTCAATTCATCTCCTGCCCGCCGGTGACGCTCAACGAAATGCCGGTGAGATAGCTCGCACCGTCGCCGGCGAGAAAAACCAGCGTGTTGCAGATGTCGTCATAGGTGCAGCCCTTTTTCATCGGCACCTGATTGGTGTAAAATTTCCGCACGTCCTCGACCGTATTTGCGCCGGGCACCTTGCCGGCCTTGAGATATTGGACGAACAGGCCGTTTTTCGGGTCGGTCCACAACGGCGATTCGAGCAGGTTGCCGGGGCAGATGGCGTTGCAGCGGATGCCGTGCGGCGCCATTTCCAGCGCGACGCTCTGGACGAGGCCGATGCCGCCGAACTTCGTCGCGGCGTAGGCGGAATTCGCCGAGCTGCCCTTTTTGCCGGACTTGGAATTGATCTGGATGATCACGCCTTTCTTCTGCGGTTTCATCACGCGGCAGGCATGCTTCATCGTCAGAAAATTGCCGAACAAATTCACGTTCATCACCGCGCGCCATTTTTCGGCGTTGGCCTCGGCAATCGGCTCGGCGATCAAAATGGCCGCGTTGGCCACCACGATGTCCACGCGCCCGAATTCCGAAACGGCGCGGCTGAACAATTTTTCCACGTCCGACTCCTGCGTCACGTCGGTTTTCAACGCGAAAGCCTTCCGGCCGGTCGCCTTGACAATTTCCGCCGCCGTGGCCTGCGCCGCCTCGTCCTTCATGTCGGCGATGGCGACGTGGCATCCGGCCTTTGCCAGCGCGCCGCAAATGGCCTGGCCCAGTCCCTGCGCGCCGCCGGTGACGACGGCAATTTTATTTTCAAGTGGAAGATTCATTGTGCTCCAAACTCCTTTTTCAAAGCCGCCTCGGCATTCTTGTTCCAGTAACCGTCAGCGAGCGCCCCGGCCACGCCGGAATGCTCCCGGCCGATCTCGGTGAGCGCCGTCAGCTTCAAGCCTTTCGCGAAGGGATAAACCAGGATTTTTCCAGGCATCAGATTTTTTTCCACCGCGCGGATGCCGTCCACCGCGCCTTCCAAGCCGGCGATGGCGGCAACGGACAAATCCGTGTCGAGCCGGTGCGAAGCGACTTTTTTCAACACGGCCTTCATGTCGTCCAGCGTCGAGCCGCTGGTGCCGATGAAATAGCACTGCTTCTCGATGTAGGCATCGAGGTCAATCTCGCCGGTCTTGTCGGCGGGAATGCCGGCAAAAACATTGATGAGGGCCTTGGGCGCGGCGTCCTTGACGGCTTGCGCGACCAGCGCGGGAACCGGCGCCATCAAAACGATGTAGTTGAATTTCTCCGCCAGCTTGTCCTTGGACGGATTGTAAGTCTTCAGCGTGAGCCGGTTCTTTTGCGCCAGCGGCTCGGACAGCTTGCGCAATCCGACCAGCCGCTCGTCGCTCAAATCGCCGGCGAAAAGGGTCACGCCCGGCACACCCTGGCACAAATCACGGATGACGTGCATCGTGCCCATCGGCCCGGCGGCACCGATGATGTTGATCTTGTTGCCCGGCCGGATTTCAGCGGTGGCGGGAATCGCCGCCAGCGCGTCAGCCACATTGCCGCCCGTCGTGCCGGTGATGCGAATGCCGCCGTAATGAACGCGGCCGACGGCGGTGACCACCGGCCGTCCGAATTTCTTCCCGCCCTGCACGATGACGAACAATCCTTTCGTGCCGACATTGGCGAACAATTTTTCGGCAACCGCGGCGTCGCTGCCGAAATAAATCACGTCGTCAAAAGCCCCGGCCGGAAGCGCGGCGGGCGTGGCATAGGTGACTTTGCCGGTTCCTTTCACCTTTGGCTGGCCGTCGGCGACGATCAGCGTCTTGCCTTTGCGCTTGAAAGTCTGGCGCTGCTTCTCGACATAGGCGTCCTCGACGCAGGCCCACGGCTCAACCAGCGCGATGGCCGACGCGGACAAATCCTCCGGCGCCGGGATGAGCATGGATTCGCCGTCCGGCGCGGTGATGACGCGCTCGTCCACCAGAACGTATTCCTGAAGCGCGCCCTCGAAGTTGTAGCCGAACGCGGCGTTCGAGCTTTTCGTCGGCAGCCAGCGGTAATCCGTCTGAACGAGATAACGCTCGCCGGCCTTGAACTGTTTCACCTCCGGCCCGACCTTGACGATGCGCACGACGGTTTCATGGCCGGGCACCACCGGTTTGTCGCCGGGGACGTAATGCGGCATTTGTGCCAGCGCCTCCGCCACGATGCCGCCGGTGATTTCGGATTTGCGGGCGTGGCCGGAAAATTGTTTCAGCAGCTTCAAATCGGAGAAGCACAGGCCGCAGACCTCGATCCGGCAGAGGATCTGGTGCGGCCCCGGCTGGAACACAGGTTTGGATTCGTTGACGCGGAGCTGGTCGGGGGCGACCAGTTGCACCGCGCGCTGTTTTTCAGGAATGTTTGTCGTCGGCATAAAATCGTTTAGTTGATTCTGGCAAAAATGGTTTCCGGTGTCACGTCCGACGGCAGGCCGCGCAGGCCGTCTTCCTTCGCGGGCTGCAAATGGCGTCCCAGCTTGTCAAAGAATTCGTTCTTGGCGGCGGTGCTGGCAAATGTTTTTTTCGCCCAGTCGCTCAAATAGCCGAGACCGCATTCGCGCTGCAAAACGGAATGGGCATAGACGATGTGCGCGCCCTTCAGAAACACCGGCACCAGCGGCTTGAGTTCCGCCGTGTCGAACGCATCCACAAACTTGTTGCCCGGCGCGTTCATTTCGGTGCCGACGATGACTGGAAAATGATGTTTCTCCGCCAGCGCCACCACGTCGTAAAGGTTCTGAAGCTTCTGGTCCTTCACGCCGGGCGTGAAGTTGCGGTCGGGAATCACATTGATCGCCGCCGCGCCGCTGGACACGGCGACCTGGACAAGCTCCTCGATGGCCTTTTCGCCCTCGCTCGTGCCGTCGAGCCATGTCAGCGTCGGGATTGCGCCGCATTCCAGCACGAAGCGGTTCATGTCGGCCATCAGCGGGAAGGAATCCTTGCCCGGCTGCACGTAGCCCGCGCCGCCTTTTTTCATCGTCTTGGAGCGGATGAGCGCCTGCAATTTGCCCGCGTCGGCGGGACAATCGCCGAGCTTCTGCTTCCAAAACGCCGCGTCGCCCTTTTTGGAATACGCCTCGCAGATGTGGCGTTCAGTGGCGTTACCGTTCGGCGTGAGCGGGAGGACATCCTTGCCGCAATCCAGCCCGACCGGCGCGAGAAATTCATTCACGCGGCGGATCAGTTCGCGGTTGCGCGCCTCCGCCGTGTGGCGCATTTGCGACAGCAGCGGATGCCGGATTTCGCGCGGGAAACCGACGCCCATGTGATACGCGACGCCCGGTTCGCCGGGCGAATTGATGACGCGCGTGGAAAATTCCGGCACGAACGCGCGCGATTCCAGGCTGGCGCAGCGCTTCAGGCCGAGGAGCTTGCCCGCCGCCCAGAATTCCTCCAGCGCGTCCAGCACGTCGAAATCCACGATGCCCGCCGCCGCCAGCCCGCGCTTGCGCGCCAGCCACGCGAACTTGGACGGCGAATAGCCATAGGCGTTGTAGGAAAAAAAAGTGTGGGCGTGGAGGTTGACATCGGTGCCCGGCCGGGCCAGCGCGACTTGGCCCGATTGGGCGAGGTTCCACAATTTCGCCAGCGCGTCCTTGCGTTGTGCGGCGTCGAAACTGTCCAGTTGCTGTTCAAGCTGCTCGATGTTGGTGCTCATGCGAAGGTGAAGTTTAACAAAAAAGACCGGGCCGGCGTAAGTTTTTTCTCGTTCTTTAAAAAAGTGCCAGTCATGGTTTCGACACGAATCTGGAAGAGGTTTGGATCAAAGCTTGAACGGCTTGGCCTGACCCGTTTACATCATTTCCAACACCAGCAGGTTCCAGTCCATAAAACCTTTGTGGCTCAACGCAGTTCCGGTGTCCGGGTGGTAGTATTCATTCAACGAGCCGTTTCTGGCCAGATCGGTGGACAGCAGTCGCAGCGTCTTGTCCGCCAGCTTGCCTGCCTCGTCAGCGAAGCCGGAATTTTTAAGTCCTTTCCAGACAAAATAATTCACGATGATCCAGACGGGGCCAAGCCAGTTGCTGGGATTTGAGCTGAAATCCAGGCAATACATCGTTTCCTTTGACGAAAGCGACCGAACCCCCCAATTCCCGCGAAAGCGATCATCCGCCAGATAATTCGTCTGCACCAGCGCCTTCGCCTGATCCGGTGTGGCCAGGCCGCACCAGAGCGGCAGGAAGCCGGTGAAAGTTTGGATGCGCAGCGGCAAACTGTGCCAGGGCATGTCCATGCCCGGCTTCACATTGGGAATCAGCTCCCTGCGCCGGTCCACGCATTGCACATCGGCGGTGTAATAAAATTGGTCGCGTGGATCCCAGCAAAATTTTTGAATCTGTTCCCCCAGCAAACTGGCTTGGGCGCCGAGTCGCTGCTGGTCATCGGAGTGCTTAAGCCGGCCCGCCAGCTCCGCAGCCGCTTTCAAATCCTCGTAGAAAAGGCAGTTCAACAGCAGATTCGCAGAGGAAAAGAACGGTCGCCCAAAGGTGGTCGGATCATTGTCGTTGCCGATGGCGACATCGTTTCCCCAAACCAGAAGGCCAATCGGACTTTGGTTGCCCGCAACCCACGACGCATAAAAACGCAGGAGCTTGTCGAACTGCGGAGCCAGCCAGTCCACGGAGCCGAGTTCGTCGGCGATCAGGAGCGCCAGTTGCCCAAAAACGGGCTTGGCCTGGTTTTGCGATTTGGGCCTGTCAATCTTCAGGGTGCCGAGAGGATCGGCATTTTCCACATCCAGCAGGATGGGAATGCGGCCTTCGTCGGACTGGTGATCGAAGAAATTCAGGAAACTGCCGATGGCATGATCGCCCACGTTTTTCCGAAGCGCGGAGTCTTTTGAGATGGCAGCAAAGCGGAAGAGTCCGCGCGTGGTCCAATAGGTGTCCCAGTCCCAAAGCTGTGTGGAATATCGCTTGCCCGGAAGGCTGCAGGCAATGCTCGGATGCAAGAGGATGCCATCGGCAGGCCGCAAAAGCTGCGGCGCGGTCTTGCCAAAATAATTTAGAAGCCGGTCACCTGCCTCTTTGCGTTTGTCAGCAGACCACGGGGAATCTGAATTCGGCTGACCGGCTGGCGCCGGAACCAAGTCGGCACTTGCGCCAACGAGCGATGAAGCACCGAGCAAGGCCATTCCGGCGAGAAATTCACGGCGCGATGTGTTGGGCATAGCGGTCAAGACAGCAGTTCAATTCGCAGGATCAGGCATTGCTCTCCCGCCAAGAGACCGGTCCGAAGAATTTCATGCCGGATTGAATTCATTTTGTTCATTCGGTTCGGCCTGCCCCGGGAAATTCAATCCGCAACGGACTTCACCAGAGCTTTTCCGGATAATCGCCGCGCGCGATGAGCTTGCGGATGCTTTCGACGACGCGCGGACGGTCTTCACGGTAGGTGACGCCGAACCACGAATCGTTTGTGCGCAAGACCTTCACCTTCGCACGGCCGGAGGTGACGAGTTCGCCCACGGTGGTGGGAATGTAGCACTCGGATTTTTGCTCCTGGCCGCTCTTTTTTAGAAACGCGCTGAACTGCGTCCGCAACTGGTCGAACACCGCCGGCGTGAAGCCCCAGAAATTCATCGAGACCGCCTCGTCGCCGTTGAGCTGGATGATTTTTCCGTCCGGGCCGGTGTTTTTCGCGCCGTTGCCGTCCGGCTCGATTTTCATCATTTCGACGATGGACGTGAGGTTATTGTCGCCGTCAACGCGGGAGACGCCGCGCGCCACGGTGCCGTGCTCGGAAAGCGTGTTGCGCAGAATGAACCCGACCATTGCATAATCCGGCGTGCCGGAGGTCAGGTGCCGCGCGAGCACCTGATAAGCCTCGTGCCCGTAGAAATCGTCGGCGTTGATGGCGGCAAACGGCTCGCGGATGGCGTCCTCGGCCAGAAGAATCGCGTGCGTGGTGCCCCACGGCTTGGTGCGTCCGGCGGGCACGGAAAATCCCGGCGGCAGTTTTTCGAGTTCCTGATAAACGTATTCGACCGGCACGCGCTTCTCGAACCGCGCGCCGACGACTTCCCTGAACTCCTTTTCGAAGTCATGCCGGATGACGAAAACCAGCTTGCCAAAGCCGGCGCGCAGCGCGTCGTAAATCGAGTAATCAATGATGACTTCGCCGTTCGGGCCGACCGGATCAATTTGTTTGAGTCCGCCGTAACGGCTGCCCATGCCGGCGGCAAGAATAAGAAGTGTGGGTTTGGTCATTTTCAAAATTGTTTCACAGTTCGGCACAATGCCGCTGTCAATGTGCCGTTCAATCTGCCATCTTCGGCGCGCTGCCGCAATGAAATTGGCCGGCCCGGACACAAAACCTCGGCAAATTCCGATTCAGCCTTTACTTCGTCACCGGCTCATAGCCATGCCACAGCCATTCCAGCGCCTCGGGCAGGGTTTGCTGTTTCACATTGCGATCCGTGTGCCCGGCGTTGCGGGCAAAGACAAACTGGTAATGATAGCCCTTGGCCGCAAGCGCCTTGGCCATGTTCTCGTTGGCAACGACCCAGTCGTGCATGTTGTCACGCAGGGCGTTCGGATTGAAATTATCCCGGTCGCCGACTTCCAGCCAGATTCGCAGCGGCCGGGGCGGGTTGTCCGGAATGAGATGCTCATGAAATTCCCACGCGCCATGCGGAGTGGCGGCATTCGGCGGCCACTGCTGGTTCACATAGGTTCCCGAATAAGTCAGAACACGATGGTATAATTCCGGGTGATACCACGCCATGATCAACGCGCACGAGCCGCCGGAACTACCGCCCATCGTCGCACGGCCGTCGGGATTCCGGGTCAATTTCACGTTGCATTGTTTTTCCACAAGCGGCAGCACCTCCTGCTCAACGAACTCCGCATACCGGCCGGACAGGGTGTCGTATTCCAGGCCGCGCTCGCTGCCCTGGGCGTCGCCGCCGCCGTTGCCGATGGAGACGGCAATCATCGCCGGCACCCGATGCCCGGCGATCAGATTGTCCAAAGCCGTGAACAACGCCCGGTCGGGTCCGTCCGCGCCGACGATGAAGGGCGCGACCGTGCCGGGGACATATTGCCTGGGAACATAAACCGCGACACGGCGGGTGTAGGGTGCCGGGTGGCTGGTGGTCACCACCATTTTGGCGGGATCGGCGGGATCCGCCGTGCCAAACGTGTTCGGCTCGCGCGCGATGCCGGGATAAATCTTGCTGTCCGCCGAGCTCATGGTGAATTCATACACCGTTCCCTGCGGCTCGTTGGTCTGCGCAGTCATTTCCGGAGCGCGGTCGTGAGTTGGGCCAATGATGAAATTCCCATCGGCATCTGCCGGCGGGTTGGTGCCGTCGGGCAACTCCACAGCTTTGACAAAACCAGGCGTGTTCGGGTCGCGGGTGGGCGGGGTTGGACGCGCTGGCCGCGCCGACGACGACGGGCCTGGCGTCTGGGCCGGTGCCATGCTTGCGCCAGCCAAAGAAATCAACGTTGCGCCGAGCAGGGCGGCATGACAGGTCGTTCTGGCAATCTTCATTTTAATCCTTTCAACCGGCGGGGACATTTTCCGGCCAAAGCTGACCAAACGCCAGCCAGTCATCTGCCCCGCCTGCGACCGGATCATCCCGTCAAATCCCTTCGCGCGCTGAAACCGTCCGGCGCCGATTCCGCCGGCGGGGCCGGAGCTCCGCCGCTCAAACGATCTGCGGCTGGATTTTGTCCGGGTTCACGCCCAAGTCCTTGATGGCTTTTTCGACGAGTTGCGGCTCGACGAGTCCGCGGGCCGACAGCGCGTAAAGCGTGGCGATGACGGTGGATTCGGCGTCCACTTCAAAGAAGCGCCGAAGCCGCGCGCGGGTGTCGCTGCGGCCAAAGCCGTCCGTGCCCAGCGTGAACAAGCCGCCCGGAACCCACGGCGCAATCTGGTCGGGCACGGTGCGGACGTTGTCCGAAACGGCCACGAATGCCCCCTGCTCTTTCGCCAGCAAATTTTCGACGTAGGATTTTTTCGCGGGTTGCGTCGGGTGCAGCATATTCCAGCGCTGGCAGCGGATGGCATCGGTGCGAAGCAGCTTGTAGCTGGTCGCGCTCCAGACATCGGCGGAGACGCCGTAGCGTTCGGCCAAAATTTCCTGCGCCTTCAAGGCGGATTGAATGATCGGCCCGCTGCCGAAAATGTGGGCTTTGACTTTCTTGCCTTCAGCGCCGGCTTTGAATTTATACAGCCCCTTCAGGATGCCGTCCTCGACGCCTGGGGGCATCGGCGGCATGGAATAATTTTCGTTGTAGAGCGAGAGGTAATAAAATATTTCCTCGCCCTCCACATACATCCGGCGCAGGCCGTCGGCCACGATGACGGCGAGTTCAAAGCCGAACGCCGGATCGTAAGGCAGGCAGGTGGGAACCGTGCCGGCGAGCAACAGGCTGTGGCCGTCCTGATGTTGCAGCCCTTCGCCGTTGAGCGTGGTGCGGCCGGAGGTTGCGCCGAGCAAAAAACCCTTCGCCCGAATGTCGCCCGCGAGCCAGAACAAATCGCCGACGCGCTGCGGCCCGAACATCGAGTAGTAAATGTAAAACGGAATCATCGGCACGCCGTGCGTGGCATAGCTCGTGGCCGCCACGATGAACGATGACATCGCGCCGGCCTCGGTGATGCCCTCCTCCAGCATCTGCCCATCCTTCGCCTCGTGGTAATACAGCAGCGACTCGCTGTCCACCGGATCGTAAAGCTGGCCCTTGGAGGAATAAATACCGATGTCCTTGAACAGCGCGTCCAAGCCAAATGTTCGCGCCTCGTCGGGGATGATCGGCACGATGTTTTTGCTGATGCCCTTGTGCCGGAGCAGAATGGTCATCAGCCGCACAAACGCCATCGTGGTCGAGGCCTCGGTGACCGAACCTTTGGAAAATTCGGCAAAAAACTCGGACTTCGGCACGTCGAGCACGACCGGCCTGACTTTGCGCGCGGGCAGGAAACCGCCGAGCGCCTGGCGCCGTTCGAGCAGGTATTTATTTTCCACGCTGTCCGGCGCGGGCCGGTAAAACGGCGTCTCGGCGATGACATCGTCGCTGATCGGAATCTTGAAGCGCTCGCGGAATTCGCGCAGCTCCTTCTCGTTCATTTTCTTCTGCTGATGCGAAATGTTTTTACCCTCGCCGGCCTCGCCGAGTCCGTAGCCCTTCACCGTCTTGGCCAGAATCACCGTCGGCTGGCCCTTGTGCTCCGAGGCGGCCTTGTAGGCGGCATAGACCTTGCGCGCGTCATGACCGCCGCGCAGCAGCTTGTGAATCTGGGCGTCGGTGAGATGATTCACCAGTTCAAGCAGCTCGGGATATTTGCCGAAGAAATGTTTGCGCGTGTAGCTGCCCGGCTCGACGCAATACTTCTGGTAATCGCCATCCACGCATTCCTCCATGCGCTTGAGCAGCAGCCCGCTCTTGTCGCGCGCGAAGAGCGCGTCCCAGTCGGTGCCCCAGATGACCTTGATGACGTTCCAGCCCGCGCCGCGGAAAAGGCCCTCGAGTTCCTGGATGATTTTGCCGTTGCCGCGCACCGGGCCGTCGAGCCGCTGGAGGTTGCAATTGATGACCCAGATGATGTTGTCGAGGTTCTCTCGCACGGCGAGCGTGATGGCGCCCAGCGCCTCTGGCTCGTCGCTCTCGCCGTCGCCGAGAAACGCCCAGACCTTCGGTTCCTGCTTCCAGTTCACGAGGCCGCGCGCCTGCAGGTAGCGGTTGAACCGCGCCTGATACAGCGACAAAATCGGGCCGAGGCCCATCGAGACGGTCGGGAACTGCCAGAACTCCGGCATCAAATAAGGATGCGGATACGACGACAGCCCGCCGCCCTCTGCGAGTTCCTGCCGGAAATTCTGCAAATGCCTTTCGTCCAGCCGGCCTTCGAGAAATGCCCGCGCATAAATGCCCGGCGCGGCGTGCCCTTGGAAATAAACCATGTCGCCCGGAAAATGGTCCGCCTGGCCGCGCAGGAAATGGTTGAACGCCACCTCGTAAAGCGTCGCCGCCGAGGCGTAGGTCGAGATGTGGCCGCCGACGTTCGTGGTCGAGTTGGCCTTCACCACCATCGCCATCGCGTTCCAGCGCATCAGGCTCTTGATGCGGCGCTCGATGTCACGGTCGCCGGGATACGCCGGCTGCTGCTCCACCGGGATCGTGTTGAGGTAGGGCGTCGTCGGGCCGGCGCGGCGCGGCGCGGCGCGAAGCTGGCCGGCGAGCAACTCCAGCAGTTTCGCGGTGCGCTCCGGCTCCTGGTTTTTCAGGGCCAGCTCCAAAACCGATTGCAAGGATTCAGCCACCGCCCCGGAGGACGAACCGTAAATTTCTTTTTTGTCAGCGTTCACTGTGTTACCTCTTTAGCACGAAAATGTGCGCGCGCAATAAACCTTAACCCGGCTTCCAACGCCAGCCAAATCGCCATGCGCCACCTCGACCTGACACTCCCCTCGCCCGCCGAAAACCTCGCCTGCGACGAGGCGCTGCTCGACTGGGCCGAATCCGGCGAAGGCGCGGAATGCCTGCGCTTCTGGGAATCGCCGGAGCCGTTCGTCGTCGTCGGCTACGCAAACAAGGTCGCCACCGAGGTGAACGTGGCCGCGTGCGAGGCGCGGAAAATTCCGATCCTGCGCCGCTGCTCCGGCGGCGGAACCGTCGTGCAAGGCCCCGGCTGCCTCAATTACGCGCTCATCCTGCCCATCACCCAGGATGGCCCGCTCCACAGCATCGCCGTCGCCAACCAATACATCATGCGCCGCAACCGCGCCGCGATTGAATCGGCAATCGGCAACCGGCAGTCGGCAATTGCGATTCGCGGCCACACCGATCTGGCAGTTGGCGAACGCAAATTCTCCGGCAATTCCCAGCGCCGCCGGAAACATTTTCTGCTCTTTCACGGAACCTACCTGCTGCGCTTCGACCTCGCGCTCATCGGCGACCTGCTGCGGATGCCGTCCAAGGAGCCGAATTACCGCGAGAGCCGGAGACATGCTGATTTCCTGACCAACATCAAGGTTTCCGCCGAACAGGTAAAAGCTGCGCTGCAAAAGGCGTGGGATGCCGGCGCGCCGTTGACGAATCCGCCTCTGGAGAAAATCAAAACTCTGGCGCGGGAGAGATACCTGGCCAACGAGTGGAATTTCAAATTTTAGCTTCGTAGCAGCCGAGGTAACGAGGCTCCAATTGAAATCGGAAGACGGAAGGCAAAAACAGTTTGGAGCCTCCTCACGTCGGCTGCCACGTTCAAAGCCGCTTCACCAATTCCACCTGGCTCCTGGCCAGGATCTCCTTGTGGAGCGAGTTGCCGTGCGTGTCAATCGTCACCACCGCCGGGAAATCCACCACTTCCAGTTCCCAGATGGCTTCCGGCGAGCCAAACTTTTCGAGGAAATAGACGTTGCTCACCTTCTTGATGCACTCGGCCAGCACCTGCGCCGCGCCGCCGACCGCGTGCAGATACACGCAGCCGAACTCCTTGCACGCCGCGAGCGTGCGGTCGCCCATGCCGCCCTTGCCGATGACGCCGCGGATGCCGAAGTCGCGGATGATTTGCGCCTGATACGGCTCCTCGCGGATGGACGTCGTCGGGCCGGCGGCGGTCGCCTTCCACGAGCCGTCGTCCTGCTTCATCACCACCGGGCCGCAATGATAAAGAATCCCGTCGCGGAGGCTCACGCCCGGCGGCAGCTTGCCGCCCTCGTGCAAATACTTGTGAACCGCGTCGCGCCCGGTGTGAATGACGCCGGAAATCAGCACCTCGTCGCCGACTTTCAGCGCGCGGATTTTTTCCTCGGTGAAGGGAAAACTCAAATTGATCATTTTGGAATCCTCGTTTTCAGTAGAGCCATTTTTGAATTGCGCCACCCGCATCCAGTGTCACGCCCTGACGCCGATACGCCCAGCACATGTAGCTGATGCTCACGAAGTAGGACGCGGGCAGGCGGTTCGCCGCGCAAATCTTCACGCCCAGCAGCGTCGTCTTGCCGCCGAATCCCATCGGGCCGATGCCGAGTTCGTTCGCCGTCTTCAAAATGTCCTGCTCCAGCGCGTCGAGTTCGGGAACCGGATTGCGGTCGGGAATCAGCCGCAGGAACTGCGTCTTGCTCAATTCGTAGCCCGTCGCGCGGTCGCCGCCAATGCACACGCCAAGGATGCCCGGCCCGCAGCCCTTGCCTTGCGCCTGCAACACCGCGTCCAGAATCGCCTTGCGGCAACCGTCGAGATCGCGGTTCGCGTTTAGCTTCTCGTTCGGCAACGAGTATTGCGCGCCGACGTTTTCGCAGCCGCCGCCTTTCAAAACCAGTCGCACGGAAATTTCCGGCGTGCGCTGCTGGTGAAAATGAAACGCCGGCGCTCCCGGCCCGCAATTCGTGCCGTCATTCTTGCCGGTGAGTGAATCCACGGAGTTTTGCCGGAGAAAACCTTTTTTCGTCGCCAGCTTCACGGCTTCGCGCGCCGTTTCGGCGAACGTGATCTGGTCGAACCCGACCGGGCAATTTACGTAAAACAAAATGCTGCCGGTGTCCTGGCAGATCGGCTGCGACTTCGTTTTCGCCAGCGCAATGTTCTGGTCAATGATTTTGAAGGCGCTGGCGGCGAGGGAATTTTTCTTTTCGTTCTCCAGCGAGGCGAGAATGGCCTGATGCACGTCACCGGGAATTTCAGCGGACGTGCGGCGGATGAGTTCAACCAGCGATTCTTGCAATTGGCTCATAATTTCCATTAGCGTAAGACCTCGCGGTGTCGGCGTCAACCGGACGATGTCCGGCGGATGCCGCCGCGGCGATGCCGGTCTTGCATGCCCGTGCAAATGTTTCAGATGGCGGACAGACGGCATTACCGGGCCTGCCGCCGAAGACGATTTTTGCGGAATATCAAAACTTCTTCTCGACAAGATGCCCCTTTAGCTGCTTCAAATGGGGCGGACGAAATGGCCAAAACCAAACGAATCGGAATTCTGACGGCAGGCGGCGACAGTCCCGGACTGAACGCGGCGATCCGCGGCGTCGGGAAAACCGCGCTCGGATTTTACGGCATGGAGATTGTCGGCTTCCGCGACGGCTTTCGCGGCCTCGTCGAGGAGCGGCGGCTCAAGCTGGACAAGGCCGCGCTCGCCGGCATTCTCACCGTCGGCGGCACCATCCTCGGCACCAGCCGCGACCGGCCGCACCGGATGCTGATTGACGGTCACACGCGCGACATGACCGAGGTCATCATCGAGAATTACAAGAAATACGACCTTGACGCGCTGGTCTGTCTTGGCGGCGGCGGCACGCAGAAAAGCGCGCTGCACCTTTCCGAGGCCGGCCTCAACCTCGTCACCCTGCCCAAGACGATTGACAACGACGTGGCGATGACCGATTCGACCTTCGGCTTTGCCACCGCGCTCGACATCGCCACCGAGGCGATTGACCGGCTGCACAGCACGGCGCACAGCCATCACCGCATCATCGTCACCGAAGTCATGGGACACCGCGCGGGCTGGCTGGCGCTGGGATCGGGCATCGCCGGCGGGGCGGACGTGATTTTGATTCCCGAAATTCCCTACCACGTCGGAAAAATCGCCGAGGCCATCCGGCGCCGCAGCCGGCGCGGGACGAATTTCAGCATCGTGGCCGTGGCGGAGGGAGCCATGAGCATTGACGACGCCCGGGCCTTTGGCGCCGCCGAAAACAAGCGCAACCGTGCGCGGACGCTGCACGACAAGAAAGAGGCCAAGATGGAGCTGGCTGCGCTCGAAGCCCGGCACACGGGCAACACCATGCGCCTGGCACGGCAGTTGGAGGAACTCACACACCTCGAATCGCGCGTGACCATTCTCGGCTACGTCCAGCGCGGCGGCACGCCATCCCCGGCCGACCGGCTGCTGGCCACGCGGCTGGGCGGCGCGTGCGCGGATTTGATTCACGAGGGCATTTTTGGCGTGATGGTGGCGGCGCGGGGCGACGGCACGGAGCCGGTGCCGCTGGAGAAGGTTGCCGGGAAGCGCAAAATCGTCACGCCCGACCATCCGTGGCTGCAAACCGCCCGGCACGTCGGAACCTGTCTGGGAGATTGACCGCCAATTTCGCGGGCAAAGTTTTTCGTCAGGCGGCAAACTTCGAACGCAACAACCACCACCACCGGCAACGCCGGAAGTTTAGGACGGCCCCAACCACTCAACATTCCAACAACCCCGCCCCGATTGCGCGCACAGGCGCGGCGGACATGTTTTGCGCCGCCGGTTACTTCTTGAATGTTCGCATGTAGGCGATGACGGCAGTGATGTCGTCAGCCGACAAATCGTAAGCCTTCATCAGGGTCTTGTCGTCCTTCTTGAGGCCCTCCTTGACGGCCTTGACGCCTTCGGCATCGGTGAACGACGCCTGCACCGTAGCGTCGGTGTAATCGCGGACGCCGGTTTTCTGGCCCATCTTCGTCTGGCCCTTGCCGTCGTCGCCGTGGCATTTGGCGCAGTTGTCGCCGTAAACCGCCTTGCCGTCGGCGGCAAAGGCGCTGGTGGTGAAGGCGAGCGCGAGCGCCGCCGGGATTGCGAGGTATGCGAGCTTCTTCATAGGTTACAGTCAAGTTCACACTGACACGTCAATTCGTCAAAACTATTTTTGGCGAAAATCGTCGGAAGACACGCTTTCAAGCGGTGCGCCTCATTTTTCCGAATTCGGGATTTATTCCTTCACGAGAACAATTTCATCGCGATCGGGTTGCGTGAGGTGGATGACTTCACCGGCGGCTGCCCGGCGGGAAAAAAGCTGCGCGGGCACGAGCATCAAGTGATTGTCGCGCCAGACCAGATCCGGCGACGCCACCTCTTTGAACCCCGCATCGGCCAGATATGCGGGCTGTTCCGCGCACCGGGTCGCCATGACAAAAATGGTGGCGGGACGCGCGAGCTTGAATGTCAGATCCGTTTCCTGTCCGGTCTTCGTCACGCGGCGCAGGGCAATCCACTTTGCGCCTTCAACCGCCGCCGGCAGCGTGTCGAATGAATTGTCCGCCGTCGAATCAAGGTCGTAATAAACCGGCCATTGCGGCTGCACGGGCATGTCCATGAACCATGCGTGGTTGTTTGGATTGGATGTTTGCAGATCGGTGACGAGCGGATTCGCCACCGGCAGTTCCGGCAGGCCATTCGTGCCATAAAAATAAATCACGGCGGAATCGCTGTGACCCGCGCCGTCGGAAACCGTCGCCGTGTTTTTGCCGGTGTGAAGCGGCATTTTCCAGAAAAAGACGTTGTCCACGCGACGGCCGTTGCTTTGGGTGTATTGGCCGTTGTCGAGCGTGGAGATTTTTTCGCCATTCAACGTAAGCGTCAGTTGCGCCGCGCTGCTGTAGGCCTTGATGCCGTTGTCCACCGCGCTGGTGCGGATGAAATACCGCTGCGACGTGATATGCACCGTCGGCTCGTTCGTCCGCAGGAAACAGCGGTAGAGATAATACACATCCTTTTTGTCGCCGGCATAGGTCAGCAATCCCTTGGTGTTCCAGCCGATGGGCTTTTTGTATTTCCCGTCGGTGAAATCCCGCATCGTCCACCAGGTGAACATGCCCAGCGCGCCGTCGTTCTCGCGGATGCACGCCTGAAAACGCGCCTCGGCGACCAACTGCTGGTATTCCTCCGGCTCATAATTGTTCACCTTGAACGTGGCGGCGGCGTAGTCGCAATGAATCGTCGTGACCCCACCCGCGCCAGCCTCGGTGACGTAGCCTTTCTTTGCAAAATTCCAGAAGTTGGTGTCCCGGCCATACCAGCCGGGATAGGAATTGATGCCGTGAAAATCCGCGTTGGTGGATTTCATGTTGGCCACAACCACGAGGCGCGTGGAATCCAGCGCCTTGACGACCGGCACTTCGCGGTCGGCCACGTCCTCGCCCGCCTCGTTGCCGACCGACCAGACGGCGATGGACGGATGATTGTAATTCTGCTTCACCATTTCCGTGGTGATGCGGTCCGCCGTCGGCCCGGGCAGGTCCTGTCTCTCCGCATTGCTGTGGCCATTTTCCGCCCAGCAGAAAATCCCAAGCTGGTCGCACAGATCATATTCCAGTTGCGCGTGCGGATAATGCGGCAGCCGGATCCAGTTGGCACCCATGTCCCGCATGAGCGCGTAGTTGGCGCGAAAATCATCGTCGGACATCGCCGAGGCCTTGGACTCGATTTCCTGATGCAAGTCCGCGCCCGCAAGAATGATCGGCCTGCCATTCAACGTCACACGGCCCGTTGCGGTGTCGAAAACGAGATTGCGAAAACCGGTCGGCTGCGTGACCGCATCCACCACCTCGCCGTCGCGCAACACCTCCACTTTGACATGATACAAATTCGGCACGGCCGGCGACCACAGCTTGGGACTCGGCACGCTGCCGTTCAACTCGACCGTCGCTTGTTGATTCGACACGACAACGGCTTTGCCAGTAAAAGTTTTCACCGCCGCGCCGGCGGGATCGAGCAATGTCGCGCGGACTTCGGCGTTTTGCGTTTCGGCGGAGGCATTCCGCAAAAGCACCTTGATCGAAAGATCCGCGCTGTCGGCGGAAATATTTTTTGGCGTGATGTAAATGCCCGGTGACGCGAAATCCGTCGGATCAATGTGCAGCGGATCGGTCGCGACGAGCCAGACTTTGCGATAGAGTCCGCCCCAGACCGTGTAAAGCCGGCTGTGGCTGGGCAGACAGTCGGCGTAATCCTTGGGATCGTTGTCCACCCGGACGGCCAGCGTATTGGTGCCGGGATGCAAGGCCTCCGTCGCGTCAAAAACAAACCGCGTGTAGGCGCCGCGATGCTGACCCAGGTGCTGGCCGTTCACATAGACATCCGCAATCGTCGCCGCGCCTTCAAACACCAGGTAAAGCCGCCGGCCGGAAAAATCCGCCGGCACAGCAAAATCCCGGCGATACCAGCCCTGCGTGATTTCGTCGAAATGCTGGCGCGTCTGGAAAACGTGCGGCACGCTTGCCGTCTGCCACGGCGCGGAGACAAATCCATCCGAGCCGATTCCCGGCAGGGTGGAATTGGAACCCGCGCCGGTGAACTGCCAGTCCGCGCCCGACAGCAGCACCTGCGCGCGCCCGCCATCCGCGCTCGCCGCAAAAACGGAACACAGGCCGGCGAGGAATGCCACGATAAAAAATTGCAGAGATTTCATGGAACGGATTCTTTTGAATAAATGACACAAAGACAAGTTTGTTGTCGTCCTTGCGCCCAATACCGACCGAAAAAAAGTCCGCTGCAAATGCGGAATGTGGAGTTCACCCGCAGATTGCGCAGATTTCACAGATTTCTTTTCCCATCTGCGGCATATGCGAAATCTGCGGATAAAACTTCCCATTCGGATTCGGGCTTGAGAAAATCCGTGGCTAAAATGAAAAAAGTCGTTCTCCTCGGCAGCACCGGCTCCATCGGCACCAGCACCATCAAGGTGGCCGAGGATTTGCCGGACCGCATCCGCCTGATCGGCCTCGCCGCGGGCAGCAATGCCGACTTGCTGCTCAAACAAACCCGCAAGCACCGGCCGGACGCCGTCTCCATTACCGACCCGGCGAAGGCGAAGGAAATCCAAAACGGGCTGGGATTTACGACGAAGGTTTTTTCCGGCGCGGACGGCCTGATGAAACTGGCCACGCTGCCGGGCGCGGACATCGTTTTGATCGCGATTGTCGGCACCGCCGGTTTGCAGCCCGCGCTTGCCGCGATCCGCGCCGGCAAGGACATCGCCGTCGCGTCGAAGGAAATCCTCGTCATGGCCGGCGAAATCGTGATGAGCGAGGCGCGCAAATACGGCGTCCGCGTTCTCACTGTGGACAGCGAGCACTCGGCGATTTTCCAGTGCCTCGACGGCAAGCCCTCCAGTTCCGTCCGCAAGCTCTGGCTCACGGCTTCCGGCGGCCCGTTCCGGAGCAGGAAGGATTGGCCAAAGGAAAAATTTTCCGAAATCACCGTCGAGCGCGCGCTCAAGCATCCGTCGTGGGTCATGGGCCGGAAAATCACGATTGATTCGGCGACGCTGTTCAACAAGGGGCTGGAAATGATTGAGGCGCGCTGGCTGTTCGACGTCGAGATGGCGCGTGTCGGCGTGCTGGTGCATCCGCAGAGCATCGTGCATTCGCTGGTCGAGTTTGTGGACGGCTCGCTGCTCGCGCAATTGTCCACGCCGGACATGTGCCTGCCGATTCAATACGCGCTCACCCATCCCGACCGCGCGCCGAGCGGGCGTGTGCAGACGGATTTCACCAAACTTGGCGGCCTCACCTTTGAGGAGCCGGATTTGGAGCGGTTTCCATCCCTCGGACTGGCGCGCAAGGCCGGGGAAATCGGCGGCACGCTGCCCGCTGTTTTGAACGCCGCGAACGAAGTCGCGGTCGAAGCGTTCGTGAACCGCAAAATAAATTTTCCACAAATCTTCGAAATGGTGGGGCGCACGATCAACGCGCACAAAACCGTGCCGCACCCGACGCTGGAGCAGATTCTGGAGGCGGACCACTGGGCGCGGCGCTCAACGTCAATTTGATGGCGGAAAGCCTTTTCGCTGTTATACTCGGTTGAGGACTGTTTTTCATGACCATCCTGAACATCATTTATGTGATTGCCGCCGTGGTGGTGGCGTTCGGCGCGTCCATTTTCCTGCACGAGCTTGGACATTTTTTGACGGCACGCAAATTGGGGATGAAGGTGGAGGAATTCGCCATCGGCTTCGGCCCGAAAATTCACAGTTGGAAGCGCGATGGGGTCGAATACTCGCTGCGCTGGATTCCCGCCGGCGGCTTCGTGAAGCTGCCGCAGATGATCACTGCCGAATCCATCGAGGGCGGAAGCAAAACCAAGGTCAGCACGAAATACGGTGTGACTGCGCGGATGACAAAGGAATCTATCGAAGAAACATCCACGGAGGAAATTCCGCCCGCGCCGCCGTTGCACAAGATTCTTGTCGCCTTCGCCGGGCCGTTCATGAACGTCGTGTTCGCCTTCGCCATCGCGACGGTGGTTTATTTTGTCGGCCTGCCCGTGCCGGACAGCCAGCCGGTCATCGGCAAGGTTGATCCCGCCTCGCCGGAGGGCCGGCTGGGAATTCGCGAAGGCGACCGGGTGGTCATGGTGGACAACAAGCCCATCAAGTCGTGGGAGGACGTGATGGAGTTCACGATGCTCGCCCGCACCAATGTGATTCCGGTGATGGTTGAACACGCCGGCGTTTCAAACACCTTCAACCTGACCGCCACGGTCAATGACGTCATCGGCCTGAAAACCCTGAACCTCGATCCGCGCGAACATCCGGTCATCGGCGCGGTGGAAAGCGGCAGGCCGGCCGCGGCGGCGGGGCTGCAATCGGGCGACAAGATTCTGTCCGTGAATGGCGCCCCGGTGCCGGGCCAGGACCAGATGATCGAGTTGATTTCAAAATTGGCGGGCAAGCCGTGCGAAATTGTTTTCGACCGGAAAAATGAACGGAAAAGCGTGATCGTGACGCCGCAATACGACCCGGCCACCAAACGCGCCCGGATCGGCATCATCTTCAGCGCGGGCGTCTACGAGGTGCAGCACCCGACGCCCTGGGCGCAGGTCAGGGATGTGTGCGTGAAGATGTTCGACACTTTCAGCGCGCTGGCGCATTCCCGGCAGACCGGCGTGGGCGCAAAAGATTTGTCCGGCCCGGTGGGCATTCTGGCCATCCTCGCCTCGCAGGTGAACAGCGACTACCGCCTCGCGTTGAGCTTCCTCGTGCTGCTCAACATCAACCTCGCGTTCATCAACCTGCTGCCGATTCCCGTGCTCGATGGCGGGCACATTTTGCTGGCGGTCATTGAGAAAATTTTCCGCCGGCCCTTGAGCCTCAAATTTGTCGAATACGCCACGACCGGCTTCTTTGTGCTGCTGATGTCGTTCATGCTTTACATCACCGTTTTTGGCGACCTCAAGCGGGTCGGGCTTTACCGCGCCATGTTCAAAACCGACGTGCAAATCCAGCAATCCGCGCCGCCCGCCGATGCCGCCACCGTGCCCGCGAAATAATTCATGCGCTACTGCGAATCTCCATTCCTTCATCACCGCCGCCAGACGCGCGAAATCACCATCGGCGACCCGGCGCGCGGCGGCGTCATCATCGGCGGGAACCATCCCGTCGTCATGCAGTCCATGCTCACCTGCGACACCATGGACACCGCCGAGTGCGTGAAGCAGACGCTTGAACTCGTCGCCGTCGGCTGCCAGATCGTCCGCATCACCGCCCCGACCGTCAAGGACGCCGCGAATTTGGAGAACATCGTCAAGGAACTCCGCCAGCGCGGCGTCACCGTGCCGATTGTCGCCGACATCCATTTCAAGCCCGAAGCCGCGATGGAGGCCGTGAAATGGGTCGAGGTTGTCCGCGTGAACCCCGGCAATTACGCCGACTCCAAGAAATTCGCCGTCAAGGAATACAACGACGCGCAATATGCGGAGGAATTGAGGCGCATCGAGGAAAAATTCACGCCCCTCGTGCTCGAATGCAAGCGGCTCAAGCGCGCCATCCGCATCGGCACGAATCACGGCTCCCTTTCCGACCGCATTATGAACCGCTACGGCGATTCGCCGCTGGGCATGGTCGAGAGCGCCCTCGAATTCGCCCGCATCTGCCGCCAGCACGACTTCCACAACTTCAAGTTCTCCATGAAGTCGTCCAACCCGAAGGTAATGATCGAGTGCTACCGTCTTTTGGTCGCGCGGCTGAATGAATTGGACGAACGGGAATTCAATCCGCAATCCGCAATCCGCAATCCGCAATCGTGGAATTATCCCATCCATCTCGGCGTCACCGAGGCCGGCGAAGGCGAGGATGGCCGCATCAAGTCCGCCATCGGCATCGGTTCGCTGCTCTGCGATGGCCTCGGCGACACCATCCGCGTCTCGCTCACCGAGGATTCCCCGCGCGAAATCGAGGTCTGCCGCGATTTGCTGGCGCAGATTCCAATCCTTTCCGTGGCAGCGGAGGTGAGTCCGCTCAAATTAAATGATCAGAGCCGGCTTGCGGCGGCTGCTACTTTTCCGTTTGATCCCTTCCATTTTTCGCGCCGCGAAACGCCGGAGATTGAGCTGGCGGAAAACATCAAATGCGGCGGCAACCAGCTCATCCGCGTCGTCGTCACCAAGACGACCTGGGACAAGGTCGCGAAGAAAATCCGGCCCAAGGACGACGTGAAACCGGAAGCAGTTTATGAAGACCTGAACATCGCCGAGATTGACCCGACGCGGGACTTTGAAATCAACTGTGACACGCAGCTTGTGACCGTCAAAGACGGCGTGAAACTGCCGGCCATCACCGCCTTCCGGCTGCTCGCGGCAAAACTGAAACGGCTCGGACGCAACAATCCCATTCTTCTGAAAGATTGCCTCAATGACATTCCTGTAGCGTCGAGCCTGCGGCTCGACTCATCGGCGCACAGCGTCGACGCTACACCGCCCAAAATTGCCCTGCTGCGGGCGGCTGCCGTTATCGGCGGGCTGCTGGCGGACGGGATTGGCGACGCGATTCTGGTTCGCGGCGAATCCGGTGCGGGTCAGTCGCTGCGGCTGGCTTTCAACATTTTGCAGGCGGCGGGCTGCCGTTCGTTCAAGACCGATTATGTCGCCTGCCCCTCGTGCGGACGGACGCTGTTCAATCTCCAGACCGTGACGGCGCGCATCAAGTCGCGCACGGAGCACCTCAAGGGCGTGAAGATCGCCATCATGGGCTGCATCGTGAACGGCCCCGGCGAAATGGCGGACGCCGATTTCGGCTACGTGGGCGGCGCACCCGGCAAGATCAACCTCTACGTCGGCAAGCAGGCCATCAAGTTCAACATCCCCGAAGCCGAGGCCGTGGACCGCCTTGTGGATCTCATCAAGGAACACAACAAGTGGGTCGAGCCGGAATAATCGGACGCCGCATTTGATCAGCCGCTTCCGTCTGTCGTCTGAAGGCCGCGAACCGGTTGGTCGTTTTCTCCCGCGCCGACGGCTCAACCCCGACGGTGCCGCACGTTCGGGTTGCCGACACAAACAACGTGCCGGTGGCAAATACGAAAGCTGGTTCACGGGGCTTCCCAACCATGGAATTTGTGTCAGCGCCCTGGCGTCAGGGCGGTTCATCCGTGCCAATCTGCGGCCAGATGGTTTTTACAAGACTTGACGCGGCGCGCTTTCGGTTTATTTGATTAGTCATGCAACTTGACAAACTCACGTTGAAATCGCAGGAGGCGTTGCAGGACGCGCAACGGCTCGCGCGCGAACATTCGCACCAAGAAATGGACGGCGAGCATCTGCTGCTCGCGCTCATTGGCCAAACCGAGGGCCTCATTCCCGATCTGCTGGAACGCATTGGCGTGCGTGTGGCGCGGTTGAAGCCGGATTTGGAAGCCGAACTGGCGCGCCGGCACAAGGTCCAGGGCGGTGGCGACCCCTACGCCGGTCGCGATTTGCACAAGGCGCTCGACGCCGCGCAGTCCGAGGCGGGCAAGCTCAAGGACGATTTCGTCAGCACCGAACATCTGCTGCTCGGCCTGCTCGACGAGGCCAGTCTGTCGCTCAAGAAAATTTTCACCGCGCACGGACTCAAGCGCGACGCGGTGCTCAAGGCGCTCGCGGAATTGCGCGGCAATCAGCGCGTGACCGACCAGCAGCCGGAAGGAAAATTTCAAGCGCTGGAAAAATACGGGCGCGATCTCACGGCGTTGGCGCGGCAGGGGAAGATTGATCCGGTCATCGGTCGCGATGAGGAAATCCGCCGCGTGATGCAGGTGCTGACGCGCCGCACGAAAAACAATCCCGTTCTTATCGGCGAGCCGGGCGTAGGCAAAACCGCCATCGCCGAAGGGCTGGCGCGGCGCATCGTGAGCGGCGATGTGCCGGAATCGCTGAAGAACAAACGGCTCGTGGCGATGGATTTGGGCGCGATGATTGCCGGCGCCAAGTTTCGCGGCGAATTCGAGGACCGGCTCAAGGCGTTTCTCAAGGAGATCACCGCGAGCGAGGGGAAAATCATTTTGTTCATTGACGAGCTTCACACCATCGTCGGCGCAGGCGCGGCGGAAGGTTCCAGCGACGCGGCGAACATCATGAAGCCGCAGCTCGCGCGCGGCGAGTTGCGCTGCATCGGCGCGACGACGCTGGACGAATATCGCAAGCACATCGAGAAAGATCCGGCGCTGGAACGCCGTTTCCAGCCGGTGCAGGTGAACGAACCGACGGTCGAGGCGACCATCGCGATTTTGCGCGGGCTGAAGGAGCGTTACGAGGTGCATCACGGCGTGCGCATTCAGGATTCCGCGCTCGTAGCGGCGGCCACGCTTTCAAATCGTTATATCACGGACCGGTTTTTGCCGGACAAGGCGATTGACCTGGTGGACGAAGCGGCGTCGCGCATCAAGATGGAACTCGACTCCAAGCCGACGGAACTGGACCAGTTGGACCGGCAGATTTTGCAACTGCAAATCGAACGCACGTCGCTGGCCAATGAAAAAGACGCCGCGAGCAAGGAGCGGCTGAAGCGGCTCGAAAAGGAACTCGCCGATTTGAAGGACAAATCCAAGGCGCTCACGGCGCAATGGCAGAACGAAAAAGCCGCCGTCAATGCCGTCAGCGTTGTGCAGTCGCAGTTGGAGCAGGCGAAGATTGAACTGGAACAGGCTCGGCGCAAAGGCGATCTGACCAAATCGGCGGAAATTCAATACGGCAAGATTCCCGATTTGGAAAAGAAGCTGTCGAAAATCGAGAGGCAGTCATCGGAAACAACGAGAACTTCGCTGTTACGCCAGGAAGTCACCGACGAGGACATCGCCAAGGTTGTCGCGGCGTGGACGCACATTCCCGTTTCGCGGATGCTTGAAGGTGAACGGCAGAAGCTCGTGAAAATGGAAGATCGTCTGGCACAGCGCGTCATCGGGCAGAAGGCCGCCCTCAAGGCCGTGTCCGACGCCGTGCGCCGCGCGCGGTCGGGGCTGGGCGATCCGAACCGGCCCATCGGCTCCTTTATTTTTCTCGGCCCGACCGGCGTAGGCAAGACCGAGACGGCGCGCGCGCTGGCGGAATTTCTCTTCGACGACGAGCAGGCCATGATCCGGATGGACATGAGCGAATACATGGAAAAGTTTTCCGTGCAGCGGCTCATCGGCGCGCCGCCGGGCTATGTCGGTTACGAGGAAGGCGGCCAGCTCAGCGAGGCCGTGCGCCGCCGTCCGTATTCCGTGGTGCTCTTCGACGAGATCGAAAAGGCGCATCACGACGTCTTCAACGTGCTGTTGCAGGTGCTCGACGACGGCCGGCTCACCGACGGCCAGGGCCGCACGGTGGATTTTAAGAATACCATCGTCATCATGACCAGCAACCTCGGCTCGCCGATCATCCAGGAGTTTTATGAAAAAGCGGAAAGCGGAAAGCGGAAAGCGGAAATGGAAACAGCGGTCATGGCCGAGTTGAAAAGAAATTTCCGCCCGGAATTCCTGAACCGCGTGGACGACGTCATTATTTTCCAAAGCCTCGACGAAGAAGAACTGGCAAAGATTGTGGAAATCCAAATCGGGCGCTTGGAAAAACGGCTTGCGCAGCAAAACCTGACGCTGGACGTGGACGCCGCCGCGAAGAAACTGCTGGCGAAGGAGGGCTATGACCCGCAATTCGGCGCGCGCCCGCTCAAACGCGCCGTGCAGGAGCAATTGCTGAATCCGCTCTCCATGAAACTGCTCGAAGGCGAGTTCAAGCCCGGCGACCGGATCAAAGTCACCGCCAACAGTGAGGGCTTGGTGTTCAAGGTCAAATAAGAACAAAACCAAGGCCGGGAGTCGCGCCATGGCTTTGGTGAAGGCGGAGCGACAAAATCAGGTGACGGCGAAGGATGGCGAACTGGTTTTCCAGAAAGGATGAGCCGCAGAGACGCGGAAACGCAGAGTTGAGCCGTGAAATGCACGAAACCAGAGGTGGGGCGAGTGCCCCCGCGAACCGGGCACTTGACATGACTTGCACGAATTAACATAAATCAGAGGGCGGAAACCGCACAGGGTCATCCGGCCAACGCAGATGCAATAAGTTGACCGGCCGAAGCGATCTTTTGACCGGCAAACCGGGCCCGGCGGGTGGCAGATTGAATCCGGCGGCGGATGAAGTTGTCCGGGCGAAAGCTGTTTTTCATCGGACTTTTGCTGGTGGAGTTTTTGTGAATTGAGTCGCAAGTCCTGAACAGTTAAGTTTCGCGGCAATGAATCTGTCCGTTAAAATCGGCAAGCTGCGGATGCAAAATCCGGTGACGGTGGCGTCCGGCACATTCGGCTACGGCGCGGAGTATGCGCGGTTGATTGACTTGAACCAGCTCGGCGCGGTCACGGTCAAGGGCATCCGGCTGAATCCGGTTCCCGGCAATCCCACGCCGCGCACCGCCGAAACCAGCAGCGGCATGCTCAACGCCATCGGCCTGCAAGGGCCGGGCGTGGACGGCTTCATCAAAAAATACTGGCCATTCCTCAAGTCGCTGAAAGTGCCGGTGATCATCAACATCTGGGGCACGACCGTCGGGGAATACGCCGAGGTGGCGCGGCGGTTCGACGCGCTGGGCGGCGTTGGCGCGCTGGAGCTGAACGTCTCCTGCCCGAACATCAAGGAAGGCGGCGCGCAATTCGGAACGGACGTGAAATTGCTCGCGCAGGTCGTCGCGGCGTGCCGCAAGGTGACGGCGCTGCCGCTCATCACGAAGATGAGTCCGAATGTGCCGAGCATCGCGCCATTCGCGAAGGCCGCCGAGGACGCCGGCAGCGACGCGCTGGCGGTGACGAACAGTTTTCCGGCGATGGCGATTGACATCAAAACGCGCAAGCCGAAGCTCGCCAACGTCACCGGCGGCCTGACCGGCCCGGCCATCAAACCGATTGCCGTCAAACTGGTCTGGGAGGCGGCCAAGGCGGTGAAGATTCCGATCATCGGCATGGGCGGCATCCAGAACGCGGACGACGCGATTGAATTTCTAATGGCGGGCGCGACGGCGGTGGCCGTGGGCACGGCGAATTTTTACGAGCCGCAGACGCCGTTGCAGGTCATCGCCGGCATCCGAGATTTCATGGAACGCAACAAAATCGGCGACGTGCGCGAGATCACCGGCAGCGTGCAAACGGGAAAATAATTTCCCGCCGCAGTGGCGGGAACCGCGTTGGCAAGGCTGATTTCAGTGGACATTTTGCGCGGTTTTTGCTAACAGAAACCCATGCCTTTCAAAGTGTCCCGCTACGGGTGGCTGCCCGATTTGCCGGATCACCGCGACCAGCTTTACGCGGCACCGGCGGAAATGGCCGGCGCGCTGCCGGCAAAAGCCGACCTTCGCGCGCAATGCCCGCCGGTTTATGATCAGGGCCAGCTCGGGAGTTGCACGGCCAACGCCATCGCCGGCGCGATTCAGTTTGACCGCCTGAAGCAGAAACTCGCCCCGGATTTCACGCCGTCGCGCCTGTTCATTTATTACAACGAGCGCGCCATCGAGCACTCCACGGCTTCGGACAGCGGCGCGCAAATCCGCGACGGCATGAAGAGCGTCGCCAAACAGGGCGACTGCCCGGAAACGGAATGGCCGTATGTCATCGCCAAATTCAAAACCAAGCCGTCTGCGGCCTGTTATGCCGACGCGCGCAAATACAGGGTGGTTTTGTATCAGCGCATGACGCAGACGTTGAGCCAGCTCAAGGGCTGTCTCGCCTCCGGCTATCCGTTTGTTTTTGGCTTTACGGTCTATGAAAGTTTTGAAAGCGCGTCCGTCGCCAAAACCGGCCACGCCACGCTGCCGCAGAGCGGCGATGCCGTCATCGGCGGCCACGCGGTGGCCGGCGTCGGTTACGACGATGCGAAACAGTGGTTCATCGTTCGCAATTCATGGGGCGCCGACTGGGGCATGAAGGGTTATTTTACGCTGCCCTACGCCTATGTCACCGACTCCAGCCTGGCCAGCGATTTTTGGACCATCCGCATTGTGCAGTGAAAATCAGAAACCCAAAACAAACTCCGCCATGACCCTGACCAAACGCAACATCGTCACCCGCATCAGCGGGGAAACCGGCCTAAACCAGCAGCAGGTTTTTGACGTGGTTCAAAAAACGCTGGATTACATCGCCGAGGCGCTCGCCAAGGGCGACAAGGTGGAGCTGCGCAACTTCGGCGTCTTTGAAATCAAAATCCGCAAGGCGCGCGTCGGTCGCAATCCGAGGCAGCCGGACGCCGACGTGGCCATCCCCGCGCGCTCAATGGTGAAATTCAAGGCCGGCAAGGAATTGCGTATCGAAGTCTTCAAGCTCGCGCCCGGCGCGTAGCCAAAAAGTCTCGCGCGGACGGCCCGCGGCGGATATTCTGCGGCCATGGAACGATTGCCCGGATTCCGCGATTTTTATCCCGAACCGCTGCCGCACACCGACGTGTGGAGCGCCGACGCGCGCCAATACATCTTTGAAAAATGGCGCACCGCCGCGCGGCGCTACAATTTCCGCGAATACGACGGCCCGCCGCTCGAATCGCTCGAGCTTTTCACCACCAAAAGCGGCGAGGAAATCGTCAAACAACTGTTCGATTTCAAGGACAAGGGCGACCGGCATGTCGCGCTGCGCCCGGAAATGACGCCCACGCTCGCGCGCATGGTCGCCGCGCACGAGCGCAATTACAAAAAGCCCATCAAGTGGTTCGCCATCCCGCAGCTCTTCCGCTACGAGAAACAGCAGAAGGGCCGGCTGCGCGAACACTTTCAGTTCAACGCCGACCTGATCGGCGAAAGCGATCCGGCGGCGGACGCGGAATTGATCGCGCTGCTCATTGACGCGCTCCGGGCATTCGGCCTGACGGAGAAGGATTTCGTCATCCGCTTGAGCAGCCGAAACGCCTGGCATGAGTTTTACGAGGGGAAAAGGTCCAAGTCCGAAGGGCGGGCCGACCATGCGCACGAATACGAATTCTTTCAGGTCATTGACAAAATGGAGCGAACGCCGGCCGAAGAATCGGGAAAGAAGCTGACCGCGCTGGGATTTTCGCTCACGGAAGTGAATCAATTCATCGAATCGGGCAAGCCGACCGCCGAGCTGGAAAGCATCCTGCAAAATCTCGCCGCGCGCGGCCTGCGCGATTTCGCGAAGGTGGATTATCACGTCATTCGCGGCCTCGCCTACTACACCGGCGTCGTGTTTGAAGCCTTTGATGTCCAGGGCGAGTTCCGCGCCATCGCCGGCGGCGGGCGCTACGACAATCTCATCAAGCTCTTGAGCGGCGGCAAGGTGGCCCTGCCCGCGCTCGGCTTCGGCATGGGCGACGTGGTGCTGCTGGAACTGCTCAAGGCGCGCGGCCTGCTGCCGAAATTCGACACAACCACGGACATTTTCGTTTTGATCGAAGACGAAAGCTTGCGCGCACAATCACTGAAGCTCATTCACGATTTGCGCGCCGGCGGATTTGCCGTGGAATATCCGCTCACGCCCGCCAAGCCTGACAAGCAGTTCAAACGCGCGCAGGAATTGAAGGTGGCCTACACCGTGCGCCTGGAAAACAGCGATTACGTCCGCATCCGGGATTTCAAGACCCGCAAGGAAATCGTCGCCGGCGCCAACGACGTCGCAAACCATCTGGATTCAAACCGGCAATAAAAAAAGGCGGGGCTTTCGCCTCGCCTTCGTGAAAGCGGTTGGAGAATTACTTCGACGGCGCGGCCGCGGTTTTTTCCTGCTTTTCGTTCACCAGCGTCGCACCCTTGCCGAGGCGTTTGCGCAGGTAGGTGAGCTTGGCGCGGCGCACCGAGCCTTGGCGTTCGACTTCAATCTTGTCCACGCGCGGCGAGTGCAACGGGAAAATGCGCTCGACGCCTTCGCCATAGCTGATGCGGCGCACGGCAAACGTCTCGTTCAGGCCGCGGCCTCGTTTGCCGATAACGACGCCGGAGAAAATCTGGATGCGTTCCTTGTCTCCTTCCACGACCTTGGTATGCACGCGCACGCTGTCGCCGACCTCGAACTTCGCGTCGTCCTTGCGATACTGTTCCGACTCAATTTTGTCTTGTAATGCCTGGTTCATAAAATTTTCTTTCTTGGTAGGGCTGCGCTGCCGCGCAGCCGGACGAACAGCAGCTCGTCCCTACCGATTTTACTTCATCAAATCCGGTCTCTGTTTTTCCGTCCGCAACCTCGCCTGTTCGCGCCGCCATTTTTCAATCTCGGCGTGGTTGCCGGAAACCAAAATGTCCGGGACTTTCATCCCGCGAAATTCCGCCGGCCGCGTGTATTGCGGATACTCCAGCAACCCGTGGCTGAACGATTCGTCGCGCGAACTTTCGTCATCGCCCAAAACTCCGGGCAGCAGCCGCGCCACCGCGTCAATCACCACCATCGCGGGCAGCGCGCCGTTCGTCAGCACGTAATCGCCGATGGACAACTCGTCATCTGCCAGCGTTTTCGGCACCCGTTCGTCAAAGCCCTCGTAATGGCCGGTGACGAGCAGTAAATTTTTTCCCTTCGCCAGTTCCCGCGCAATGGACTGGTCGAACTTTCTTCCCACCGGCGAAAGTAAAATCACTTTCGTTTCCACGCGCTTCAAACTTTCCACCGCTTCAAAAAGCGGCTCCGGCTTCAGCAACATTCCCGGTCCGCCGCCGAACGGCCGGTCGTCCACCGTCCTGTGCCGGTCGTGCGTCCAGTCGCGCAGGTTGTGGATTTTCAAATCCAGCAAACCCGCCTTGCGCGCGCGCTGGATGATGCTTTCATCGAGCGGCCCGGCAAACATCGCCGGGAAAAGGGTCAGCACGTCAATTTTCATCAGTCCGTGGTCAATAGTTAATGGTCAACAGTTAAAACTCGCGCGCTGGTTGCTACCGACCACCAACCGCTGACTACCGACTGTCTTCTACAATCTCCACCGAGCAACGCAGCCCTTTCTTCGCGCTGCCGGCCAGCAGCAAGGAACGGATGGCGTTGATCGTCACCCCCTGCCGTCCGATGATTTTGCCCACGTCCGACGCGTCCATGCGCAACTCAAAAACCGTCATGCCTCCGCGCTCCACCGGCGTAATGCTGACCGCATCAGGGTGTTGCACGAGTCCTTTGACGACATATTCCAGAAACTCCTGCATCGCAAAAATCAAATCAAGCCGCCGTCGCCGCCTTGCCGGCCTTCTTGATAAAGCTGGCGACGGTGTCGCTCGGCTGCGCGCCATTGCTGACCCAGTATTGGGCGCGGTCAAGCTTCAGGGTAAAATTGTCGCCCTTTTTCAACGGCTGATATGAGCCGATTTCCTCGATGAACTTGCCATCGCGCGGACTGCGGCTGTCAGCCACCACAATGCGGAAATACGGGGCATTTTTGGCCCCGACACGCTTCATGCGAATTTTTACTGCCATAAATTTATCAAAAGAACATGAAAGTTAGCCATCCACACGCCGGTTGGCAAGCTTGTTTTGACGGAAAAACGCCGCTTGCCGTCCGCGCCAAACGCTGGTTTGCTCTTGGGCAATGAGCAGGCCCTATGAGGAAATCCTGGATGGCGCATCGCTGCCGCGTTCCGCGCCGGATGGGCGGCACGAAATAATCTGCGACCGCCTGCACGCGGCGATGACCGCCAGCTTGGCAAATCTGGCTGGCACACAATTGCTGGCGCCGCGCACCCGGATCCAAGTCTCCCGCTCCACGGCCATCTGCCCTGATCTCGCGCTTGTGACCGTGGCCACCGGCAAACTCTGGCTGGCGGTCGAAATCATCAGCCGCAACGACCACCGAACTGACACTGTTGTGAAGAAAGAGGTTTACGAACAAATCCGAGTGCCGCGCTTGTGGATGGTTGACCCGCGTTACGACAACGTGGAAATCTATCACAGCATGGAATTCGGCCTGGCGCTCAAGGGCATCCTGGCGGGCAGCGAAGTGCTGACGGAAAATCTGATCCCCGAATTCCGATTTGTCATCGCCGCGCTGTTCGCTGACCAGCCCGGCGGAGCTTGAACCGACCAGTTTTCTGAAGTTACTTCTGACTTCTGACTTCTGACTTTTTCATTTCTTGGCAGCGGCGGTTGAATGTTACGCAGTCCTCGTATTTCACGCCGCTCCCGCCAAAGATGTCCAGCGCCGAGCCGATGGTCAGATCAACTTTCCCTTGGCCCAGCCGCGTGACTTCCTCCAAGTCCGCCAGCGAATTTGCGCCGCCAGCGTAAGTCGCCGGAATCGGCGTCCAGCGGCCAAGCATCTCAACCAGATCACAGTCAATGCCGCGGCACAAGCCTTCCACGTCAACCGCGTGGATTAAAAATTCGGCGCAGCTTCCGGCGAGTTTCTGCAAATTTTCCGGCGTGATGGCCAGTTCCGTGAGCTTCTGCCAGCGGTCGGTGACGACGAAATAATCGGAGCGAAGTTCAAAGCCGCCCGCTGCCTCCGGGCTTTGGGCTTTGGGCATTGGACTTTGGACTCTTTTTCGGCAGCTCAAATCCAGCACCAGCCGGCTTATGCCGACGGCCTTCACCAGTTCAGCCAGCCGCGTCCAATCCACGTGACCCTCGCGGAAGACCCAGCTTGTGACGATGACATGCGACGCGCCGGCGTCGAGCCAGCCGCGCGCATTCTGCGCGTTCACGCCGCCGCCGATTTGCAGTCCGCCCGGAAACGCCGCCAGTGCGGAACGCGCCTCGGCTTCATTGCCGGAGCCAAGCTGGATGACGTGGCCGCCGTCGAGACAGTCGCGTTTGTAAAGCTCGGCGAACCAGCGTGCTGGTCTCTTGGAGACAGAATTCGTGCGCAAGCCGGAGTCGCCAAGCGTGCCGCCGACGATTTGCTTCACTTTGCCTTCATGCAGGTCAATGCAGGGACGAAACATGAATCCAAGCTAAAGCGGAAAGCGGAAGGCGGAAAGCGGAAAACCGTTGCGGCATTCGGCTTCAATGGCAGCGGACGTGAGTCCGCTCATTTTTTAGATGGAGCCGACTCACGTCGGCTGCTACAAACTGCGCTTGCCAACTTCCCGCAAACGGGCTATTCCCAAGCCATGAA